>CAZRCI010000003.1:2754-125783 GCA_964598535.1 uncultured Planctomycetaceae bacterium | reverse complement strand
CGCTCTTGGCGTGCGGCTTTGCCGTGGCCGTGCTGCTGACCAGTAATATCGTGCGGATGGCTTTCTATCTGGTGCTGTCGCTGGCGGCCACGAGCGGCTTGTTCTTTCTGGCCGGGGCCGATTTTGTCGGTGCCATGCAGGTCATGATTTACGTCGGTGGCACCTTGGTGCTATTGATCTTCGGCGTCATGCTCACGGCTCAGGGGCCGTTCATCTCGCTGAAGACTTCGGCCGGCGAGTGGACGCTGGGCATCATGGTTGGCGGATTGTTGTTTGCCGTGCTGTTACAGGCCGCGATGAGCGTCGAGGCCTGGCAGCCGCTGGCCGTCATCGAAGGCGATTCGCGGCCTACGGCCACCCGGCTGGGGATGGGCCTCTTGGGAGCCCGCGTCGACAAGCTCGACGAATCCGATCCCGTTCAACGTGCCGGCATGTCGGGCTATCTGTTGCCCTTTGAAATCGTGTCGATTCACTTGCTTGTGGTGCTGGTGGGCTCGGCCTATCTCGCGCGACCGAAGAAACGTGTTCAGACCGGCGGCTCGTGGGAGGCTCTGAAATGAATTTTCTGACCGATCCCGTGGGCATCGCTCATTATTTGGTGGTCGGCGCGGTGCTGTTCGTAACCGGCGCGGTGTGCATGGCGACCAAGCGCAACGCCCTGGGTGTGCTGATGGGCATCGAGCTGGTGCTCAACGGCGCGAACGTGAATTTCGTCGCTTTTGGCAGCGAGTACCTGCGGCCGGGCGTATTGGGCATTGGTCTCGACGGCCAGTTGATTGCCTTGTTTGTGATCATTCTCGCCGCCGCCGAGGCCGCCGTGGCGCTGGCGATCGTTTTGAACTTTTACAATAACCACTCGACGGTCGACGTCGATCGGGCTGACGAGCTAAAAGGCTGATGGATCCTGTCTCCACATTACCTGTGCTGTTGGGCCTCGCCTGGCTGGTGCCGCTGGCGTCGTTCACGCTGATCCTGCTGTTCGGCCCCCGAATGGGCAAGCATGGCCAAGGCGCCGGCGTGCTCGCGACGGCCGCGATTGGCACCAGCGCTGTGCTGTCGCTCGTCGCGCTGTTTTTGGTGTGGATTCCCAACTACAGCTTTCCGCCCGAGCATCATGCGGCTCATGCAGAAGCGCATGGCGGGGCTCACGGCGAAGGCGCTCATGGCTCTGAGTCGCAGGACGGCCATGCCGCCCCCGAGCACAAGACCGCGGGCGAACATCACGAGCCCTGGGTGAAGCCTTACGTGGCGGGGGAGTGGTACACGCTTGGCCAATTCGGCAAGTTGCGCATTACGATCAGCTATTACATCGACTCGCTCACCGTCACGATGTTCGCGATGATCACATTCATCGCGACGTGTATCCATTTTTATGCCAATGGGTACATGCACGACGAGTTGCATGACATCACCGACCATGAAGTCACGTTGTCGAACGGCCATCATCTGCATCGTCCCGGCCGGTTCCACCGTTTTTTTCAGTACCTGTCGCTCTTCTGCTTCAGCATGCTGGGCATCGTCATCGCGGGCAACATCGCGATGGTGTTCGTGTTTTGGGAACTGGTGGGGATTTGCTCCTACTTCCTGATTGGCTTCTACATTGAGCGAAAGAGCGCTTCCACGGCGGCGAACAAAGCGTTCATCGTCAACCGTGTTGGCGACTTCGGAATGATCATCGGGCTGATGATCCTCTTCGCCACGTTAGGCACCTTTAGCTTTGGCGATCTTGACACCGACGGCGACGGCGCGCTCGAACCGGGCATCTTTACGCAAGTCCGTAGCGAAGCGAATCACTATGCCCTGGTCGTGCCCGACGGTATGGTCAAGGCTGCCGCCGCCGGTGAAATCGCCAGCGGTGTCGAACCGACGCCGGAGCAGATTGAAAAGTGGCGTGCCGACCTCGAGCCTGGGGGCATCGGCCGTCATGCCTACTGGCTGCTGATCATTGCCGGCCTGGGCATCTTCTGTGGTTGCGTGGGCAAAAGCGCTCAGTTTCCGCTGCACGTCTGGCTTCCGGACGCGATGGAAGGGCCCACTCCGGTCAGCGCGCTGGTCCACTCGGCGACGATGGTTGCGGCCGGTGTGTACCTGGTCGGCCGTTTTTATCCGGTCTTCCCGCCCGAGGCGCTGCTGGTCATCGCGGTCATCGGTTGCATCACGCTGTTCATTGCGGCGACGATCGCCATCGTGGCGGTGGACATCAAACGCGTGCTCGCCTATTCGACGGTCAGTCAGCTCGGCTACATGATGCTCGCTCTGGGCGTCGGCGGCTGGAGCGCGGGCATGTTTCACCTGATCACGCACGCGTTCTTCAAGAGCCTCTTGTTCATGTGTTCCGGTTCGGTGATTCACGCGGTGCATACGAACGACATGACCAAGATGGGCGGCTTGCGGCACAAGATGCCCTGGACGGCGTATACCATGCTGGCCGGATGCCTGGCGATCATGGGCGCCGGGGTGCCGTTTGCCATCGGTTTGAGCGGCCACTACTCGAAGGACGCCATTCTGGCTCAGGGATTGTCGTTCAAAGACGCTAATCCGCAGTTTGGCTGGCTGTTTTACGTGGCGGCGGCTGGCGCCGCGATTACGGCGTTCTATATGTTCCGGCTGTGGTTCATGACCTTCGCCGGCAAGCCGCGCGATCATCACGCTTACGATCACGCCCACGAGTCGCCGAAAGTCATGTACTATCCGCTGGTCGTGCTGGCTGTGATGGCCGTGATCATTGGTTGGCCGTTCCTGCCGGTGAGCGTGCAGGATCTTTTGGAGCAGGCCCGCCCGACGGGGATTCAAGACACGGTGCATGGCGTGTTGATGTCGGACCTGGTGCATCCGGACGAGCACTTGTCGCACTTGGACAAGTTCCACGTGTCGAGCACATGGATCGCGACGTTCACTGGCCTGTCGGGGTTAGGCCTGGCAATCGTGTTTTATGGACTTAGCCTGTTGAACCCGGCCGAGGTGGCCAAGCAGTTTAAGCCGATCTACGTGTTTCTGGTGAACAAGTGGTATTTCGACGAGTTGTATCACTACCTCTTCGTGAAGCCGACGTTGTTCATCGCCAATCGCGTGGCCGAGTTCGATAAGGTTGTCATCGACGGCATCATCGACGGGCTGGCATTGCTGACGCGGATGGTCGCACGGCTCGACGATTTGACGGACCGCTACTTGGTCGATGGCCTGATTAACGGCCTGGCCGGTTGGACCTATGCCACGGGGCTCAAGCTTCGCTCGGTCGAGACGGGACGCATCCGGCAATACGTGATGTTTATTGTCGTCGGGACCGTGGCGATGTTCGTGCTGATATCGTTGTACATCTCCTAATTAACGTTGACGTGAACCGGGCGACCGCCGCCCGAGTGCGGCGATAAATTGCCGCGAACCGACTGGGAAACCGCTGAACATGGAATCGACCTACCTCACACTGCTCAGCCTCGTGGTGTTTCTGCCGGCTCTCGGCGCGCTGGCCGTGGCATTTTTTCCTCGCGAGAATACCGACGCGATGAAGTTCTTCTCGCTGGGGGTAACCGCGGTGGTCTTCCTGCTGACGGCCATCATGGCGCTGCCCAACGGCGGAGCCTGGAACTTCGACACCGCCGTAACCGAGATGCAGAAGGTGTTTTCGGTAGGCTGGATTCCAAGCTTCAATATCAATTACTTCATGGGCCTGGACGGCATCAGCTTCCCGCTCGTGGTGCTGACCACTTTCGTAACGATGCTTTCGATGGCCGCGAGTTGGCCGATCGAAAAGCACGTGAAGGCTTACTGCGTTTTGTTTCTGATTTTGGAAACGGGCGTGTTGGGGGTATTCCTCGCCCTCGACTTTTTCCTGTTCTATGTGTTCTGGGAAGTCATGCTTCTGCCGATGTACTTCCTGATCGGCGTGTGGGGCGGGCCGCGGCGCGAATACGCGGCGATCAAGTTCTTCTTGTACACGCTGGCGGGCGGCGTGTTCATGTTGATCGCGATTCTGATGCTCTATTTCTCGAGCGACTTGAAGTTGCTCTCGAAAGATCAACTGGTCGCGGCGCATGTTATTAGCGCCGAGTTGAACGAGTCTGAGCAGGCCGCGCGGTTCGCAGAGCTGCAATCGCACACTACGCCGCAGCGAACCTTTAACATTCTGGCCCTCCAGCAGCTTGGCCAGCACACGGATGCCTTCAACGGCGACGTGCTCGGCAAGCCGCTCCAGTGGTGGGCCTTCTTGTTGTTGCTCGTTGGCTTTGTGATCAAGGTGCCCTCGGTTCCGTTGCATACATGGCTCCCCGACGCGCACGTCGAAGCTCCCACGCCGATCTCGATGATCCTGGCGGGTATTTTGCTCAAGCTTGGCGGTTATGGCATCATCCGCATTTGCTATCCGATTTGTCCGCAGGCCGGATATGAGCTGGCGTACTTCGTGTGTGCCTTGGGCGTCGTAAGCATGGTTTATGGGGCCTTCGCCGCCTTGGCTCAAAAAGACTTCAAGCGGCTCGTGGCCTATAGCTCGGTAAGCCATATGGGTTACGTCGTGCTCGGGATTGGCGTCTGGTCGGCGGTCGCCGGCAACGAATTCAATCCCGATGCCTGGAAGATGGGAATGAACGGCGCCATGTTCCAGATGATCGCTCACGGGATCGCCTCGCCCGGCATGTTCTTCATGGTGGGCGTCATCTATGAACGCGTGCATCACCGCAACCTTGATCAGTTCGGTGGCCTGTTCGCCAAGATGCCGGTCTATTCCGGACTGGCCATCGGCATCTTCTTTGCCGGCTTGGGGCTGCCGGGCTTGTGCGGCTTCATCGGCGAAGTATTCGTCACGCTCTCGGTGTGGACGTTCAGCCACGCCTTGGCCGTAGTCACGGCGTCGGTTGTCATTATCACCGCGGCCTACATTCTTTGGACTCTGCAACGGGTGTACCTGGGACCCGAGTACAAGGGCCCGCATGCCGATCACCTGCACCCGATGACGGGGCGCGAGCTGGCGATTGCGTTGCCGCTATTCGTGTTTGCCATCGCGCTGGGCGTGTATCCGCAGTCGGTGTTCCACTATATGACGCCGAGCGTCGATCGGACGGTCGACAACTTGGCGAACTGGGCCTCGCGCAACGCGACCAATCTGCCGCAGACAGCCGCCTTCGACCCGACGGCTCCGGCCCCGGTCGCGCCGGCGCTAGTCCAAAGCGAGATTCGATAAGCCACCCTAGAAATCCGGTAGCCAACAGACGTGACTTTGTACGAACTGTTCAACTCACTGACGGCCGATTCCGCCCGTAGCATCGCCGGGTTTCAAGGCGAAATTGCGCTGTGCGTGACGATCGTGCTGTTGCTTTTTTTACGGATTCCACGGCTCACCAGCCGGATCGATTCCTTTCTGGTGATGCTGGTCGGTTCGTCCGTCGCGCTGTATCTGGCCGGGCCGTGGCGGCCGCTCGAGCAACCGTCCGAGATTTTCACCGGCCTGCTGGTATACGACAACTTTACGGTTTACTTCCGCACGCTGCTGCTGTTCTTCGCGGTGTTGTTCGCGATCTTCACGAAGATCTCGGGCATTCCCGACCGTGACGCCGCGCCGGATATTTACGCGCTCGTGTTGGGGGCGACGCTCGGCATGTGCGTGATGGCTTCGGCCAACAACATGTTGATGATCTTCCTCGGTGTTGAAATGGCGAGCGTGCCGAGCTATGCCTTGGCGGGATTGCTCAAAGGACGCCGCCAGAGCAGCGAAGCGGCCCTCAAGTACGCTATCTACGGCGCGGGCGCGGCGGGGGTCATGCTCTACGGCATCAGCCTGGTTTCCGGCATTTTAGGAACGGTCCATCTACCGACGATGGCCGTGCGGCTGGCCGAGCTGCTCCAGCCTACGAACCTCGAAAGCGGCTTCGGCGCGGACACGCATATGGTGTTGGCGCTGGGGGGCATGATGATCATGGTCGGCTTGGCGTTTAAGCTTTCGGCCGTGCCGTTCCATTTCTGGTGCCCCGATGTGTTCGAGGGCGCCACCGCCGAGGTGAACGCCTTCTTGTCGGTGGCTTCCAAGGCCGCGGCATTGGCCTTGCTTGCTCGCGTGGCGATCGGGTTTGGCTATGTACCGGCGCCGTTCGAAACGGCCGAGGCGAAGCCGGTCGAGACCGCGGCGCTTTATAACGTGGCCGACGAGCCCAAGGCCGAGCCCGCCGCAACCGACTCCCCCGTTGCTGTCGAGCCCGCTGCCGAGCAGCAGGCCCCGGAGAATGCGGGGGCGACGGTTGAATTTCGTTCTGCCCCGCTGGCTGATCGCGATGCTCAGAACGCGGCGCTTGGACCGGCCCGCGGTTTCATCTGGCGGCTGGTGGCATTTGTCGCAGTTATCACTTGCACGTTCGGCAACCTGGCCGCCTACGGGCAAACGAACATCAAGCGGCTCTTAGCCTATTCCACGATCGGCCAGGCCGGTTACATGATGATGCCGGTCGCGGCGGCCATGGTATTGGCCAGCGGCGATGGGGCCGGCGCGCGAAACGCGATCAGCGCCGTGGCTTTTTATGCTGGTGTCTATGTGTTTATGAACCTGGGCGCGTTCGCCGTGGTGGCGTTCTTGCGCAACATGCTGCACACCGAAGAGATCAACGACTATGCCGGGCTCATTCATCGGACGCCGATCACCGTGATCTGCTTCTCGATCATCCTGGTGAGCCTGATCGGCATCCCGCCGCTGGCCGGATTCTTTGGAAAGTACCAGATCTTTGCCTCGCTGGTGGACGCCAAGTTATGGCTGGTGCTTGGGATCGCCGGCTTGAACACGGCAATCAGCCTTTACTATTACCTGCGAATCATCAAGATCATGACGATTGACCCGGAGCCCGACACGCGCCGCCCCGCGAGCATGTCGTACATCCCGGGCACGTTCGTGGTGCTGGTGACGGCGCCGATCGTCATCTTGGGCGTCTGGCCCGATAGTCTGAACATGCTGGCCCGGATTGCGACTGGCCAGTTGTTCTGAGTTTCCCGCCTCCGCTCCAACCAACTTTCGTCCAACGGAATGCGTGCATGAGCCAGCCAGGCAATCACGAGGTGCTGAATCGATTGCTGACGGTCTTGTACCGCTCGCTACCCATGTATCTGAAGGACGCCGCGCCCTGGCTGCACGACGGAGAGAGCAGCGCGGTCGAGACGTTGCGGCGAGTGGTGGAAGATCAGGAACAGCTTGGCACGCGCATCGGGCAGCACATTCTCGAGCACTATGGGCCGATCGAGTTAGGAAGTTTTCCGCTCGATTTTCCAGATACGAACAACCTGGCGTTCGACTATCTACTTGGCAAGCTCGCGGCCTGCCAGCGGCAGGATGTCGCGACCATTGAGCGGTGCGTGTCGCAGATCGGCGGCGGAGACTTCGAAGCCCGTGCCTTGGCCGAAGAGGCATTGGGCAGCGCGCGCGGTCATTTGGAGTCGATCGAAGAGCTCGCCGCGGAAACCGCCAAGGCCGGTGCCACCTGGATCAAACGCTAAGGAGCCTTGGCATTTGATTCCCGTATTGCTTCAAGCCCAGAAAAAGCATTCGAATTCAAATGCTTTTTTTGGGCTGTTTCATTTTCAGACGGTTACCATTTCGGCTGCTCGTTCTCCAGCATTGGTACACTTTCGGTTATGCGACTCATCGACACGCATTCGCACATCAATCAAAAAGAGTTCAACGCCGATCGTGCGGAGACGATTACCCGCGCGCACGCAGCCGGCGTCGAGGCGCTCATCGCGGTTGGCGTGGACGCGGTCACCAGCGAGGTCGTGTGCGATCTGGCCGAGCACAACAAGGGCGTTTATGCCGCGGTGGGGATCCAGCCGAACTACACGGCCGAGGCCCAGCTTGGCGATTGGAACCGGATCGTGGCGCTTGTGCATCGACCGCGCGTGGTGGCCATCGGGGAGACCGGCCTGGACCGCTACTGGAAGGACGCCCCGCTTGAAATTCAGCGTGACTACTTCGATCGCCATCTGCGGCTTTCTCAGGAGCGCGATTTGCCGTTCATCGTGCATATGCGCGACTGCGAGGCCGACATTCTGGAAATGCTGCGCGAAGCCCATCGGAGGGGCCCGCTTCGCGGCGTGATGCACTCCTACACCGGGAGTGCCGCGGGCGCGGCCGAATGCGTCGCGATGGGCATGTACATTAGTTTCGCCGGCATGGTCACCTACAAGAAATCAGACGAGCTTCGGGCCGTGGCCGCCGCTGTGCCAGATGACCGCATTCTTGTCGAAACCGATAGCCCCTACCTCGCGCCGGAGCCGCTGCGCGGCAAGCGCAATGAGCCGGCAAACGTCGTGCATACGGCGCGGCGGTTGGCCGAAGTTCGCGAGCAGGATTTCGAAGCATTTTGCGAGGTGACGACGCGCAATGCCCGAGCGTTGTTTCGACGCTTTTCGGACGAGTATTAGCCTACGAATTCGTAA
The DNA here is from genome assembly GCA_964598535.1 of uncultured Planctomycetaceae bacterium. Classification (GTDB taxonomy): domain Bacteria; phylum Planctomycetota; class Planctomycetia; order Pirellulales; family PALSA-1355; genus JALHMI01. The sequence goes on along the minus strand of CAZRCI010000003.1, from coordinate 117,377 downwards.
GAAAGTTGGGCGGCTCGACACGGCACGACGGCTCAGGCATAATCATTCGCTACGGGTGTCATGCCCGCTCTATCTGACCTCAAGCTGCTGGCGCGCAGGTTTCTGGTTGCTATGTCAAAATGCTCCACCTCGGCTGTGGTTGGGCAGCAAAGGATCGGTTGGGTTGGCCCGGCCGTGTACTTGCTGATGATTGGCGCGGGTGTTGGCGTTTTCTTGCTCATTCGCTCGGTCGGCGAAACTTTGCAAGCGCCCGTGGTCGCCGCGAGCGAGATATCTCAGGCCGCGAAAGGCGCCCCCAAGGTCGACGTGGTCTTTCATGTGCTGGCAACGCTGGCGGCAATCGTTGCGCTGGGCATGATTTTCACCAGGCTTTTGCGCTATTTTGGGCAACCGCCCGTGATTGGAGAGGTGTTGGCCGGCATCGTGCTGGGGCCATCCTTGTTAGGAGCGCTCAGTCCCGAGCTCGCGGGTATTTTTGTGCCGAGCGCCGCGACCGATCCCGCGGGCGTGGTGGTCAGCGCGCTTACGGCCATTTCGCGACTGGGGATCGTGCTGTACATGTTCCTGGTGGGTTTGGAACTCAATCTGCCGCAGCTTCGGCACAAGGCGCACGCCGCGGTGGCCATTTCACACGCGAGCATATTATTGCCGTTCGTGTTGGGCACGGCGCTCGCGCTTTGGATTTATCCTCGGGTTTCTTCCGCGGACGTCGCATTCACGAGTTTCGCGCTCTTTATGGGCGCCGCGATGGCGATTACCGCGTTTCCCGTGTTGGCGCGAATTCTCACGGATCAGAAGGTCGACAAGACCGAGTTGGGCGTAGTGGCCATGAGCTGCGCGGCGACCGACGATGTTACGGCGTGGTGTTTATTGGCGTTTGTCATTGGCATGGCGGAGTCGCAACTGGCGGATGCTCTTTTCGTCATCGCCGGAGCCGTGGTTTACATCGGTGTGATGCTGCTGATCGTGCGTCCCGTGGTGCTTCGCGTACTTGACCGTTGGGGCGATCGCGAATTCCCATCGTGGATCTTTCCGGCGGTGCTGGTGGCGATCATGATCTCGGGGTTGACCACCAAAATGATTGGCATCCATACGCTGTTCGGTGGATTTACAATGGGAGTCGTGTTGGCGAGCAACCAGCGGCTGAGCGAGATGCTCAAGGCCAAGCTGCACGACTTGGCTACGATCTTGTTGTTGCCGGCGTTTTTCGCGATCACCGGACTGCGCACGCAGATTTCATTATTGAACAGCTACGAGGACTGGATCCTTACCGCGGTCATCATCCTGGTCGCCACGGTCGGGAAGTTCGGCGGCACCTTGGCCGCGGCCAGACTGACCGGTATGGGGTGGCGTGATTCGTCAATTTTGGGCGTCCTGATGAATACGCGAGGGCTGATGGAGCTGATTGCGCTCAACATCGGCCTGGAGATCGGTGTCATCTCGCCGCGGTTGTTTGCCATGATGGTCATCATGGCGCTCGTCACAACCGTAGCCACGGCGCCGCTCTTGCACTGGCTGTGGGGGCCCGAGTATCGCCGCGCTCGGGCAGCCGTTTCGCACACTTGACCGCTCGGCGCGAGTGCGCGACAATTGGCGACATCTGCCGCAGGGACTCACCGGCAGACTTCCAATTTTGCCCATCTCGACTCTTCGACTAGCCAGGCCCCGCATGGTTGCGACCGCCGATGCCAAGCGCCATGCCGCTCAAGTCGTTCGTCGTTTGAAAGCGGCCTATCCCGACGCGCATTGTGCGCTCCACTTTCAGACGCCGCTGCAGCTTCTGGTCGCTACGATTCTTTCGGCCCAGTGTACCGACGTCCGGGTGAATATGGTCACTAAGGACCTGTTTCAGAAATATCCCGATGCCCAGGCTTTTGCCGCCGCACGCCAGGCGGATCTCGAACGAGCTGTTCAGAGTACGGGCTTTTTTCGCAATAAGGCCAAGAACATCAAGGCCTGCTGCATGGAGTTGGTTCAGAAGTACGATGGACGCGTGCCTCGAGACCTGGAGTCGCTGGTCAAGTTGGCCGGCGTGGGCCGCAAAACGGCCAATGTCGTGCTTGGCACCGCCTTTGGCATTCCCAGCGGTGTGGTCGTCGACACGCACGTCGCCCGGCTTAGCAAGCGTCTGGGGCTTACGCGGCAAACCGATCCGGTGAAGATCGAACGCGACCTGATGGCGGTCTTGCCCAAACGAGAGTGGGTCGATTTTTCGCACCGCATGATTGCCCACGGGCGAAAAATCTGCGTGGCGAGAAAGCCGAAGTGCGATGCGTGCCCGCTGAGCACCATCTGCCCGCGGATTGGAGTGGGGGACGGGGTGCCCACAAAATCGAAACGCCAACCGAAAGGGATGGTGAGACCATGATTCTTTCCGGCCATGAGATTCGACGCCGCCTCGGTTCGGACATCGTGATCGATCCGTTCAACGAGGCTCACCTGAATCCCAATAGCTACAATCTCACATTGCACAACGAGTTGATCGCGTATGAAGAGGTTGTGCTGGACATGGCCAAGCCGAATCGCGTTCGGAGGATTACGATTCCGCCGGAAGGTCTCGTGCTGGGGCCGAATCAGCTCTATCTCGGACGAACCGCCGAGCGAACCGAGACGCACAGCTTGGTGCCGATGATCGAAGGCCGCTCCTCGGTTGGTCGGTTGGGGCTCTTCGTGCACGTCACGGCTGGCTTTGGCGACGTTGGCTTCTGCGGCTTCTGGACGCTCGAGATGTTCGCCGTGCAGCCGGTGAGGATTTATGCCGGCGTGCCGATTTGTCAGATCTTTTATCACGAGATCCAGGGTTCTTACACCGAGTACGCGAGCGAAAAGTACCAGCACAATCGCGACATTCAGCCCAGTTTGCTGTTCAAAGAGCTCAATCCCGATAGCGAACGCGATCCGCAGCTCAAGCTCAACTTTGGCCTGGAGCGTTCGCAACGCTAAACCGTCTGCGGAATGGCATGGGAAAGGCACGGATTACCTTCTTCCGGATGCTCTGAAGGTCCCTGCCGCCTTGGCAACGGTCTGGATTGGCGACTTGCCGAACACGGCCAGTTGGGGCTTCCTACTTGGCCTGGGTGGCAGAGGGCTACCTGGTGAGACGAGGGCGTGAACCTGTGCGCGTCGTTCGTCCTGCGAGGATCTCGGCGCTCGATTTCAGCCCGGCTCCTGGTTCAAAAAATGTGGACTCCCGGTTCTTGGCGGGTTATACAAGGACCAGACAATATGCCGGCGTCGCAGGCACGCGCGACCGGCCCCCCGCGACCCAGGCACGGGAAGTTTTGCAGCATGGCGGATGCGACGATTACCGCGGTCGAGCAAGGGAAGGAACCTCTCGCGCCTTGGCCAGGTTCACACGAGATGCCTCGCTGGGAGGTTGGCCATCTGGTCGACGCCCCGCGATTCACATGGAAGAATTGGTTCGCGATGCTCGGCCCGGGGCTGATCGTCGGCGGTTCGGCCATTGGCGGCGGCGAATGGTTGATGGGGCCCGCAGTAACGGCTCGCTACGGCGGCGCGCTCATGTGGCTGGCCACGATGAGCATCCTGGGGCAGGTGATCTACAATATCGAAATCAGCCGCTACACGCTCTACACCGGCGAGCCGATCTTCACGGGCAAGTTCCGCACGCTCCCTGGCCCCAGGTTCTGGCTCGGGATCTATTTGTTCCTGGATTTTGGCGCCGTGTTTCCCTACCTCGCTGCGAACGCGGCCACTCCGCTCGCGGCATTGTACCTGGGGCGCATTCCGGACGGCCCGGCCGATGAGCCATTGCTCCGCGGACTGGGAATCGCGGTGTTTCTGGCAGCGATGCTGCCGTTGATCTTTGGTGGCCGCATCTATCACACACTCAAGCTCGTAATGACGTTCAAGATCATCACCGTACTTGGCTTCCTGATTTTTTTGGCGTTGTGTTTTTCCAATTTCGATACCTGGCGCGAGATTCTCTCCGGCTTCATGCGGATCGGCACGGTGCCGATCCCCAGCGAAAATGGCCAGGCCACGGACAATATCTTTCTCTCGCTACTTTCGGGCCGTGGTTTTCCGGCAATCGACTTCCAGACGATCGCCATTCTTTCGGCGTTCGCGGCCGTGGCCGGTAGCGGCGGCCTTTCGAATACGCCCATCAGCAATTACACCCGCGACCAGGGGTGGGGCATGGGACGCCACGTTGGCGCAATCCCCAGCATGGTGGGCGGTCGCGACATCGAGCTCTCGCACGTGGGAATGGTCTTCGAGGTCTCCCAACAGTCGCTGGGCCGGTTCCGCCGCTGGATGAAACACGTTGCTCGCGATCAGTTGGCGGTGTGGATGCCGGCCTGCTTTCTGGGAATCGCGTTGCCAAGTATGCTCAGCGTGCAGTTTCTGCCACGAGGCACCGAGGCGAGCGATTGGTACGCCGCGGCGATGACGGCTGGCGGCGTCGAAAATGCCGTGACCCAGGCCTGGGGCGCGAACGTCGGCCGCCTGTTCTGGTACGGCACGCTGTTCTGCGGCTTCCTGGTCTTGGCGCCCACCATGGCCACCAGCGCCGACGGGACGATCCGCCGCTGGGTCGACGTGATTTGGACCTCGAGCAAGAAGCTGCGAACCTGGAATCCGAAGAACATCCGCTTCGTGTACTTCGGTGTTCTGATGGGCTACATCCTGTTGGGGCTGATTCTACTTTCCGTGGGCAAGCCGCTCGCGCTACTCACTTCGGCGAGCGCAATCATGAACTACGCGCTGGGTTTCAGTTGCTTCCACACGCTAGTGATCAACTTGACGTTACTTCCGCCGGAGCTTCGCCCTGGTTGGATTCCGCGAATCGGCCTCGTGATTGGCGGTCTCTTTTTTACGATCTTGGCCACGATCACCGCGATCGATCAAATACCACGGCTGTTCGGTTAAAGGGGGGCGTCCAGCCGTGCCGCCGTTCATCACGCTCGCCGGAGCGCTGGCCCGATAGCTCCCTATTTCGGCGCTCCACGACTTGGCACAGGTGGAAGCGCGATGGTTGTTATCGTCGGGGGCCAGAGGAGGCGGCAGGGAGAAGGGGCAGTTCCATTTTGCGGCCGCATGGGAGCAAAATGAGACTGCCCGCTTCTCCGCCGCGGTATTCAAATTCAACGCCGTTGGCCCGTTGAAGTATTCACCGCGAGCCGTGCGGAGCTTGGCCTCGCTGCTGAAATACCACGATAGCGTATTTCAACAGATCGCTAAGCCGGCGATACCGACGAGGCGCGTGGCCCCTTTCCAGACGCTTGACCTTGTTCCAGGCTGTATTCGACCGCCTGCCCGACCTGCAGGTCATCGAAGCCCCGATCTGCGACGATGGAATGATGGAAAAACACATCCTGCCCATCGGCTCCCTGAATAAAGCCAAACCCTTTGTCCTGCACCAGCTTCTTCACTTTGCCTTGGGCCATCTCGTCAACACTCCTGAACCTGTATAGCGGAATGATCCGGGCCGTCAAAATTCGCATGCACGTGCAATGCCAGCGGTCGGCCCTGTTGGGCTGCTATCATAGCAGACAGGGGGTGCAAGAAAAGGCCCTTCGTTCGCGATACGTCTAGCCGTTGCCGCATTTCACTTCGAGAGCGATTTTCGGGTTTGCTTGTAACCACGTGGCCGCCGAGTAGAATCAAAATTATCCCCTTCAGCAATCGGCACGGAGGAACCTTTATGGCCGCTTGGTGGCCTGTCGCCGCCGCAGTATTGGCGGCCGCGTTGATCATTGCGGCTGGCGTTTGGCGGCCGTTGCGCGCGCGTCTGCGCGAACGCCGGTTTGCCGAAGCCCGCCGCGACTTCCATCGCCAGCGTGAACGTCTGGAGGCGAAGTTCCAATCCCTCGCCGCGAAGAGCGGCAAGCCGCGAGGGCTGGATTGGGTCCGCTGCGATTTCGACGACGAGGTAATCTACGCCCGGCATCGCCAGAGCGGCGAGCTTTCGGCCTTCGTCGGCGTTACTATCGGGTTTGAAGCGATCGAAGGCGGCGGGATGGAGCACGTGGAAGCCGTTGGCAATCTTCGCGCCGCCACGGCCATCTTTCGCATCGAGCGAGGAGCCTGGTTGACGGACGGTCGGGCCCTGTTCAATCTCACGCCCGAAGAGGCTGTCGCCTATTACCAGGATAACCTGGAGCTAGTTGCCCACGAGCCAGCACATCATCACGGATAGCTGCGCAAGCAGCCGCGCCCAGGGAGGAAAACTCCTGCGGGCTTGCGGGGCTGTATCTGGGGAGGATGAGCGTCCTAGCCACGGTTGAGCGTGCCGTGAGCTACAACAGCTTCCGGAGGACGGTTTGCAGAATTCCACCGTGGCGATAGTAGTCCAGCTCGACGGGCGTATCGATTCGCAGCCTGCAGGGGAACTCGCGCTTCGAGCCATCGGCCGCCGTGGCCACCACGGTCAATGTCGAAAGCGGTTTGAGCGACTCGTCGATTCCTTTGATTTCGTACGTTTCTTCGCCGGTGAGGCCCAACGATTCCCAACTGCTGCCTTTTGCAAATTCGAGCGGCAGCACCCCCATCCCCACCAGATTGCTGCGGTGGATGCGTTCGAAGCTCACGGCGATGACCGCCCGCACGCCCAGGAGTAAGGTGCCCTTGGCCGCCCAGTCGCGGCTGCTGCCCGTGCCGTATTCGGCGCCGGCCAGGATAATGAGCGGCACTTGCTCCTGCTTGTACTTCATCGCGGCGTCGTAAATGCTCATCTGCTCGCCATCGGGCAGGTGGCGAGTCACGCCGCCTTCGGTGCCGGGGGCCAAGTGGTTGCGGATCCGAATGTTCGCCAGCGTGCCGCGCGTCATCACGCGATCGTTGCCGCGCCGCGCGCCATAGCTATTGAAGTCACGCTGCTCCACGCCATGCTCGACCAGGTACCGGCCAGCCGGGCTTTTGAGCGCGATGGAGCCCGCGGGCGAAATGTGGTCCGTCGTCACCGAGTCACCGAGCATCGCGAGCACGCGGGCACCGGCAATCGGCTGCAACTTGCCCGGTTGCCGATCGAGCCCGATGAGGAAGGGCGGCTCCTGAATGTAGGTGCTGCTCTGGTCCCAGTCGTAGAGATCGCCCTCGCTGGTCGGAAGCTCGTTCCACTTTTCGTTGGAGGTCATGACATTCGTGTAACGCTTCTGAAACATTTCCGGCAGCACGCACGCGTCCATCGTGGCTTGCACTTCTTCGGCCGACGGCCAGATGTCCTTCAGGTACACGTTTTCACCATTCTTTCCTTTGCCGATCGGTTCGGTGACCAGGTCGATGTCGGTGGTGCCGGCCAGCGCGTAGGCCACCACGAGCGGCGGGCTGGCCAGGTAGTTGGCCTTTACCAGCGGATTGATGCGGCCTTCGAAGTTGCGATTGCCGCTCAACACGGCAGCCGCCACCAGGTCGCCGTCGCTGACCGCCTTGGCCACGGGGTCGGGCAAGGGGCCGCTATTGCCGATGCAAGTCGTGCAACCATAGCCGACGGTGAAGAAGCCGAGTTCGTTGAGCGGTTTGTCGAGGCCTGCTTTCTCGAAGTAATCGGTCACCACGCGCGACCCCGGCGCCAGGCTGGTCTTCACGTGAGGTTGGCGCTGGAGACCTTTTTCGACGGCCTTCTTGGCCAGCAAGCCCGCGGCTAGCATTACCGAGGGATTACTCGTGTTCGTACAACTTGTGATGGCCGCAATCACGACGGCGCCGTGGCCGATCGTCGAGGAGTGGCCATTGTCGGCGACGGTAGCCGTTCGATTGAGCTCGCTGCCTTCGATTGCGAAACCACGTTCAGCAACCGGCGCCGTGAGCGACTTGCGGAACGAAGACTTCATCGCCTTCAGAGGAACGAGATCCTGCGGCCGTTTGGGGCCCGCCATGCTTGGCTCGACGGCGCTCAAATCGAGGGAAAGCTGTTTGCTAAACTTCGGCTCTGGGCCATCGTCGCTGCGGAAAAGCTGCTGTTCCTTGGTGTAGCGCTCGACCAGGTCGACTTCCTGCTTGGTTCGTCCCGTGCGGCGGAGGTAGTTGAGCGTCTCGCCATCGATGGGGAAGAAGCCCATCGTGGCGCCATACTCGGGCGCCATGTTGCCGATCGTCGCCCGATCGGCGAGCCTCATCGTGGAAACGCCCGGACCGTAGAACTCGATGAATTTACCGACCACGCCGGCCTTGCGAAGGATTTGCGTCACGGTGAGGACCAGATCCGTGGCGGTGGCCCCGGCAGGCAATTGGCCCGTGATCTTGAAGCCCACCACCTCGGGCATCAGCATATAAAGCGGTTGGCCGAGCATGACGGCCTCGGCCTCGATGCCGCCCACGCCCCAGCCGACGACGCCCAGGCCGTTGATCATGGTGGTGTGGCTGTCGGTTCCGACGAGCGAATCGGGAACGGCAACGGGTCCGCTGCCGTCATCGCGCAGGAACACGCACTTCGCTAGATACTCCAGGTTCACCTGGTGAACGATCCCCACGCTGGGCGGAACCACGCGGAAGTTATCGAACGCGTTCTGGCCCCAACGGAGGAACTCGTAGCGTTCGCGATTCCGCTGGTATTCAAGTTCGACATTTTGATCGAGCGCGGTGGAAGCGTTGAAGACGTCGACCTGCACCGAATGGTCGATCACCAGGTCCACAGGGATCAGCGGATTGATTTTCTTGGGATCGCCGCCCAGGCGTTTCATGGCGGCTCGCATGGCAGCCAGATCGACCACGGCCGGAACGCCCGTGAAGTCTTGCAGCAGCACGCGCGAAGGTTTGAATGGAATCTCGACTTCGGCCGGCGCGGCCGCATTCCAGGCCGCGAGGTTCTTTACGTCTTCTTCGCGAACCGCAAAGCCATCGCAGGTTCGCAGGGCGGCTTCCAGCAAAACTCGCATCGAGAAGGGCAGGTCAGAGATCTTTGCCAGCCCCTGATCTTCGAGCCGCGACAGGCGATAGAGCGTCGCTTTTCCATGTCCAGTGTCAAATGTGTCACGAGCGCCGAAGAAGTTGGTATTTTGCGAGTTACTCATTGAGATTCCTGCCCCTGCGTGGGGTTTGCTTATGACCGATAAACGCGCCGATTCAGGGAGTTACACGAATTGTAACGAACCTGCCGCCGGTTGTCTGCGGGCTCGTGAGAGGGGCCTTTGGCCGGCGCGGACCGCCTTTGACCAGGGGGCGGGCACGACCTAGATTTTTCATGCTTCATCGGTCCGATGCGCGGGCCGACTATAGCCTCGGATAAGTTCTTGACGCTTGAATCAGGCCCATTTATGCCCGACATTTCCCACGATGATCTGCTTTCGCAACTTGCCGGGCAGACGCCGGCCGGCAATCTCGACCCCTGGGCCACGCTGGCCGCCTCGCAGCCGCAACATGCGGTGCCCGAGCGCAAACTCGGCGAGGATAAAGACACGACGCTCGATGCGCTGGTGGAAAAGATCAAGGGGCTGACCGGCACTGGAAAGCAGCCGGAAGAGGGCGGCGTCCTGGTGGAGTATGGGCAAGCGGGCGACCAGGCGAACGAGCGCGAAGCGGTCGAAGAGACCGCGACCGAGACGCCCGCCGGGATTCCCGACGCGTTCTATCCCCTGGAGCCCGCGACGCTCGACGAAGCAGAGATCACCCCCAGCGAAGTCGAGTCGCTGATCCTCAAGATGATGCTCTCGCGCGGCGATTGCACGGGCCGCGAAGTTCATCAGCATTTGAAATTGCCGTTTCGGCTCATCGAGGAGTTGTTGCGCGGCTTGAAGATGGATCAGCTCGTGGTCCATCGCGGCGCGGCGCCGATGAACGACTATGTGTATCAATTGACCGATCTCGGCCGCGAGCGTGCGCGGCGGATGGCGGCGCACTGCACCTATTTCGGCGCGGCGCCCGTTTCGCTCAAGCAGTACGTGGAGGCGGTCGCCAAGCAATCGCTCACACGGCAGCATCCGACCGTGGCCGATCTCAAGCGGGCGTTTAACGACCTGCTGATCAACGATAAGATGCTCCGGCGTTTGGGACCAGCCATCAACTCGGGCCGCGGTCTGTTTCTGTACGGCGCCCCGGGCAACGGCAAAACGAGCATCGCCGAGCGGATTACCAAGGCGTTTGGCCAGTACATCTGGATTCCCCGGTCGATCGGCATCGACGGAGAGATCCTGCGGCTTTATGATCCGAATGCCCATGAGCTTGCGCCGCTGCCGAATCAAGGAGGCTTGCTGGCCGAGTACAAGGTCGATCAGCGGTGGGTGCGCATTCGCCGGCCCACGGTAGTCGTCGGCGGCGAATTGACGATGGCCAACCTCGAGGTGACGCTGAATACCTCGACGGGAATCAGCGAAGCGCCCGTGCAATTGAAAAGCAATTGCGGCACGCTGGTGATCGACGACTTTGGCCGCCAGCGCATGAGCACCGACGAACTTCTCAATCGCTGGATTGTGCCCCTGGAAAAGCGGCACGACTATTTGAACCTGGCAAACGGCAAGAAGATCGAGGTGCCATTCGACCAACTGGTGGTTTTCTCCACGAACCTGGAGCCGAAGGACCTGGTCGACGACGCGTTCTTGCGACGAATTCCCTACAAGATCGAAGTCACCAACCCCAGCGAGGAGGAGTTCGTCAATCTATTCAAGATGATGGCTCCGCTGTTGGGATTCGAGTATCGCGAAGACGTCGTGCGTTACGCGATCGAAAAGCACTATACGGCCATCGGCCGGCCGATGCGTTGCTGTCAGCCGCGGGACCTGCTGATGCAGGTGCGCAACCTGTGCCTTTATGAAAGCCGCGAGTCGGTGATGACCGAAGAGGCCATGGACTTCGCGGTCGAAAACTATTTCGCCGTGCTCTGACGTTACCGCGCGGCCGAAGTCTGGCTGGCGTCCGAGGTTTTGCCGTCGGCCTCTTTGGCGTCCGGTTGGAAGAAGTCAACAACGCGCAGCATGCCGCCGCCCAGATACCGGACGGCCGTATAGTGGCCGGCATCCCACCAGATGATTTCCGGTTCTCCAAAAGCGCGCCACAAGCTTTCTGTGCAGGCCGGCGGCACGACCTCGTCGTGCGAGGCATTGAGCATCAGGATCTTGCGGCCGGGAAGCGGCTTGGCGTAGGTAACCGGATCGATCGGCCGCAGAACTTCGAACAACTCCTCCTTGGTGCGGCCTTGCGCCGTCCACTTTTCGCGCACTTCGGCCATTTCGGTGGAAGTCCAGGCGACTTGTCCCATGTCGCCGCCGGCGAGCAACAGGGCCGCCTTCTTGAAACGAGGTTCCAGGCTCACGCACAGGGCGCTGGTGATGCCGCCGAGGCTGATTCCCATGATTCCGATTTGATCGTCGGCGACGTCCTCGCGCGCCGCCAGCCACGCCGCGGCCCGGCGGATATCGAGCACGGCCTGATTCATGCCATGCACGGTTAGCGCTGGATCGGCGGAGATCATCCGCGTGTCGACGCCCGGCTGCTTCCGTTCGCCATAGTAGGGCATTTTGAGGAACAGCGCGTTAATGTTCTTGCCGGCGAGCGCGCGACAGAATAACCGCGCGAGATCAAAGTCCCCCCCCAGAATGTGAAGCACGATGACGCCGGGCTTGGGGCCGGGCGCGCTCGAACGGAAATATTCGCAATGCACCGTGTTGTTGTTTTCGTGCGGTGTCACGACTGGCGATGGAAAGGTGACTTTTGCCACCGTCATCACTTTGCTCAACGAGTGCTGCGGAACCAACTCGTAGTCAAACGAGTGCGGCGCCAGGCGAAACTGCTTGGGAATCGCGGTTTCGTCACCCACCGGAGTAAACCGAACCGTACCCGATTGCGGCTCTTGCGCGGTATCGGTCGAGGATTGAGGAGCGGCCCCCAGCACGCGCGATGACGCGATGGCCGTCAGTAGAAATGCCAAGGTCAGACAGGCGACGGTTGGACGCATGACAACCGGGTGCATGGGCGACTTAACTCCTTGAAGTGAAAAAGGTTCTCGCAAGCCTTTATGGTAGCCTGCGGAGGGGGCACGTGCGAGCCCCCCCGGCGCGAAGGTTCCTTGATTCGCGGGGGGCGAGGATTGAATATCGCTGATCTCGGGGTAGGGCCACGCTCCAGCCTTCTAGCAGGCTGCGGAAAAAGTCCATCGTGGACCTTTTTCCGCCTCGCGAAGTGCGAAGCGAAGCTCCGCACCGCTCGCAAAATAACGACCCCGCGTCGTCATTTTGAGATCGCATCCCTGCGATCTCAGCAGCCTGCTAAAAGCCAGGGACCAGCGAGCCGTGAGTGCTCGCTGGTCCCTGCGGTAAATCAAAACTCTGGTAGCTGGGGCCGTTTACTTTTGCCGCCGACGGGCGAACATCGCAAGTCCCAGCAGGCTGGTTACGGCCAACGCAATCGTCGCAGGCTCGGGTACGAGCGTGGGAAACTGACGGAGCGTGAATTGCGTGATTCCATCCGGCACGTCGATTCGCAGCGTATAGATTTCGAAGCCGCTGCCATGCACTCCGTTGCTGTAAACCAGGATGTCTTCGCTCAGCGAGACGTTTGAAAACGCTCCGGAAGTGGGGAGAGCGTCGTAGAAAGGAGCATCAAAGTCGAGCCCGTCGCCGGAGGCCGACATGACAAAATTGGCGCCGGTGCCAAAACCGAGCACCATCGTGTATTGGCTCCAGTCAATGCCCGTGTTGTTGTCGAGGGTTTCACTCACCTGGTACTCGGTGACGCCGTCGGAGGCGGTCACGTTAAATTCAATGTCGATGTAACCGGCATGGTCGAAACGCTTGATGGGCACCGTGATGTTGTTGTCTTCGGAGCCGCCGCCGACCTGGTTATCGTTGTTCGGATTGATGGTCAAGATGGCGGGGATATTCACTGTGCCAAGACCGGTGCCTGAAACCGAGTTGACCGAAGAGATCACGCCAGCTTGGGCATGTAGGGGCTGGATCAGCAGCACCGCCACAAGCGGCAGGGCAAGCCGGAGGACGTGACTTGCGCGGCGCGAGGCGCCGAAGAAGTGGAGAGCGTTCATCGTGGTTTTCATGGGCGTTTTTGCACGTGATCGCCGAGCAAACGAACCTCGAATCCGACCGGGCACATGGAAGCATGAAATGGCTTTGCTCAAAACGAGCAGCCAACCAAGGCGTCGGAAACTGAGAATGCTTCTAACGAAAAGCGCGGACGTTGCCGTCCATGTGAACCTGGCTGATGCTACTCACAAGCGGAGTAACGTTAGGCAGCGGGAATCGCTAATGCGGCAGAAGCACGTTCTGCACGGAGATCACTAGCGTACTCCATTGGGGGTTGGGGGCTCACAAGATGTATAATCGCGACGCACATCCAGCATAGTCAGCCCAGTTTGTGCGTCAACTGCGTAACACACAAATCTAAAAAAAATTGCCGAGTCGGCCGACTTTAAGGTCGCGGTGGGGCTTGTCTGTGTCGCGTAAGATATTGACCTGTAAGGCTTAAGCGTAATTTTGTGGGGTAGGTGCCTGCTCTCGCTCTAGGGGCGAATATCCGGGTGGCTGGAGGGGCATGCCGCTGCCTGTCTTTCAGCTTGCCGGTTGGCCGACCGCGACGAGCTCGAGCGACGAGCGGAATTGAAGGCGGATCATGGCACGCGCCCGTTCGACATCGCGATCGCGAATCGCCGCTAACAGTTCTCGGTGTTCCCAAAGGATGCGATCGGCCGACGCGGCGGATGGCTCCGCGTGTGGCGCGATCTGAAAGAACTGCACGAGCACTTGCTGCATTCCGGCGATTAGTTCAGAGCCGGTCATCCGCAAGATCTGTGCATGAAACTCCAGGTCGAGTTGAATCGACCGGTTTGACCGCAGGTCGGCGTGCAGCGCGGATTCCATCTCCGCGGTAATCGCCGCCAGGCGATCGATTTGATCGTCGGTGGCCGCGCGGATGGCAAGTTCGATGGCGCCCACCTCCAAGCAGTAACGCAACTGGGCCACTTCGTGCCAATCCTGAGGTGAAGCGGCCAGGGAGGGCAGACTGCTAGAGAGTAAGCGTAAAGGGTCGGGGCGGCGCACGAGCAGGCCCTTACGCTTGCGGCCTTCGAGAATTCCAAGTGCCTGGAGCCGGCTCACGGCTTCGCGGGCGACCGTCCGTGAAACCTTGTATTCTGCGGCGAGTTGGGCTTCGGTCATAAAGAAGCTGCCGGGCGGCAACTGCTCGCGCTGGATGCGCAGACGGACCGTCCGCGCGAGTTCGTTCGCTTGGGTGGTGGATCGCGATCGACTCGCCGTTACGTTCATTTATTGGGGTGCTCCAGGGTTCGATATTAGTTATTTGACGGTCGTAACGTCAATAAGTAGGATTTGTTTTCGTCGCAGGGGGTGACGACTCGTCCTAGCGTCTGCCTTCCGGTAACACCCGCCTCCCTCTAATCCAGAGACGTGCCGCGTGACGCCGCTCGACTGGACTGTAATCGTCATCTACGCCGGCGCGATGCTGTTAGTCGGCTGGTACCATGCGCGGGGCAACAAGACGGCGGACGATTTTCTCTTGGGCAATCGAAGCATGCCGGCGCTCGCGCTGGGGCTTTCGCTATTCGCGACGTTGTGTAGCACGCTGACCTACTTGGCGACGCCCGGTGAAATGATCGCGCATGGGCCGATGATGATGACCCAATTGGCGGCGCATCCGATCGTGTTCGTGGTCGTCGGTTTTGGGCTCATTCCGCTGATCATGCGCCAGCCGGTGACCAGCGCGTATGAACTGCTGGAGACCCGCCTGGGACGTGGTATACGTCGCGCGGGGGCCAGCGTGTTTTTGGTGCTGCGTGTGGGTTGGATGGCGACGATTCTCTATGCGACCAGCTATGTGATTCTCGTTCCGTTGCTGGGGGCTAGCGAGCTCTGGATTCCCGTCTTCTGCCTGGCGATCGGTTCGCTCACCGCGATCTATTCGTCGACGGGTGGTTTTCGGGCCGTGGTGACAACCGACGCGATTCAAGCCTTGACAATGGTGGTTGGCGCCGCCGTGACGCTTGCCGTCATTACCTATCGGCTGGGAGGCGTTGGCGGCTGGTGGCCGGCCTCGTGGCCGTCGCACTGGCAGACTCCAAGCTGGGGTTTCGATCCGTCGGCGCGAGTTTCCTTCGGCATCCTGCTGGTCTCCACGACGCTGTGGTATGTTTGCACCAACGGGTCGGATCAGATGTCGATTCAGCGTTTTCTTTCCAGCCGCGACGCCCAGGCAGCGCGGCGTACCTTGTTGGTGGCCCAACTCACCGATGGCACGATGGCCGTCCTGTTGGCGCTCACCGGGGTCGCCATTCTGGGATATTACCAGGCGACGATCACCTTCGAGCCGGACGCCTTGCGACAACAAGGCGATCAGTTCTTTCCTCGCTTCATCATGAATGAGATGCCGCCGGGGTTAGCCGGGCTCGTGGTTGCGGCCATTCTGGCCGCGGCGCTAAGTAGCCTTTCCTCGGGATTGAACTCTTGTTGCGCGGTGCTTGAACGAGACTTTCTGGCCGATGACCGGTTGCCTCCGGAGCTGGCATCGCGCCATAGCGTGCGGCGGCTCAAGCGGATGACGTGGATGTTTGCCGCGTTTGCGATCGTGTTGGGAATGTTGAATACGCTGATCACCGGCAACCTGCTCGAACGTTGTTTCAAGCTGGTCAATCTGCTCACGGCTCCGCTGTTTGTGTTGTTCTTCCTGGCATTGTTCGTCCCGTGGGCAAACGCGTGGGGGGCTTGGCTCGGACTGGCGGCGAGCATCGTTACCGCCGTTGCAATCGCTTATGCCCCAGATTTGAACGTCGACCTGGGAGTTAGTTTCGTGTGGATGATGCCATGCGCGTTGGCCGTTGGCGTGACGGTTGGAGTATTGGGTAGCGCATTGGGAAGGATGACGCAGCTCGACTCGAGTCAAGAGGCGGGGGAGACCTCATGACGTTAGCCGTCCAAGACTCGCGGATCGGTCGCCCTTTGGCCGAAGTCGACACGCCGGCGTTAATTCTCGAGCGGGCCGCCTGCGAGCGCAACCTGGCTCGGATGGCCAATTTCTTTCGCGATCGGCCGGCGAAGCTGCGGCCGCACTTCAAGAATCACAAGTGCGTCACTTTGGCCAAACGCCAGCTAGCCGCGGGCGCTGTGGGAATCACCTGTGCCAAGTTGGCGGAGGCCGAGGTGCTGGTCGCGCATGGCGTTACGGACATCTTAATTGCCAACCAAGTTGTCGGTCCGCACAAGGTGACTCGGCTGGCGCGACTGGCTTGCGAGGCAAAGATTGCGGTGGCGGTGGATCATCCTGAGCAGGTGCAGGCAATTGCGGCCGCCGCGCGCGCCGCCGGGTCGCCGGTGCATTTGCTCATCGAAGTGGATATCGGCATGGGCCGCTGTGGCGTTGCCCCTGGCACTTCTGCGCGGATGCTTGCCGAGGAGATTTTGCGGACCGAGGGCGTGCGATTCGCCGGCCTTCAGGCGTATGAAGGGCACCTGGTCAACGTACTCGATCGCGCGGAACGAAGCGAACGCGCTCGGGCCGCCATGCAGCTCGCGCTCGACACTCGGACGCTGCTCGAAGAACGCGGGATTTCGGTCGCGTGTACCAGCGGATGCTCCAGCGCCACGTACGACAGCACGGGCATCATGCCGGGCGTGACCGAGATCCAGGCCGGCACTTATGTCACGATGGACCGGCAGTACCACCGCCTGGTTCCCGAGTTCGAGATTGCGCTGGGCATTCAGACGCGTGTGATCAGCCGGCCGTCGGCGGACAGCGCCGTGCTCGACGTGGGAGTGAAGGGCGCCGGTTGTGAGTTCGGCGTGCCCGCGATTCGAGGGTATCCCGAGGCTGAGATCCCCAGTTTCATGTCTGAAGAGCATGCCGTCGTACGGCGGGCGCCTGGCTGGAAGATTGGCGAGCTGGTCGAACTCATTCCGACGCATGCGTGCACGACCTGCAATCTGCATCGCGAGATCGTCGTGCATGAGGACGGAATCGTGATCGACGTGTGGCCCATCGAAGGAGCCGGAAAACTCACCTAGTGCAGCGTCACCCCGATTTATGCGAGTGACGCGAAACGTCGCCAAACGCGCAAGCGGTTTGGCGCAAGCGAGTCAACGAATGCTGTTGCGAAAAAGTGAATCCGAAATCCAAGTGTTGACAGCGCAATGTTTATGCGGCCGTGAAGGCCGCATAAACATTGCGCTAGAAGTAAGGCGAGGTGCAAACATGTGTCCACGAAACCTACCGTTGCTACTGTGCCTGTTGCTTGGCGTCACAATTCCAGCCATGGCCGAAGAGGCCCGAATCGTCGAGGCGCAAAAACTTTGGGACAGGGCTCCCCACAACGCATTTACCGACCTGGTGCGATTCAACGATGCCTGGTTCTGCGTTTTTCGCGAAGGGCAGGGGCACGTGTCGCCGGACGGAGCGT
Source organism: uncultured Planctomycetaceae bacterium (assembly GCA_964598535.1). Lineage (GTDB taxonomy): Bacteria > Planctomycetota > Planctomycetia > Pirellulales > PALSA-1355 > JALHMI01. The sequence continues at coordinate 100,069 of CAZRCI010000003.1, read as the reverse complement.
TGCGCGTGCTAACTTCGCGCGACGGCCGGCAATGGGAATCCGCGGCGCTTATCACCTCGCCCGACTCCGATCTGCGCGACGCGAAAATTTCCATCACTCCCACAGGCGAGTTGATGCTGGCCGGGGCCGGCGCGCTGCATGACACGTCGAAGCACACGCATCAGTCATTGGTTTGGTTTTCCAAAGATGGCCGTAGTTGGGGCGAGCCGCATAAGATCGGGGATCCTGACTTTTGGTTGTGGCGGATCGTCTGGCGGCGCGGCAAGGCCTATGCCGTTGGCTACGGTTGCGGCAAGGAGAATCGCTCGGTGCGACTGTACGTCAGCGAGGATGGCCGCAAGTTCGAGACTCTGGTCGAACGCCTCGACGTGGACGGCTATCCGAATGAAACGGCGTTGGCGTTTGATGGCGATACTTGTTTTTGCCTCTTGCGGCGCGACGATCAGAGCAATAGCGGGCTGCTGGGCATCTCGAAGCCGCCGTACAAGGAATGGCAGTGGAAAGATCTAGGAGTCCGGATTGGCGGGCCTCAGATGCTGCGGTTGGACGACGGCCGGTTTGTCGCGGCCGTTCGCTTGTACGATGGTGGCGCCCGCACGTCACTCGTTTGGATCGACCCCGACGCCGGCAAGCTTGAAGAGTTTCTGCGGCTGCCTTCTGGCGGTGACAATAGCTATCCGGGGTTGGTCGCGCACGATGGACTGCTATGGGTGAGTTATTATTCGTCGCACGAAGGAAAGACCAACATCTACTTGGCGAAGGTAAAGTTGCCGGAACTGGTACGTGAAATTGCTTCGCGGCGCGAGTTGTTCGTCGACGAGCATCTGATCGCGAAGCTTGCGGACGCCGAATTGCGGATGCACCCGCCGACCCCGCGGGAAGTTTCGCTCGTATGCGATGCCCCGTGGGAGGGTAATATCTCGGCGTACTACTCCATTTTTCGCGATGACGACCGGTACCGGATGTACTATCGCGGCGCGCATTTCGATGAACATGCCAAGAAATCGACGCATCGCGAGGTCACGTGCTACGCCGAGAGCCGCGACGGCGTCCACTGGGAGAAGCCGGAGTTGGGCCTGTTCGATTTCGAAGGTTCGAAAGCCAACAATATCGTGTGGGACGGTGACGATACGCACAATTTTACCGTATTCAAGGATACCAATCCCAAGGTTGCGGCCGCGGCCCGCTACAAGGCGCTGGCCGGTTCTCAGAATCCTGGACTCCATGCGTATCAATCTCGCGATGGCATTCATTGGTCGCGGATGCGGCCCGAGCCGGTGTTGACGTATGGCGAGTTCGACTCTCAGAACTTGGCGTTCTGGGATCCGACGCAACGTCGTTACCTGGCGTTTTTTCGCAAGTTCGATCGCGGCGTACGCGACGTCATGACGTGCCACAGCGAAGACTTCTTGAATTGGAGTCAACCGGAGTTTCTCGACTTCGGCGACGCGCCGCACGAGCATCTGTATACCAACGCCACGCAGCCTTACGTGCGGGCTCCACATTTACTGGTTGGGTTTCCGACGCGGTTTCAACCGAAAAACGAGCAGGTCGAGCCGGTGCTTATGACCAGTCGCGACGGTCGCCGCTTTCGCCGCTGGCCCGAGCCGCTGGTTCCGATCACCGCGCCGAAAGATCGCGATGGCAACCGAGCCAATTATATGACGTGGGGGCTGCTGGAACTCCCGGGGCGAGAGGGCGAGCTCTCCGTGTATGCGACCGAGGCATACTATGCCGGACCGGCGAGCCGAGTGCGCCGATTCTCGTTTCGCGCGGATGGCTTCGTATCGGTAAACGCGGGCGACAAGACGGGCGAGATGTTGACGTATCCGCTCACGTTCGCGGGGCGCGAACTCAAACTCAATTATGCCGCTCTGAAGAACGGTAGCTTGCGCGTTGAGCTTCAGCACGCGGACGGAAAACCGATCGCCGGCTTCGCGCTCGACGAGTGTGAGCCAATGACGGGAGATAGCATCGACCAGGTTGTACGGTGGCGAACCGGCAGCGACGTGGGGGCGCCGGCGGGAAAACCAGTTCGGCTGCGATTCCAACTCCGCAATGCCGACTTGTATGCCATGCAATTTGTAGACTGATCGCGTAAACGCTCGAGGTGTTCAAGGATTGTTGCGATGTCGGACGACTGGTTGCGTGATACGCTGACGCGAGACGGATTTGTGGTCGTTCGCGGTTTTTTGGCGCCCGATGAACTTCTCCAGCTCGGCCAACAGCTCGAGCGTTACATCGCCGAAATCGTTCCCACGCTCTCCGACGCGGACGCGTTTTATGAAGACAGGGCGCGTCCTCAGACACTGAAGCAGCTTCAACGCATGAGCTGCGACGCGTTCTTCGAGTCGTACCGGCGCCACCCGCGGTGGGTGCAATTGGCCGAGGCGCTCTTGGGGGAAGCCGCGACCGCCGAACAACCCGAATGGTTCAACAAGCCGCCTGGCACGCGGCACGTCACACCGCCGCACCAGGATAACTACTATTTTTGCTTGAAACCCCCGCAGGTGGTCACGATCTGGCTGGCGCTTGATCCGGTTGACGCGGAGAATGGATGCCTGCGCTATGTCGCCGGTTCACATCGGGATGGGGATCGTCCTCACTCGCGATCCGAGATACTCGGGTTTTCTCAGGGGATTCAGAACTACGGGCCCGGCGACTTTGCTCGCGAGGTGGCGGTACCGCTGGCGGCCGGAGACGCGGTGGTCCATCACGGCATGACGATTCATCGCGCGGATGCGAACCTGTCGGCGCGGCATCGCCGCTCGTTCGCGATGGTGTTTCGCGGAACCTCGTGCGAGCGCGACGACGAGGCCTATGAACGCTATCTCGAAGCGGCACGTGCGCAACATCAATCGTTGGGCCTTGAGGTGTAGCTGCTCACCCGGTCTTTTTCCTTGGGAACGCAATATTTCTTATGGCCATGCCGCATCATGTGCTGATCGTCGGGGCCGGTTCCATCGGAGAGCGGCACCTGCGCTGCTTCCAGCTCACGCGTCGCGCGAGCTGTGCCTTCGTCGAGAACAACCCGGGCCTTCGCGCTCGGCTTTCGGAGCAGTATCGCGTTGAGGGATTCGACGATTTGCAGCGCGCGCTGAGTGAGAACCCGCGGGAGCCGCGGCGCTACACGGCGGCGGTGGTCGCTACTCCTGCGCACTTGCACGTCGCTCAGGCGACACAACTGGTGTCGGCCGGATTGCACGTCTTGATCGAGAAGCCGCTCAGCACAGGCCGCACCGGTCTCGTCGAATTGGTACAAGCCGCGGCCGCGCGGAATGTCATCTCCGCGGTGGCCTATGTCTATCGGGCGTATCCGGCATTGGCCGCCATGCGTAGCGCGTTGCAGAACGGGCGATTTGGTCGCCCGGTGCAGTTGGTGGCCAGTTGCGGCCAGAATTTCCCGACCTATCGACCTGCGTATCGCGAGACGTACTACGTCGATCGCGCTCGTGGCGGCGGAGCAATTCAGGACGCGCTGACGCACGTGTTCAATGCGGGAGAATGGCTGGTTGGCCCGATCGACCGGCTTGTCGCGGACGCGGCGCACCAGGTCCTCGACGGAGTCGATGTGGAAGATACCGTTCATGTTCTGGCACGCCAGGGCGATGTGATGGCAAGTTACGGCCTCAATCAGCACCAAGCGCCGAACGAAATATCCCTCACGGTCAATTGTGAGCGTGGCACGGTGCGTTGGGAGTCGCACGAACGCCGCTGGCGGTGGATGACGGCGCCGGACGAGCCGTGGCACGATGCGCCGTATCCGCCGGGGGAGCGTGATGCGCCGTTCGTGTTGCAAGCGCACGCGTTTCTCGATGCGATCGACGGCGGGACAAGGCCCTTGTGCACGCTTGACGAAGGTATTCAAACCTTGAACGTCAACCTAGCGGCCTTGGCCAGTCTCGAATGCCGTGGCTGGCAAGTGGTGGAGGGCCGAGCATGAGTGATGGGCGGAAGGCTGCCTCGCGGCAGCCAACCATTCAAGAACTGTTCGATCTTTCGGGACGCGTGGCGCTCGTCACCGGCGGCGCGGGGCATCTCGGAGTCGCGATGTGTCGGGCGCTGGCCGAAGCGGGGGCTTCAGTGGTTCTCACCAGTCGCGATGAGGATCGCGCGGCGCGTGCCGCCGCGGAGTTACCCCGGCTGGGCGGCGCGCGGCACTTGGGACTCGCGCTCGATCATTTCCGTCCGGAAGACGCTCGGCGTTGCGTGGAGCAAGCGGCGGCGCTGTCCGATCGGATTGATATTCTTATCAACAATGCGCACGAGGTGGTCGCTCAGGATTTGACCGAGATTACTGCCGCGGCGTTCGGCCGGCAGCTCGATAATGCCACCGCTTATTTCGAGCTTGCGCGGCTCGTTCAGCAATATGCGACCCAGCGCGCGATGCCCGCCAGCATCGTCCTCGTGGCGTCGATGTACGGACTGGTGGGGTCCTATCCCGACGTGTACGAAGGCGTCTGTCCCGCCAGCTCGGTTGCCTATCAAACGCTCAAGGGGGGCCTGATTCAAATGGCCCGTCACCTGGCCGTCTATTGGGCTCCGGATCGAGTGCGAGTGAATTGCCTCAGTCCGGGGCCATTTCCCGGAGCGACTGCCCCGGCCGAACTGGTGAGCCGGCTGTGTCAGAAATCGCCGCTGGGGCGAATGGGCGACGCGGCCGAGCTCAAGGGCGCCGTGGTGTTTCTGGCATCCGACGCCAGCAGTTATGTGACCGGTCAGAATCTGGTGGTCGATGGTGGTTGGACCGCCTGGTAGCTCGCCTGTCCGACGAGTGCAAGTTCACGAGTTCATCGATTCTTTCTTTCGCAAGATATCGCACATGGATCGATCGTTCACGAATTCGCGAGTTCCCAGATCCTGGGAACTGTTTGAGCGGGCGTTGGAGCGGATTCCCGGCGGGACGCAACTCGTGAGTCGGCGTCCCAGTCGGGCGGCGCTCGGGGTTTCGCCAATCTATGCTCAGCGTGCTTGCGGGGCACGCTTCTGGGATGTCGATGGTCACGAGTACATCGACTGGATGAGCGGCATTGGTTCGATTCTCGTCGGCTATTGTAATTCTGAGGTGGATGAGGCCGTGCGCGAGCAGATCGCGCGCGGGACGATTTACTCGATCAACCATGAGCTCGAACTGGAACTAGCCGAAACGCTGTGCCGGCATATTCCGTGCGCCGAGATGGTGCGCTATGCAAAGTGCGGCGGCGAGGCCTGTGCCATCGCGGTTCGAATCGCCCGCGGGGTAACACGCCGCGATGTGATCTTGTTCTGCGGCTATCACGGGTGGCACGATTGGTATCTGGCGGCGAATCTAGGGGAGCCGTCGGGGCTCGATGCTCATCTGCTTCCGCAGATCGAGCCCATCGGCGTGCCCCGGGCACTCGCCGGCACGGCGATTCCGTTTGCCTATGGCGATGCCGCTGCGCTCGGCGAACTGCTGGACCGACACCGCGGAAAAGTGGCTGCCGTGATCATGGAGCCGCTGCGCTCGGAACTTCCGCCCGAGGGATACCTGGCGGAGGTGCGGACGTTGACGACCGAGCATGATGTCTTATTGATCTTTGACGAAGTGTCGGCGGGGCTGCGATTTGGAATGGGCGGCGCGCAGGGATACTTTCAGGTGACACCGGACATGGCCGTGTTTGCCAAATCGATCTCTAACGGCTATCCGATGGCTGCCGTGGTTGGACATCGCGACGTGATGGAGCCCGCCGCGCAAATGTTCATCTCCAGCACCTATTGGAGCGATACGATCGGGCTTCGCGCCGCACTGACAACGCTCGGAATTGCGGAGCGGCAAAAGGTGGCCGGAGCTTTGTGGAAGCTGGGGGCGGATCTGAAAGCACGCTTGAACGAGGTGGCATGCGAAGTTGGACTCGACGTCCACTGTCAAGGTGTCGACGTCCATCCACGCTTGGAATTTGCCGTGGATGATCCTCAGCTCTTGGCGATGGTAAAGACACTTTATATCCAAGAGATGGCAAAACGCGGCTGTCATGGCAGCACGGCCTTCTACCTGAACGCGGCCCAAGGCGAGCCCGAACTCGAGCAGACGGTGGCCGCGGCCCGCGAGGTATTCGCGATCATTCGGCAAGGTATCGCGTCGAACGCGATTGCCAGCCTGCTCGAATGTGAGTTGCAGCACGACGCCTTTCGGCGACTGGTTCGTTGAAGTGATTGGCGGTACGAATGCAGTCCGACATTGACAATCCGCTGAAGGTCGAAGCCCGGGGGCTAATTTTCGATGCCGCTGGCCAGGCCGCGGATCGTCGCGTTGGCTGCTTCACGGCGTTGAGCCGGTTGAGTTCTGGCAAAGTGCTGTGTGGATTTCAGAATGGCCCCGCGAAGCAAGCGGCCACTAGCACGGTGCGGCTAAGCGAGTCGACCGATGGAGGCCGTTCGTGGCGGCTTTTACCGTTCGTGTTTGCCTCGTCGTTCGCCGGCGTGCGAGGATCGTTGGCGGCCATCGAGCTTGTTGAATCCGAGCCTGGCCGGCTATTGGCGTTTGCGACCTGGTTCGACCGCACCGATCCAGAACGTCCCCTGTTCGATCCGGTCACCGAAGGAATATTGAAATCGAAATTGCTTTGGGCTGAATCGCGCGATGAAGGGCGGCATTGGACCGATTGGCGAGAGCTTCGGCCCGGTGAGCTTCGCGGCGCGACACTCACCGGGCCGGTGCTGCGCTGGAGCGATGGGACGATCGGCGTGGCTTTGGAGAGTTTCAAGGAATTCGACGATCCGGCTCCAGGCCGGCATGCGGCCTGGCTGCTTCTTTCGAGTGACGGCGGGCGCAGCTTTTCAGAGCCGCGCCTGGTGACACGGCATCCCGCGGGACACGTTTTTTATTGGGATCAGAGATTGTGCATCGGCCATCGGCCCGGAGAGATGACGGTCCTGTTTTGGACCCACGATCGGACCGCGCAGCGCGACCTTGACGTACATCTGAGCCACGGCCGGATCGACGACCGCGGACTCCAGGTGGGGCCGCCGCGGAGGACTGGTATTCGGGGACAGATTGCCGCTCCGCTCTGGTGGAGGCGGTGGTTGTTGGCGTTTGTCGTCGATCGGGAGCATCCGGCGACGATGAGTTTGTGGCGTTCGTCCGACGAAGGCGCGACCTGGCCAAGCGAGCATCGATTAATCGTCTACCGGCATGACGAACGGGCCACGTTGTCGCAAGGCGCGGAGAATATTGATTTCAAACAGTACTGGGAGGACATGGGACGCTGGAGCTTCGGACATCCCGCGCTGTTGGAAGTGGATGAAACGCGTTTGTTGCTTGCCTGGTATGCCGGAACCCCTGATTGCATGAGCATCCACTGGGCAATTGTTTGCCCGGACAAGCAGGCGGGTCGGTCATGAGCGATTGGACATTCACGGACCGCGATCACGAACTGTTCGCGCGCGAGCTGGAGAGCTTTGTTCCCCCGGAGATCTTCGACGCGCACGCCCATTGGTATCGACGGGAGGATTTTCACGCGGCAACGGTTCCGGAATTGATTCGCTCCGGTCCGCCGCTGGCCGGGGCGTCGGCGTTTGACGCGTTCATGGCCGAGTTGTTGCCTGGCCGTCGGATCGAAGGGGTGTTCTTTCCTTTTCCACATGCGGATTTGAATGTGCGCGGCGCGAACCGCTTCTTATGCGACGAGGTTCGCGGCCGCCCGGCTTCGCGCGGCCAATTGCTGGTCACGCCGCAGGACGCCCCTGAGCAGATTCGCGAGATCGTCCGGCGCGAGGGATTGGCCGGACTGAAGTGCTATCACGTTTATGCGGCTGAGCGACCAACCTTCGAGGCGCCGATCGAGGCCTACCTGCCGGAATCGCAAGTGCGCGTCGCTCATGAAGCAGGGCTCACGATCACCCTGCACATCGTTCGCGCTCGAGCGCTTGCCGATCCAGCGAATCAGGAGACAATTCGCCGCTATTGCACGCGTTATTCCAACGCCAGGCTGATTCTGGCGCATGCCGCGCGGGGGTTCAATCCGCATCATACGCTCGAAGGCGTTCAGGCGCTCCGCGGGCTGGACAATGTCTGGTTCGATACCTCGGCAGTGACTGACTCGGGCGCGATCGAGGCGATCATTCGCCAATGGGGACACACGCGGGTTCTCTACGGATCGGACTTTCCCGTTTCGCAGATGCGTGGCCGGTGCGTCGCGGTAGGCGACGGATTTATCTGGTTGAGCGAGTCCAACACCAGGCTGACCGCGGCGTATGGCGAACCTCGCTTTGCGTTGGTGGGGCACGAGTCGCTGCGCACGCTGAAGATTGCGGCGGTTGCGCTCCGCCTGAATGACAGTCAGGTCGAGGACGTCTTTTGTACCAACGCGCGTCGTTTATTCGAGTGACGTGTCTCCGTCAGGCGGATCCTGGCACGTTTATCGCATTAGAAGCCGTCCGCGGCGGATAGTACGATGAGATCCAGCGGCATCGATTTTCCGTCCGCGGAGCGTCCCTCCAGTCGTAGCACCCAACCTTCCGGATCTCGCTCATCAGGCCGAAGCGGCGAAGGCGTCTCATCCCCGGGCGGCTTGACCAGCGGCAGAAACGCGGGATGCTGAGCGCCCACCGAATCCGCGCTCCAGCCGATCAATTCATCGGCATCGTTGTGAGTTTCTGGCGATATGTCTTTGTCCGGCGAGATCAGCAGGAGGAAGTCTCGCGTGTCGTGCGTATCGCGGTGCGCCTCGAACGTTGGTTGAACCGCGTATCGCAATGTATACGTTCCCGGCGGGATTTCTTGCTGCCGAAGATCCAGGGCCGCGCATTCAATCTGGATGACGCCCACCAGGCTTCCAGGTTGAATCGGGTACGTCACGGGAGCGGCCTTGGCGGCTGCGTCATCCTCGGCCCCAGTCGCGTCGGCAGGTGGTGCCGCCGCGTTGCCCGGGAGCGCCGAACCTGTTTTCCAGGCTTTAGTCGTCCAGATTTGGAACAGGGGCTGCTCGTCCGCCAACGTGAGCTTGAGATGTTTCGGTTCGAGCTGCTCGGCGATGTTCGGGGCAACGCCCTCGGGCAGACCGCTGACGACTTCGGCGCTGCATTCCACCGCGCTTGCCGGAATCGTCCATAGGGCGAGTGTAGCCAGTGCAAAGAACGATAGGAAACGGAGCATGCTGGTCCTCATACGCTCAACGGGATTTTCATGACTGGCGGCTGTAATGGAGCGGAATTCGCACTGTATTGTAGCTTTCGACTGCCGAGGACAACACCTTTTCGTTACCGAGCGCGTCGGCGCGGGGGAGGAAACTCTTGACGCGCGACCGGTCGCAAAGGGGCGACTTCCTGGAGGACTGTATCCGGCAGGGCACGAAAGGTTGGGCATCCGGCTGAAAGTCGGGGAATTGACAAATTGGCAGGCGGATGTGAAATTTCTCGGCTTTTATGGCGCACACGCTATATTTGTGCGATGAGACACGTGCCATTCTGGACTGCGTTCGCAGCCACGGATTCGACCGACTCTTGGCCCAAAGCCGGAGGCCTTTTGCATGTTTCCTCGCATGCTCGCTTGCCATCGCACTTTGTCATGGCCTTGCTTTCAATTGGCGGCGGACACGCAGCTTGGTGCTGCCACAGCCGATTCGCCGCAGGCGGATCTGACGGGGACTTGGCGCGCAGATGCCGGCGGCACTACGATCGAACTAGTAATGGGCGAGGACTCGACTTTCACCTGGCAGGCGAACCAGCCTGGCGAGAAGGCCGTGGTGCTCAAGAGGCCGTATGCCGTGACGAGTGACCAATGGATGCTTGTTGATGCTTGAAGGCACGGCTCAAGGATCGAGGACCGGCGTCGTGGCATCGCTGGGGGCGGACCGTTGGGTTGCACTCCTTAATATCTATCCACTTCCGTTATGAGGATCGTCGTATGCGCTGGAAAGGCGCCGAGCAAAGCGGCAATTTGGAAGACCGTCGACGCATGGGAACTCGCGGCATCGCGATTGGCGGCGGGGGAATGCTGATCATCCTGGTGCTCGCGATGCTTTTTGGAATCGACCCGCAGCAGCTTAATCAGGTGTTGGACGAATCGGGCGGCGGCCTGGGAGGGCAGGCCGTCGAGGAACGCGAGCTGACCCAAGAGGAACTGGAGCAACGAGACTTTACCGCCACCGTGTTACGCTTTACGGAAGTTGTCTGGGACGAGCAGTTCCGATTGGCGGGCGAACGTTATCAGCCGCCCAAGATGGTGCTCTTTACGCAACGCGTGGAAACCGGTTGCGGCGTGGCGCCATCGGCCGTGGGCCCGTTTTACTGCCCGGCGGACCGTACGGTCTATTTAGATCCGACCTTCTTCGAAGAATTGCAGCAGAAACTCGGCGGTTCCAAGGCCGAATTCTCGCAGGCATACGTCATCGCTCACGAGGTTGGCCACCACGTTCAAAATCTGCTGGGATACAGCAATCTTGTAGATCAGAAACGCCGCTCGTTGCCGGCCGAGGAGTTCAACAAGTGGTCCGTGCGGTTGGAGCTTCAGGCCGATTATCTCGCGGGAGTCTGGGCTCACTACGGGCAGCGAGAATTCAATTTCATCGAGCCTGGTGATGTCCAGGCGGCAATCACCTCCGCCAACGCGATTGGCGACGATCGCCTGCAGCGCCGGTCCAGCGGATTTACCTCTCCGGAACAATACACGCACGGTACTTCGGAGCAACGGGTGCGCTGGTTCACTCAGGGTTTGAAGACCGGGGACCTCGGAACGTTGAAAGAGATTTTTTCCATTCCCTACGAGCAGTTGTAGGCCGGTATTGCTCGTTCCGCACGTGGGATGCCGCGGCCGATTCGTTCGAGCCTGCACTTCAGGCCAGCGCGAGTCTGAAGTTTAACCTGGGGAATCGACCTCCGTCAGACGCTTGGCACCGGGTTTGCGCGGAGCGTGCCGACTCCGCTCGCTAGCGAGTTGGCCTGCGCGCGGGGCACAATAATTGCCATGATAGATAAAGGCTCCTACGTAGAGTTTTCATGGGCAACAGGACTCGCAGATGAACAAGAACTCGGGAATTGCAGGCTCGAAAGAATCGGCCACGGAACCGCGAGCCGAGGGGAGATCCCCTTCGAGCCAGGCGGCGGGGCCACGCCAGCCATTCCTATCGAAGACCGTCGTGAACTTCATCGTCGACACGATTTTATTGTTGTTCATGGTCAGCTTGCTGTTCACCGCGGCCGCGTTGCGATTTGTCTTTCCACCGCCGACGGCGGCCGACGGCTGGATGCTTTGGGGTTTTGGCTACGACGCCTGGGCAAATTTGCAATTTGTGCTCGTGGCCTGCTTTGGCATGGCGGTGGTGCTCCACGTGATGCTGCACTGGGCATGGGTGTGCTCCGTGCTCGCGACGAAGCTTTTACGCGGCCGGATAGCAAGGCCCGACGAAGGTCAGCAGACAATCTGGGGTGTGGGGCTGCTCATTGTCATGATAAACCTCCTGGGAACTTTGCTTGGAGTGGCTTATCTAACGATTCAATCCCCCCCGTAATGAAGACGGGTATGCGTCGCGCGCTAGTCGCAGAGTGGACAGGCCGCCACGGGCTGATCGGCGACTTGCAGAAAGGCGACACCGCGAGCAATCGACAGGATGCCGGTGAGCACCACGCACCAGGCCGCCAGGGTGAGCAGCCGTTGACGGTTGGAAAATGAGAGCAGGTTTGCGCCGGTTCCGGCGAGCGCCATCATGGGGATGGTGCCCGCGCCGAATACCGCCATAGTCGCGGCTCCGGCAAACGGCCCCCCCGTGCTGGCCGCCAACGCGACATAGGCGTAGACCAGTCCGCAGGGGAGTAAGCCGGTGAGGACGCCGGCCACGAAGACATGGCTCCAACGGCGATCGCGCAGAAATGCTCCAACCATGCCGCCGAGCAGGCAGCCGACGCCCGCCATTGGCAACGTTGCGTTTCGCAAGCCGCCTCGCCTCCCAATGCCACGCAGCCACTGGAGCCCGAGAGTGACTGCGCCCGTGGCGATCAAGCCTTGAACGACTAGCAGCACCCCGGCCGCAATGGCAATGCCTGCTTGTACGTTGATAAGTCGTCCAAGCCCGTCGGCTACCCTTAAAGCGCCATAGCCAACTGCCGCGCCAAACGCACCATAAGTAAAGATCCGGCCCGCACTGTAGACCAACTGCCGGGCCAGATTGTTCGACCAGCTTCGCGCGGGCGCGCCGATCAGAAGTGCAAACGCACCGCACATGCCCAGACAGTGGGCCGAACCGAGCAGTCCGCCGACAAGTACGAGGGGGAGTTCGATCATGGTGTTCCCGCGGTTGCGAACGGGGGGGAGGCGGCGGGAGGCCGGGGCGATTCTTCCGAAGGCTCGGACGCAGACTCCAACTCGGGCGAATACTCGGTCGAGCCAGGATACAAACGCAATGAGTTTCCCACAACCAACGCGCTGCTGGCTACCATGGCCACGGCGGCCCACGCCGGATTCAGCCAGCCGGCGGCCGCCAGGGCGATCCCAATCGCATTGTAAGCGAATGCCCAGAACAGGTTTTGGCGCATGACGCGCACGCTCCGCCGCGCCAGTTCAATAGCGCCGGGCACTTGATTCAGGTCGGCCGCGAGCAACGCGACGGGAGCGGATTCTCGAGCCAGGTCGGCGCCGCATCCCAGAGCAATGCCCACGTCGCTTGCCGCCAGGGCCGGCGCGTCGTTCACGCCATCTCCCACCATGCTTACGGGGCCGAACGTGCGACGCGCGCTCGATAATGCCGCGACCTTGTCTTCTGGCAGCAGGCCCGCCAAAACGGGCACGCCGAGTTGCCGTTCGAGCAGGGCGCCCTTGGCCGCATCGTCGCCCGTGAGCACGCCGACGTCGCACCCTAGCTTTTGACATAGGACAATTGCCGACGCGGCTTCTGCTCGCAGTGTTTCGGCAAAGATGAAGACTCCACGCACGCGACCATTCCAGCCAACGGCTGAAAGCGATTTTGCTTCTTGCCGTGCGTTATCGATGATGCGGCGAAGTTCGTCAGGCACCGTCAGCCCGCTATGCTCGAGCCAGCGGATGCTGCCCAGCAGCGCCTCGCCAGAGTCGTCTTCCCGTCGCGCGCAGACTCCGTGTCCAGCCACGGTTTTGACCGTGGGCAGCAAGTCTGCCGTGCGAGCAGACGTCTGGTCCGCGGCAACGTGCTCTACAATGGCCCGCGAAAAAAGATGCGTCGAGGAGCGAGCCAGCACCGTCGTCTGACGAATGACTTCTTGGGCATCATCGTGATCGGCGATGACGATTTGCTCGACCTGCGGGTTGCCTGTGGTCAGCGTGCCGGTTTTGTCGAAGCGCACGGTCCGAACGGTGGCCAACCGTTCGAGAGCCTCGCCGCTACGAAACAGGATGCCACGTTGCGCCGCGGTTCCCAAGGCTGTCCAAACCGCCATCGGCGTTGCGAGCCCCAGCGCGCACGGGCAGGAAATGAGCAGCACGGCGAGCGAGGCCATGATGGCTGTGTCAATCGAGCCTCGCCAGGCATGAATTGCGAAGGTGCAGGCGGCGATCAATAACACCCCTTGCAGGAATGATGACGCGACACGATCGGCCAGCCGTTGGTAGCGGCCCTTGCCGAGCCGGGCGGTTCGCACGAGCTCGACGAGCCGCGCAAGTGAGCCCTCGTTGGCAGGAGCGGTTACCCTGACGATGAGTTCACCATCGAGGTTCAAGCTTCCGCCGAGGAGTTCGTCTCCAGGATGTTTCGTGACGGGCCGGCTTTCGCCCGTCAGTAGCTGTTGCGTCACGCTAGCGCAGCCGCGTTCAACCACACCATCCGTCGCGATCCGTTCGCCAGCCAGCACGCGCAGCAGATCGCCGCACCCGACGTTCGCGGTCGCTACCTCCGAGACGGTTCCATCCTTCGCGATGCGCCGCACTCGCTCGGGCAGTAAGCGTTCGAGCGATTCGAGGGCCGTCGTGGTGCGCAGCTTTCCGGTCGCTTCGAGCCAGCGGCCGATCGTGACCATCACGAGGACCGTGCAGGCGACTTCGAAATAGACGTGTCCCGCGTCCCGAAACACAGACACGGCCGAATAGATGTAGGCCGCCAGCACTCCGACCACGATCAGCAGGTCCGCGCCCGCGATCCGCCGCCTGCCAGAGGCCAAGGCATTCTCCGCGAGTGGAATTCCCAATAGCCATAGAACCGGCAGGCTCAGGAGCAAGCACAGGTATCGAAACACGTCGGCCAGCGAAGCCGCCAGCGGGCTGGCCCCGACAGCCCGCGCGTCATAGAGCTCTTGGGTCCACAGCGCCATCGTGAACATCATCACGTTGAGCGTCAGGAAGATCGCAGTGCCCAGGCGAACCAAGGTCCAGCGGGCTTCGCCTTCAGCGCCGGTTCCGCCGGTAATTTCGGCGGCCAGGCGGCAGCCGAAGCAGCAAAACACCGGCTGGTCATCAGCCGTGGGCTCTCCCGCGACCGGCAACTGGCAATAGGCGCATGGGCTCGACTGGGGTACGTGGCTCATGGAGGCGCGGCCAACTCTATGCGCAGGGCCGGAAACAGGTACGACAGCGTGTAGTAGATGGCAAAGATCCAAAACAGGATCCATAGCAATCGCACGTACCAGGGAATGCTATTGCCCGTGTAGTGATGAAATTGATGCTCCACGTCGGCCGGCGCGTAGGGATCGGCGGACGCGGCCGGTGGCGAATTCTCGGTGCCGCTCATCGATATGGGCTCTCAAAAGCGAGGGGGATGACTGCTACCAGGGCGAGTGCTGCGCGGTTTGGGCCGGGGCGTGGATGCCGGCAGCGGCAAGTACCCGCGCGGCAGCGTGACTTCGTCCAACAAGGCTTCATTCTCCAGCATGGTGTACTTGGGTGCTTCGATATCGCGAAACATTCCGCCGAGCACGGCCCACCCAAATAGGAGCAAAAAGCCGAAGCTCGCCAGCAGGTAGTTCAAGATGGGGCTGATGGCAAAAGCCCCTTCGCCGTCGCCTCGATAGAGCGCGACGAACTCCAAGAACTTGGTGCCGAATCCCAGCAGGCTTGGCACCAGCACGGCCAACGCCATGCACATCATGAACCAGTGGGAAGCGGAACTACTACGACGGATTTTCATGGGGCGCTCGCTATTCACTCAGGGCCACTTCGTCGTCGGACGAAGAAGTTTCTTCCTCGGCGGCTTCCGGCGTGGGCAGCGGCGCCGGTTCGAAGGCTTCATAGTACGGGTAACTTTCGAGCCAGGAGCCGAGCCACTGCACATAAGTGATCAGCGCTAGCCCGCGCTTGTTAGGCTTGTCTGGCGCCCCGTCGAAGAGCCAAGGGTAGGCCGGCATCGGCGATTTGTAGGAAACCATCGTGGGCTGGAAGAAATGCACGGCATGCCAGTCGTTGGCGCGGCGACCGCCCTCGCGAGACAGGTCCGGCCCGACACGCCGCGTGCCGAACATCACGGGGCGTTGGAGCACGTTCTGGTATTCTTCGGTCTTGGACACCGGTCCCCAGCGATCTTCCTCACGCGAGACGGGACGCACGAACTGACTGTGGCAGTGCCAGCAGCCTTCGCCCGTATAGACCCGGCGTCCGAGTTCCAGCATTTCGGCGCAGTTCTCTTGCGAAGCCTCGCCCACATGCTTGGCAAATTGCTCGGGGTAGCGATGGCTAAGGTTTTCGAACTGGTACATCAAGTTGCTGTTTTTTTCGACGAGCTGAGCCGTCGTTTGTTCTGGCAGATCACGATACATAAGGGCTGGAACCAGCGCGTTCGACAAGAACGCGAAGGCGAAGAATCCCAAGCCGGCTACTAACAAAACTCCTGATTTGCTTTCAAACATCTCGCGACTGCCTTAGTGGGTGCCTTGCGTTGCCAAATGAGTCTGTGGCTGCGGTTGGGGCGTTTCCCGCGAGACGCCTGCTTCGCGCGAAAGCCGCCAGGTCATGTAGAGATTCACCAAGAAACAAATTTGCCCAGCGAGCATCGCCAAGCCGGCGACCACGCGCAGGATCCAAAACGGCTGGGAGCCTTCGACCGAGACTTCCCAAGGCTGTAACGAGGCCCAGTAGTATCCCTGGAACACGCCGGCCAAGGTCAAGTCGGCGGCCATGACAAACAGCCCCACGGCGGAAAGCCAGTAATGCCATTCGCACAAATCGCGGCTCCACCACTCGGTACGCCAGATTCTGGGAAACAAGTAGGTCATGATGCCTAGTAGCCACATGCTGAACACGCCGAACATCACGAGATGCGCGTGACCCACGACCCAATCGGAGAAGTGGATCAAGGCCTGAAATGTCAGGGTCGTTTGCATCGCGCACTGGATGCACGTCAGGCCGTAGAAGACCATGCCGGTGTAGAACCAGCGGATTGGCAAATTCGTGACCAGTGCGCGGCCCGAACCCCAGATCGTGGCGAAGAAGTTCACGATGACCGTGGTGACCACCATCTCGACGGCAATCGTCGACACGATCGCTCCGTATTGGAGAAACATCGGGATCGGCGTGTAAAGAAAGTGGTGAATTCCGTTTAAGGGATAGAAAAACGCGAGGCCCCAGAAACCGACCAGCGACAGACCGTGGCTCCACATGGGTTTCTTCAGCATGATCGGCACGAAGTAGTACATCAGGCCCCAGCCCAGGGGTGTTACGAACAGCCCGACGAGATCGTGGATGAAGAGGCCTCCGACGGCGCCGGCGCTGGTGCCTGTAAGCGAGTACTGCGGCAGGAAATTCCCCATCGCATAGGTCAGAAATGTCCATACAAAGGCGGCCATGAAGTACCACGCCGTCACATACATGGGGCCGTGGGAACGCACGATCGGCCCCATGAAGTTAATCGCCACGAGCAGCAATCCCGCCAGCGCCAACGGGTCGATCCAAACCGGCGTTTCTCCCCATTCAATCCCTTGCGCTCCGAGCGCGAACGGCAGGCTCTCAAGCGCGGGAACGTTTGCCTGAAGCGTGGGCCCCAACACGATGCCGATGCCCGTCGAAAGCACGACAACCTGCCAGGCCACGAGAATGAACCACGACAGCCGGCGATCGAGCACGGGCCGCAGCATGAGGCGCGGCACCGACCAGTGCAGGGCTC
This sequence comes from uncultured Planctomycetaceae bacterium, assembly GCA_964598535.1. Taxonomy (GTDB): domain Bacteria; phylum Planctomycetota; class Planctomycetia; order Pirellulales; family PALSA-1355; genus JALHMI01. The sequence goes on along the minus strand of CAZRCI010000003.1, from coordinate 83,057 downwards.
CCAGAAACGCGTTGGCCAAGAAGCCATAGGCGATGACGTTGGTGTGCACCATGCGCCAGCGCCCGGGCGAAAGTAGTTCGATCCCGTTCAGCGGGTTGTGGCGTATGAGTTGCATGGCCATCAACAGCCCGGCCAACATGGAAAGCATCAGGTAGGCCAACGCGATCAGAAAGTACGTCAGCACGATCCGTTCGTCGACCAGGTCCGCATGCCGTGGCGTCTCTCGCTCGGGCGTTTGCACGTCGATCATGATTTCTCCGTTTCCAATCGATAGGGCGTGTAACGACCCAGCGGATAGACGACCAGCATGGTCCAGCCAAAAACCAAATGCGTCACCGCGGCGACCCACCAGGGAATTTGCTCGACGATCCACCGGCCGCCGAATAGCAGCGGCTGCAGCCATGACAGAATGCCGTAGAAGTTCACCAGCCACACGGCGATCGCCAGCACGCTGACGATGACGAACTTTGTGCCAAACGAAGCGTCGGCGGCGATGCGCGTCAGCACGATCTGGAACATGATGCCATAGAGCATGCCCGTCGCAAGGTACAGGCAGCAGCCAATCGCGAGGGTCAGTCCGTTGTCGACGGCGCTGTAGTCGAGCGCTTGGGCTCCCATGGGGAACGTCAGGTAGACACGAATCAGTTCGAGCGGCTGTTTGCCAAATAGGAGCGCTCCGACCACATTCACCAACAGGCTGTTCATGGCCGCGATACCGCCCAGTAAAAAGCCGGTCGTCGCGTAGTAGGCCGTGTAGTAGCCTGTTGCTTGCCATTGCGGACGCGGTGAGCCTTCCTCGCCGCTGATTTCGGCCTCCAGGCGGCTAACCTCCTCGCGAAGCTCCGCCAGTCGACGCTGCTTCTCCACGCTGCTCATGGTGCCGCCTCCTGCGCTTCGGTACTTTCGGGGGAGCTTGCCTTGTCGGTCGGGTTTGCAGCTTCAGCGGCTACGTGGGACGTGGCGGCGATAGCGCTCGCGGGAAACTGCACACCGCGCCTCCGCTGATCGGCCAGGGACAGCACATAGTGCGTCAAGTGCCAGATGGCATCCGGATCACTTGCGAACGAATCGCGGAACGAAGGCATCGGAGTTCCGTTGATTCCGGACGAGATTCGCCGGTAGATGTCGATGGGGCGTTGCCCGCCGTGAAGCATGCCCGAGGTGAGGTCGGCCGCGGGATCCACATGGCCCCAGGCGTCGTTACCGACCTCGATGCCGCCGGCCAAGCCGCCGCGCCCGTCGCGCCCGTGACACTTGAAGCATTCGCGCTGCTGGAATATCTCGGCGCCCGCGGCGATCGATTCGTCTGTGATGGGCGGCATTTTCGAGGCCGCGAGGACTTCGTTATCACCGGCGGTTGACCAACGATCGTGGATTGCGGAAACCAACTCGGCCACCATTTCCTCGTCGAGCTCGCCTTCGTTCTCGGCCTGGGCGACGAGCATCTCTTCCAGCTCTCCGCGGTGCGTCAGCGCCAGGACATAATCCAGAACGGTCTCGCGATCGTGCTTCGAGAGCAGGCGGAACGAAGGCATCGAGGTGCCCGTCACGCCGCGTTCGATGGTGCTCATTAAATCGTCGCGCCGCGGCTTCGAGCCGTAGGGCGTGGATGTGAACTTAAAGACTCCCCGGCGGTAGTCACGCGGTCGCGGGGTGAGGTATGGCGCTGCCGGACCATTGCCGTCGCCCGTGACACCGTGACATTGCTCGCAGTTTTGGCGATAGACTTCCTCGCCATGCTTGAGCCGCGCCGTTTGCTCGGGCGTCGCGCCTAATAGCTTTGGCTCGCTCGGCGTGCCGCTCCATTTGCGCAGCTCCTGCCGCACGGCCTGTTGTAGCTCCGGTTCGAGCTGCGTGACGGCTTCCGACGAGGCATACTCCGCCGGAACCGAGCGTTGGCAACCAAAGATGATCGGAATACATCCGACGAAGACCAACACCGGCAGCCAGGCCGACTTGCTGGCCGAGGATCGAGTGGATTTGCAATGCGGCATGCGTCTGTCGTGTCTGAATAACCTGGCTGGTGGGAAGGGCGGATACTGGTCACGGCCGTTTTGCAATCGCCGTGCCCGATGTTTCACTTGTTGCGAAAAATACATGGACAGATCGCCCCCAAGGCTGCTTGCCATGCGAGTTTTCAGAGGGAGTATGCGTGACCGGTAGCAGACGCTGTTGAACGAGATTGCTGCCATGCGCACTGCGGGGCCGAGTACTGTGTGGGCGTTGTCGCACACTGTTGCCCCGAATCGCACATTTGTGGCGCGCCAGGCAGTCGTTAGACGGCACGATGCGGCCGCATGCCCAGTGAGATTCGGCCGGCAGAATTTACCGCAAGGGTGCGAACGCCGACGGCGTAGTTCAAGCGACTGCACGTTTGGCATCCGTCTGGCCAGGTTACGTCAGTAGTATCAGAACTGTGCGCTGATTCGCTGGTCAATATATCGCACGGTACGAAATATTACACCCTGTCGAATTTCGCTTGCCTTCGTGGTTTTCGCACGCGCCTCTCGAGGCCGCGAATTCGCCGCTGCACGGACGTCTCGCGAGGAAGCCGAGAACGCTTGACACGTTGATGCCAAATCGATCGATTGACGGCACCTCATGCTGAACGCTACGCTCGCGTGGCCGAGGTTGAGGGATCTGACGCTGTACGGTTCAAGGAGGAAGCCTATGTTTCGATATCCAGGAGGTACGGCGCTCATTACCGGAGCGTCGTCAGGCATCGGGGCGGCGTTTGCCCGGGAGTTGGCTTCGCGTGGGATGACTCCCATTCTCGTGGCTCGTTCGACGGAGGCGTTGGACACGCTGGCGGAGGAGATTCGCAGTCGCCACGACGTGCCGGTGCACGTCGTCCGTCAGGACCTGAGGAATTCCGACGCCGCCGCGGAGCTGGTGGGGCAGGTCGCCGAACGCGGCCTGGAGGTCGACCTGCTGATCAACAATGCGGGTTTCATGACGCACGGAGCATTTGAGTCGCTCGCCCCAGCAAGCGAACAAGCGGAAATTGCGGTGAACGTAGCGGCTGTCGTGGGCCTGACGCATGCGTTTTTGCCAGGCATGCTCACGCGACAGAAGGGAGCCGTTATCAACGTGGCATCGGTGGCGGGCTTTCAGCCAATTCCCTACCTTGCCGTGTATGCCGCGACCAAAGCTTTCGTCATTTCGTTCTCGGTCGCGTTGTGGGAAGAGTGCCGCGACCGCAATGTTTGTGTGATGGCCCTGTGTCCAGGCACGACTGCCACGCAGTTGTTCGAGCGGGCCGAGGCGCCCGAGGCGGCGCTCGGTAAGCCCCGCACCGCGGAACAGGTGGTTGTCTCCGCGCTTGCGGGCCTGGACAAGAAACGCAGCCTGGTGGTGGATGGGCTCAAGAACTCATTGCTCAGCCATGGTCCGCGTTTGATTCCTCGTTGGTTCGCGGCAAAATGCGCCGGCAAGGCGGTGCGCCCCCGCCGAGCGACTCATGAGAGCTAAGCGAGAGGCCCGCCGTTTCACTCGAAACGATCGTTCAGAAGGAGCGGCCGATTCGTCAGTGCGGCACGCCGTATTTCTACTTGCGCGCCAGCGCGTGAAACTTCTCTTTGAGTTCTCGAGTGATGGGGCCGGGCGAGCCGTTTCCGATCCTGCGGCTGTCGATCTTTACGACGGCGATTACCTCGACCGCCGTGCCCGTGAGAAAGACTTCATCGGCAATGTACACGTCGTGGCGCGTGAGCGATACTTCGCGTACGTCGTAGCCTGATTCCCGCGCCAGCTCAATGACCGCCTCGCGCGTGATGCCTTCGAGAATGCCAGCATCCGTCGGCGGGGTGAGCACTATGCCGTCTCGGATGAGAAAAATATTGTCGGCCGTGCATTCCGCCACTTCGCCCTTGTGGTTCAGCATCAGAGCTTCGAGGCAGCCGGCTTGCGTGGCCTCGATCTTGGCTAGAATGTTGTTCAGGTAGTTGAGCGACTTGATCCGCGGGCTCAAGGCTGCGGGGTGATTCCGCAAAGAGCTGGACGTGATGATTTCGAGGCCCGCCGAATACAGTTCCTCGGGATAAACCGCGATGTAGTCGGTGATGATGATGACCTGGGGGTTGCCGGTGCGGTTGGGGTCGAGTCCCAAAGTGCCAGCGCCGCGCGTGACGACGAGCCGGACGTAGCCATCTTCGAGGCCGTTGGCCTTCAGGGTTTCTTCAATGGCTTTAGCCATCTCGGCGCGCGAGATGGGGATTTCCAAAAGAATGGCCTTGGCGGAATTCCACAGGCGATCAAGGTGCCGGTCCAGCCGGAACAGCTTGCCACCGTAGCTGCGCAAGCCCTCGAACACGCCGTCGCCATAGAGCAGCCCGTGGTCATAGACGCTGACCTTGGCGTCCTGCTTTTCATACAGCGTGCCGTTGATCCAGACCTTGAAGCCGGCGGAAGAACTGGCGGCATTGCTCGCAGCCGGACGGGAAGAGGGACTTTGAATCGACAAGAGGAACCTCCGGCGAATCATCGCCGCGTGTAAGAGAAGCGAGCTGGAGAAGCAAGGTATGGAGTGAGCCGGAACGAATTTCGGCTAGGCGATTTCCATGCTGCCGTGGGCCAAACGCACCGTACGATCAGCCTCTGCCGCGATGGCCCGATCATGCGTTACCATGATAATAGTGACATTCTGCTGGTCGTTCAAGGTTCGCAGAATCCGCAGGATTTCCTGCCCGGTTTCACTATCCAGATTGCCGGTCGGTTCGTCGGCTAGCAGCACTTGGGGGCTGGCCGCCAAGGCTCGGGCGATGGCCGCCCGCTGCATTTCGCCACCTGACATTTCGCTGGGGCGGTGTTTCAGTCGATGGCCCAGGCCGACGCTCTCCAGAAGCTCGGTGGCCCGTTGGATGTGGCGTTTGCGATTGCGAAAGTAGCTGAGCACACCCTCGGAGATTAGCAGCGGCGAAAGCACGTTTTCGAGCGCCGAGAGTTCCGGCAGCAGATGATAGAACTGGAAGATCATCCCCAGTTCCTGATTGCGGATCTGGTCGCGGCGATGCATCGGGAGGTTATCGATGCGCTGTTCGCCCAGGCGTACTTCGCCGCCGTCTGGCACGTCGAGCAACCCCAGCAAATGCAGGAGCGTGCTCTTACCGGAACCGCTTTGGCCAATGATCGACACGAACTCGCCTCGCGCGACCTGAAGATCGACACCCCGCAGCACGGGAATCTCTAGGCCCGCCTTGCGATAGCTCTTGGTGAGCCCGACCGCCGAGATATGCACCGAGGTTCCCCTGCTGGTTGGAGGTACTGCAACGTGCGGACCCGCCACGGGCAGGCCACCGCCGAGACGCCTGGGCTCGATCAAAGGTCGTGTATCATTCATTGCGCAAGGCCTCCACCGGTCTGAGAAGAGCGGCCATCAAGGCCGGGATAATGCTTGCCAGGACGGCAATCGTCATGGCGCCCGAGACGACGGACAGCACGGTCCACGGCTCTACGACAGTTGGAATTTCCTGAAAGTAGTAGATCGTGGGGTCAAAGACCTCTCTGCCGGTAAGCCTGGCGATCAGGTCGGCGATGCTCTGGATGTTGGCGACGAACATCAAGCCGATCAACATGCCGGCCCCGGCGCCGACGATTCCGAGCGACAGCCCATAGGTCAGGAAAATGCTCAAGGTGCCCGCGCTCGAGGCGCCCAGCGACTTGAGAATCCCGATGTCGCGTTTCTTTTCGGCCACGATCATGCAGAACGAGGCGAAGATACCAAACCCCGCGACGAGGATGATCAGGAACAGCAGCACATTGAGCACGGCTGTTTGCATGCCGACCGCGGCCAGAAGGGGCCCCTGCTTGTCGCGCCACGTATGCACGCTATAGTAGCCGCCCGGGAAGCCTTCTCGCAGCAGGTTTCGCACGTGCACGCCATCCGCCTCGTTGTGAAGCTTGATCTGAATGGCCGTGACGTTGGCGGTACGGCTGCGAGGATCGATCATGCCACGCATTTCTTGCAGCTTGGCCAGTGGCATGAAGACAAAATTCGCGTCGTACTCGGTCATCTGGCTCTCATAGAGATCGACAACCGTGAACGTATCGCTCGAAGGCTTAGGCGGGACGGTGGCTGTGGGCACCGTTATCTTCACATCGTCGCCGGGTAGTACCAGAAATTTTTTGCCGTCACTGGCGGCCACTCGGGCGAGGCCGATTCCGAGCACCACGCCGGTGCGCGTTTCGGCGGTGGGATCGAACTGCTTGCGCTGTTCGCGTGAAGCGAACGGATTCGTCGGAGCCGAGGCGGTTTCGTCCGCAATTGCCTGACGAACGCGACGATAGCGATACCCGTTGCGAATCACGAGCTCCTCTGGCGGGTGCGCGGTCGCCCGTGGGGTAGCGGTCGCGAGCGATGCCGAATCCGTTACCTTGGTGGCCGCCGCTTTTTGACGACGGTGCGGCCAACCGGAGTCTCGCAACGCTGGAGGCTCGTCGTCCGCGGCTTCGTAGTCGCCATCGCGCAGGGTAAAGTCCAACTGCCGGCGGTTGAGTGGATGGCGCAAGTAGCGATTGAAGTCGCTCACTTCGCCGTAGGTGGTTGTATCCACGCCGATGAAGCTGACGTGCCGGGTTTGCCACTGGCCGTCCACCTCGAAGGCGAGTTGCCCCGGCAATGCGACCGTGGGGGTCATGCCGGCAATGTACGGGCCGGCCAGTTCTTCGATGCGCCGCATGTGGGCTTCGGCGTCGGCGAAGCCTTCCAGATTGTTGGCCTCGAAGACGACGTCGGAAAGGATGCCGTGAATGCGGGCCTGCATTTCTCGCGTGAATCCTTCCATCACGCTGTTGACGACGATCATCGTCGCGACGCCGAGCATCACGCTGACCACCGAGGCTAGCGCGATCCAGCGCGTTCGCAAGTATCGCCAGCAGAGGAACAGCGTGTACATGAGGGGATAACTCTTAAAGCTTGTTTCGCAGCGCTTCGACCGGATGCAGACGCGCCGCGCGGCGCGCGGGCAAAATGCTCGCTAGCACCGCGATCAGCATCGCTCCCAGTACGATCCAGGCGACAGTGAAGGGCTTTACGATCGCCGGAATTTCTTGAAAGTAATAAACCGTCGGATCGAAGACCTGCCGGCCAGTCAGCCGGCCGATGCCGTCGGCGATCGCGTCGAGATTGGTCACGATCGACAGGCCCAGGATCATGCCCACGCCCGAGCCGACGATGCCCAGGCCCAGGCCATAAGCCAGGAACACGCCCAGGATTCCGCGGTTGGGCGCGCCCAGTGATTTGAGGATGCCAATGTCCTTGGTTTTCTCGACGACGATCATGTAGAAGATTGCCAGAATGCCGAATCCCGCGACGGCGATGATCATGAACAGTAGCAGATTGAGGATGGTCGTTTCGAGGTTTACGGCCGAGAGCAATGGCCCCTGCTTGTCGCGCCAGGTTTGCACGGCAAACTTGCTCACCGGGAACTCGGCGCGCAACAGATCGCGCACGCGATCGCCATCGGCGTCGTCATGCAGCTTGATTTGAATCGCGGTCACCGCGCCGTTGCTGCTTGCGCGGTCGTAGAGCTCTCGCATCTGTTGCACCGTTTCGAGCGGGGCAAAGATCAGGTTGGCGTCGTACTCGCTGAGTTTGCTTTCGTAGAAATCGATGATCGTAAAGAGTTGCCGAGCGACCTTCGGCGGCGTGCCGGCCGTGGGAACGGATAGCTCCACATCGTCGCCCGGTAGCAGAAAGAATTGATCGCTACCGTCCTGCAATCGATAACAGGCGAGGGCCATGCCCATCACGATGCCCGCATGGGTTTGCGTGCTCGGGTCGAAGGTGTCGTCGGCCTGCTCGGCGAGCGAGGCGGGCTCGCCGCGCTCATAGACCCAGCCGGCTTCCTCGATTTCGGTGGGAGGCGTTTCGAGCGGCTGCTGGAGAGTGTTCGCGGCGAGCGGATCCGGGTCGGCGCTGTGCATGTCGCGATAGAACGTGGCCCAGGCGCGACGATGAGGCCAGCCGGCGACGTCCATGCGGTGGCGGGGCATGGCCTTGGCGCCGCGTTCGTGGTCGACGACGTCGTATCCGCCTTCGCGGAGCGAGAATTCCAACTGGTTGCGATTCTCGGGATGCTGCAAGTACTGGCTGAACGAGCCCGCGGCGCCGTACGTCACCGGATCGATGCCCACCAGCGTCACTTGCCGTTGATGCCAGTTGCCTTGGACATTGAACGACAGCATCGCGGGAATCGAGTGGCTGGCCGACATGCCGGCGATGTACTTTCCGGCCACCTGGCGGATGCGGGCCATATGCTCCCGGGCATTCCCGAAGCCATCGGCGCCGTGGCTTTCCACGGTGACATCGGAGAGGATGCCATGAATGCGGCCTTGCATCTCGCGGGAGAAACCCTCCATGACGCTGTTGACGACGATCATTGTCGCAACGCCAAGCGTCACGCTAATGATGCTGGCCAGCGCGATGTACCGCGTGCGAAGGTATCGCCAACAGAGCAGTAGGATGTACATCGCCAATCCTTTGGCCGTCGTACGCGTTGAAGTTCGATTGCAGGGCCGGCCGCGCCAAGTTGCCGGCGGCAACCCGATGCCTGGCGCTCTGCCGCCGCGCCTCTACCGGAACGTTTAGCCGTGACAGAGCACTAGCCGCGACGCGGCTCCTCGTGCCGCAACAGCGGAAACAAAATCACTTCGCGAATGTTTTGGCTGCCGGTGAGCAGCATCACCAGGCGATCGATCCCGATTCCCAAGCCACCGGCCGGCGGCATGCCGTGCCGCAAGGCGCGGATAAAGTCGTGATCCATCTTGGCCATTGAATCTTCTTCTTTCTGGCCTTCAAGCTGCGTGCGGAACAGTTGTTCTTGCAGGTCCGGATCGTTGAGCTCGGTGTAGGCGTTGGCAAGCTCCATGCCTTGCACGAAAAGCTCGAATCGTTCGGCGATGCGCTCGTTTCCTTGCTTGCGCTTGGTCAACGGGCAGATGCTGGCCGGATAATCGATCACGAAGATTGGCCCCACAAGCTGGTCTTCGACCTTTTCCTCGAAGACCTCGCTTTTGATCACATCCGGATGTTTGCCGGCCGTTTCCAAGCCGATCCCATCGGCGAGCTTCTTTACCGCCGCGGCGTCAGCGGGGGAAATGCCCGTATGCTCGGCGAACAGTTCGTCGTAGGTCTTGCGAGCGAAGGGAGGCGTGAAGTCGATCGTACGCTCTCCCCAGGTGATCTTGCGTCCCGCGCCGATCGCGTCGAGCGCATCGAGAATGATCCGCTCGGTCAGATCCATCATCGTGCGATAATCGCCGTAGGCCTGATAGGCTTCGAGCATCGTGAACTCGGGATTATGCCGCGGGCTAATACCCTCGTTGCGGTACACGCGGCCAAGTTCATAGACGCGTTCCAGGCCGCCCACGAGCAGCCGCTTGAGGTGCAACTCCAACGCAATCCGCAAAAAGAGCGGCATGTCGAGCGTGTTGTGATGCGTCTTGAACGGTCGGGCGGCCGCGCCACCGGCGATTGCATGCAGCGTGGGTCCTTCTACCTCGACATAGCCCGAGGCGGCAAGCGTGCGGCGCACCGAGGCGACGATTTTGGTGCGATCGAGGAAACGCGGCAGCACGCCCTCGGTGTACGCAAGGTCGATGTAACGCATGCGCTGACGCAACTCGGGATCGGTCAGGCCGTGATGCTTTTCAGGCGGCGTCTCGATGCTCTTGGTCAGGAAGTACAGCTTCTCGACGAAGACCGTGAGCTCGCCGGTCTTGGTTCGCTTGAGCTCGCCATCGACACCGACCAGGTCGCCCAGATCGAGGCACTCGGCAACCGCCCAATGGTCTTCGCCTACCTGGCCGCGACCGACGAAGAGTTGGATTTGTCCGGACCAATCGCGAATATCGAGAAAGATCAGCTTTCCCTTTTTGCGCTGGAGGACAATGCGCCCCGCGGCGCGGACTTTGGGGCCCGATTGAGTGGGCTCGCGTTGGGTCGAGCCCTCGGGAATCGGTTCGACGGTGATTTCGCCTTCACGCGCGCGGATGTCGGCAATGCGCGCGTGGTCGTCAAATCGGGATCCCCAGGGGTCGATACCCAATTCTTGAAGCTTACGCAGTTTCGCGCGGCGCGAAGCTTCGTGCATCCCCGGGGCATCCGGCGATGGAGACGGACTGGTGGTCTGAGACTCTGGCGGATCGATCGCGGTCATGGTCGGCTTGCAAAACCTGAGAAGAATCGCAACATTCTAAAACAACTGGAGTTGTGGTCAATGTCAGCTCGGCTTCGCGACCGCGTTCCCAGCGGGGGGCTTAGCGGCTGTTCAGCGGCCAAGTTCCCCAACTACAAGCCTTTGCGCCAGAGCCCCCCTAAGCATGAGTCGAGAACTACGACGCGACATCCGGCCCGGCCTTTACTGTGTCGAACTCCGCACCGAAAACTGGCAACGTCTGCTGGATTGGTACCGGAACATTCTGGGCCTTCGGGTACTCGTCCGCGTGGTCGAGGACGGCTATGCACTGCTCGAGGCGGGGGAAACCCGGATCGCTTTGCTGGCTCGCCCGTCGGCCTCGCCTCCCAGCGACCGATTCAGCATGGCCTTCGAGGTCGACGATGTGCCAAAGATTTGCGCCCGTCTGGAAGAGGCCGGCGCGCCGTTGAGTCATCCGGCGCGCGACCCCGAGGGGCTGCGCGAAGTCAGTACGCTGGATCCAGACGGCAATCGCGTGCGGCTATTCTGCTGGCCGAATCGGTAAGAAGGCCAGGGGAGGTAAGTGGCCTCTCAGCCGTCCGTTTTTCTGTCGGTGCTAGGGGGCGATGACGCGGGACGAGGCGTCATAGCGCCAGCGGCCCGCTCGTAGCGCTCTCGGAGACCGGGGATTAGCCGCAGCGCGTTGGCAAAATACACCTTTTGCAGGATCTCGTCCGGAAGTTCGATCCCGTAAATCCGCCAGAATCCTTGCGGCGGAAATTCGTTCTCAGCATACGGAAAATACTCGTCGTGCGTTTCCAGAAAACGCCAGTGATAATGCAGCCGCTCCGCCACACGAGGTCCGTCGGTCGCGAACAAGATGCGGTCGGAATAACGCTTGAAGAACTTGCGCGCCGTGAACGGCTGGCGTCCCAATTCGGCAATTCGAGCCGCGATGTCGACGTTGAGGTTCGAATGCGCATCGAGCCAGCGGCCGACTTGCGACAAGTCCTCGGCGCTCGAGGCGACATGCGCGCCGATAAACGTCGTCTGCGGGTGACGCTTGACGATGTTCAGGAATTGCGTCAGGAGTTCTTCGTAGCTGGGGAATGCTGGCCCATGAAAGCCCCAGTCTGGATGCCGTTTTAATTCCTCCCAGCGTTCGTTGGTTGGATCCAGTGGCTGAAAAAAAGCCTTGGGATCCGCCGTGTGAATCAAGATCGGCAAGCCCAGGTCGCCGCAGGCGTCCCAGATGGCGTCCCAGCGTGGGTCGTCAACGCGAATCAGCGAACCATCGGGATTGCGATATTCGAGCCCGAGGTTCTTGAACACTTTGAGCCCGCTGGCTCCCTGGTTCTTGGCGTCTGCCAGGGCGATCGCCATTCGGCGTCCAAAGTCGGGGCGTTGGCAATCCCAACTGGCCGGATCGTCGGCTTTGCCGGTTCCTTGCCAGTCGATGGTGGCGAAGATCACGAAGCGATGGGGGTGTTTTTCCCAAAGATACTTTTTGTGTTCTGACAATCGCTCGCCGAGGCCGCCATCGAGACTGACGCATACCGCGATATTCTGGGCATCCATGAGCCTGACGAAACCGTTGAGTTGTTCGGGCGAATGGTGCAGGCGAATGCGCGGATGGACGTGGACGTCGACCACCGGGAATTTTGCACGCGTGAGCAAGTGTTCTTCGACAACCAGCATCGGCCGCGGGCGAAACGCGTCCAGCGGTAGCGCCGGGAGAGCATTTTCGGCGGGCTGGGCCCAAGCGGCCGTTGCCATCAAGCAAGCCAGCACGAATGCCCGTGGGATCGTAGAAAATCGTCTCATCGGGTCCAAACTCCTCCGCGGTTGAAGAAAGCCAGATTTTCAATTGGCCGGCGGCCTAATACTATAGCTTTTAGTGGGCAGACGCCCCGGAAGCTCCTGGCAGTTCGGCCTGTGACGACGCGATGGATTTCAAACACACCGAGCAGCAATCGCACGAAGAACAGCGACGCGCCCAGGCGTTGAGTCTGGAGCCGGCTCGCCCGCCGCTCGACCTGCCGGGTTATGAGCCGTTACGATTTTTGGGGGCAGGCGCATACGGCGAGGTGTGGGTCGCTCGCGATCGGAACACGGGACGCAAGGTCGCGATCAAGTTCTATGCTCATCAGGGCGGGTTGGATTGGTCGATCCTGTCGCGCGAGGTCGAAAAGCTCGCATTTCTCTCGGCGGATCGCTACGTGGTGCAATTGCTCGAAGTGGGGTGGGACTCGCAACCTCCGTATTATGTGATGGAGTACGTCGAAAGCGGGTCACTCGAAGACTTGCTGACCCGAGAGGAAAAACTTCCGCCGCGCGTGGCGGTGAATATTTTCCGCGAAGTGGCCGTGGGACTGATGCATGCCCACGGCAAGGGCGTGCTGCATTGCGATCTCAAACCGGCGAATATTCTCATTGATCAGGACGGGCATCCGCGGCTGGCCGACTTTGGCCAGTCGAGGCTTTCGCACGAGCAGACGCCCGCCCTGGGAACCTTGTTCTACATGGCGCCCGAGCAGGCCGATCTGGCGGCGGTTCCCGACGTGCGGTGGGACGTATATGCCTTGGGAACGCTGCTATATGGAATGCTTACGGGCGAGCCGCCGTATCGCGATCCAACCTCGGCCATGCTGCTTGCGGCGGCGCCCGATTTGGAAGAGCGGCTCGCGCGGTATCGCAAGCTGATTTGTGAAGCTCCGCTCCCCACCGGACACCGGCAGATCAAGGGAGTGGATCGCGAGCTGGCTGAAATCGTCGACGGCTGCCTGGCGCCCGACCGCGAGCGCCGCTATGCCAACGTGCAGGCGGTGCTCGACGCGCTCGATGAACGCGGTCGGCGGCGCGCGCGCAGGCCGCTGGTCCTGCTAGGATTTGTGGGGCCGGCCGTGCTTTTGGCCGTGATGATGATCTTCGCCTGGAGCTGGTTTTCCACGGTGATGAACGAGTCGGACGACGCGCTCCGGCTGCGAGCGCTGCAGAGCAACAGCTTTGCGGCACGTTACGTCGCCGCCAGCGTGAGCAACAAGTTTGAGCAGTACGCCAAGATGGTCGAGGAAGTAGCCGCGAACTATCGCTTTCAGACCCTCTTGGCGGCCACGTTGGCCGACGCGGAACTGACCGAGCTTACAAGACGCATGGAGGATCCCAAGCTTACGGGCGAAGCGCGGGAGGAAATGCGCGCGGCGTTTCGGGCTTGTCCTGGCCGGCAGGCCCTGCAGGTTCGGCTTGACGAGTTGCTGGCCGATCCGGAGCTGGTGCGTGTCGAAAGCTGGTTTGCCAGCGGACCAACCGGAGTGCAGCTAGCACGCTCGCCGGAAGAACGCACGGTGGGCGACAACTATAGTTGGCGGTCCTACTTCCAAGGTGGTAATCAGGATTTTTCGACCGATTGGCGGGCAAGTCCGGATCAGCATATTACGTCGACACATTTGTCGGCGGTTTACTACAGCCAGGTCACCGACCGTTGGACCGTGACCATTTCGGCGCCGGTTTATATTGATGATGAACAGCTTAGCCAAGCGGGCAAGCCGACCAAGCGATTCCTCGGCATTCTGGCCGTTTCGGCGAATGTGAACCGATTTTTGGATATTCCGGACGAACGGCCCGACCAATTCGCCGTGCTCGTCGATTGGCGTGACGGCCCCAACAAGGGGCTCGTGCTGCAGCACCCGCTGTTCGAGGCGATGCGCGCCGCCAACCGTGAGGTGCCCAAGCGATTTCAAACGTATCACCTGCGGCCGAATGAGCTTCCTGAGCTGAGTGCCACGAGCGTGCGCGAGGACTATCGAGATCCTCTGTCCCGCGACCCGGAAGGAGCGGAGTATGCCGTCCATTGGCTGGCGGATGCCGCGCCCGTGGAGATGCACGCAGGCCCCACGGGGTTCGTCGTGATCGTACAGGAGTCGTATGATGGCGCGATTGGCGGCACGCTTCGCCGGCTAGAGAATCGTCTGTACTCGACGAGTGTTATTGCGGGCGTCTCGATTGCCTTGGCGATCGCGGTACTATGGGCCGTTGTGGTGCGAGCGATCGGCCGGCGACAGGCCGCGACGCTGCCCCGCGGTAGCACCTCGGCTTCCTTCCTGTCACGTTAACTGGGAGTTTGCTTCGTGGCTGATCTGATAGCCCAAGGCGCCGACCCGCGAAATCGTTGGCGCCGAGCGCTCCTCGCCGATCGGCAGGTTGTGCTGGGGCGCGCGGGCACATGGCCGGCCCCCTGGGACGACCGCATTTCGCGCCGGCACGTCGAGCTGCACTGGGATGGACAAAGGCTGCACGTGCGGCGGCTCTCCGAGGCGCGCAATCCGGTGTTTTACAAGGGGAAGCCCTGCGACGGATTCGAGCTGCGCGCCGGTGAGCATTTCGTGATTGGTGACACCACGTTCACGGTCGCCAGTGATCGCGCGCATGTTTCACTGAATGTGCCAGCTCCTTTGGAAGAACTGGCGTTCAGTACCGAGTATTTGCACAACGTGCCCTTTCGCCGCGTTGGTCCGCACATCGACGTGCTGAGCCGGCTGCCGGAAGTGATTGGTGACGCCAATAGTGACGTGGAACTGTCGGTTCGACTGGTGAACCTGCTGCTGACCGGTTTGCCGCGGGCCGAGGCAGCCGCGCTGGTGGCAGCTCGAGGTATGACGAGCGAAATGCCTCGTGTCGACGTCCTGCATTGGGATCGACGCGCAACCGCCGCCGTTGAGTTTCAGCCCAGCCAGCGCCTGATCACGGACGCGCTGCGGCGCAACGAGAGCGTGCTACACGTCTGGAACGCCGCCTCCGCTGCCAAGAGCAGCAGCGAGTTCACGGCCATCCAGGACATCGACTGGGCCTTTTCGACGCCCGTGATGGGACGCACGTGCCGAGGCTGGGCCTTCTATGTGGCGGGTAAGTTTATGGCGAGCAACGCTGGCAATCCGGTTTCGGATCCGCGCGATCTGTGTGATGATTTGAAGTTTACGGAGTTGGCCGCAACCACGCTCGGAGCGCTTTGTGATGTGCGGCGACTGGAGCGGGAACGCGCGGCCCTAAGTCACTTCTTTGCGCCGCCGGTGCTCGAGGCGCTTCAAGACGTCGATCCGGACGTCGCGCTGGCGCCCCGCGAAACCGAAGTGACCGTCCTGTTTTGCGACTTGCGCGGGTTTTCACGCGTCAGTGAGCGGTCCGCGGACAACCTGATGGGCTTGCTCCAGCGCGTGAGCCAATCGCTGGGCGTCGCGACCCATGCCATCCGAGCCGAGGGCGGCGTCGTCGGCGATTTTCACGGCGACGCTGCCATGGGGTTCTGGGGTTGGCCCTTGCCACAAGGTGATGCGGTGCTGCGTGCGGCTCGAGCCGCCCTGGCAATTCGCGCGTCGTTCGAAGCCGCGGTGGAGCAGGACAGCCCGCTGGCGGACTTCCAGGTTGGCATCGGGCTCTCCACCGGGCGTGCCGTCGCGGGCAAGATTGGCACTGCCGACCAGGTGAAGGTAACCGTGTTTGGACCGGTTGTGAACCTGGCTTCGCGGCTGGAGGGCATGACCAAGTTGCTGCATGCGCCGATTCTGATCGACGAACGTACCGCCGTCAGCCTGCGCGCTGCCGGTTCGGATGCGATCCGGCTTCGCCGTGTGGCGATTGTTCGTCCGGCCGGCATGGACACCCAAGTCGAAGTGACGGAACTGTTGCCTCGTCAGCCCGGGGCGGACACACCGTCGGACCAGCAGATCGCGGACTATGAACAAGCGCTCGACGAGTTCAACGCCGGCGATTGGCACACGGCACTGGAGCGACTGCACGGCTTGCCCGCTCGCGACCGGGTGAAGGACTTTTTGGTCGCGTTGATAACGCGGTGCGAACAGAAACCGCCAGATAACTGGCGCGGCGTCATCACCCTCACGGCGAAGTGACGAGCCATGCCCCCGTGTCGTTTCTCTGATGTTCTTGGATTCGATCCACGATGGATGGGATGGATGGTCCGACCGCAACCGTGCTCCCCGTTCGCCGGCCACGGGCGCCGCGGCGTGGGGAATCAATCGCATCCTCGCCACAAGAACGCGAGGATCACGATCGGCAAGGGGAGGCCAATCAACCAGGCGATACAGCCGTGGCTTAGCCTGCCTGCGCGGTCCTTCTGGCGCAAGCCCCACGAAAGCGAGTTCTCATAGCGTTCTTGGAAAGAACTTTTGTGACGCGACATAAAATCTCTCTCCCGATGCAAGGGTATGTTTGCGCGCAAGGTTGGCCGAACGGATCTGACGGAGTGCAGCCGCCCTTGGAATTGATTTCCAAGATGAGACGCCGATACAGCGCAGCCTGCACGATTAGCTTGGTGCAGGCCATGCAGCTTGCATGCCAGATGTAGCGGGCCCGCCTGCCAGGGCGCAACTTGCCTTGCTCGGGCGCAGTCGTCCTCTTTTTGCGAAGGGCGATTCCGCGCGGCGTGTGGTTGCCGGCGTTTCGCCAGCGTTCCGGCGTCGAAACAAGACGCTGCCTGATCGCCAAGAGATCATCGCGTTCGCAATGAGGTCACATTATCGAGGATCTCGGCTCGGTTCGCGCGATCTTGACGCGGAATGTCACGTCGTTCGCGATTGGCACGCCCATTGCGTCCCGTGTTGTGAGCGTTGTGAGCGTCGGCCGGTGCCGTGTGACCGTCGCCGCGAAAAAAAAATGCGAACTTCGAAAACTGGGAGGATTGTACCGTCCCGGTGAATTCATCCGAGTCAAAGAGAGGGAGATCCAAAATGCGTTGCACATCAACAACCTTATTCGCGTCTGTCGGAGGCGTGCTAGTACTTGTCGCTGCGGGCTGTGCAGACCGCACCGACCTTAGCGACGTGCGCGCCGCACGAGAAGCCGTGCAGGAAGAGCAACGCGAGACGGCGGAGGTCCGGCAGGAAGCGGCTGAAGACGTCGCCGAAGCGAAGCGTAACGAGCGGGCTGTGCGCCACGAAGCGATGCGACCGAACCACGACGAGCAGGCGATTCGCGATGCCGAGCAGAAGACCGCCGAAACACGCCAGGAAGCGGCCGAAGCCATCCAGGAAGAACAGCAAGAGACGGCCGAAGCACAGGCCAAGCTGCGCGACACCGAGGCGCGCTATCAAGCCACGCAAACCCGGGACAAGTTTGTTTCGGATCATCAGGCTAAGCTGGACGCCGCGGCTAAGCGAATCGAAGCTCTTAACGACCGCGCTAAAAACGAGGAGGGCGCCACCAAGGAGGCGACCGAGAACGAGGCCGCTGAATTGCAGACGGCCCACGACCGGGCTGAAGAATCACTCGAGAATGTGAAATCGGCCGACGTGCTGAAGTGGACCGACCACCAGAGGAGCGTGAAGCAGGCGTTCGATGCCCTGCAGGTCAAGATGAACCAGTCGGCGTAACGCTGTTCGCCCCCCCGCGTTGCGATCGGCGGGGTCCGTGCGGCAGCAGAGGCCGGAACCCACGCGCGTGTGGCGCGATCCTGTAAATCAAACTGTGTCCGCGATCAGCATTCGGTGGAAGTGTATTCCCGGTTTTCTGATCGGCGGGAGAGGCACAGGACGGGATCGTCGCCATCCGCGCGTTAGGGTGCGTGCCCCCCTCGGAAGCTCGACAAGCCGCGACGGTATGCTGAAGCGTCGAGGCTACAATTTGGCCGGCACGAGCAGCGGCTCGTAGGGGGCGGCGTCCATGTCGCGGCCGGCTTGCCGATAGAAATCGATCAGCATCTTAGCCACCTGGCGCGTCAGCCAGTAGTGGTCGCCCCGCGATTTGCGAAGAATGGCCAGACCGCTCTTGAGCAGCGGTTCGGCTTCGTCCGGCTTTCCCTGGGCGGCAAGCACGGCCCCCATCACGCTTTCCGCGTAGCCGACCGGCATACTCTCGGGAAGCGAGTAGTCGCGGTGGTGGGTGAGCATGTGATGGGCAATCTCGTGAGCTTTCTCCACCCCGCCGTAGTGAAGATGGATTCGTGCTTTCACTAGCTCACCCAACGTGTCCTCCAGCACCGTAGTGCCGAACCCAATATTGCCCGTGCTGAGTGTTTCTCTCACGAACGGCATATCCGGGTCCATCTCGAAGCAAACATGGATAAGGTGATAGGGAATCATGATGGATTTGCCGAAACGCAACTCTTCGTTTGGCAAAAGCTGGACAAGAAAATCGCGGGCTTTGGCGAGATCGCCAAGACAGTGCGCGAGCTCCGCCTCGCATGCTCGCGTCCGTAAGAAGCGGTACGGGTTTGCACGCAACTTCTCAAGATCGTCGTACTCCTCGCGATAAGCGTTCAGTAGCGAATCGGCCTCCGCATAGCGTCCGGCGTAAATATAAAGCGGGACAAGCTCAAGCTTTTCGTTGCCGGTGAAGTCGGGCATCCCGCGCAAGATTTCGCTGCATTGTTTCAGGTAACGCTCGGCCTCGTCAAACTCTCCGACGGAGGCGCCAAGATATGCCATATCGCGAAGTGGGCCGACCAACATCGGCGAGGCCGAAAAACCAACCTCGTCGAACAGCGTGAACGCCTCGCGGGCCACGGAAATCCCCTCGACCGTCCGCCCGGCGTCGCGCAAGATTCCGGCGAAATCGAGCATCAACATCGCCAGCAGCGGATGCCGACGGCCAAGTACCTCGCGAAGTACGGGAATCTGGCTCCGATAGATTTCGGGCACTTTTGCCGCTTCCACGGTGCGTTGGTGCGCGGTGCGGTGGTTCATCGAGCTATAATTGCGTCTGATCATCGCAGCCTTGATGAGTTCGGCGATCGCCGACGAAAGTTTTTCACCGCCTTCCTGTTTCGCCAAAATGGAAGTCGCCTCGAGCAGCAATCGGGTCGTGGCGGCTCCGTCACCCAAGCCGACAATAGTCGTTGCATGGAGCAGTTTCGCCAGCGCCACGTCGCGATGCCGAGGACCAAGCTTCTGGATGCGAATCCGCTCGTTCCTCTGCACGAGCTCCAGGACCTCGCTCTGCTCGTCGACGAAATCGTTTTGAAAGGCATGCCGCTGCATGAGCGTTAGCCCCAGCGCCAGGATCGCCTCGGCAACGCCCAGATCGTCGGGGCCCAAAAGCCGCTCGCGGTCGGCAAGCGTTTGACGCAGAAGCTGTTCGCTCTCCGGGAACTTATTCTGCCAGCGATAGAGCACGCCCAAGCTCAGGCGGCTGGCCGCCAGGTCGAGCTCGCCGGCGCCGTTTTCTTGACGAAGCCGAAATGCCTCCTCGAGCAGCGGCTCGGCCTCCGTGGGCTGCCCCAGGTTGCAGTACACGCTGCCCAGCGTGTCGAGCAGCGTCGCCAACTGCAACGGTTGCTTCGCCAGCGTCCGCTTGGCATGCCGCGCTCCCCGGGCCAACAGCTCGCTGAGCGGCAAGTCCATGCCGACTTCATCGCCCCGACGAAAACCGAGCCCCGCAAAGCCCAAGGGATCGGCCGTCATGAACAGCTCGACCATGAAATCCGAAACCTGCTTGGCGCTGGCCCCCTGCTGCTCGGCGATCGCTCGCGACTGGGCCGCCTCGGCCGTGGCCCGCTCCGCTTCGCGCCGCGCGGCTCGTTCCGCCGCCAGCGAAAGCTCTGCCGCGCCGCGGGCTTCCTTTTCTTGAAGCGCCACTTGCCGCAGCTCGCCGCGGGCCGCTTCGATGCGCAGCGCCGCCAGCAACGACACGATCGTGATGCCGACCAGCGACGCGGCCGTCGCGCCCAAGAGCGCCGCCGTGCGGCGGTTCTTCCGCATCCAACGCACGGCGCGCTGCCGCCCGCTCAGCGGGCGAGCCCGCGTCGGCTCGCCGCGCAGAAAACGCTGCAAATCGTCGAGCAGCTCCGCGGCCGAGGCATACCGGGCCTCGGGCGCATGCTCCAGGCATTTCAGACAAATCGCTTCGATGTCGGGCGCGGCGTCGGGGCGCGCCGCGCGGAGCGAAACGAACTGGCTGCGCACGACTTGCAATAGCGTGGCCGCGTCCGACTCGCCGCGGAAAGGCGGCCGCCCCGTGAGCAACTCGTACAGGATGACGCCCAGCGCGTAGATGTCCGCCCGAGGGCTGATGAGCGAGTGCTTCCCCTCGGCCTGCTCCGGAGCCATATAGGCCGGCGTGCCGACGATCGCTCCCGAGCGGGTGTGCGGCTCCTGATGATCGAGCAGCTTGGCCAGGCCAAAGTCGGTGATCTTGGGCGTCAGCCTGGTCCGATCGGCGGCCTCGGCCGGCGGCGACTCGATGATGACGTTCGAGGGCTTCAGGTCGCGATGCAACACGCCCTTGCCGTGCGCGTAGTGCATCGCCGCGGCCAGTTCGGCGACGATGCGCGCCGCCAGCTCGATCGGAGCCGGCTCCCGCCGCTCGTGCAGCCACTGGGCCAGGCTCTGGCCGACGACGTACTCCGAGGCGATGTAGCAGAAAGGCCCCGCCTCGCCGATCTCGTACACCGGCACGATGTTCGGATGCGTCAACCGCGCCGCCGCCTCCCCCTCGCGCTGAAAACGCTTGCGCAGATCGCGCGTCAGCAGCGCCTCGGGACGAGGAATCTTCAGCGCCACGCGCCGCCGCAACACCGGGTCGCGGGCCAACAGCACGATGCCCAGCCCGCCGCGCCCAAGCTCTCCCTCGATCTCGAAGCGCCCGATCCGGCCGAGCGGTTCCGCATGCGGCGATGGCTCCGCGGGCGCGATGTTCGCCGCTTGCAGCGCCATGTCGCGCCGCACGCGTTCCACGCGGCGCAAGCAGGCGTCCAGCGCCGCCAGGGACGCCAACGAGTCGCTCGCCGAATCGCCGGCCGCGAGCGCTTGGAATAAATCGTCCGATTCCGAGATCTCGCTGGCCGCCAGCAAGCGCTCGTGCCGCGCGGCCAGGATCTCCGCCAGGCGCTCTTCGTGGCCGGCCGCGCCGGAATCCGGCCCGGCGGTGGGTTCGTCCGCTTTCGCCCGCGTCGAGTCGCCGCGCGAATCCGGTTCGTGAGGTTCGTTATTCATCGGTGGCATCGAGCTCTCGTTTCAGACACAACATGGCCCGGCACCACAGCGCCCGCGACGCTCCCGGGGTGCGGCCCACGATCCGCCCGATCTCGTCGAACGGCAGCGCTTCAAAATTGCGAAGTTCAATGACCTGGCGATGGGCGGCCGAGAGCCGGTTCAGCGCGGCGCGAATCGTGACGCCCTCCTCGACGCGCATCGCCACCCAACTGGGCGTTTCCAGATCCAGAATCCAGGCCGGGGCTTCGACAACCGAGCTGAGGTCGGGAGGCGGCTCTTCGCGCTGCAGGCTGCGGCACTCGCGCAGCAGGTGGGCGCGCCGGGCTTGGGCCAGCCGGTTCAGCAGGATGCCGCGCAGCCAACTGGCGAACTCGGCGGTCGTGTCGCCGTCGAATTCGGCGATCGATTGTTGCCCCACGAGAAATGTTTCTTGCACCAGATCGGACGGCGATATGCGCCGCCGTAGCGGATCGGTAAGCTCGCGCTCGCCGACCGCCAGCAGGTAGGTTCGGCAGGTTTGCAGCAGCACGCTCAGCGCCTCGGGCGAGCCGCCCCGGGCGGCCGCCACCAACTCGCCGCCACGCTCCCCGTTCGGGCCGTTCCGCGGAAAGGGATCGACACGGGGCGACATGAATCGGCGGACTCCTGGAGTTGGAACGTCGTTGACCGGCGCGGCGGAAAGAGCTTTGCGAGCCCCCGGCATGGCGGCCATTATGCGCAGCGCTGGCCGGTAACGCAAAACAATCCCGCGCGCGTTTTTAGAGGCACGGCGCCGGCCGGCGATTTCCGTTCGTCGGAGGGAATTTTTTTCCGCGAGAGGCGTGCGCTTTTGGCTCTGGCGGCGAATAGTGATGTCCGGTTTTTCGCGCACGCCTGGTTTCCGCAGCGCCGAGGGGACTTTTTTGTCAAAAAGCATGTTTTTTGACGAATGGGCCGGATTTAGGCGTGCGCCAGGCCCTCTCACGGCGCATAGCGCTATAGAGGGACATGTTTTTTCGTTTTTCGAAGGGATCTATTTTTTTGTTTTTTTCCGCGGGCCCTCCGTGGTTGTTTTTGGGTTTCCATACCTTGATTTTCGCCCCCCTGAAGAACCCCTCAAAAAAGTGAGAACGCTCATGAAAATAAAATCGCGACTTGCGCGCGGCGTTATGCTCGGGCTGCTCGCCCTTACCGCCTCCGCCGCCCAGGCCGTCACGATTCCGACCGTGCCGATCGGCAACGCCGGCAATGCGCCGGACAACACCGGCTACGGCGCGGTGGCCTACGACTACCGCATCGGCACGACCGAAGTGACGAACGCCCAGTACGTGGCGTTCCTGAACGCGGTCGCCGCCACCGACACCTACGGGCTCTTCAGCCCGTACATGGAGTCCACCACTTGGGGCGGAATTACGCGCATGGGCGACTCGGGCAGCTACGCCTATTCCGTGAAGGCCGACGCGGGGTCGTACACATATGCCAACAAGCCCGTGGTCTATGTGAGTTGGGGAGACGCCGCGCGGTTTTCCAACTGGCTGCACAACGGCCAGCCGACGGGCGCGCAGAACGCCGGCACGACCGAGGACGGCGCGTACACGCTCAACGGCGCTGTGACCAACGCCGCGTTGCTTGCCGTGACGCGCAACGCCGATGCAACGTGGTTCCTTCCCACGGAGAACGAGTGGTACAAGGCGGCGTACTACGACGGCAATACGAGTACCTATTACGACTTTCCGACCGGGACCGATGCCACGCCGAATAACAATCCCCCTTCGTCGGACACCGGCAACTCGGCCAACTTCTACAACAATGGCCCCACGACGGGCAACTGGAATTATCCCCTGACGGACGCCGGCGCGTATACGCAGTCGGCAAGCCCGTACGACACCTACGATCAGGGCGGCAACGTGTTGGAATGGAACGAAGCGCGCTTCAGCGGGTTTCGGGAGTTGCGCGGGGGTGCGTGGGACGACATCGCAAACAGCCTGGCCGCCTCGTACCGGGAGATCATCGGCCCGACTTACGAGGGCAACAGTGTTGGGTTTCGTGTGGCAACCGTCCCCGAGCCGTCGAGCCTAACACTGCTGGCGTGCGCCGTGGTTGCTCTCGTGCCGATCTATCGACACCGCAAACGACGTTGAATGTTCCACCGGAAGCCGCCAGGTCGCCCGACCGTGCCGCGGATGTTTTTTAGGGCGCGGCTTTAAGCGACTTGACCTCCGTGGTTGTTTTTTGTTTCCACACCTTTGGTTTTTGTCCCACTCAAGAAAGTGAGAATGCTCATGCAATTGAAATCACGACTCGCGCGAGGCGTTATGCTCGCGCTGCTCGCTCTTTCCACATCCATCGCCCAGGCGGGAGAGCTCGTCGCCTGGGGACGGGACGATCAGGGCACAACGAATGTCCCCGCCGGGGACGACTTCGTCGCGGTTGCCGCTGGAGATTATTATGGTCTGGCATTGCGTTCCGACGGCTCGCTCGCCGGCTGGGGAACGAGCAGTGGGTGGGGCGAACCGAATGTTCCGGCCGGAAATGATTTCGTCGCCACCGCCGCTGGAACCTCTCACAGTCTGGCGTTGCGTTCCGACGGTTCGCTTGTCGCCTGGGGAACCAATTGGGCTGGCGAAACGAATGCCCCCGCCGGGAACGACTTCACCGCGGTTGCCGCTGGAAACCTCTACAGTCTGGCGTTGCGATCGGACGGTTCACTCGCCGGCTGGGGATACGACGCTAGTGATCTAACGAATTTCCCCGCGGGAAACGACTTCACCGCCATTGCCGCGGGGTCTGGCCACGGTTTGGCGTTACGCTCCGACGGCTCGCTCGCCACCTGGGGATACAACGGTAATGGCCTAGCGGAGGTCCCCGCCGGGAACGACTTCATCGCCATCGCCGCGGGAACGTGGCACAGTTTGGCGTTACGCTCCGACGGTTCGCTCGTCGCCTGGGGACTCAACTCGGACGGCCGAACGGATGTTCCGGCTGGGAACGACTTCATCGCCATTGCCGCGGGGTCGGATCACAGTCTGGCATTGCGCTCCGACGGTTCGCTCGTCGCCTGGGGGCATAACTACTATGGCCAAACGGATGTCCCCGCCGGAAATGACTTTGTCGCGATTGCCGCCAGGGGCCAATTCAGTGTGGCGATTCGCGCCGTCCCCGAGCCATCGAGCCTAGCGCTGCTGGCGTGCGCCGTGGTTGCTCTCGTGCCGATCTATCGACACCGCAAACGGCGTTAAACGCTCCACCGGAAGCCGCCAAGTCGCCCGACCGTGCCGCGAATGTTTCTACGGCGCGGCCTTAAGTGACTTACCCTCCGCCATTGTTTCCACACCTTTGGTTTTTGTCCCCCTGAAGAACCCCTCAAGAAAGTGAGAATGCTCATGCCATTGAAATCACGACGCGCGCGCAGCGTTATGCTCGCGCTGCTCGCCCTTACCGCCTCCACCGCCCAGGCCGGAGAACTCGTCGCCTGGGGACGAAACGATCAGGGCCAAGCGAATGTTCCCGCTGGTGACGACTTCGTCGCAGTTGCTGCAGGGTACCTTCATAGTCTGGCGTTGCGTTCCGATGGCTCGCTCGTCGGCTGGGGACGAAACGATTTGGGTGAAACGAATGTTCCGGCCGGAAATGACTTCACCGCCATTGCAGCCGGAACCTTTCACGGTCTGGCGTTACGTTCCGATGGTTCGCTCGTCGGCTGGGGATACAACTGGGATGGCCAAGCGGCTGTTCCCGCCGGAAACGACTTCACCGCGATTGCTGCAGGGAGTGCGCACAGTCTGGCGTTGCGATCGGACGGTTCGCTCGTCGCGTGGGGAAACAACTGGGATGGGCAAACGGATGTCCCCGCCGGGAACGACTTCACCGCGATTGCTGCTGACCAAACTTACAATCTGGCGTTGCGTTCGGACGGTTCGCTCGTCGGTTGGGGAGACAACTGGTATGGGCAAACGGATGTCCCCGCCGGGAACGACTTCACCGCCATCGCCGCCGGCGCTTATTACGGTTTGGCGTTGCGTTCGGACGGTTCTCTCATCGGCTGGGGAAACAACACCTATGGCCAAACGGATGTTCCGGCTGGGAACGACTTCATCGCGATTGCCGCCGGCTCTACTTACGGTCTGGCGTTGCGTTCGGACGGCTCGCTCATCGGCTGGGGATACAACGGGATCGGCCAAACGGATGTCCCCACCGGGAACGATTTCACCGCGATTGCCGCTGCCGCTGGTCAAGGGGAACACGTACTGGCGATTCGCTCCGTGCCCGTCCCCGAGCCATCGAGTCTAGCGCTGCTGGCGTGCGCCGGGTTTGCTCTCGTGCCGATCCATCGACACCGCAAACGGCGTTAAACGCTCCACCGGAAGCCGCCAAGTCGCCCGACCGTGCCGCGAATATTTCTACGGCGCGGCGTCGGGCGGCCTGGCTTCCGTGCCTGGTTATTGTTCGTCGCACACCCTAGCTTTCGCCCCCCTGAAGAACCCCCTCAAGCAAGTGAGAACGCTCATGCCATTGAAATCACGACGCGCGCACGGCCTTATGCTCGCGCTCTTATGGCTTACCGCCTCCACCGTGGCCGTGGCCGACCCGATCACGATTCCAACCGTGCCGGTCGGCAACGCCGGCAATGCGCCGGATCAACTTTGGCCAATCAACAATCCCACGAATTTGCAATTCGGCGCGGTGGCTTACGACTACCGGATCGGCACGACCGAGGTGACGAATGCCCAGTATGCCACGTTCTTGAACGCCAAGGCGGCCAGCGATCCGTTGGGCCTGTACAACACCGACATGGGCAGCGATGCCCGCGGCGGGATCACGCAAAGCGGATCGGACGGTAGCTACACCTACGCTACCAAGCCGAACATGGCCGACAAGCCGGTGAACTACGTGAGCTGGTACGACGCGATTCGGTTCGCCAACTGGCTCAACAACGGCCAGGGCTCAGGTGACACGGAAACCGGCGCGTACACGATCCTCGGCGGCACGGCCACGCCGAGCAATGGCTCCTCGATCACCCGCAACGCGGGCGCGACGTGGTTCCTGCCCAGCGAGGACGAGTGGTACAAGGCGGCCTACCATCAGCCGGCCGCACAGGGTGGCGACAGTGACGACTACTGGCTGTATCCCACGGCCAGCAACACGGCGCCCACGATTGCCACGGCCAACAGCGTGGGCGACGTCAGCAACCCCGGCGCCAACGTAGCAAACTACCTCCGCGGCGCTGTCTGGAACAGCCCGGACGGCAACGTGACCACGGTCGGCAGCGCCGGCCCGTTGAGCGACAGTTTCTACGGTACCGCGGATCAGGGCGGCAACGTCTTTGAGTGGAACGAAGTGCTCATTAGCGGGTCGTATCCGGATCGGGGTATGCGCGGGGGCGCGTGGGGCTTCAACACGAACGGCCTGGCCGCCTCGAATCGGGTCGTCAACTTCCCGTCAAACGAGAGCTTCCTTGTCGGGTTCCGTGTGGCAACCGTCCCCGAGCCAGGCACGCTGCTGATGGGAGCGTTGGGGATGGTCGCGCTGTTGCTGTGGAGAAGGCGCAAGTAGCCCTTTATCCTTTTTCTCTTTTACCCTTGAGCTTTTCGGCGCTCCGGAGGCGCGGCGTCGGGCGACCTGGCCCTCCGCGGTTGTTTTTTGGTTTCCACGCCTTGGTTTTTTCTGAACAAAAGAAAGTGAGAACGCTCATGAATCGCACCTCCGCTGGCCGCTTACGCTCCCCGATTGCAAGGTGGCGTAGGAACTGCCTTGTTTTCGCGTTCCTCTCCGCGGCGGTACTCCAGACGCCGGCTCTGGCCGCGCAATTCTATACGGTCACCGACCTCGGCACTCTGGGCGGAGCAAGCAGCTTCGGCGCCGCGCTCAACGATAACGGCCACGCGGTAGGCTATTCGCTCGACGCCAACGGCGACACCCGAGCCTTCTATTGGACTCCGGGCGGCGGCATGCAGAACTTGGGCATTGTCGGAACGGGTAGCAGTCGGGCGCTCGACATTAACAACAACGATCACGTGGTAGGACAGACTGGCGGCAAAGCTTTCCGATGGACATCCGAAACGGGCATGGTTTTGATCGACAGCGCCAACAATGGTTCGGCGAATGGTTTGAACAATAGTGATGTTGCGATTGGGTCTCGGAATGTCGCTGCAACTCAGCGCACTATTCGCTGGTCAAGTACAAATACGGCGGCCAATCCATTTCCCTTATCGAACACGGCGGGAGCTGCGATTAACGACTTGGGCCAATTCGTAGGAACTAGCGCGTGGGGAATCTCTGGCTATTACAGCAATGGCACTACCAACACGTCATTGGGGGCCTTTCTTCCAACAGATTTGAATGGAGATAGGGAAATTGTTGGTTCGGTGGGCGGAGTTGCGGCCCTGCTGGATTTTGATACCAACATGACTACACTTCTCGGTAAACTCTCGCCAGGCGATTTGTCGTCCAATGCTCTCGGTATTAACGAATCTGGAACGATTGTGGGAGTTTCAGGAGCATCCGGTGCTTTTATTGCCGATTCGACGTTGTCTTTGACGAGCCTCACCTCGCTTTTGGATACAGGTTTCGCGGGTTGGAGCATCTTGACCGCGACGGACATAAATAACGCTGGGCAGATTATCGGTGTAGGGCGTTTCAACGGCGTCGATCACGCCGTGATTTTGAATCTCGTTCCCGAGCCGAATGCGGTCGTCACCGCAATCTTCGCCCTCGCAACACTGCTTTCATTTACCGGGCACAACCGCCTCCGACGCTCGTCGTGATGCTCTCGCACTACGCCCAACCAGTGACATTCAACAAGAATTATTATCTCTCATAAGGATGTAACAAACATGGCTCGAAGTCTGTTGTTCACTACATTCCTAGCGCTTATCGTGTTGAATTCGAAGGTTCACTTGGCAGTAGGCCAAGCCCCTACGGCCCCCGCAGCGCCACTAGATACATTTCCAACGGCGCGCGATCTCGCCCCTTTGCCCGAACCAATGATTCAGGTCGGCATTGGCGATACGGCGACTATTCGGCTGGGGCAAGGGATCTATCTCAGCGGCGGTACGATTCCACACTTGTCGCCCGCAACGCTCATTGCCGACACCGCGCCCGCGAAGCAAGACGTCTGGATCTATTCGTGTCGCTTCATTAACGGCGAATCGGTTACCAAGAGCCAGGAGTCTTCGCAACTGAATCTGGAGATACGGCACTGGGTGGGTGTGGCTGGTCTGGACACCATGAATGAGCACGCAAAGGAACGCCTCGATCGCTCGCTGTTGATGGTTATCGATCTGGTCTCATCCATCGAATCGATCCAACAGCCCACCATTGACGAGGCCACCTTCAAGCAGCTTTCCAAGCTCTCGGACAGCAAGAAAATCAAGACGCTCGTTGCGCTCTATGGCTTGGGGTATGTGGCAGAATTGCATCAGGGTAGCCAAGTGTTGATTCACGCCGAGATGTCTGAGAAAAACGAGCGAGCCAAGAGCGCGTTACTGGCGCAGTTGAACGCCAGCTTGCTAGGCTTTGGTGCGAAAGGGAGCGCGGAAACGACGTCCGAGTTTTCCGAGGCGCTTCGTAGCACCAAATGCAACATCTATATCGTCGCAGGCAAGTACGAAGGCGACGTGACGCCGGCATCGGCGAGCATCGAAGAAACCGTAGAATGGCTCAATCAGTTGAAGACACGAAAGGTTGTGCTCGGCGACCATCCACTCAAGGCGAAAGTGCGATCCTACTATCCCCTGCTGCTTCTGAGCGATCCGATGGGAGCGGCGAACATTCGCGCCGCGACCGAGTCTCTACAAGATACGAGCGTACGGGTGCAGCTCGAGCCGCCTATTGTCAGCTTCACGCCACCTCATATATCGAACAACGGCGATACAGATTACTGGACTGGCCCAGGTAACCCGACTAAGTGCGAAGGAAGCGTTACCCTATCAGTCGTCGACGCGTCCAGCATCTTTTTGAAGATTTTCGCCAATATTGAGGAGTCCGGCGGGGACCATACAACGGCCAGAGAAGAGCGGTCGTGGCGAGTTTTCACTGCCCCGAAAGGCTGGCAAATTCAAGGATTTCAGATCTCCGAGGGCGGGCCGTTGCATCAGGAGCGGTCGCTCACTTTGGAGCCGCAATTCTCGACCCAAGAATATGAACAGCTTTTTTTCGCCGACAGATCGCCGGAGCCTTTGACCAAGGTTGCCAAAATCTGGGGGACAAAACGATACGGTTCCGCAGGATTGTTCGGGCGAATCGAGGTCGAACTGCGGCCGATTACCATTGTGCTTGCTCCTCAATAAACGAATTGCTTTAAGTACCGCGAAAGCAGGTCTCCGGACTATCAGGAACCTTGTGGGCGCCGTCTGCTCGCCGAATCGAGTCGACCTGGAAGGCGATCGCGCGGTTCTTTCGGCCGCAGACCGGTAACATGTCAGCCCCGGGCGATCGCCCGGGGGATGAGATTCGCCCGCCCGCGCATCGTCGCCCTGCAAGGGTGAAACACGGCCTTGCCCGCGGAGGAGGTTTCGCCCTGGCAGGACTGGGATACGTGTTGGAGGCGCACGAGGTCTCCCTGGGCGATGACGCAGGGCTGGCATGTCCCGCGCCTTCGGCGTCGAGGGCCCCTGCAAATTTCCCACGCCCCCTTTACGAGCTCATCAACAATCATTGGCGCCCCACGGCCCCCCCTCTCGCCGGACCTTGCGCCCCATGCCAGCATGCCATCATGGGACAGGGGGAACTGTCTTGACCTGCCGCGAGCGGTGTTGCTAGACTTCCGCCGACCTTCAGGAACTCGATCGCCTTTTCTTGCCTGCCAAAGAAGGATCTGCAGCAGCCATGCTCAATACGCTCGGCATCGTCGAGGTTCGTCAGCGGGAACATCGCAAGTGGCACATAGACCGCAAGCTCGGCGGCAAGTCGGTCTTGGAACGCGTCGTGCGCCGCGTGACCGATAGCGAACGCCTGGATCGAGTCGTGGTTCTTTGCGACCGAGAGCAGTTGTCGCTGGTGCGCGCCTTGGTGCCGTCGGACGTCGAAGTGATTGCCGCCCAGGGCGCTCAGCCGATTGCGGCGGTTACTCACCTCTGCGAGCGTTTCAAAGCCAGGGCGTTGGTCCATGTGCACGGCGAAAATCCGTTTGTCGATCCGGAATTGATTGATCGCCTGGTCATTACGGCGGATGCGAATCCTAGCTGCGACTATATCGGTTACTGCCGCGGCGATGGTCAACCCGCTGTTTTTACGCATCTGGGGATGCTTGCCGAGTGGTGTTCGGTCGCGGCGCTTGCGCAGGCGCCACGCGCTGGAATCGCCGACCGGCGGCACTTCACGGCGGCCTTGTACGGACACCCCGAGCTTTTCAGCATTCGGCTCCTGCCGTTGCCGATTGAACTCGATCGCGAAGATCTCCGGCTACGCGTTGATGACGAAGAGGATTGGGAGCACGCAACCGTCATTTACGACGCCCTGGGTCACGACGAGTGGGATTGGCGGCAAGTGGTTCATCTGCTGCGCGGACAGCCGGACTTGCGGAACCGCATGGCGCATTTGAACAGACGGAAGCAGTCCGCCTAGGGGAGCTTCCGTCCGATTGAGTCGGGTGACGCGCAGCAGGCCGGCGGTGGGGCACAAACAAGTGGACTATTCAGGCTGCTGAAGGACTCGGCAGCCCGTTAGGGTCGCATGGATGCGATCCCAAAATAGCGACGCAAATCGTTATTTTGCGAACGGTGCGGAGCTTAGCTTCGCACTTCGCGAGGCTGAAAAAGGTCACGGGCTTTTTTCGGCAGCCTGGCTAGTGCGCTGGCATTTGGCTGGGGCAGGGGTTTGCAGGTCATGGATGGCCTGCGGATACGCCTTTGGGCGAGAAGGGATTCTTATGTCTGCCGTCGCGTCCGACGTTGCGGCTGAATTGGAACATGACTTTAGGCGGCACGTGGGCGCCGCACCGCCGCAAATCGTGGCGATCGCTTTTGACGTGCCCGGCGTTTTCTACGACGCCACGCTCTGGCGGCGTTGGTTGTTCCAGCTATTGGGACGAATCGGTGTCACCGCGGACTACACGGAATTCAACGTCCGCTGGGAGCGGCAGCTATTCGACGTCCATCGTGGGCGCCGCGAGATTGGCGAAGCGTTGCAGGCATTTCTGCACGCGTATGGGCTCACCTGGGCTCAGGCCCACGAGATCGAAGCCGCCTCACGGATTCAACGTCAGGCCCTGGAGGTTGACGTGCGACCGCTGCCGGGGGTCGTCGCGGCCTTGCATGCGCTCAATCGGTGCGGCATTCCGCTGGTGGCATGGGCCGACGCCCCGCTGACCAGCGCCAAGTTGACAGAACGTCTGAAGCGGATCGTCCCTCGAACAGAGTTTCAGGCCGTGCTCACTTCGTTTGAGCTCGAGTGCGCGCAGCCCGAGGCCTCGTGCTATCAGGCGATCATCGCGTCGGTTGCTCCCGTGGCGTCTGGCAATGTGCTTTACGTGGGGCACGATCTCGAACATTTGGCAGCCGCCAAAGAAGCCGGACTGTTGACGGCCGCGCTCAGTTATCTGCCGGCCGGAAAAGTTGACTTCGCCGTCGGACGGCTGGAAGACCTGGTTACCATCGTTTCGTCGGAAAGCCCGGCGCGGCGGCTCGTGTCGTTCTCCGTGTCGAACGCGATGCACGTGCCGGCGCCTCCGCAGGGAGAAATCGCATGATCGCACCGATTCGACCGCAATCGTCCGCATCGTCGAGCAACCTAGGCGGCGCGCGGCGCATTGTGGGAGCCATGTTTTTTTGCGACCAAGCATCGACGGCGTCCAAGAAACAGCTTTCTAGGCGAGCAAGTTGGATGGTGCTCGGTTGGGCGATCGTCGTGATGATCGTCTATCTGTTCCGAAATCGCGGTTGACCGCCGGCTGGCCGAACACTCCCGGCACAGGCATGAACCTCCAGAGCTCGACGCATGCCTGACTTGAGCGATATTGGGAATGTCGTTCGTTCCTTGGTGGCCGCCGCGAGCATCGTCGCGGCGGCTTTCGGTTTCGGGAGGCCAATTTGGCGATTGCTTGCAATGCCCGGCCACGACCGCCTGGCTTCGCTGGTTCATAGTTTGTTGATTGGATTTTCGGTCGCAGCCGTCTTGCTGGCGATCGGTGGTGTGTGGGGCGTGCTTCATACGCCGGCCGTTCTGCTCCTAACCATGTGCGGACTGCTGTTCGCATTTGTGGAAATCGCCTGCACATTGGCCCATCTCCGAGTTCGCGGGGGCTTGCCACATCGGACGCGGCTTGGCGACGCCAAAGGCGCACGCCATGAGAAGATCGCCTATGGCGCGGCGACGATCGTCCTGGGTGTCGGTTTGATCGCCGCTCTGACGCCGCCGGTCGGTGATGAATTACTCACCGGCGCGTGGGACGTTCCCCAGGCCGTGCTGCAGGGCGGCACCTTCTGGAATATTGATGATGGCGGCCTGCATATTCCGACGCTGCCGCAAATCTGGTCCGTCTGGGGGCTGGCGCTCGACGGGCCAGTGACCGCCAATCTGGTTCATTGGGAATTGGGCGTCACGCTCGCGATGGGCACCGTGTTACTGGCTCGCCGCTGGATGTCGCGTGAGGCGGCCTGGTTGGCCGGCGGTCTCGTGTTGTTGGCGATGCTGCCGATTCAACGGAGTGGCATTCCGCATGCGGAGTTGTCCGGCGGATTGATGACGCTGGGCGTTGCCCTGGCGCTGGTTGAAGCGCGGAGCCGCAGCGACGCATTCGCGATGTGGTATTTATTCGCCATGCTGGTGATGTTTGTGCTGAATGCCCCCAGGGGCAGTGAGGCGGCGTTTCGTGGCTTGCTGCCACTGCATCCGCTGTTGCTGGTGGGCGCGGGGTGTTGTCTCGTAGGAGGGGAAAAACGCGCGCGAGTGCTGGCTTTCGGGGCCCTCGCGGGACTGCTCGTCAGTGCGTTGATCGCCGGAGGAAAATTCTATGCGAGCATTCTGCCCGCGGCGGCCATCGGAGCGGCGGCAGGAGCAAATGTGTTGGTGCGATTGCCCTCTCTTGAGCGCCGCGGACTGATCGGCGTGGTGTCCCTGATGTTCCTGGTGCAGATGGTCGAGTCTGGTCTGACAATCGCGCCCCGACTGGCCGTGGCCTGTGGTTGCCAGTCACGCGAATCGTACTTGCTGGCGGCTAGCGGTAGTTATCGCGCGGCAACCGTCTTTAACCGGGTGCGGCTTCCCGAGCAGCGTTTGATGAGCACCGTCCCAGGATGCCTGTACTTTGCATCCGCCACGGTCGCTGCCGATGCTTCAGAAGTTGATGCGTCTGCGAATGAGGCGCAACTGATTGCCGAAGCGCAGCGGCGAGGTTGCGAGTTTCTATTATTGACGCAAGCAGGCCCATCCCAGAGCGGTGAGCGTGCAGGCAGTGCTATCGCGGGAAGCGTCGAGTCAGGGGCCAGCAATGGTGAAAAGTTTGCCGGAGCGGTAGAAGTTATCCCAATTGTCGAGTACGAATTTGCCGATGAATACCAGCGAACCACCCGGTATCGATTGTGGAAACTTCAAGGTCGTCGGGCTGCCGCATCACAAGTCCTCGAATCCGCGTCAAGCGGGGAGGAGGTAAGCTCGCGGCCGCGATCTCTGGCGAGGTGAGACGTGACGCGTGCATTCTCCGCCCTAGCTGCGGTCCTGATGATGTCGCTGGCCGGTTGCACGGCCATGTGCCAAACGCCGTGGGACTATTGCAACGCGGTAGTCGATGGCTCTGGCACCCCGAATTGCAACTTCGGCGCGCGGTATAACTCTAAGTATGCGCCAATGTACGGGACTCCGCCCACCACGCCCGTTGAGCCGACGCCGGCGGCCGTCGCGGACGAACCGGGCGATATCTCTGACAACTACTTGGACGCGTTGCCGGAATAGCGTGCAACCGCGACGTTGTTCGTCGTAGAGCGCCGACGTCTGAAGTTCCTCGTTGGAATTTCCTTCTCAGTGCTGGCGGTGTTGCGGTGGCGAGCGCACCGCTCCAGGAGCAGGTGGGCGTTCGCTGCCCATTGCCCGGAGTGGGCGCTACTCGAGGGGAGCTAATAAAAGGCCGCGAACCGCCCCCACCAGATGCCATACTGGTCGGCGAGTTGTCCGGCGCCCACGTTCACCGCTTCGTTCGTCCAGACGTGCACGTAATCGAAGCTGATGCGAATGTAGCGGTTCGGCCACCAATTCACGCCGCTCATGATCTGTTGCATGCGTGTCGCGTCGAGGTCCGCCTTGGCGAACCCGGGCGTCAGCGACGTGTCGCCAAGGTTCACCTGCGAGAACTGCGAAACGAGCTCCCACGCGCCGTAGGAATTGAGAGGGGTGATCGTGGTGTAACCCAACAGGCCGTCGCCTGTGTATTGTTCGCCGGTTAAGAAGTACGAAGTGTTGACGTAGAACGCGTTGATGCTTTCCGTGATGTTTGTTGCGCCGTCGGTGAGCGCGCGATTCCAGTAAAGGTACTCGGCAAGCACGCTGAACCGCCCATACCAGAAAAAATGCGGAGCGAACTTGAAGCGGTTTCCATTGGCGGCGATGTCATCGTTGTACTCGAAGAATATCAAGCCCGTCGAATTGACAAAGTCCTGATTCAGTGTGGGTTCGCCGTTGCCAAACGGAAAGTTAAAGTCAGTACCGTCGCTCAACACATAGTCTTGCGTACCGTTCTGGATACTGAATCCGAAACCCAGGCTGGCCAGGCGAGAATCTTCACGATCTTTGAATGGCGTGAAGGTCACCGAAGCCAAGGTGTCGATGTATCCGTCAACGTCGAAGTAAGCGCCGTCCGCGCCGTTGAATGCGCCGACCTGGTACTGTACGCGGTTTTCGAACAAACGGCCCCATAGCATGGCGCCGCTCTGACGTTTGCCCGCAAATTGGAACAAGGGCGAGTTCGTGATCACGGGTTCCCAGGCGGGCGAGAAGGCCCAGTATTCGTACAGAAACGGACTCAGGTAGTGACCGACCCGAAGATTCACTTCGTCGCAGAACAAGTACCCGAGATACATATCCAGGATATTGAAACTGCCGAGCGACTGCTGCAACGACGCCAGATACTCCCACTTCTCGAGCAAGTTACCCATGAAATACAAACGGTAGAAAGGAATGTTGAAGCCTTTCTGGTCGGTATCGGGGTTTTCAAGGGAGTAAAAAGTGCCGTCGGCCGTCAGTTGGTTTTGAAGGTTCAACGTAAAGGTATCGTCAGGCGTGCGGAAATTCAGGTATCCGCCGCCAAAGTTGTATTTGTAGGAACTCAAGATCGGAAGATCCGACTCGTCATAGACCGTAGTCGGCCAACCGTAGCTCGGCGCGTCCAGCAATGCTCCTTGCGCAGCGATTGGCGGAAGCCGCTCCACGCTCACCGACTGCGAGAGGGTGGCAACTTGTTGTCGCAATTCGGCCACCTGCTGCCGCAATTGATTGGCTTCGGCGACCTCGCGCCGTAGCAAGTCGATCTCGCGAGCCAGCCCTTCGTCAATCAACGACGGGCCCGTAACCTGGATCTGCTGTTGGGGAGCAAGAGTGTCCGTGTGTGTTGGCTGTTGCCCGGTCGCTGGAGCCAACAGCGTTAAGCTGGCAAACATCGCGCTTGCCAGATTCCCCACGTGTTTACAGGACAAAAAACGATGGGCGAACACGAGTTGCCTCGAATAGCGAGCGACCGGCCGGGGTGGAGGGGAAGTTGCGGGGCGGGGACGGCTAAAGGTCGATCCGAAGGCGACCATTTAGTCGTAAGAATCGGCGCAGGAAGTGTTATCGGCTTTATCGGCCGCGCCCGAGCGGTTTCGCCAGAACGAGCCCCAAAGACGCGCAAATATTCGTCAAGCTACCGAAGGCCCGCGATCCGTAAAGTTTTCCAGGTGGGCCTTCGATGGTAACCCGGGGATCCTACTGCCGCCAGGCGAACTCCTCGGGTACCTCGCAACCCGTCACCTCGCGGCGCACGACCTTCCAGAAATCGCGAATACGTGCGCGGACGTGCGCGGTTTCGAGTCCCAGAACTTTATAGACCAGGCCTGCATCGTTGGGCAGCCGGCTGACGCCGGCTGCCCAACCGTCGGCGTCGTTCAGCTCCGCGCCGACCTGCTGGAAAATCGCGTCGGCGTGCTCTTTCGGCGTGAGCAAGAGGACGTTGCCAAAGACGTCATACGGTCCCATGACGCCCGTGCTTCTTACCGAGCGCCTCGTGGGTTCGATGACAAACTTCTCGACGAAGAGCTCCTTCCCCGCGGGGCGCTGCGCGGCCACCGTCGATGAAAAGACGTCGTACTCGAATAATTCTCCGTCGCGATAGTATTTGCGCCCACCCATCAGGATTTCGGAATAGAGCAACGTGGCGGTCGCGGAAATATCGATTTGGGTCTGAGTGATAAAACGCGTGTGCCGGTGCGGAATCATTGGATCTGGGAGATATTCTAGATACGCTCCCTCGGCCAGCGAGATCAACTGAAATTGCGAAGCATGGTTGGCGTCCATTTCGTGAATCTTGGTCGCCGATTGGGTCGTCACATGGGCCTGCGCGCCCGCGGCCAGAGCAATTTCAATGACGTTGCGGTCGCCTTGTAAGATTCCGCCGGCGTTCGAGATCAGAAACACGCAGGGCAAGTTCGGCATGGCCTCGTCCCAATAGAGCGCCTGCTGCACCAGGAGCGGCGCTCGCCGGTCGAGATGAATGAGCTTGCTCTTCGCTCCACGGCGTTCGAATCCCAATCGCAGATAGCCATTCTTACCGGGTGAGCCCGTCGGCAGTTGTGGCGGCTGGTCGAGATAAGGCAATAGTTCTCGCGGAGTGCGCGCGGGCCAAACCTCGGCCATTCTCGCCGCCGATGTCCTGAAGCGAATCGAATCCACGGTCATCAGGCCACCGGTTCCTTGAACTCGAGGTCGAACAAGACGTTCTCCCGAATCAGCTTCACGAGATCCACAATGCCTTCGCCCGTTTTGCAGTTGGTGAACAAGAAGGGTTTCTTGCCGCGCATGCGGCGCGAGTCCGTATCCATGATCTCCAGGCTGGCGCCCACATAGGGAGCGAGATCCGTCTTGTTGATCACCAGGATGTCCGACTGCGTGATGCCGGGGCCATTCTTGCGTGGAATCTTATCGCCCGCCGCCACGTCGATCACATAAATAAAGAAGTCGACGAGCGCCGGGCTGAATGTCAGCGTCAGGTTGTCGCCGCCGCTCTCGATCAGCACCAGGTCGGTATCCGGAAAGCGGCTTTCCATGTCTTCTACCGCCGCCAGATTCATACTGGGATCCTCACGGACGGCCGTGTGCGGACAAGCGCCCGTTTCGACCCCCAGAATTCGCTCCTCGATCAGAATGCCTTTGAGCGTGCGTTGCACATGCTTGGCATCTTCCGTCGTGACCACGTCATTGGTGATCACGAGCACTTTCACGCCCATTTCGACCAGCAAGGGGGTGATGGCCTCGATGATCGCCGTTTTGCCCGATCCGACAGGGCCCCCGACGCCAATACGTGAGATCTTCTTCATGGTTTGTTCCTCCGGTGGTGTTTTAACATGGGCGTCCGTCGTTCCCTCCGCTCCGCGCGATGGTCTCGTTGGGGGCGTGAATCGTCAATTCATGAACATGCGTACCTCGGCCTTCAGATGCGCTGCCGCAGCGATATCGGTCAACGGTGCGAACGCCTGCATATCGTCCAACTCGGCCGCGGTCATGCGTTCGTACGCCTGCTGCGCCACGGCGTTGATGCCGAACAAAATGGCCTGAGCGTCCAGGTAGTTGAGCTTCATCAGCCGTAGCGAGGCGCCGATCATCATCGACGTCACGCCATACTGATGCGCCGCAAAGGCGTCCTGCTCCCCCAGATCCATGGCCGCGAATACGAGCGCCTGGCCCACGGGATATGTTCCGGGCGTATCGCCCGAACGAATCGCGGCCAGCCAACGAGCTACCGTGTCGTTCGGCAGTACGTGTTCCGCCAACTCCGCCAGTTTCCGTCCCATGCGGATCGTCATGATCCGGGTTTCTTCATTCAACTTGCGAATCAGAGCACTGCGATCGACGAGACAAATCCGGTTGAAGTCGGCAACGATCGTGGCCCGGTGCGCATGCAACAATGCGATACCGTCTGTGCTGGCGGCCTGCTCGGCCACGGCATGCACAAATTCTCGGAGGCTGTTCAGGTCGTGGACGATACCCAACTGCACGGCCGATTCCAGGCCGCCCGAGAATGAGAAGGCCCCGACCGGCAACACCGAGTCGCCAAACTGCAACACGCGTAGCAGTTCTGAAATCGTCGGTAGCTTGGGGCGAACCGTGTCCGGCAAGGGCTGTGGCCGCGGGGTGTGCAACATCCTGTTCGGCCTCGAAATCGTGTGTCCTGCAAATTCTCACGCCTGCCCGCGCCACGGATGAGACCTAATTAGGCCCCGCTAGTGGTGGTGATGATGGTGATGTCCGTGAGCATGGCCTTGCTCGGGCAAATGCGAGTGCGGCGTGGCGTCGGCGCCTCCAAACAGCCGCCTCGCTTCGTGGGGCAAGAGGTAGGGAATCACTTCCGTGCCAGGAATAAACTCGTAGGTAATTCCCGCGAAGGCATGGGTTTTCATCACCGAGGCCATGACGTTGCGGTCCACCGTCAGCGGCACGTAGACCGTGGCCCCTTTGACGACCGCTGGCCAATGCTGGTTGCCGAGTGCATGCCCCAGCTCGAAGCAGGTACGCAGCAATACTTCTCGGTCATCCGAGGTGACTCCGTCCAGCCGCACCACCATGACATCGTTCAGCTCAATATGGGTGACGATTGCTGTCCGAGTCTGCTCGTCCCAAACCAGGATGTCGCCGTCGTGCAAGTGGCTGGTGCGTTCCAGTGACACGGCTAATTCGGTGCCGGCCTCGGTGACTTTGCGAAACCGATTTTTCTGCGCCTGCCACTGATCCAAATGCAGATGGTCGATCTTCGCTCCCGCCAGCCGCGACTGCCACTCGGCGTCGCGTATATTTCCGACAACCGTCTCCACGATCCGCATGGCATCAATCTCCATATATGGGGTCCATAAACTCAGTTTGACGAATTGAGCCGTGGCGATCAAGATAACGCCTTGTTCGCCAGCGGATATTTGGACTCCCGCAATTCAGGAAGTGGCGATGAGCAAGGCAGCCATCTCGGATGTGTCCCGGCCCCCGGGCGATTGGTCCAGGATCGTCTTGCGCGGTGTCGGCCAGGTGATGTTTCAGGAGCACGCGGGAACGGGCATCCTGTTCTTGGTGGGAATCGCCATCGCTTCGTTCGAGATGTGTCTGGCCGCAATCCTGGGCGCGGTAGTGGGCACTTTCTCGGCAGTGCTGATGCGCATCGATCGCGAACAGATCTCCGCCGGGCTGTACGGTTTCAATTCGGCGCTGGTCGGTATCGCGCTGTTGTTTTATCTTAAACCGTGCATTGTGACTTGGCTCCTGGTGGTTGGCGGCGCCGCTCTGGCGACGCTGGTGGCCTGGACATGTCGTCGCGGGTTGCCGTTTCCTGTCTACACCGCGCCTTTTGTGGTCGTAGCCTGGGGGTGCCTGGCCCTGGCGGATGGCTTCTCCATGGATTTACGACGCCCGCCAGTCGAACCGAATCACACGCCCACGAGCTTTCTCAGTTCGGTGCTTGCCGGCGAAGCGGAAGTCATGTTTGGGGCGGGCGCGGCGACCGGCGCGTGCTTTCTCATCGGTATCGCCCTTTCAAATTTTCAGCATGCCCTGGTCGCATTTGCCGGCTCGGCGATTGGAACGCTCGCGGCGACCTATCGTCACGATCCCGAGGCTTCTATCTGGATCGGATTATACGGTTATAACGCGTCGCTGGCGGCAATGGCGGCATTTCTTGCCAGGCCCGGTCTCGTCGCGCCCGCGCTGGCCGCGATTGTAACGGTGCCAATCGTCGATTGGGCCGCCGCGGCGTGGGGCGTCCCCGCGCTCACGGCCCCCTTTGTGTTGGCGGCGTGGGGTGTGCTGTTGTTATTCGCCGTAGAACGCGGGCTGGCACGCACCGCCTGCGAACCTTCGTAACAGGAGCGTCCGGATCATGCATTTAACACCTCGCGAAATTGAGAAAGTCTTGATCTATTCTCTCGCCGAGATTGCGTTGAAACGACGCGAAAAAGGCATCAAGCTCAACCACCCCGAATCGATGGCGGTGATTTGTGCCGCCGCGATGGACGGCGCCCGCGAGGGCAAGTCTGTCGAGGAGGTGATGCACACCGCGTCGCAAGTCCTCACGCGAGACGACGTGATGGAAGGCGTGGCGGACATGATTCCTTTCGTGCAGCTTGAAGCCGTATTCACCGACGGCAGCCGCCTGGTCACCGTTCACCAACCCATTCGTTAAGCCTCATTGGGAGCGCCAAGTATGGCAGACCGCAAATCGCACCTCGCGGCCTCGGGGGAAAAGGCCGGGAATTGGCAACGCCACAAGCACGCTGCGGCGCATGCCTCGGACGAAGATAGCGTGCCAGTCGGAGGGCTGATCTTGGCGAGCGAACCGATTGAGATGAACGCCGGCCGTCCCACGGTGAAACTCAAGGTTCGTAACACCGGCGACCGCCCGATCCAGGTCGGCTCGCACTACCACTTTTTTGAGGTCAATCGCTATCTGGCTTTCGATCGGGCGGCGGCCTTCGGCATGCGACTCGATGTGCCGGCCACCACGGCGGTGCGGTTTGAACCCGGCGATGAAAAGGAAGTGACGCTCGTTCCGCTAGCCGGCAAACGTTTTGCCTATGGTTTTGCGAACCTCGTCGATGGTTGGACCGGTGGCGGCCCCGAGCCAAGTTATCGCCCAAACTTTACCGAGGCGGTAAAGCGTGCCGAAGAACTCGGCTTCAAGTCGCTGCCGCCGAATAAATAGCCGCGCCGCCGTACGAACAAGAGGGAAATATTTCTCCGACCGTGTGAGGACTGGATTGATGTCAAAGATTTCGCGCAAGCAGTACGCGGACCTATTCGGTCCCACCACGGGTGACAAGATTCGCCTGGCCGATACAGACCTCTACATCGAAATCGAGCAAGACTTGCGCGTCTACGGCGACGAAGCCGTGTACGGCGGAGGCAAGACGTTGCGCGACGGCATGGGGCTCGACAATCAGCTCACCAGCGCCGCCGGCGCGCTCGACCTGGTGATTACCAATGCCACGATCGTCGACCCCACGCTCGGCGTAATCAAGGCCGACGTGGGCGTGAAAGACGGCAAGATTGTCGGCATTGGCAAGGCTGGCAATCCCAGCACGATGGAAGGCGTCACTCCGAACCTGGCCGTGGGGCCCGCGACCGATGCCATCTCGGCCGAACATTTGATCCTTACCCCCGGCGGCATGGACTCGCACATTCACCTGATTTCGCCACAGCAGGTGTACGCCGCGTTGTCGAACGGCATTACCACGTTCTGGGGCGGCGGCATCGGCCCCACCGACGGCACGAACGGCACCACGATCACCTCGGGGCCTTGGAATCTCGAGATGATGTTCCGCGCGCTCGAAGGGCTTCCGATCAACTTCGGGCTTCTGGGCAAAGGCAACTCCTCGGGCCAAGCTCCGCTCGTCGAACAAATCCTGGCAGGCGCCGCCGGCTTCAAGATTCACGAGGACTGGGGCACCACGCCCGCCACGATTCGAGCCTGCTTATCCGTGGCCGATGAGTACGACGTGCAGGTGAGCATTCACACGGATACGCTCAACGAGTCCGGCTACGTAGAAGACACCATCGCCGCGATGGACGGGCGCACGATCCACACGTTCCATTCCGAGGGCGCCGGCGGCGGCCACGCACCCGACATCATCAAAGTCACGGGCGAACCCAATGTACTTCCGAGCTCGACCAATCCTACCTTGCCCTACGGCGTCAACAGCGTGGCGGAACTGTTCGACATGATTATGGTCTGCCACAACCTGAATCCGCGCATCCCGTCGGACGTCGCATTCGCCGAGAGCCGTGTTCGGGCCGAAACCATCGCGGCCGAGAGCGTTCTGCACGACCTGGGGCTGATCTCGATGATTTCCAGTGACTCACAGGCCATGGGCCGCGTTGGCGAGAATTGGCTGCGCGCAATTCAAACCGCCGACCAGATGAAGAAATCGCGCGGTCCCTTGCCTGAAGATGCGTCCGGCAACGATAACTTTCGAGTACTCCGGTTCGTCGCCAAAGTAACGATCAATCCTGCCGTGGCGCAGGGCGTCGGCCACGTGCTCGGTTCGATCGCTCCGGGAAAGATGGCTGATCTCGTGCTGTGGGAGCCGGCGTTCTTCGGCGCCAAGCCCAAGCTGGTCATCAAAGGCGGTTTGATCAACTGGGCCAATATGGGCGACCCCAACGCATCGCTTCCCACTCCGCAGCCAATGATCTACCGGCCCATGTTCGGCGCGTTTGGTTCCGCGATCGGTGAGACGTGCATTACCTTTGTCTCGCGCGCGGCGCACGAACGTGGAATCGCCGAGCGCCTGAACCTGCGCCGCCGCGTGATGCCGGTTTACGGCACGCGGACGCTCACCAAACGCGACATGGTGCGCAACGACACGTTGGCGAAGATTGACGTCGATCCGCAAACCTTTGCGGTGAAGGTCAACGGTGAGCACGCCACGGCGCCCCCAGCCAAGAACCTGGCGCTCAACCAGCTCTACTTCTTTAGTTAGGGGACCGAGACGGGCGATCGAGCGCTCAATCCGCCAGCAGGTGTGCCGCCGGATTGGCCATCGCCGCGGCGACGTCGGCCAGAAAAGCCGCGGCCGGTGCGCCATCGAACGCGGCGTGATCGAACGTCAGGCTTAGCACCATCCGCTCGCAAATCACAATCCGGTCGTCCTTATCTACAACTGGTTCGCGGCGAACCGCGCCGAGCCCCAAGATAGCCGTCTCGGGATAATTGATCACTGGCGTGAAAGCGTCGATACCATAGGCTCCCAGGTTCGAGACCGTGAGCACCGCGTCCTGCATGTCCGCGGCGGCCAGCCCTCCAGAGCGGGCTCGTTCCGCAAGCGTGTGAGATTCCTCGGCAATAGCTAGCAGTGACTTCTGCGCAACGCAGCAAATCACCGGCACGAGCAGGCCTTGCGGAGTATCGACGGCGATCCCTAGATGCAGTTCGCTCTCAGCCACCGCATGCAGCCTTTCGTGGTCCTCTCCCCACCGCACGGCTAGTTGCGGGTGACGTCGAAGCACGCGCGCGGCGAGACATGCCACCAGGTCGGTATACGCGGGAACAATACTGGCCGCGCTCGACTTGAATTGCTGTCGCAGGCTCACCAAATTAGTGACATCGGCCGTCGTGGTTAGCGTCACGGGCACCGTCAGCTCGCGGCTATGCCGCAATCGCCGGGCAATGGCCTTTCGCCTGGGAGTGAGCAGATTTGCTCCGGGGGGCGCAGGCGATGCCTGACTCGCGGCCGCCCGCACGTCCGACTCACGTACCCGGCCATCGCGCCCCGTGCCGGCAAGTTTCGTCCAGTCGATGCCGAGTTCCGAGGCCACGCGACGCGCTCGCGGAGAGGCGACCGTGGCTGGTCCCGGCTCGGAGATTGCTTCGCGTTGTTGATCGCGAGCGCCGACACCGTTCGTGACGCGAAGCGTCGCGGCAACTTGCCCCACATCGTCGTGGGTAATGCGGCCAGAGCGTCCGCTGCCTGAAATTTCCGCAAGGTCGACGCCCAACTTACGGGCCAGTCGCCGGGCAGCGGGCCCCGCGGCTGGTTTTGCCGGCGAGTCCACGGCCACATTCGTCGCCACGTCGGAACCGGTAGTCCCTCCGGTAGGAGTCGCCGGCGGGGCTTCGTCCGGTGCGAGAAGATAGCCCAACAGGGCCCCGACGAGCACAGTGCTGCCGGGTAGCGGCGCATCGGCCGGCAAATAGAGCTTTCCGGAATCGAGCGCGCCGATCTCCTGCAACGCTTTCTCGCCTTCAAGCTCAAAGAGCGGCTCACCGATGGCAACCTCTTCCCCCGGCTGCTTGAGCCAGCGTACGAGGATCCCTTCTTCCATCGACCAACCGAGCCTGGGAACGCGAATTTCAAAAGCCATGTCAAAAGCTCTTGCTTCAGTGTCTTGGGGTGCGCGGATTGCTACTCTTGCATCAACGAGCGAATCGCGGCGGCGATGTCCGAGGGGTGCGGCACGACGGACGCTTCCAACTCGGGGCTGTACGGCGTGGGGCAGAACGCCCCGGTTAGCCTGCCAATCGGTGCATCGAGGTCGTTGAAGCCTTCTTCAACGACGCGAGCCGCGATCTCAGCGCTAAAGCCGCAGTGCGCCGGCGGCTCATCGACAATTAGCAGCCGTCCGGTCTTTTTGACCGACGCTAGGATCGTCGCCGTATCGA
The DNA here is from genome assembly GCA_964598535.1 of uncultured Planctomycetaceae bacterium. Classification (GTDB taxonomy): domain Bacteria; phylum Planctomycetota; class Planctomycetia; order Pirellulales; family PALSA-1355; genus JALHMI01. The sequence continues at coordinate 38,688 of CAZRCI010000003.1, read as the reverse complement.
GCGGCGTGATCGTGCGTGGGTCGATCAGCTCCACCGAGATTCCCTCGCCCGCAAGTCGGTCGCACACGGCGAGCGTCTGATGCACCATTCGAGCGAGCGCGACGACCGTCACCTGCTCTCCCTCTCGGACCACGCGAGCGCGGCCAAATTCCAGTTCATAATCCTCAAGGGGCACCGCGTCTTTCACTTGCAAGATTTCCCGGTGCTCGAGTAAGAGCACCGGATCGTCGCTTCGCAACGCATGGGTCAAGAGCCCTTTGGCGTCGTAGGCCGAAGAAGGAACCACGACCTTCAAGCCCGGCACCTGAGCGAACATGCCGTAATAGCTGCCCGAGTGGTGGGTGGCCGCCGAGTGGCCGATGCCGATACAGCCGCGCAGTACGACGGGCATCTTGAGTCGCCCACTCGACATGTATTGCATCTTGGCGATCTGATTGACAATTTCGGCGAAGCCGTCCAGAACAAAGTCGGCAAACATGAAGTCGATCACGGGCCGAGCGCCGGACATCGCCGCGCCGCAAGCCAGGCCGACGAAGCCGCGTTCGCAGATCGGCGTGTCACACAGCCGTTCGCCGCCATACAGATCGAACAGCCCCTTCGTGGTCAGAAAGTTGCCACCACGTTTGCCGATCCCTTCGCCCATCACGAAGATTCGCTCGTCACGCCGCATCTCACCGGCCAAGGCCTCGAGCGCCGCCTGGCCGAACGTGATTACGCGTTCTCCCGGCGCCGGAGGCGGCGTGATTTCATCCCGAGGTTGCGCGTAGACGTGCGTCGTGGCAGCCGCGGGCTTTGGCGGAGGGCTCGCCTCGGCAAACTCGCGCGCCTCGCGAACCATCTCGACAACTTCTCCGTCGATGGCATCGAACCGCCAGGCGAGATTTGCTTCAGGAGTCGTGCCGACCGAGGGCTCTAGCAACGACTTGCGCAGTCGAATGATGGGACAACGTTCCTTCCAAGCGGCAACTTCTTCGCGGGTGCGATAGCCAAAGTCAGGCATCCCCTCGGCATGGGCCCGAGTGCGATAGGTTTTACATTCCATCAGCGTGGGCCCGTCTCCGGATCGAGCCCGAGCGAGTGCTTCTCCGGCGACACGGTGAATTTCGAGCACATCGTTGCCATCGAGTTCGTAGGCCGGCATATCGTAGACCGCGCCCCGCGCTGCCACGCTCGGGTTGCCGCTCGCGTACGAGAATGGCACTTCGGTTGCAAACTGGTTATTTTCGCAGACAAACAGCACTGGCAGCGACCAGATAGCCGCCATGTTCAAACCTTCATGAAACGCGCCATTATTGACCGCGCCGTCTCCGAAGAACGCCACCGCCACGGCGCCCGTGCGCAGCAGCTTCGCCGCATACCCTCCGCCGCAAGCCTGTAGAATGCAGGGGCCCACGATGCCGCTCGTGCCCATCATTCCAATTTCGGGTGAGAATAGGTGCATGCTCCCGCCGCGGCCATGCGAACAGCCCGTGGCCCGGCCGAAGAGTTCGGCAATCAACTCGCGCGGAGACATGCCCTTGGCCAGGGCGTGACCGTGTCCGCGATGTGTGCTGAATACGCGATCGGCGGGACTCAAATGCGAGCAGACTCCCGAGGCGATGGCTTCTTGCCCGACATAGGTGTGGCAAGCGCCGTGGATCAGGCCTCGCTGATGGCAACGTGCCAGCTCTTCCTCGGTTTGGCGAATGACCTGCATCGTGCGATAAAGCTGACAGAGCTTCTCGACCGACGGTTCTAACGTGGTTCGGTTCATCGTTCGTATTCTCAAGGCTGCTTTTCGGCTCGGAAGTTTTGGATCGCTACCTGCGTGTGGCCGGGGGTTGCTCCGGCGTTCATTGCCAGATTGCCGCCATCCATGGCAATGATCGCGCCGGTGATCCAACTCGAGGCATCCGACGCCAACAAGATGGCCAGCCCCATGATATCCGCGGGCTGCCCCAGGCGGCCGGCGGCAATGCCTTGGAGGAATCGCGCTTCCAGCGTGGGATCCTGCTGCATGCGTGTCGCGAGACTAGGGTTCATCACCTGGGCCGGTAGCACCGCGTTTACTCGAACGCCACGATGGCTCCACTCGGTGCTCAACTCACGGGTCATTTGCACGACGGCGCCCATCGCCATGCTATACGCGATATGCCCGCGGCCGAGCGCGGTCACGCTGGCCAGCGAGCCGATGTTCATGATCGAGCCGCGGCCTTGAGCCAGCATCCGCCGGCCGGCCTGTTGGCACATGGCGAAGCGCCCCATGACCAGGTTTCTGAAAACTTGCTCGAGTTCGGCGATCGCAAGATCCTCTGGCCGGGCGAGCAGCCCGTCACCGGCGATATTGCCCAGGAAGTCCACGCGGCCAAACGTGCGGTCCACTTGCTTGAAGAGTTTCTCAATCGCGGCCGGGTCGGAAACGTCCGCATCTGCGCTTTCCGCGCGGCGTCCCAGCGAACGAATTTCTTCGCAAGCTTCTTCTGCCCCGGCCAGATTGCGGTCAACCAGCAGCACGTCGGCGCCCGCCTCGGCGAGTGCCAGCGATGTCGCCCGCCCCATGCCTTGAGCCGCGCCTGAAACCACGGCAACACGCCCTGAAAGGTCAAATAATTTCTTCATCCGTCGATCCGTTCGCTCGAAGCCATTTCATCCGCCAGTAATCATCGGCACGATTTTGAAGTTGAACACGAGCACCGCCAGCCCCAGGTAGAAAACGCCGCAACCGGCGACTCCCAAGGTGTGATACCAGCGCGGGCGCAGCGGTCTCGGCAGCAACCGATGATTGATCCATAGGAGTTGAAACGCCGTGACGCCAAGCGCCAGGTTGTTGAAGTTCGCAATGAAATCAGTCATCAACTTCGGCACATTCGCAAAGAAGTAGGCACACATCAGAGACCACAGCACATAGGCGGACAGTAGCGTGTAATAGATGTACTTTACCTGGTGCGGGTTCATGGTTTCGCGAACCCGCCGGCTGGCGCTCCAAATGGCGTCTGTCCAGCGGCGGCTAAAGTCGTCCACGATGGACATCTGGCTTGGCATCATCACCATTAGGCCGGTAAACAACGCGGCAATCCAGAGCAGCCTGCTCGCCACGGAGCCAAAGCCCGCGTGGCGCAGGCCATCCGCGGTGATCAACGCCTGAGCATAATTCGATTGTTCAGCGGTCACCGTCGTGTACTGAACAAATTCCATCGAAAGCAGCGCGGGCAACGCCATGCCCATGAAGCAACCCGGCCCCCAGACGGCAAGCTGGTCGGTTAGCACGTGCAGCCACCAGCCGCGCCACCGCTCCATGTTCTCGGAGGTGAGCGGAAAAACCTTTCCCACGTGACTCAAGGTGACCTTGCGTCCTCCGAATGCGCTGGGAATGGCGCCGACTTGGGAGCCCATGCCCCAGCCCTTGTCACGGACGAAGTTCGAGTAGGTCGAGTTTGCCAGCCCGCCTCCGCCGGCGTAACCCGCGAACGCCCCCAGCACGACGATGCTGGTCGTCGACACAAGGGGCCACTCGCCGGTGCTCCACCGCTCGGCAAAGGCGTTCTTGACGATTTCGTTGCCCTGGCCGTCGCTGACCGGAACGTTGCCGAACTTTGCAAATCCGCTGAACACTTTCCACCAATTCGCCGGCGCGACGGTTGTAATTCCGAGGCCCAGGCAAAACGCCAGCACGACGATCACTTTGGCGGTCATCACGGCTTGCAGCACGTTGTAAACCTTGCCGCCCACCAGTACGGGCAGGGTCACAGCGAGCAAGCAGGCATAGGCGAGCGGCGTGATCAGCCAGCGATCGTCTACGGTTGGCGGCCGATCGAGAATCAGCGATGCAATCAGAGCAGCGCCGTGCGTCGAGAGCCCTGGCACTAGCGCCGCCGAGTTCAAGACAAGCACCACACCTACCCAAAACACGGGACCTGGGCTGCAGCGCATGAATCCTGTCAAAACCGGCTCACCGCAGTACATCGCATAACGTCCGCACTCCAGATTGTAGAACACTTGCAGCACGATCGCGACAGTCGCCAGCCACATCAGCCCGCCGCCATACTTGGCCGTTACCGTGGGGCCGAGCAGCCACTCGCCGCCGCCGATTTGGATGCCCATCATCACGATGCCAGGTCCCAGAAAGCTGGTCCAATTGCGCCAACGCAGGGGCTTCGGCTCCGGCAGCTCGGCGATCGTCCATGGAGGAATCTGGTTGTTCATCGAGTCCGCCTGACTGCCTGATCTAAGATGGCCGCCGGGCCTGGTCCGGCGAGGTGGCCGCGAGTCTTCGGAGCCGTTTCACTGGCCAGCTTCAGCAGCCCGAGCAAAGTTTCTTCGTTGCTCGCCGCGTCGCGAAGCGGTACCTCGAACCGCTCTGCAATCGAGCTCCGCAAGCTGGGCACCGACCGCACAAGCGAACCCGACAGAACTCCTCTTTTCCACGATCTCGCTGGATCGAGTCGCTCGGCACACCGTACGTAGTTGTCTGCCATCGAGCGAAACGCAGCGAGAAACAATTCGCCCACGGTCAAGTTTTCGGTCGTGATGCCGGTAATAGCCCCGTGGAATCCGAAGGGGCTCGCAAAAAACGAGAGGTCGACCGCCAACTCGCTGGCTCGATCTCGCGGGGCGCCTGCGCGTCCGGCGGATGTCAGTCGTGCGATCGATCCCCACGGGTCTTGTAACGGTTGCCCCTCGGCCGTGGCCAATTCGGTGAGCAGATCCACCAGCACGCTCAACGAGCGGCCGGCCGGAAGATGGGTGATCGTTTGCAGCAGATCGCCGTAAAAATAGGCCCGCGATTGAAAATCACCGGGCTGCAAACAAGCGACACGCCGGCTGACCTGGGATCCTGTTGAAGCATTGATTGACAGTTCACCTTGCTCGAGCTCCGCGCCGACGAGTGCACATTGTTGATCGCCGTAAGCGCCATACACAAGCAGTTCACGATCGCCAAATCGGCAAGTGCCGACAGGTTCAACCGCACGCACGAGCCGCGGCCATGCGATGTCGGCCAATCCCACCGCGCAAAATGCTTCTTGATGCCAATCAAGAGTTCGCAAGTCCAACAGGCCAATCGCATGCGTCGCGTGCATCTGGCCTCGCGTGCCGCATAACCGGCCGATCACGTAATCGGCGATCGTGACGGGAATGGCATGGCGCGGAAGCGACTGCTGCTGACTCAACCAGCACAGCAAGGTCAGCGTCGAGCCTGCTTGTAGCTCGCGTCCAAGTGTCTCGAAGAGTTCACCGGCGAGTCGCTTACGCATCCAGGCGAGTACGGACCGCTCGGCCCCAGGGGGACCGAGCGACCGCTGATCGCGCCACGAGAGGTAGTTCGATTGCGGGTTTCCATCGTCTCCTAGCAGCAGAAGTCCCCCCATTTGCCCAGCGACATACAATCGTTCCGCATCCGGGGCGGTTTCACGCAGCGATTCGATGACCTTGCGGGCGGCGCATTCGACTGCATGGGGATCGACTTCGAAGTGCTGGGACTGCAGGCCAGCGATTGGCCCCGGGAACGGCCGCGAGATAACTTGGCCGATCGCGTTTTGTGCAACGTCCAGCACCGCGCCTTTGACGGTCGATGAGCCGACATCGAGAGCCAGGCATTTCATGGTGACTCCGCCACGAGTTCGACGCGCACGCTCCTGCTCGGACACTGCGCCGATCGGATGCGTATATAAGAAGGTGAAGGACTGCCCGGGCCATTGCCGACGGAAGATTGACGGCCGTCAGATTATCAGATAATCTATTCGCCAGGATATTGATTTGCAAGCATTCGCGCGGAAGGAAGCTTCGATGAAGCTGAGTAACATGCCGCGTCGCAAAATCCGCGACGAAGTGGCCGAGCGCATCAAGCAATACATTACCGCCAAGCGGTTGGGATTTGGCGATCGCCTGCCGACCGAAGGGGAGTTGGCCGCGCGTTTCGGCGTCAGCCGGTTGAGCGTGCGAGAAGCCACCAAGGCGCTGGAATTCCTGGGCATCGTCGAGTCGAAAACCGGCGTCGGGCTCGCGGTCGGCCGACTCGATCTCGCGCGGATGACCGACCATCTCGGGTTTCATCCTGCCTTGCATCAGGCAGACCCCCAGCAACTCATCGACTCACGCGTGATTGTCGAAACCGGCGTCCTTGGTCGAGTCGCCGAGCGTATGGCCCGCGACCCCGGGATTGCAGAATCCCTCGGCATGATCGTAGAAGAGTTTCGCGCCGCGCGCACTATTCAGGCTTGGATCGATCTGGACATTCGCTTTCACCGCACATTGCTGGAATCGAGCGGTCTGGCGCCGATTGTGGCATTTGGCGATCTGCTACAAGCATTCTTTCAACGGTTCCGCGACAGCGTGAAGAAGGCCGAGTGGAAAAGCTCGATCGAAAGCCACCAGGTCATGGTCGATCGTCTCAAGGCGGGCGATGTGGCTGCCGCGTCGACCGAGCTTCGCGCACACATCGAAAGTCATCGGCAGAGAATTGGAGCGGTGCGATGAACTTCTTCCGGCCCATATCGAGAGTCGTGCTACTTTTGGCGGCGTTGTGGGGCCTGACGCCGTCCGTGGCAGGGGCCGACGATGCCCCCGATTTCTCGCGTGTCGCGGCGCAATATGTGCCCGAGGTGCTGCCGGTTATCAAACGTCTGTGCGTCGATTGTCATGGCGCGGAGACCGCCGAAGCGGACATCGATCTCGAAAGCTTCACCACGTTTGCCGAGGTTCGCCGCCAGCCACTCGTGTGGCAGAAGGTGCGCATCATGCTCGACACCGAGCAGATGCCGCCGCCGGATGCCAAGCAACTGAACGACGTCGAGCGAAAATTGCTGGACGATTGGGTGCGCGGCTACCTGGCCCTGGAAGCGACTGCCACTGCCGGAGATCCCGGTCCCGTGGTTCTGCGGCGCTTGAATAACGCTCAGTACACGTACACCCTGCACGAACTGACGGGCGTCGGCTCGCTGGATCCCGTGCGCGAGTTCCCGGTCGACGGCGCGGCCGGCGAGGGCTTTACGAATACCGGCGCGGCGCTGGTGATGTCACCCGGCCTGGTGACCAAGTACCTGGACGCCGCAAAGAAAGTCGCCGCGCATGCCGTGTTGTTGCCGGATGGAATTCGGTTTTCGCCCTCGACGAGCCGCCGCGATTGGACAAACGAAGCGCTCGACAAGATCCGCGCGTTCTACGCCAGGTATACCGTGCCTACGCGCCGCGCGACGGTCAACCTGCAAGGTATCGCCCTGGAAACCAACCAGGGCGGACAGGTTCCCTTCGAGGCCTATCTGAATGCAACTCTCGAAGCTCGCGAGTCCTTGTTCTCGGGCGCCACATCTCTTGAACAGGTTGCCCAGGATCGCTCGTTGAACCTTAAGTATCTCACGACACTCTGGGAAACGCTGACACGTCCCGACAATGCCCCGCGATCGGTTCTGATAGATGAATTGCGTGCGCGTTGGCGAAGCGCCAAACCGGAGGATGCGGCCCAGCTCGCGACCCACATTGAGGCGTGGCAAGGTTCGCTGTGGAAGTTCAATCTGATTGGCCAGCTTACGCGGCACTTGGGAGGAACCCAGGGCCCCGACGCATGGCTCGAACCAGTGACGCCGCTCGCTTCGCGGCAGGCGGTGCGTTTGAAGCTCGAACCACCCGCCGATGGCGGCGATATCACGCTCTATTTCACCGCCGCTGACGCGGGCGACGGAAATGAACAGGACTTTGTTGTATGGGAGAGCCCGCGGTTGGTCGTTGCCGGTCGGCCAGATTTGCCGCTGCGCGATGTCCGCGCGGCGGCCGCCGCGCTGGCTGCCCATCGTGAACGCATTGTGGCGAGCGCGGCCCATTGCCTGGCCGCGGCCGCGGAAGTGACTCGTCCGCTCGATCCGCCGGCGATCGCGGCGCTGGCCGAGAAACATACCGTTGATCCGGCCCTCCTTGCGGCGTGGCTGGAAACGCTAGGCTTGAACGCCGGCGAAACGCGTGTCGATGGCCACCTCACCGAAAAACTGTTACGCAGCGGCGACTTCGAATTCATTCAAGGCTGGACAGGGCCCGACGCGCTTGGCGTTCTGGCGAATGCATCGGATGAGCATGTGCGCATTCCGGGAAACATGCCGCCTCATAGCGTTGGTGTGCATCCCGCCCCGACGCGCCGTGTTGTCGTCGGTTGGCAGTCCCCCGCAAACGATGCCGTGCGCATCGGCGGGATGGTACAGCACGCGCATTCTGAATGCGGCAACGGAATCGCCTGGACGCTCGAACTTCGCCGCGGCACAACGCGACAAACACTCGCGGAGGGAACCTCCAGTGGCGCCGTCGTCATGCCGATTGGTCCGGTCGAAAACGTCGTGGTTCGCAAAGGCGACGTGATTGCGTTGAGCGTTGCGCCACGCAATGGCGACCATTCGTGCGATATGACGACGATCAACCTCACCCTTCAGGGGAATGCTGGCGACTGGGATCTGGCTCGTGAAGTCTCGCCCGGTATTCTCGCGAGCAACCCTCTGCCGGACTCGGCCGGTCATGCGGCCGTGTGGCATTTCTTCAGCGAGCCGGATGGCATGGATGCGCAGCGGGCGATTCCGGCAGGCTCGCTGCTGGCGCGTTGGCAAGCAGCTTCCAGCATCGAGGAAAAACAGCGCCTGGCAGGCGAACTTCAAGCCCTGCTGCGCGGCGGCGAGCAACCATTGGCGAAAGAATCGCCCGACGCCGCGCTCGTGCGCCAGCTTGGTTCGCTTTCGGGGCCTTTTGCCGTTGCGGCCCGTTCCGCGATTGTCGCGTCAGGCGCGGCAGATCTCCAGAGCGATTACGGTCTCGATCCGAAGCTGTTTGGCAAGCATCCTACCGGCGGCGCCGTCAACGCTCTCGATCTTTGCGTTCGGGCTCCGTCGATCATCGAAGTGCGTTTGCCGGCCGACCTGATCGCGGGTTGCGAACTGGTCACCGCGGGTGCGCTTCATCCGGCATCGAGCGACGAGGGAAGCACGCAACTCCAAGTGGCGGCTACGCGCTCGGAGCCCGCCGGGCTACAACCGGCACAGATGGTCATCGTCAAAGATGGCAGCGCTGCGCGGCGCCGTTTTGAAGAGGCCTTTGCCGAGATGCGAGATCTGTTTCCCCCCGCCCTGTGCTATACGAAGATCGTGCCGGTCGATGAGGTTGTCACGCTCAACCTGTTTTATCGTGAGGATGACCAGCTCAAACGCCTGATGCTCGACGGCAAGCAGCAGGCCGAAATCGATCGCCTGTGGGAGGAACTGTTGTTCGTGGCGCAGGAGCCCTTGCTCTTGGCCACGGCGTTTGAGCAATTGCTCCAGTTTGCCACCCAGGACCGGCCAGACAAGGTCGAAGAATTCACGCCGATGCAGGATGCGATTCAACAACGGGCCAGCCAGTTCAGTCGGCGGATGGTCGAACTTGAACTGGTGCATGTCGAGGCAATGGTCGACTTCGCTCGCCGCGCGTTCCGACGGCCATTACGGGCTGGAGAGTCCAATGAGTTGCGCGGTTTTTACTACGGTCTGCGTCAGCAAGAGATCGAGCACGAAGAGGCTGCGCGTTTAACGTTGGCTCGGGTGCTGGTGTCGCCGGCGTTTCTGTATCGCATCGAGGAGCCCGCGGCGGGCACTCAACCGCAGCCGGTGTCCAGCTACGAATTGGCGACGCGTTTGAGTTATTTTCTCTGGTCGTCCCCGCCGGACAACCAATTGCTGCGTGCGGCCGAGACGGGCAACTTGACGCGCGATGAGACACTTCGCTCAGAATCGCGGCGTATGCTGCGCGATCCCAAAACACGACGGCTTGCCACCGAGTTTGCGGCGCAGTGGCTGCAAATCTACGATTTCGATCAGCACGACGAGAAAAGCGAGCGGCACTTTCCCGAGTTTGCGGCGCTGCGCGGGGCAATGTACGAGGAGTCGGTTCGGTTTTTCAGCAACCTGTTTCAACAGGACGGTTCCGTGCTCGACATCATCGATGCCGATTACACCTACCTGAACGAGGATCTCGCCCGACTGTATGGAATTCCGAATGTCGCCGGCGCAGACTGGCGGCGCGTTGACGGGGTGCGCGAGTACGGCCGCGGCGGCGTTCTGACGCAGGCATCGGTGCTGACGAAGCAGGCCGGAGCGTCTCGCACCAGCCCCATTCTGCGCGGCAATTGGCTCAGCGAGGTCATGCTGGGCGAGAGGCTCCCACGCCCGCCGAAGAATGTTCCAACGCTTGCCGATGCGCCGCCCGAGGGGCTGACCGAACGAGCGCTAACCGAACGGCATAGCTCGGATCCCGCCTGCGCGAAGTGCCATGTGCGCGTCGATCCATTTGGATTCTCCCTGGAAAACTTCGATGCCATCGGTCGTTTTCGCGAGAAAGACGCGGCGGGCCTGGCGATCAACGCGGACTCTATGCTCAAAGATGGCACGAAGCTTAGCGGTCTCGATGGTTTGCGGCGATATCTGCTTGAAGACCGCCGCGACGACTTTGTCCGGCAATTCAATCGCAAGCTGCTCGGCTATGCGTTGGGACGCGCGGTGCAGCTTTCCGACGAACCGTTGCTCGATAAGATGCGAGAGGTGTTGGTGGAGAATGAATACCGCGTGTCCGCGGCGATCGAACGGCTGGTGCTCAGCCCGCAATTCCGCGAAATTCGCGGCCGGGACACGGCCCACGACGAGTGATATCATAAAGCCTTGGCGCCGCACAACGGGCGATCATTTTCAATCGAGGAAGGGAACGATGGATTTCAAACACATTTCGCGGCGGACGATGTTGCGCGGTGTCGGCGTATCGATGGCGCTTCCTTGGCTCGAGTCGCTACCGGTGTTTGCCAAGGCGCCTGCTGGACGCGGTCCGAGCGAGGCGCCGGTTCGCGTGGCGGTACTTTTCGCCGGCAACGGGTTCCATTCCAAAGAGTGGTGGGCCGAGGGCGAACGGTCTCAGATGAAGATCGGCAAGGTGCTCCAGCCGATTGCGGATTTCCGCGAGCAGATGCTGTTCATTCGCGGCCTCTACAACTCCGAGGCGATGAAAGGCAACATTCATAGCTCGCAAACCGGCAATTTATTGTCCGGCGCGCCGCTGGCCTCTGGCGGCGAAATCCGTTCCGGAATCAGTTTCGACCAGATGCTTGCCCAAACGGTCGGACGCGGTACGAAGGTGCCAAGCCTCGTGCTGGGCTGCGAGAAATCGAATCCATCGGTCCACAAAGACTACTCGATGCTCTACAGTTCGCATATTTCCTGGAGTTCGCCGACCACGCCGACTCCGCTCGAGTTGTATCCCGCGCTGGCTTTTGATCGACTCTTTAAGGATGATGCTCAGCGCGGCGACAAGAGCGTGCTCGATGCGGTGATCGAAGATGCCAACGACCTGCGCCGCAAAATCAGCGCCGCCGATAAGCATAAACTCGATGAATATCTAGACTCGGTGCGCGACGTCGAGCAACGGATTTCCGCGGCCGGAGAACGCGGCGAGCTTCAGGGGTGGCGGCCGACGCTCGACAAACCCAACATTCCTCGCCCGCCCGAGGGTATTCCTCAGGATATTGCCGAGCACATGCGGCTGATGTGCGATATCCTGGTGCTTGGTTTCCAGACCGATACGACGCGCATCGTCACGCTCAAGCTGAATAACGATCACTCCTCACTCCGCTTTCCGCATTTGGGCGTGGATTACATGATCCATCATTTGCTGTCGCACTCCGATACCGCCGACTGGCTCGCGGTGAATCAATTTTTCGTCGAGCAACTCGGATATATCGCTCGCAAGTTGAACGCGATTCAAGAGGGGGAACGCACGGCGCTCGAAAACTCGCTGCTGATGTTCTGCTCGAGCATGATGACCGGCAATCACAATAATGACGAATTGCCGGTCGTCCTGTTGGGCAAAGGCGGCGGACGCGTCAATACCGGTCGAGTGCTCAACTACCGCGACAAAACCAATCGGCAAATGTGCCGCCTGTTCCTCTCGGTAATGGACAAGGCCGGCCTACACGCGGACAACTTCGGCGATGCGACCGAACCGCTCGACGAAGTGTAGCCGCCCCGGCGAGCGAACAGAACGCTTGACACCGCATAGCTCGCCGGCTTCGGCTTGCAAGCAGACCGTTCGGCGTCTCTTCGACGGTCTGCCGCACCACCTCGCCCACGTGCGAGCGAATCTTCTCCTCTTCGATCCGAATCACGCCCTCAAAGCTTCCGCCATTTGCCGATCCTGGCATGCGGTCCATCGGGCAGTGCTTCCCTGCTGGTAGAGTTCGTGTTGAAACAAACTTCTACCAGCTCCAGGGTTGCCCTTTCAATTTGTGCGCAACAATTCGGACGCTACTGCGCGCAACGGACTACAAATCTTGACGACTGTTGATTTAAGGCTGATCACTGCGGGAGGGCGCCGATCACTCTTCCACGAGAACGAACGGCAAGTGAACGGTCTTGAGCATTGACCACACCATCGCCGTTGACGTCTTCGTCTAAGTTGTCGCCGGATTGTCCGAGTGCTCCCAATATTTGGGCGAAATCCAGATCGTCGACGATCCGGTCGCCGTTGACGTCACCAAGTAAGCGATGGAAGTTCAATTCCGTTTCGAAGTCGCCGTCACCGTTCAGATCCAGCAACAACTCGTAGTAACCGTCGCCCAGGATCGTGTTGCGGTTGCCCCCAATCCCTTCGGGACCAAAGTCGAACTCAAAAATCCGGTCGACCGCGTGAAGTTTACCGGCCAAGGATATGAGTTCTCCAGTGCCATCACCGTTCAAATCGAAGCGTCGCAGTTGCACACGATCGTTTCCGGGGTCGGCATCGCCCAGGCTGTCAACCAGGGCCTGTAAGTCGGCCGATTGGTTAAAGCTGATGGCAATGTGGTCGATGAAAGATCGTTGTACGGCTCCCTGCTGAATATCAAAGGACGTGATTTCCAACCGGTTGGGCACAGCGAATGCCTTGGTGACCAACACATCTCCCTGACCGAGGGATGGCGTGGCTTCTCGATTTCCGGCGGCGTCTATACCCACCGTATAAAAGCGGTACGTATGTGACAGGCCATCGGCTAACGCTTGGTATTCAAGCGAGGGGACACTGCCGGACGGTATATGAGAAGTCATAAGGCTGGCAATCTTTGCCGGCACTCCACCATCGATCTCCACGTAGACATCAACCTGGCGCAAACCGGCACCGCCAACATCACTGCCAGTCCAGTAGAGTTGGAATGCGGGTGAATCGGCAACGACCGAAAGCATCTGAGTTGCCGGTGCGGTCACGTCGGGCACATAAGTGCTGGTTTCAATTGCCACGGTTTGCTGCTCGACGTTGCCAGCCAGGTCGCGTGCAATCGCATGGAAGGCATAGGTGTGGTTGTCCTCGCCCGAAAACAACTTGCTGGGGTTGTCGGCCGGCAGAGATTGCCAGAACACGAACGGCCCGCCATTGGTGGAAACGTAGACATCATAACTTGCCAACCCCGAGCCCGGCACGATTCCGGATGGCGGGTCATTGCCAACGATCGTCAACAGGAACTCGCGGCTGGCCTGACGGCGAGCCAGAGACACAACCGCTCCGCTGGGCGAGGTGGTATCCATCGTCCAGGTAAACTGAGCAATTCCCTGGCCGGCGTTGCGCCCGGGATCGGCAATTCCCGTCGCGTTAATCGATAGTTGATAGATGCCTTCCGCCTGAATTAATGGTCCCAAACCGACAATTTCATACTGCGCCGCCCCAAGCGGCACGATGCCAACGCCAGCCAGCGGAACGGGTTCGCCGTTCAGCAACAACTGTAAATCGTCCGCGCCGAATGAGGTTGGATCGATTTCCTCGGAGAAGGAGATCGTGATTGACGGTACCGGCGTATTGCGCGCCGGAACGAGCGGCGAATGGCCTAGGATGCTCGGTCCTTCTTGATCGACCTCGTTCGTCATCGAGACGAACACGTCGAGGTAGCGGTCGGCTATGTTCCCCGCGGCGTCCGTGACGCTGACGCGCAGGCGATGATTGCCTGGCACCTCAAGGTTGAGCAACACGGTAACCTCGGGTGTCTCCGCCGACAGTGCCCCGAGGTTTTGCGATATGGTTTCGTCAAAGATGGTCAGTTGCAAGCCAACTTCGTCGAGAGAGATCAGCAGCTCGATCGTCGTTTGCGTGACCGTCCACTGACCAGGCGAGGTCTGTACCGCAGGCGCCGCGAGCGCAAGTGCGGCGTTGGGAGGGAGCCGATCGAACCGTTGTTCCACCGCCCCCGTGCCCGCGTTGCCAGCAAGGTCGCGAATGCCCGGCATCTGGATACTCAAGGCATATTCGCCCGCTTCCGACGCGACCCCGGCGAGTCCGTTCAGACGGTAGCGATTGGCCGATAGCTGCGTCAAATTTACGCCGGGATGATTGAGCGGGACGAGAGCACCATCACGACGTAATTGCAGGTCATTGGTTCCAAAGGTAGCCGAATCGATTGGTTCACTGAATGTGATCTCCAAGTCGGTCAAGCCTGCTGATACTGTCGAAGTCACGACACGAACGATGCTTTCAATCGTGGGTGGTGTCAGGTCCAGCGTCCAAATCAGCGTGGCCAGGCTCTCGCCCGGGCGGCCACCGAGATCGACGACTCCGCGCGTGTCAACCGTGAAATGATAGACGCCTTCCTCACTCGTCAATTCCGCTAAGTTGCGGCCGCCGGTAGCGAACATGCGATAGGTATTCTCGTTGATCAGCGCGAAGCCGACCGAGAATCCTTCGGGAAGAATGTCCACGCCGTTACGCGTGAGACGCAGGTCTTGGATATCAAGGGAGCTGGCATCAACCGGTTCGGTGAAGACGATGTCGATCGACCCTACCGGTGTGTTGCGCACCGCATCGGACACTCCGGCGAAATGCGAGACCGCCGGCGCCTTGTCTCCCTTGGTCCATTCTTCTGTGGCGACGCCCAGGCCGAAGTTGCCCGCCAGGTCGGCGATGCCCGTGGCGAAGACAGTCAGCCGGTAGTCGCCGTCGAGCTGCGTGAGCTCTGTTAGATTGCCCACGTAGTACGAGGCCGTCGTGCCCGGGACCTCGCTGATGAGGATGCCCGGCGTGGCCAGGTTTTCGCCGCCGTCGCGCGAGAACAGGATGTCTTGATAGTCGAACGTGGCCAGATCGATCGGCTCGCTGAACGTGACGACGATCGCTTCCACGGGCTCGATGCGGGGGTCGGGCGTCACTTCCTCGATCGATAGGATCGTGGGGCGTTGATCGTCGAGAGAGCGGTAGACGAGCGTGTAAGTCGCTTCGCTGGCCTGTTCATTGAAATCGAACAGGTGCAGATTGCGTTCGTAGGTGGGACGCTGGCCGCCACCGATGAAGGTGCGGTCGGTCTGCCAGAAGTTTTCGAGCGGCAGCAGCGTGCCGTCGGCTCGACGTACTCCTACTAGTTCAAAGCCAACCTCATTGGGATCGTTGGTGCGGAAACCGGGATCGCTAATCGCCTGGCCTGCCTGCTGGCTGAAACGCAGCAGATTCAAATAGCCGTAGCCGGCGGGCATTTCCACCGTTAGCGTGATTTCCAGGTTGTCCTTGGTGACGGTCGTCGCGCTTAGCGACGGCGCGCTCGCATGGCCCACCGGCGCTACCGTGCCATCGCTCAGGTGCAGGGTGTCCGGCAAATCGAGCGGATCGGCGACGTCGTTTACCAGGAAATCGCCTCGGCCGTCGAACAGCCCCTCGGTGTCGACTTGCACGGTTTGAATCAATTCGTGAATCGTCGCGCTTTTGATCAACGAGAGCCGCTTGTCGCCTAAACCGTCCAGATGCTCGAAGGAAACCTTGTATTCGGTGAACAGGCCTTGAATTGAGGAGGTCAGCAGCCACTCGGCCTGGGCGGTGGAGTTGGGGGCGATGTTTCCGAACGTAACCGTGAGCGAGGGACTGACCGGGCCACTGTTGACCGTGGTGCCGATGATGTCGAAATCGACGAGCAGGCCTTTCTCGTTGTCGACGATCTTCGGTTGGTTTGAGGCGATCCGCATGTTGCGGGCTTCGCCGTTGCCGCTATTGGTGACCAGCACGGCGAGCGAAAAGGGAACCGTCGGCTCGAGTTCATCGGTAAACGGGTCGTCGCTGAGCACGTCGCGCTGATGGAAGTATTTGAGATCCAACTCGGGGCTGGGAAGCACCGTGATCGGCGCGGGTGTGAGCGGAATCGTGACCAGCAGGCCGTTGTCGACGTAGCTGAGCGTGCCGCCGACAAAGTATTGCTGGGGGCCGTCCGGCGCGGCTTCGGAGGTGGGAATGATGATCCACTGAGCTCGTCCCGTCGTGCCGGATGCGACTTGCCCATCGCCATCGATGCCCCCCAGGTTCGTCAATGTCGGTAACCGAATCCCAAACAGATCGGTTACATCGTTGCCGTTGGAGTCATAGACCACCATGTCGAGATCGACGTTGGTGAGCGTGGCGCCCGACTGATTGGTGATCTCAAGCGTGGCTTCGAAGGCATCGCGGGTGATGATGGCCTGCTGATCGATTTGCAGACGGACCTCGGCACAGACGCCGGAGTCCGTAAATGGGGCTGCTAGTATTGGGAAATCCGTCACGTCCTCAAGAGAAACACCGCCATACTGCCAGTCATTCAGAGGGTTAGCCGCCGGCGTTGGAATGTCACAGGCATCCGGCCCCGCTGGTGCATACCACACGGCGGTACCAGCAGGTCTTGCACCGGGGTGTAAGGATGAAATTGGAGATGAACTGGGCAGCGACAGTACGCCACATGATGACGCGGTAGAGCATTTAACGATTCCAGTAACAACGTTCTTATTCACTTCCAGTTGTGCGCACATATAATAATAATATGTGTTTAAATGCGAAATTGGCGCTGCAATATAGATCCACACTTTCTCAACGCACGTCTCAATAGTCCCATTTTTCGCATAGTATTCAAAATAGTCCCATCCAAACTGATTGCAATCTGGAATGTATGTAAAGCTTCCAGTAGCACTATCCCAGCTTGTTACTCTGCCCTTGCTGGGATCTGAAGCCTTAATGTACTCAGACGCTTGTGGACGGGTGCCCGACGGGTCAACATCATTGGTAGCCACAGATTCCGTCAACGTGGAATTCATGCACACCATAAATGTGTCTTCCTTAGTGAATGGGACTATGTACTTCTTTGCCTCGGATTCCGGCAATGCAGTCCATCCGCGATACTGGCTCTCAATCTGATGCATAGCCATATTGACTTCCGCGGAATTGCTTTCCAATTTTCCACCCCACCAATAGTCATATGTTGATCCTCCAGTCCCGTTTCCCTGAGCAATGCGGTATCCCCATGCGAAACCATCTAGAATTATGAGCTGGTTGGCAGGAATTCCACCGCCCACCATAGCGACGTAAGTATGAAAGTACTTGTAGTCTCCTGTCTGCCCAAGTTGCTGAGGGCCATCATCCATGCGTCGTCCACCATTGGGCAAAGGATCATTTGTTCCCTCTGTGCCATAAAACGGACTTCGCGGCGGAAAGTTCTTGCCATAGTCTGGGTCAACTCGTGGGAGCCCAAGAGGTGGATTACTCGAGACATGATTGGTTTCATCGAACACTAGCTGTACAAATTGAAAGCGTGCATTTGCCGAGACGGTGGGATTGAACTCCGCATCAAGAAGAAGTGGATTAATATCACCAAAAATATTACCGGGGGAGGCCGACGACCTCGCAGTGAGTGTGACTGCGATGTTTCCAATTGTGCCGTCTCCCGGGCAATCAAGGTCAATATCTACTGGTACGTCAAATGATTGAGTGAATCCAGTCGCTGGCGTAGGGAACCATTCGGCAGGGGGCGATGCGGCGCGAGCAGCCACTGGCGACGAAGGTGTGTGAGACACGGAGAGTGCAGGTGGAGATGGAGTGACACGTGTGATAATTACAGGCACTGTAAGGGAACTTTTCGCAGGTAACGTACCAATGTCAGTTAGTAGTGGAGCATATTCGTATCCGAGCTCAGTTGGGAAATCTAGGGTTACACCTTCCGCTGCAATTAGGCCATGGTTAGTAAGTGTCACATTTACCTGCATCGACTGTCCATCGAACCGTAAAGACTGTAAGTCAAACACAGCAGGCTCAACTACCACCACCGGTGCGGGCACATTCGTCTCGAAGGTCGTCTCCACCACGATATTCGTCCGGTCCTCGATCTCCGTGGGCACGACGGTCCAGGTATAGCTCACCGTTTCGCGCGTAATGAACGTCCGTACGTTGTTCGGCTTGCCGGGTTCGATCAGGATCGTGGCGCGATAAGGCGAATGTTTTTCGGCTTGGACTCGTAGCTCGTAGTACCCCGCGGCCAGGCCTGCGAAGGTGAACAGACCGGGGCCGTCGTGGGGATCGGCGTCGTTGGCTTGCGTGGCGACAACCGTTCCGGTGGTCAGGCTGGTGAGCTGGAGCGTGGCGCCGGAAACGCGCGGCGAGCCTTCGGCAAAGTAGGTGAATTCGTCCACCACCTCGACGCGCAAATCGCCCTTGCTCTCGGTCAGCATGCGGAAGGTGAAGGGCAACGTGGCGAACGATTCGTCGCCCACGGCCGGGCCACCGGCGGCGGAAAGCACCAATTGGCCGCTGAAGATCGGCGTTGCCGGCAGGAGCGAGGCCGGTGGCGACAAGAGCAGCGTGATCTCCGCCGAAGCGCCCGGGGCAAGCTCGGGAACCGCTCCCGAGGCGACGTGCAGCCAGGGGAGTTGCGGCAGGTCGAGCGTGATCGGGCCACTGGCCTTGCCGCCACTGTTGGTAATTTTGAACGAGACGATGGTTTGCTGATCGACGACCGCGCCCGCGTCGAGCGATGCCGGCTCGATGACCAGCCGGGGCCGCAACGCCTCGACGCGAACCACGAGCGGGATGTCCAGCGAGACGCCTTCGGCCGTGGTTACGCGGACCAGCACGCGGTCGTTGATCACGCTCGAGTCGGTGGCGCGCAGCGCGTAGGTCAACGTGGCCGTGCCATTGCCGGCCAGGTTGGCGCCGCTCAGCGAGAGGGTTTCGACCACGATGTTCGCCGGCTTGGAAACAACCGTCACCGACAAGCCGGAGAGCGGCACGTTGCTCATGTTCTGAAGCGAAGCTTGCCCGCCGGCCGCCGGGCCTTGCTCCACGAGGTTCACGGCCGGAGCCGGCGGCACGGACTTGATTCCCAGCAGCGTGAAGCTGTCTTGCGGCGCATCCCCCGGCACGCCCGGATGCGCTGCGGCGACCTGGTAGTGGCCGGCTTCGCCGGGCAGCGGCGTGAACAGATAGCTGTATTCGCCTTGAGCGTTGGTCCGTGCGGTGAACGTTCGACGCGTGCCGTTGACTAACAACCGCAGCAGGACATCCACGCCGGCCGCCGGCTGCCCCGTATCGACATCGGTCGCCCGTCCGGTCAAACGCACGGGCGTGTTGGCGAGCGCTTGCTTCTCCGTGCCGATCAGCGTCGACAGGGGCTCGGCGCTCACGGTTGCCGTATAGGCCACGCGAACTTCCAGCGGGGCGCTGGTTCCCTGATTGTTCTCGTCGTTCAGCTCGAATACCGCGTTGGAAGTATCGGCGATGACCAGCACATAGTAGGTGCCCGGTATGTTCGGCGCCTGGATCAGCGTGCGGCGAGTAATGGTCTCATTGACCTCCAGCGCTGCTTCGGCATCCACCGCCGAGTTGTACACGGTTTGGCCCACCAGCAGGTCGTCGCCGCTGTAGAAGGGATCCTTCGAAAGGAACACACGCTGCGTCCAAGAGCCCGTAGCGGGAACGTTGCCCGCGTTGCGCAACTGCCACACGGCCTCGATCAACTGCCCCGTCTTGGCCGCGCCGGGCACCAGCGAAACCTGGGGCACAACCAGGTCGGGCAGGTTCGCGTCGGTCACCGTGACAATCACGCTGGACGAGCTCAGATCCAAGGACGACGCGGTGACGATCACCTGTTCGCTGCCGTTGGCGATGCCGTCATCCACGGTGCTGAACGGCACGCTCACGGTCGCTTGGCCGGCGGGAATCTCGACGCTGGCCGGCAGGACCAGTTTGCTTGGGTTGCTGGACACGAGTTGCACGACGCGGGCTAGCGTTGTCTCGCCGACGCGCGTGATGGTGATCGTGCCGGCGGGATCCCGCCCCTCGGGAACCGGCGAAGACTGCACCGAAACGAGCAGTGACGTGGCGTCGTCATCGAGCACCTGAATGACCCGTTCGCCGTAGCCGGTCGTGATCGTGCAACCGCAGGAATCGTAGGTGGCATGGGCGCGAATCGTGACCGTTTGCGTGCCATCGACGATGCTGTCGTTCACGGCATGGATCGCGAACGTGACGCTGGTCTGGCCCGCGGGAATGATGACTTCGCTGGGCACGCTCGCTTCCGTGGTGTCGCTGCTGGAAAGCCGTACGCGCACCGGCTGGTCGGTGGCCACGGCACGGCTGACCGTAGCGATGATCGGGTTCGAGCCATCGCTTTCCACGATCGAGCTGCGGTTCACGGCCAGGGTAAGCGTGGGCAAATCATCATCGATGATCTGAATGTCGATCGAGCCGGCTTCATGATTCGCGGCGCTGGCGGTAACGGTAACCGACTCCGGCCTCTCCGAGAGTAGGTCATCCACCGGCGTCGCTAAAAACTGCACCGACCGTTCGCCCGCGGGAATCGTCACTTGCGACGGCACGCCGAGCTGCGCGGCGTTCGACGCTGCGAGCGTCACGACCAGCGGTGAATCCAGCGAGGCGTTGCGAGTGATCGTGGCGGTTACCGATCCTCCCTCGGTCACTTGCGAGACAGCCAGCGACATGGTTAACGTCGGTGTATCGATTTCGTTGATCGTGACTTCCGCCGAGAACGTAGCGCTGCCGGCGGTCGCCGTGACGTAAACGACGTGATTGCCACTGACGAGCCCATCGTGAAGAATGGCCGCATTGAAGGAAGCGGAAAGCTGGCCGGCAGGAATGGTAACCGTGGCTGGCACCGTCAAAAAGTCGGTCGCATCGCTCGCCAGGCTGACGACGAGAGGAAGGCCCGTGTCGCCGTCACGTGTAACGGTCATGCTCAGAGAGCCCGCAGTCTCGTTCACGGTGGCGGTCGCTGGCGATAGCGAGGTTAAAGATGTTTGTGGGATGTTGATGATGAACTGACTAGAGAACGGGCCGCCTCCGTCCGAACGGCGGTGCATGTCGTTACCGTAAAGATCCTCGATGGCCGGACCGATGGTAACCGAGTACACGCCGTTGTCGCGCTGCTGGGGAATGGAAACACGAAACGTGTTTGGCTGGCCCGGCACGGCGGCAACGCCCGTGGGCGCGACCGGACCGCCGGGGCCGGCGATCATCACGTCGGCGATACTGAACGTGCTGGGTTGGATGGGCTGGTCGAAGGTGACGTCGATGTACGAGATGGCCTCTTCGCTCAGCCCCGCGGGAACCATGTCGATAATCGCCGGACCGGTCTTGTCGAGGGTGAAGGAGGCGTGATAGCCGGCGGACTGCACGCCGAGAACCGAGACGCGAACGTTGTCGATCGCCCAGCCTTCGTCGCTAACGCCTTGTAGTCCTCCATCACTGAAAAACAGCGCTAGCGATGCGCCTTGATGCTCGACGACGCGCGTTATCTCGTAGCGATAGAAGAATTGAGTGCCGCCGCCCTGATACGGCCAACCGCTGTCTCCGAACTCGACAGATCCGGTGCGAGATTGATTCTGAGCGGTTGGATAATTTGATGGATAGGATTGAGTTGCGTCATCACGGATGCTAAAGGTTGCGTCAATAATGTTTCCGGGTGCGCCGATTCCGAGCCGCCATCGATCAACGCCGGCCCCTCCTTGTCCGTCGCCATCCCAAGTCCCGATGATGTACAAGTCGAATGACACTTCGACTTGCGTGTGCGCCGGCAGATCGGCAAGGTCCAAGCGAGCGGACGAGCTGCTGAACCGCCCCAAGAGTTGGCGCCCGGTGGAGGGCATGGTTGTTCGCGCTGTCGTGCTCCATTCGGACCCAACCGGGCTCTCAAAATCTGAGACGTACATAACGCTTGCATTGCCTCCCATCGCGTTGCCCGACAAATCCGTGATCGCCGGTCCGACCATCACGTGGTATTCCCCCTCGGACATCAAGGGGGCGGAAAACGCGACGAAGAACTTCGCTGGATTCGTGGGATCGACGTTCACGGCGGATACGGAGTGACGCTCGCCGCCGGGACCAATCACGACAACGTCGTCCGGCGTGAACGAGCTGGCCAGAATTGGCTCGCTGAAGATCACTTCAAACTCGGTGATATCCTCCGTCACGGTTCCAATGGGCTTGAAACTCACGACGAACGGCGACGTGACGTCGGCCAGTACCGTAAACACGTCTGAGATGGCCGCATTGTTGGTCTCGTCAGATTCCGCGATCGTGCCGGTCGCGTCTTCCACCACGACCAAACGCACATTGCCGAACGAGTAAGGCCCGGTCGCGGGAATCGTGATCACTCCCGATCGCGTCGTCGAAGCGCCGCTGGCCAGGGTATCCGTGTAGGTGATTTCGCCGACGAGCAGATCGTCGCCAATGGGATCGTCGCTCGATAGGTAGAACCTCGCGGTTTGTGGCTCCGTGATATCTGTTTGCCCCAGATTCGCCACGGTCCAGGAAATCGACGCTTGTTGGCTTCCCGGGGTGATCGCCGACATCAACCGAACGTCCGACGGGGCCAGGTCTCCGAGGAAGGCGAACTGGCGCGATAGCGCCACGACTTTGCTGAAAAAGTAGGGGGTCAGATCGCCGCCGGCGATGGCTCCGCCCGTCACGGTGGCGAAGGAGCCGGTCACCGAGTCTGCGCTCACGATCGGGTACTGCTCGGAGAGACTGGGGACGAAGCCGCCCGCGCGCGTGATTGCCAACGTCCCGGCCAAGGTGGCGGCGCCCGTGACGACCAGTTGCGAGTAATTGGCGTTCTGCAGCGCGCCGTCGATGGCGACCACGAGTTTTCCGCCCGCGGCCTGGGTATAGTCGCCATGGATCGTCAGACCGGTCGGCGCCTTGCCGGCCGTGACCGTTCCGCTGGAGTTGAGGACGTTTCCGAAGATTTCGCCCTGGCCAGCGAGCGTTGAGTTGACGCCGAGTTCTAGTTGTGTGCCGATCAGATCGCTTGTTGAATCGACGACCACTTCAACGCCGGTTGTCACCGCCGCACCGTAGGCGATGGTGCCGCCATTGGTGGCGGCGAGGAGCGAGATGCCTGGGTTGCTGCCGCCATAGGTGCCGAGGCTGCTGTCGATGAACGACGTCATTGCCGAGAGGTCAACTCGGCTATTGGTTCCGTCTGCTTGGACGCGGATCGTCCGAGCCCGGGTATCGCCCGTCGTCGGCACCACCAGTTGCGTTGCCTGTCCCAGGTTGACTCGTCCGCCGCTGAGCGCCTCGATCAAGAGCTGATCGTTGACGTCGTCGCCGCCCGTAACCATCGTCACGTTGGGTAGGTCGAGCACGCTGCCCGCACCGGTGGCACGCAGAATCGCGGTGTCGTTCGCGGTGCCCGTCGTGTGCGTGTAACTGGTCACGCCCGGCAACGAGAGCGTGCCGCCCGCGGAGACGAGGATGCTTGAACCATTGATGTTGGTGGCTCCGCTGAAGTTGGCCGTCCCGCCATTGAGCCTCACCGTCGAGCCGTTGACGGTCGCGACCCCGCTGAAGTCACGCGTCCCGCCGTTGAGCGTCACGTCGGAGAGACCGCTGATCGTCTCGAGCTGGGCGGTCGGCATCGTGGACGTGGCATCGAGCGTCAACGCCACCCCGACGATCTTCGTCAGCGACGACGACTGGATGGTGCCGCCATTGGTGGCGGCGAGGAGCGAGATGCCTGGGTTGCTGCCGCCATAGGTGCCGAGGCTGCTGTCGATGAACGACGTCATTGCCGAGAGGTCAACTCGGCTATTGGTTCCGTCTGCTTGGACGCGGATCGTCCGAGCCCGGGTATCGCCCGTCGTCGGCACCACCAGTTGCGTTGCCTGTCCCAGGTTGACTCGTCCGCCGCTGAGCGCCTCGATCAAGAGCTGATCGTTGACGTCGTCGCCGCCCGTAACCATCGTCACGTTGGGTAGGTCGAGCACGCTGCCCGCACCGGTGGCACGCAGAATCGCGGTGTCGTTGATCGTACCTGCCGTGTGTGTATAACTCGTCACCCCAGGCAACGACAACGTGCCGGCCGTCACCACGAGACTCACCCCGTCGATCGACGCCGTTCCCTCGGCCAGGAACGTCGAGCCGGCGGACGACATGGTCAGCGTCTTGCCGCTGGAGATCGATAGCGAACTCGTGACCGTCAGCGGACCGCCCACAACCGTAAGCGAATCGGCAAGCGTGAGGCTTTTGATCGTCGTCGCGGTACCGATATCGTAGCGCACCGTCACATTGCCCGTGGCGTCCACGGTGACGTTGTCCTCCGGGCCGGGCAGCTCGTCGTTCGACCAGTTCAGCGGATTGCTCCAAAGGAGATCGCCACCGCCGCCGTCCCAAGTGATGAGCGAGCCGGCAGGGGCGACGGTCGAACTTGCCGTCGGCGCCGACTGGGCCACAAGCTTATTGACGACCAGTAACGTATCGCGGCTACTAACGCGGCCATCATTCGTTGGATCGAGAAACAGGGTCGCGTCAGGAGCCGTTTCGCGCGTCAGGGTACGGGCGCCGAAAAGCTTTAAATCGTTGACGATCAACTGTAGATCGCGCTGTTCAACCACGCCATTGGCATCCACATCGGAGGGATTTACGGCGTGGTGCCAGTCGGAGGCGAGCAGTTCTCGCTTTTCCAATAATTCCGCGACGCTAGTCTTGCGATTCCGTTCACGAAATGCGCGACGCTTCGAATGCTTCATGGCGTGGATTGCCCTAGCCGAGAATGGCGTGATGAAATCGAGATTGGCAACCGCGGTGCAAGCGCTTTTAGATGCTTGCAGCTTGCCTGCGAATAGCCGCAGCCACCAGAACCACGAAAGCGATTGCTTGGAGTATCAGCGCGGCCGGCTCCGGAATCTCAACGACCGTGACCGTGCCGTTCGTGCTACTGAATGGCAGGTCCGCAAAACCACTATCTAGAAAGAAGGTATTCGGTCCGTGAACAAGCTGAATGAAGAACTGGTCTCCAACCACAGGAGGAAGTGCGGTTAAGCTGGTCAAATCAAGCCGCACCAACAGAGCCGGTGTCATCGGAACCGGGATGTCCAAGCCGCTAAGCGTTGCATCGCCTCCCACGAACGTATCGTGGGGAACGACGGTCGTCGTAACCGTGCCGATTTCAATCCCCGCATCTACCGTCAGGCTGTCCCCGGCCAGCACATACGCGGCATCCAGCAGTTGGCCGTCACTTTGCGGAGATAAAAAATCAAGCTGCGTTGGACCGAGCGTCGAGATGCGAAATTCGAAACCAAAGAGGCTTAGCAGGTCGGTTCCCGAATCGCTGCTGATGGTGACGTCGACGGATCCGCTACCCCCGGTCGATAGTGTCGTAGAGCCAATCGTAACCAGTAGTGCGGCTTGCGCCGCCGGAACCAAAAGCAGCGCGATGAGCAGAGCGAGGGCAAATGAGCGAAAGAGACCGTTCGTGCGAAGAACAGAACAAGTCATGGTCATAGTGATGTGCCTATGAGGTTTTCAGGGGTAGGTGAATTACGTCGGCAATCTTGCAAGATCATGTTCGTGAAGGCTTTAGTGGTATTGCCCGAAGTTACTATCGTACCCCCTTATTGTCCATGCACGAAACATGCATCTTGCGGGGGCAAGGGAAAATAATTATGCTGTGGCTACTTTCTACAGTATCGATTGTTTGGCGAGTCGTTCGGGGGGGCGGTTGGCTGGCTAGGGCGTTGCGGTGGTGCTCCGGTGAGGCGGAGCGACTGTTCGTAGGCCTGTGAGAGCCGGTCGAGTAACTCCCCTCCAAGCCGGTCGAACGATTGTCAGGCGGGTTCAGCTACTGGCCCACCACAGCGCGCACCTTCTCGGCAAGTCCTTAACCTGTCGGGGGGAGGCGTTCGCAATCGCTTTCGGGCGGTGTGCAACTGCTTGGCTGAGCGGCACGTCTTAGCCGAGCGGCACGTCTTAGCCGAGCGGCACGTCGCGATTCATCACGAGCGTCATACGTTCGTTAGCCTGTCGCTGGCGGCATCCATGCTCAAAGCGTCCGAAAAGGCTGCTGGGCATTCGATCCTACATACTTCGTCGATCTATGCTCATCGGGCTACGGACGTTGCAGCACACGACGTGCTCGCCAGCGAAAGGCAAGCTCGACACCTTGGCGAAGCATCCACGATTCAATGTCGCTCGCCGATCCATGCTCATTTGCTCGCAATCGAGCGAGCACAGCGGCGAGCCGCGAAGTTGTAGTTGTTCGGCTCCCCCCCCAAGGGCCAAAGAAATACGTCTTGCCTTTGATTTTCTCGGGCCCACCGGCCCTATGAATGGGCATACAGCGGGAAATTCTTATGCGGCTTTCGCGGCTTGCCAATGCGTGATACTGTGGATGGACGTGATACATTGGATGGAGACGGCACCCGCTGTGACGCCTTGGGGGGGGCGCTGGGGCGGACCGGTATTTCGCCAGCGCGACATCGGGGTCATTCCAGGGTCGAAGTAACGGACCTTGCTCTTGATCTTCTTGGCCAATTGGCGTTTGGAATGCGCGGATGGCGGAAAGTCGGAGCCGGGTTCGATTTCATACTTGTTTCATCAGAGGGTGTCGTAGTATCGAACAGTGGCCTTGCGGGCGTTGTCGGCGGATGTCGGGCGTCAAAATGGGCGTCACACGACGACATTATCGTTAAGAGGAGTGGGAGTTTCGTTAAGGGGGTGGGAGTTTTAAAACAGCCCAAACAAGGTGTTTTTCGATAAGCGCCCGTAGCTCAACTGGATAGAGCAGCGGACTTCTAATCCGCAGGTTGCTGGTTCGATTCCAGCCGGGCGTATTTGGTCATTCGTAGACGACGGCAGCCAACGGACGCCAAAATCCTTGCCGTCATTGGACTTGATAGAACCGCTCCGAATCTCGCCCGCGTCATCGGATGCCAACCCGTAACAGGCCATGAAAGGCTTTCGTACAAGCCCTAGTGCAAGCGGATGTGCAAGCCGGCCAGTCGCCTTCTGCTGACCGTCTGCCGGCTGCTCATCGACCGGCAGGCAAGGCAGCTTGTCGATTGCCAAGGTCACGTCAATGATGCTGAGATGCGTATAGCGATCCATCGTCAATCCGATGGTCGAATGCCGGGCAAGCTGTTGGGCAACTTTTGGGTGAATGCCCGCCGCAACGAGATTTGAAACGTATTGGTGGCGCAGGGCGTGAAAGTCGAACACCTTGCCGGAATCGTCGGTGTAGCTCAATCCGGCCGCGTCCAAGTCCTGACGAATCATTTGCGCCGCGTCGTTGTGCCACGTTCCGGGCCAGACGGGCTGATTGGCCGGCTTGGCCGAAAGCCAGTCGAGCAATTCGGCCGCAAGGTCCACGCGAAGCGGTTGCGTGTCGCTACGCCGACGTTTCGAGTAACCGGCCTCGACCGTCACGGTCGGCTGTTTTGAAATCAAATCAAAATGGGCCGGAGTCAAACTGCGCAACTCGCCCGCCCGGAAGCCGGTGTAGGCTGCCGTTAAATAGAGCATCTGCCGATCCTTTCCGGTCAGTTCGCGGAAAGGATGCCCGATGCCGGCTGCCCGAACCAACGCGGTAAAATCGGCTTCGCTCAAAGCCCTTCGCTCAACGCGGCGGTCGGTCTTGGCATTCAGCCCGGACAAGTGGACCAGCGGGTTGCTGTCGGTGCGCCGATCGCGCACCAGCCACCGGCAGAAGCCCTTGATGGCCGTTGTGTAGTAGTTGCTCGTTTGAATCGAGAACTCCCCCGATTCACGCCGTTCGGCGAGCCATTCCGCAACCCGAGACTCGGCGATTTCAGAAATTCGCCCGAACTTGCCTCTAAGCCAAGTGCTTTGGTGTGCGGCCGGACCAACTCAGCCAATTCCGTGCCGACTGAATTGTAGTCGGGCAGGAACGCGTCGAATTCGGGAGTGCTGACCATGCCGCGCGGTACCAACTGAGTTTCGCGGGGTGTATTGGACGCACGGCAATCGCGGCAGCCGACCGGATTTCTCTATTGCATCTGCCTTTATATACAGGAGTTACAGCGATCAATGGGAAAGTTAAGATCGACTTTAGGCCTCTTAAAGGCGGGGGCAACTAGCGACGAGTGAATTCCACATCGCCACCGCTTGAAATAGCGACATGGCGATATTATAATTCATGGCGATGAACGGCACCACTTATACACTCGAAGAGCTGGCCGCAGAGACAGGCATCGAAGCGCGGACGATCCGCAGCTACATAGAGCGGGGCTTATTACCAACCGCACAATCACGAGGGCGGGCGGCGACCTACCTGTCCGATCACCTGGATCGGCTCCGCGTGATCAAGATGCTCAGACGGGCGTGGCCCAACTTGACGCTCGCGGATATTCGCATCCGGTTGCAACAGCTCACGCCGGAGAACATCCAGGCGCTTTCGGAGGGGCGAATCACGGCGGCGCCGGTGACGATGGAGGATGGAACCGCTGAATTGGAACTCCCCACTGACGAAGGCCATGACGACGACGATATCGACGGAGAGGAAGCGGCTGGCAGTCCGATTGCGTTAACAGCCAGGCACTTGGCGGGCGCGCAGCGTCTCGTGCATGCCTTGCGTCAGGTCACTGGATACGTGGGGGCAACGCCAGCGTCAAAGTTGGAAACCTGGCAGCGGATTGCTGTGACCGAAGATATCGAGCTCTCGGTGCGGGCGGAATTCAGCGAGGAGCAGCTGATTGCTTTCCGCGAGTTAGCCGATCTGTTGCGCGATGCTCTCACGCGCGCAAGTGCGGTTCCCAGTCGATCTGCAAGCGACGAACTATTTACGGAGGCCGATGCGTGAAGACCCTCGTAAACCAGTTTCATTCGTGCGAGCCAACGCTGTGGCGCGGCCGCTACTCGCGGGTTCCCGGCGACGGGCGAGTATTTCACTTGTTATGGCTCGACGGCCAGTGGTGGCCGGCGATTCTTTGGGATACGGATGATGGGCGCGGAACCTGCAAGGCCGTGCGTTGCGAAGCGGCGCTCCAGTTGGCAGATGCCGTGACGCGCGCCAAGCGTCGTGCGGGATGCGAAGGGGGCGCGTTTGTAATCAATGAGTTTGGGCAAGTGATCGTCCCCGTGAGCAGCTCGACGGAGCGCTACCTCGTCGGCAAGTTTGACGGGCGTCTCCTGTTTGAGAACCCATTTTGCCGCGAAGATCCGATCGACCTGGGGAATAACGAAGAGCTTCAGCCCGGCGATCCCTGGAAGCTGCCGTACATCGGCATTCCGTATAACCTGCACCGCGGCGGGCATATCTACTTCTACCGCCAAGACGAGAGCGGTGGCACGAGCGAGTTGCCGCCGCGGCAAGATCCCCAACTCCTGCGCGCGCTGCGGGAGGTGCGCCCACGGGGGCCTGTTCGTTTTATCGTCAACCCGGCTGGGTTGGTACTCACCAAGTGTCCGTCTAGCGGCTGCCAGTGCTCCGAACAGAACTGGCAGCCGGTCTATGTTGGTTCCATTTCGTTACCCCATTGGTTCGAAGAGGAGTGACCCATGAGTGACTTTCCGATTTTTACTGGCAACTGCCCGCGCAATGTCTCTAAGGACGCAAAGTACGGGATTCGTCACGACAAGAGCTCCGGCGCGCTGGGAGTCGGTCTGACTTACCGCACCGGCGAAGACGAGCGGTGGCATATGACCACCGTTGATCACCCGGAACTCGTCGATATGGTCAACGCGGTCAAGCTGGCTCGCGGCGGCGCGGCGAATGGGCCGTTCTATATCAACGAGTACAAGCAAGTCATCGTGCCGGTCGGTGACTCCACCCAGTACTACTTGGCTGGCAAATACGAAGCCCCGTTGGAATTCCAGTTCAAGGGGCGGACGATCAGCGGCAAGCCGATTGGCCCCGACGGCAAGCCGTTGCAGCCCGGCGACCCTTGGCATGGGCCGCACGCCGGCATCCCCTACATTCTGACCGCTAGCGGCGACGATATCTACTACCGCACGCGGCCGGAGCCGGAGATTGAAAAACGGGTGCGACTGAGCAAGAAACGCGACCGTGCCATGGCGGCACAAATGGCGCGGCTGTTGTCCGCGTTGAAGGGGCCTAGTGGCGGACGCTTCTATGTTAATGAGTTTCTGTGCGTCTTTACGCCTATCAATAACGGCGAGTCGCTCGACTACGTGTACTTTGGCCAAATTGACCTGGATTCGTGGTTCCCGGAGGAGCGCTCGGGCGAGCTGGTGCCGGCGTAAACAGAGGGCGACACCTCGCGGCGACTAGTCGCCGCGAGATGCTCACGCCGAATGGACGGTAGACTAACAGTGCGAGGCGATCCATTTGGTGGATGCCAATTGAGGGTTGTGACTGATGGAGCGTAAATCGGAGATCGATATTGACCGTGCATTCGGCGATCGGGAAGCGCTGGAATTGCACCAGCTCCGGTTGTTGGAGTGGATGGCAACAACCGGCCGAAAGCGGTTCAGCGATGAACCAAGCACGCCTGCAGAACCCCCGAGTGCGACGCCCGCGGTTTGGAACCTCACGCAAGGCATCAATCGCTATGCTTGGCAAGACGACTGCATCAAGAAGTGGCAGGAGCATGGCGGCCGGGGAACCGTTAAGGTGGTGACAGGCGGCGGCAAGACGCTTTTGGGTTTGTCGATCGCCGAGACTGTACAAAACACGATTGAGCCAGAAATGCGGCTCGTCGTTGTAGTTCCCACTATCGTACTGATGCACCAGTGGCATGCCGCGATCCTGGAGCATGGTAATGTGCCGCCCCAGGCGATTGGCCGCCTGGGCGGCGGCTACGAGGAAGATTTTGGGAACGACCGCCGGATTCTCATCGCCGTACTCGCGTCTGCGACCAAGCGGTTGCCCAAGCTCGTGAAGAAGTGTGGCGTTAGTAAACGTCTGCTACTGATCGCCGATGAATGCCACCGGGCAGGCGCCAAGGAGATGTCCAACGTCTTTAAAGCGGAGCGGCGGTGGTCGCTGGGGCTGTCGGCCACGCCGGAGCGGGACGACGACGTCGACTCCGACTACGACAAGTCGGTGTTGGGCAAAGAGGTCGGTCCGATTATCTGCGAGTTCAACTTGGCTGATGCGGTACGGGACGGTTTGGTTCCGAAGTTCGTGATCAACCATTATGGCCTGCCGATGACGGCGCAGGAGCGGTCACGGTACGAGACTCTGTCCCGCTCGATCACCGACGCCATGTCTCAGCTTCGAGCCCAGCGGGATGCGGATGGTGATTTCTTTGCCTGGGCGCGGAGCGTGGCATCGCGCAACAAGAGCGAACTGGGGGCGATCGCGATGCGCTTCGTGTCAGAGACCTCGAAGCGACGCGATTTGCTGAACCACCTGCAGTCCCGGGAGCAAGCGGTTGAAACGTTGCTTCAGCAGGAATTTTCGATCAACAAGGATGCCCGCGTCATTCTGTTCCACGAGAGCATCAACGAGGTGATGAAACTCTTCGTGCGACTGCGCGCCTTGGGGCTTGATGTCATCATGGAGCATAGCGAGTTGCCCGACTCATGCCGCGAGAAGGGGCTGGAGCATTTTCGCATGGGTGTCGCGAAGATCATCGTCTCAGCGCGATCGTTGATCGAAGGTTTCAATGTTCCGGCCGTTGACGTGGCAATCATCGTCGCCTCGTCGAACTCGGTGCGTCAACGCATCCAAAGCTTGGGGCGCGTGCTGAGGCGGCACCGCGGTCGAGACGGTGAGGAAAAAACCTCCTGCATCCACGTGCTCTACGCTGCCGACTCTGCTGAAGAGCAGATCTACGGCAAGCTGGACTGGAACCAGACGACCGGTGTCGATCGCAATCGGTTTTTCATTTGGGATGGCGTCGGAGAGACGATCGGGCAACCTGGCCCCCCGAGGACGCCGCTGCCGTCAGAGCTGCAGATCGATCCGCAAACGCTGGTCAGCGGCGGCGCGTATCCAGGTGAGTACGAGGGGCAAGAACTGACCTGTGACACGCGGGGAAACATCAGCAACCTTGCTGGTGCCTATGCGAGCGACACGGGAGAACTGGCAGAACTCTTAGTGCGGGCGAAGGGAAGTGGTGGTCGCTTCCGAATCACCCCCAAAAAACAATTCGTATTGGTGCGGGTGCCCGCCGGCGAAGAGTGGGAAACGGTTTTTGTGGCGCAACTGGCGAAACCCTTGGAATTCGCTAAGGCGACAACGGGACAATCGGGCGACGAGGCGCTCCGGTGGCACGCGGGGGCCAATCCTGGTGACCTGTACCCCTTTGGCGATCTCGAGTTCAGCGAGCCCGATTTGTGGTTCAAGCAGAAGTCGGGAGGGGTGATTAGCAAGAGAGTGCGGGGTGGCGAAGTATTTGCGCGGTTGGAAGGTAAGGCGGTCGATCCAGCGAAGGGTGCAAACGCGTCGCGGCTGATCGCGGCGCTGCTGCAACTGCGAACGGCTGGTAAAAAGATCGGACGCATCTCGGTGAATGTCGCCGAGCATGCTGTCTTTCGAGAGAACGGACAGCTGTATTTCATCGCCGCTGTGTCCGGTGGGCTGGAATTCCCCACCGGACACACTAGCGCAGAAAGCGAGAAGTGAATTCTCCGCTTCGATCTAGGAAGAGGTTGGCGTCAGTTCAAGGTTCAAGTGGGAGGGGACACGTTCGAAGGGCTAGCAAAAACACTTTCCGATGAAGTGCTGAGCCTGCGTTCGATGTACCGACGAGTGAACAGAAGCACTGGCTGCATTGGATGAAAGAGCAGCGACTGCTTTATCGCCTTGCTCTTGGCCAGCCCAATCAAGAAGACCTGGTGGAGATACTGTCAAGCAAGGTTGGTTTAGAGCCAGGCGAGGTACGAAAAGCGGTTGTGAACCTATCGCCGTGGTTCAGTCAGCCGAAATCGCGTCACAGATTCTGTCACAGAAACTCTGGAAACGATGAAAAACCCCGGTAAAATGTGTGACGCGTGGAAGCCGGATGCGTTGCGATGTGACAACGCAAAGTCATTAACAGTTGCGGCTTTAGATGTGTCGGCTGGCCGCAACTTCTAATCCGCAGGTTGCTGGTTCGATTCCAGCCGGGCGTATTTACGTAGCAAGGGCTTACGGCTTTTTGATTGGCCAGAAAGCCTGCTTGTCACAGAACTTTGTCACAGCCCGTGTGACAGGCTCGCCAAAATCGCCCCCGCATTCTCTTTTGGGGAGGCTAGTCTGACCAGTGGTTGTGCCGGGGTAGGTTGCCGTAAAACGACCCTCTGAAATGGAGACTGAAGCAGGCGAATCGGTCACGATTTACCCGGCCCTGCCGAAAGACGCCAATGGGAGTGGGGTTCGACCTATCGACACCGACCGCGAATGATTGGTCAGCCTCCCGCGGCGTCATCTGCTGGGGGCCATTTTTGCAACGAACCTCTCGGAAGCGTCACTGGCCGTGCAGCCCTGATACTGGGCTGCCGAAGTCCGAGGGGGCATCTGATGAAGAAGTCCGCCCAGCGGTGGTTTCGGCCTTCGCGGGGAGGCTGGTATGTCACGATCGATGGCGGGTAGATCAATCTCGGTCCCGACAAGGCAACCGCCTTCGAGGAGTTTGCCCGACGGATCTCCGAAGCCAAGCACAGCCGCCGTGCCCCGGTTCGCTCATTGCCGGCGGTGAGCGATACGTTTTTGGAATGGCTCCAGCCCCGTCGTTCCGCTTCGGCCTACGAATGGTATCGCTATGGCTTGGAACGTCTCGCCCGATATTACCCGACGCTCAATGCTGCGCAGCTCACGGCGACGATGGTGGAAAATTGGGGGGGAATGAATACTCGATCAACGTCACTTCGCGACGGAACTACTATCGGGCCGCGAAGCGATGTATGAAAGCTTATACGTCCAGCAGTTCAGTTAAACTGCTGCCTTGAAGCGACGATGTGCGGCGAGTTGCCGGAACTACTTCCTTGTGTGCCGCCGCCGAATAGCGACGCCGAGCAATGCTAAGCCGGCCATCGCGGAGAGCACGACGGTGCTCGGCTCGGGGACAGGTGCTGTCAGTACGGTGGAGAACGTCGCTCCGTAGCGCACTGCGGAACTTGTGAATACAACGTCTGGTGCGTCAGGAGTCAGGGCCTGAATGCCGTTGATCTGGAACACGGAATAATCGTAATCGGTACTCCAAACGCTGATCGCGGCTCGAAACTCCTCAGCTACCGAGTAATCAATGCCGCTCGGTAAGACCCACTGCGTTGCATCTGCCGGAAGAGAAGCGGAGGCCAACGGTGGCTGAAAGCCGGGAAGGTTGGGACGTAGGGCTAATGAGAACTGACTTGTCGAACCGGGATATTCTTCGGACCCGCCATGAAGCGACCACTCGAAGCTTCCCACGGGTGCGCCATGGACGAGTGAATTGGACGTAATGTGGAGCAACTCCTCGAAGGGAGGATTAAACGAGACATCGACCGCGTACTCATGTCGTAAGCCCCCTTGCTCGATGGCAAGTTTCCAGATGCCATTGGCACGACTTACGAGATCACTTGTCGTAGCCCGCGATAGTGAACTCGCAGAACTTCCTTCTGGATGGTTGACATATCCCCTGAAGGAAGACGCCGGGCTAGAGAACTCGACGTAGGAGCTTGTATAGAGCTCATCTTCCAGCACCTGGATATTTGGGAATAGGAAAAATCCTTGTGATGTGCTGGTGTCGCCTCGTGCATCCGCGAACAGATTGATCTCAAAAGTTGCTGCGGAGGCGGGCAAGGCATGCATTACGATCAGAACCGTGGCAACCAGCATGGATGCAAAACGCTTGACACGCATTCATTTCCCTTTCGATAAGTCCGCCTGAAGATTATTTGATAAGCGTCGCAACACGGACCGCCACGTGCAGCATGCTTACGCCTGCAAGCGTTTCCGTCGAATGCCGGCGCCCAGTAGTGTGAGACATGCCATTGCCGACAGAACCACGGTGCTCGGCTCGGGAACGGCCACGGCGTCGTTGAGGGCGATGAGCGAGTAGGTGCCGGCATTGAACGCCAGTTCATATTCGAAACCGGGGAGGAGGTTTTCGATACGAATGTCGAGCCAATCACCGGTTAGCGTGCCACCGACATACAGGAAGTCGAACTTGTCGCCGGCGAGGGGAGCAAATTGGTCCAAGAAGCGGAAGACGAGCGTACCGTCAAGCGTGGCATGGTCGTCGACGCTCAGGTGATCGTATTCGCTCCCCAATGTCAGACCGGCAATCTCGATTGATAGCGAGCCGCTCGCAGCCTGCTGATAATCACCATCGATCGTCAATGTACCCAGGTTCATGCCGGGATTGACGGTCCCGGTGTTCACGATATCCGCACGGAAGGTGCCATCACCACGCAGTAAACCACCACCAAGCGAGTTGGCACTCAACACCGCCCCCTCAGCCACTTCGATGATGCCGTTGGTGTTGTCGATGGTGATGGCCGAGGTGACGTTGAGCGTGCCGCCTTCGGCACGAAGGATGTGATTATTGGTAAGCAGGCCGGGAATGCTCGAATTGCCTGTATAGAGCAAACCGAATCCGCGAATGACGTTGCTTTCGTTCGTCAGGTTGAAGGGGGCATTCCCTGAGCCCGGATTGGCCCAATCGATGCGAGCATTGCCGTGGTTGAGCACCACTTCGCCATCGCCGGTGAGCGTGGCGTCACCGCGTACTTGCAAACCACTTCCTGAACTGCTCGCGGTGAGAACGCCGTCGTTCTGGATATTTCCAATCACGCCGATATTCGAGGAGTTTAAGGTTATGCTGCCGGTGGTCGCGGCATTCTTCAGGGTGACGCCGGCCAGAGTCCCTCCTTCGCCTGCGACGGTACCGCCCGAGATTTCGTTGCTTCCACTTCCACTCAAGATTGCGCCATCCGCAATCTGAATCGTGCCGCCGGTGTTGTCGATGCGGATTCCCGAGGTGGCGTTGAGCGTACCGCCTTCGGCACGAAGGATGTGATTATTGGTAAGCAGGCCGGGAATGCTCGAAT
>CAZRCI010000003.1:0-2654 GCA_964598535.1 uncultured Planctomycetaceae bacterium | reverse complement strand
CTGAGCCCGGATTGGCCCAATCGATGCGAGCATTGCCGTGGTTGAGCACCACTTCACCGTCGCCGGTTAGTAACGTGTCTCCGACAACTTGAAACGTGCCGCCACTGGGTGAGAAAGTGATGCCGTCTTCGTTTTCCACGACACCGGAAAAGTTCTGAGTTCCGGAGATCACGGTTTGGGCTGATGCGGACGACGTGAATTGGCTGATACAGAGCAAGAGGGCAATAACCAGGGGGAGTTGATCGGGCAAGCGATGATCTACGTCGTGGTCTATGTTCGGCACGATTGGTTCCTCTGAGGCGTCTTGTGAATCGGATCGATGATGGTGGCGCTAATTCTCTCAATGAAGGGAGGCGCCACTCAGGCGGATTCGCATCGCCCAGGTGATCCAATCGCTCGGCGACGGCGGATCGCGATACCGAGCAATGCCAGGCCGGAGATTGCCGACAGAACCACCGTGCTCGGCTCGGGGACGGCGACGGCATCGTTGAGGGCCGTGAGCGAAAAGCCGCCGCTACTGAATGACAGATCGTATTCGAAGCCGGGGAGGAGGTTTTCGATGGACACCGCAATGCCATTGGCATCTTGGATTCCGCCGACGAGCAAAAACTCAAAGACATCGCCCGTTAACGGTGCGAAACCATCGAGAAAGCGAAGTGTCACAAGGCCGTCGAGTGACGCATTGCCACTAACGAAGAGTTGGTCGTAGTCGCTACCTGGCGTGAGTCCAGCGATCTCAAGGATCAATTCGCCATCGGCGCCTTGAATGTAGTTGCCGTCGATCGCGAGGAA
Source organism: uncultured Planctomycetaceae bacterium (assembly GCA_964598535.1). GTDB lineage: Bacteria > Planctomycetota > Planctomycetia > Pirellulales > PALSA-1355 > JALHMI01. The sequence goes on along the minus strand of CAZRCI010000003.1, from coordinate 1,862 downwards.
TCCCGGAGATGCTCCAGGGCTAAGAGTGCCATGTAGGTTGTGGACATCCCCGACAATCATTCCGCCGTTTCCTGCTACGACCCCATTGTGATAGACATAAATTCCGTCTTCTGCGAAAACAATGCCGCCATCTTCAACCGTGAGAGTTGCACTATGCGTTGGGCCGGAGAACCATGAGGTGTTGGGGTCTGCTCCGACGTCGACACGTCCCTGCACGTTCCATGCGGAGTTATTGCCGGAGACTGACACCGCAGCATTGGAGTTGGCCCCCCTGCCACCAAGTAATGTATTGCCGGTAACGGTAACAAGGCCACCATTATCAATGTTTAACGTGCCGTTAGAATCGTTCCCACCTCCGACATAGAGCGAGTCGGCGATGTATTCAACGCCAGCAACACTCCAGTGAGACCCTTCTCCTGAAACGGTAACCGTGCCTGTGCCACGGTGGGTGGCTATCACTCCCAATGCACTCGTTACAATCCCGCCGTTGTCGATCCTCAGTGTACCTTCACTATTCATATCGCCCACGAGTAGGCCGGTGCGATTGTCCCACTGCGAGCCGACGCCCGAAACTACACCAGTGCCGTGCGAGCGTGCGTCGGTGTACACCATGTGGCTCGGTGAGTTTCCGAGGACCCCAAAGGCGGAAACGACGTGAGCCCCATTGGTGATGCTGAGCGTGCCGCTGTCCCGGAAGCCGACGCCCAACCCCCCCTCCCCGGTGCTCATGTCCAGGTGCAGCGTACCGCCATTGCCAAATGTCAGGTTTTGCTGCGCACTTCCAGGCCCGTTGAATTCAATCGCGCCGTCTAGCACGATTCCAGAGGAATTGATGGTGCCATTACCTTGGATGTCATTTAATGATCCAAAAAGTGTTTTTGTGGCGACCCGGCCACCATCTGCGACAGTGAGCGTACCCTCACCTGCATGGCCAACGAAAAGCGAGTCGCTTTGCCAGCGGGAGCCTTCACCAGTAACGATGGCCGCGCCCGCGCTACCATCCCATGTGCCCAAGCTACCGCGCGCACTCGTGACCACTCCACCGTCTTCAACTCTGAGAACGCCGGTCCCGCTCTCGCCATCGCCAACAGAGATTTCCCCTTGAATCTCCCAACGCGAACCTTCGCCCGCAATGATGGCCGTGCTTGTAGAGCTGCCAGAGGAATCAATACTAGCCCACTGGCTACTGACGAGCCCACCGTTCTCTACAATCAATGTACCGTTGCCATTCTCGCCAACGTTGACCATGCCATCGACTTGCCAACGCGACCCTTCGCCTGTAACGGTGACTGTTCCTGCAGCGGAGTAACCTACAGTGCCTCCTGAACTGGTGACCTGTCCGCCTTTCTCAATGAGAAGTGATCCTGTGCCTGATCCCAAGAATCCTACATAGAGCCGGTCCTGGTTCTGCCAGTGCGATCCCGCTCCGGAGACGGTGGCGGTGCCGCTGGAACCGGCATAGCCAAGGTAGCCAATGCCACTATTACTCAGTTGACTGCCCGCTTCGATTCGCAGTCGGCCCGATTGGCCAGCACCACTCCCAACCAACACGTCACTCGCGCCGGTGGTTGTCGCGCCTCCTGTGAGTGTTAGCAGCGGGTTGTTCGTGGCGTGGGAAACAGTGAGCCTTCCCGCCGGAAAGACGTTAAAATTGCCACCATCTTGGGTCGTGTCTATGGCAACTCTGCGATCGGCATGGGCTAGGGTGGGGACAGTCAGCGTGAGAGCCAGGAGACCTGCCGTCAGGCAGCGGTAGGGATTCAAAGTCATCGCGAGGAAACGCTCCATAATGTCTAATGCCTACGAACAGCATTGGGAGCGTTCCGGAAGAGGTTAGCCGGGGACAGCGAGCCGCAACGCAT
>CAZRCI010000002.1:161421-243477 GCA_964598535.1 uncultured Planctomycetaceae bacterium | reverse complement strand
GCCGTACGCCGAGGTGGGCCAGGTCACCAGCGACAACGCCATCTTCGAGCAGGCGATCACCACGTACGACGATGCCGGCCGGCCGGTGCAAACCGTGCAGCATGTCTTCGCCAAAGAAAATCATCCGGCTCAAACACATGAAACGCCGAAAGTCCGAAATGGCATGATCTATGGAGCCGATTTGAAGGAGGAACTCAAAGCAATGGTCGGCAAAGTCGCGGCACCTCTTTTGCCCAGCCCTCCAGCCCTTCTACGAAATGTTCAATTGCCGGCCTATCGCCTCGAGGCGCTACTGGCGATTCCCTGATTAAACGGGCCCCCTGGTCACACAAAAGGTTCATCGCTTGCCTTCCGACCCGCTCACTATGGTGAAACGGGCGTTACCTTGTCTGGCGAGAAAATGGGGCGAGACCTGTGTACCTTCAGGATAATCTGGTCCCCAGTATCCTTGTGAACGAGTACAGCATGCCCATAAAGGCCAAGCACCATGCGGTCATGGCGATATAGATGAAACACTGTGGGATGACGATGAGAAACGGCGCTTCAATCGCATGGGCAAGACGAAAAGTGCATACCGTGTACATGCCGAGAGGAAATACGGCGCCCCAGTATTGCGGGTCGTAGACAAGCCGAAACCGCTTGTAGAGGTGTCGCCATACGCCAAGGATCACTAGCATCGGAATCCACCAGGTTGCCGTGGCCCAAAAGAAAAGCGTGAAGCCTTTCAAGAAGGGCAGCAACTGGCTCAAAATCGCCGAACCGGCGGCCGCCGAAATCAACGTCGTACCTGCCAGCGTGGAAATTGCCATGGCGCCCATATTGATCCAGTAGGGAGGCGCAAGATCAGCCGGGCTCATTGGAAAGAATGAGTAGCGATAGAAAATCAATGAGATAATCCACATATAAAGCATTCCGCCTCCCAACCACAGCGCCAACGCAAAAAACTGAACCTGCTCGCGATAGGGTCCGCACCCTTCCGCCAACATCGTTCCAAGCACTGAAACTGACTGTGCGGCGACTACCGACACCAGCCAGCCTCCATGAATGCCTTCCGCCAGGCTGGGCTTCGATTCTTTGACGGCGAAGCTCGTAAATATGGTGTAGGTGAATACAAATCCGAGGATAGTTCCCAGGCACCACAGCACGACGGCCGGCCACCGCAGGGAGGTGATCAGCAGAAACTGATTTCCCAAAACGCAGCTCGCTGCAACGGTCGTGAAAAAACCGACGCCTCGCTTGTGATCGGTCAAGTCGGTAAAGAACTCGCCTGGATAGACGAGTAGCCGCGTGATGGTAAGCACGACGAGAATGAAGTAAGCCGGGATGTTCAACCAGAACAACGCGAGAGCGACTTCAGGCATTTCAAGAAGGTGGCTGGCGATCGATACGATGCCCGTGGCCATTATCAGCGCGAAGTACGCCGGGGTAAGCGTCCTGATGCCCTCGCGAAGTGCGAAGGTGCCCGGCGTTCGAGCGTCTACTTGAGATTCGACCACGCGAGTAACCCCACCAGGAATCAACGATCGAGCAGTACCAAATGCCGCAATAGACCGAGATTCAGGCCCAGACAAATCAGACTGGCCAGCGCAGCGGGCCATACGATCGTTTGATTACCGCCAAGGAAGGCGTTCATCGTGGCGGTGAGCAACCATAGTTGCATGACGACCAGAATCAGGACGACGGTCAGGATGCCGTAAACAATCGCCAATCGCTGGTGACGCGTTTTGGGGGAACTCATGACACGCGATCCTCTACGCCTATGGCATAGATGACTCCACGATCGACGCGCAGGCGAATACGCGACAGGGGACGACGCGGGGGGCCGGCAGTAGGCCGGCCGGTGGCCATGTCGAAGTAGCCTTCGTGGCAGGGGCAATGCAAGCGCTCGCGTTCCAACTCCGGGCGAACCGGACACATCAAGTGCGTGCAGACGCTCGAATAGGCAAGAAACTGATCCTCGGATTGGCGAATCAGCCAGCATGGATCGCGCTCGGTGGGATAATGAAACGCGAAGGCCTTCCCAATTGGCAACTCTCCGATCCTGGCGATCCTTTGCTCTCGGGGCGCTCGACCGCGGAAGACACTCAACAAGGCAATCCACAACTGCCCGCATGCAAACGCCAAGCTCGTTAGCACCATGAACTTCGTAAAGTCACGGCGAGCCGCGTATTCGTCGGCTTCGACATCGACCGGAAAATCACGTCGCCATTTCGGCTGATCGTATTCCGGGCGTCCATCAGGAAACGCGGCGGGCGGCGTGTTGCCGTATTCCATGCGTGAGGCTCCTAATTCGTCGCCACGCCGGGCAGCTCGCACAGCGCCGCGGCCAGCATGGCGTCGTCATCGTCGCGGCGGTCAGCGCCGTCGCATAAAACATCCGCCACGTCGATATGCGCAATCGTTGCATCGCGTGGCACCATCATTCGAACCTTCGTATGAATAGTCTGCAATCCGAAGTGGAACTCATTGATTGGACGAGAGCGCGGGCGGATCCGCTCGATGTCTTCGCGCGTTCCAAAGAATAAGGCTTGGCTCGGGCAGACGGTCGCGCACATGGGGCGTTTGCCCTCCGACGTGCGGTCGTAGCACATGTCGCATTTCATCATCAATTCTTGGCGCGTATTCATCTTCGGAACGCCAAACGGGCAAGCCAGCACGCAATTGTTGCAGGCAATGCACCGCGGCTTGCGAGCCGTTTGCACCACGCCGTCTTCAGTGCGTTTGATGGCGTCGGCCGGACAGACCTCGGCACACGTCGGCGAATCACAATGCATGCACACCACCGGCAGCGTCTGCGGCGACTCGCGGCGGTTGGCATATTCCAGATGAATCAGGGAGTGGCCTTTGTGCGTGTCGCACTCCGAACAAGCCTGCACGCAGGCTTCGCAGCCAATGCAGCGATTCGGATCGACGAAGAAAAAATGGTTCTGCGGGACGGACATCGGGCAATCCCTATTGCTGCGGTTCCAACTGCTGGGCGTATTCAGGCGCGCGGGCGGCCTTCGATAACCGGACAGCGCACACTTTGTACTCAGGGATTTTCGAGATCGGGTCCTGGGCCGCGATTGTCAATCGATTCGCGCTTTTCGCCCCCGCCCAATGGTACGGAATAAACACGGTATCTGGCCGAATGGTCTTTACCACCTGCGCTTGCAACGTGATCTCGCCCCGCCGTGACGCGACGGTCGTCCAGGCGCCGTCGTCGATTCCCAACTTAGCCGCCAGTTGCGGATGAATCTCGACACGCGGTTCCGGGTATTGTTTGACCAGCGGCCCGATGCGGCGTGTTTGCGTCCCCGACAGAAACTGGCTCACGACTCGGCCGGTTGTCAGAATCACGGGATATTCGGCGTCGATGTCCTCCGTCGGCGGCGTGTATTCCGCGACATTGAATCGCGCCTTGCCGTCAGGAAAGTAAAATGGGCCCGCGCCCCTGGCAATCGGATTATGCGAGCCCCGCTCAAACAATCGTGGCGTCCCAGGATGGTCCTCCGACGGACACGGCCAAAAGACGCCGTATTGGCGTTCGATCTTCTCCCAAGTGATCCCGGAGTAATCCGCGATGCCACCCTGGCTTGCCCGCCGCAGCTCGTCGAAGATATCGCGCGGATGGGTAAACGTGAAGCCGTTCGAACGTCCGAGCGCCGCGGCCAGATCTTGAATGATGCGCCAATCCTGCCGAGCGTCACCGGGAGGATCGACGGCTTGATTGATTTTGATAACGCGTCCCTCAATCTGCGTCACGGTCCCTTCGTCTTCTTCGTGCAAAGAACCTGGCAGAACGATGTCGGCACGGTGGGCAGTGTCGTTCAGAAAGAAATCGATGGCTACGTAGAAGTCCAACTTATCGAGCATGCGGGCAACAAAGTCGTTGTCCGGCAGCGAGACTAACGGATTGAAGCAAATCGACAGTAGCCCACGAATCTCGCCGCGATCGATCTTGCGGAAGATTTCATAGGCATCGACTCCCGGTTGAGGCAACTCGTCGGACGAGATCCCCCATACCTTCGCCACGTGCGCGCGGTGTTCCGGGTTCGCCAGGTCGCGTGCGCCGGGAAGCTGATCGCACTTTTGACCGTGCTCGCGGCCCCCTTGGCCGTTGGCTTGCCCGGTGATGGTGGCGTAGCCGCAATTTTCGCGGCCAATCCGCCCCGACGCCAAGACAATGTTGATAGCGCCCAACACGTTCTGCACGCCGTGGCTGTGATGCTCGATGCCGCGGGCATGCAAGAGGAAACTTGTTTTAGCGGTCCCCCACCACTCGGCTGCTTGTCGAATCGCGCGTGGGGCGATGCCCGTCACTTCGGCCGTGCGGGCCGGAGTCCAGGCTCGCACGGACTCGGCAAGCGTCTCGAAGCCGACCGTATGCGCTTCGATGAATGCATGGTCGAGCCAGTCATTCTCGATCATCAAGTGCAGGATGCCGTTAAACAGGGCAACGTCGCGACCGGGCTTCACCGGCAAGAAAAGATCGCAGGTCCGCGCTAGCGGCGTGATGCGGGGATCGACCACGATGATCTTCGCGCCGTTTTCGCGGGCTTGCCACACGTAGTTGGTGGTAATCGGAGCGCATTCGGCGACATTGGCTCCACTGATCCAGACGACGCCGGCCCCCAGGATGTCCGTCCAAGGATTGGCGGCCCGGTCAATCCCAAACGCCTTCTTGTTGCCCGCCCCGGCGCTGACCATGCACAAGCGGCCGTTGTAATCGATGTGCCGCGTCTTCAGGCACATGCGAGCGAACTTGCCCATCAAGTAGGTCTTTTCGGTAGTCAGGCTGGCGCCGCTGAGAACGGCGAAAGCGTCACTGCCATGCTCGGATTGAATGCGTCCGATGGCCTGAGCGGCTTGGCGGATCGCCGATTCATAGGCTACCGGGCGAAATCCGCCGGGCGCGCTCGGATCTCGCTCGAGAGCGGTCATCAGCCGATCGGGATGCGAACCTTGCAGATAACGCTTGACTCCCTTGGGGCACAGCATGCCCCGGTTGAACGGAAAATCTTCCCACGGCTCGAAGCCAATGACCTCGTTGTCTTTCACCTTCAACTGAATGCCACACTGCTGCCCGCAGAAGCAGCAATGTGTGTGAACCAGCCGATCCAGTTCGACGCCACGGTCCAGGCGAGCCCCCTTGGCATATGCCAGGTGCGGGCCGAATTCCTGGATGATGTCGAGTCTACTCGTGGGTCGCTGTGCCATCGCTGGTGTCCGTCAGGAATTCTTGCCGCGCGTCGCATTCCAAAGCCGGCCCTGCGCCATGGCCAGCGACACGCGCCGGCAACGCGGGCAAATCTGTTGATAGTGGTTCGCTGGGCCATCTCTCATTTCGTATCGGTAACCGAGCCGCCGCTCGACTTCGATCAAGTCTTCCACGTGCATTCGCGATGCGAACGGTTTATCGCAGACAGCGCACCGGGCTTGTTCGCCACGCGCCCCGGCATCTTTGTAGAACAACACGCCTAGCTGAGCCGGCCGCTGAAAGATGTGAAAGAATTTGCCGAACGGCAGCCACAGTAGGGTGACAATCACTGTCACGGCGTGCGTGATCGAGAGGAACTCGTACGCATATCCCTCCATCCATTGGTAGCTGACCACCAGCATCAACCCGGTCACGCTTACGGCGAACAGCAGAATGAGCGGCAGAAAATCTTCGCCGAAGCGCTGCAACACCAGGGCGTCGCGGCTGCGCATTCGCCGCCGCATGGCGATCATCACACCGGCAATCACTAGAAATGAAGCCCAAACCAGCCCATGGAAAATCAAATAGCCCACCAGCGAGTCGATACCGAATGAGAATAGCGGGAAGCCAAAGACGACCGCCGTGTAGTCGTCGAACCCCCCGTCCGCGAATTCAAAATGAATCCAGCCGAACACCAAGGGAAATGTGATCGCCGCGGCAAGGATACATCCCCACATGACCAGCCAGTGTGCGGCGCCCCGCACCAAGCTCCGTTTCCAGATGAAGCTGTTCGCGAAAAACACGGACACCAGACGAGCCAGCCACAAGAATAAATTTCGGGGTAAGACCTGGGGCCGTAAAAACACCTGCCAGCCACGCTTCCAGTACAAGGCCGTCGGTGGCCGCTGTAGCCACATCGCGTAGCGATACGTGATGCCAAACGCGGCAAAGAGCGTGGCAAACGTGTAGCCCACCAATGCCGCATCGAAATGCGACAAGCGGCGCGATCCCAATATGATCAGGCCAGCCAAGACCGCTGTCGCGACTAGCCCGCTCAAGGCGGCCACGATTGTCTCCCGCGGCAGAGGGCGCTTGTCGGATTCGGCCATAGCCCCCTCCTGATTCACGTCAACGCGGCGTTCACTTGACGAAGCCCCAAAATTGCCCAACCGCGGCGGTCCCCGGGCAGAGGAACACTTCTCGGCCTGCGAACTGGCGCCGAGGGCGGCGTTCTTTGCGTGCAACTATACCGATTGATTTCTGGACGTCAAGGTATAGAATTCGCCGAGCGCAGGAGACAGATCCATGTTGCCCAAATCAGCGGAATACGCGCTTCGTGCCGCCGTGTGGCTAGGTGGCCGCGATCGTTCTCAGAAATCGTCGGCCGACTGCCTTGCCAAACAAACGGGGGTTCCCAGACGTTACCTGCACAAGGTGCTTCAAGATCTTGTCAGGGCAAAGCTTGTTCGCTCGCAATCGGGCCCTGGCGGCGGATACACGCTATCGCGGCCTCCTGAAAAAATCACGATCCTCGACGTGGTCAATGCCGTGGCGCCCCTGGCGCGAATTCGCCACTGCCCCTTGGGGCTTGCATCGCACACGCAGCTCTGTCCGCTGCACGAGGAACTGGACCGTGTCTATGCCGCGACCGAAGCGGCACTGAGGCGGATAACACTTGCTCAATTGCTTCGTTCGTCTCCCGTGATGGCGCCGCTCTGCGAGATATCGAGCTAACCTCACGGCCGCTGTTCTCAGGCCAAACATTCATTAAGAAATCTGGGATACCCTCTAATGAAACCTCAATCTGCTCCTGCCCCGCGGCCGGCGCTGCGACAGGCCCCGACGGAAAAGATGCCCGGCCATTGGCTGTTGGCCAAGATGGGGAAACGCGTGCTCCGACCCGGTGGATTGGAGTTGACGCATCGATTGTTACACGACCTTGCCATCGGCTCCAATGACGCGGTCGTTGAGTTCGCGCCAGGGCTAGGCGTCACCGCTCGCCTGACCCTGGCCCGTAATCCGAGTTGCTACACGGCGATCGAGCGCGATCGAGAGGCGGCCGCGGCGGTCAACCGCTATCTCTCGGGACCCCATCAACAGTGTGTCATGGGAACCGCTGAAGCGACTGGCCTAGAGGATGCTTCGGCGACCGTCGTCTATGGCGAAGCGATGTTGTCGATGCAAGTGGCCAGCGCCAAGGCAAGAATCGTGTCCGAAGCCGCGCGACTCCTGACGCCAGGCGGTCGCTATGGGATTCACGAGCTGTGTCTCGTGCCCGACGACATCGATCCGCAAATCGCCGATGCGATTGCACGTGAGCTTTCGGGCGAAATTCACGTCGGCGTCCGACCGCTTACGGTTCAAGAGTGGCGCGACCTGCTCGCCACAGCCGGGCTGACCGTTGTTTCCGAGCAGCTTGCTCCGATGCATTTGCTGGAGCCGGCGCGCCTTGTAAGGGACGAAGGTGTTTTGCGCGCGATTCGCTTTGCATGGAATGTCGCCTGGCATGGCGAGGCTCGCCGTCGCGTCCTTGCCATGAGAAGGACCTTCCGTAAATATCGCGATCATTTAGGCGCGATTGCGCTGGTAGCCACAAAATCGGAAGGAGGCCGACAATGACCGCGACACCCTATACGCTTATTCCTGACGTTACCCATCGCACGGAACCGCCAGCCGACGGCACGCTAAGCAATACCTTGCATCAGGACGAGCGGCTCAAGGCGGTTCTCTTCAATTTCAGCGCGGGTCAGGAACTCTCAGAGCACACCTCTTCGACCCCGGCCATCATGCATTTTCTTCAGGGCGAGGCCGAGGTCACACTCGGTCCAGACCATATTGTCGCGAAGGGCGGCACATGGATTCACATGCCGGCTCAATTACCCCACAGCATCCATGCCACCACTCCGGTCACCATGCTTCTGCTACTCTTAAAACAGCCATGACAAACAACTATCAGGCTGCAAAAAAGTCGGCAGCCTCATAGGATCACATGAACGCGATTCCAGAATGGCGGGCGTCCGTCGTTATCTTGCGAGCGGTGCGGAGCTTAGCTTCGCACTTCGCGAGGCTGGAAAAGTTCACGACGGACCTACTTTCAGCAGCCTGCTAGTCGAAACTGTTATGGAGGTGTTCGACACGCCATCGCTCGACGGGGGAAGGGCGATCTGCCAGCACCGCTACCAACGCCGTCCCCCGCTCGCTCACCGGCTTCTTCTTTTACCCGAAAAGCACGACATGCCCCCCTCGGTCATCGCTATTCATGACTTGAGGTTGACCTTCAAGAAAGCTCCTGGTATTAAGCTCGGCCCATTCAAGAATTCTCCGCCCGAGCGAGGGCGGCTCCCATCTCCAAAACTCGGTTCCGAGCTTGAAGGCGACTCGTCTACTCATCGCTGGGTTGATGCGCGGCGCGCTAGCGTTCGCTTGCCTCGTATGCGTCTCGCATGCGTTTGGGCAGCGAGTGCAATTTCCCACCATGGTTGAGCAGTCTGCTGCGTCTCCGCTGACTACCAGCCCTTCGACGATCGCGAGCCCGCCCATGACGTCCACGCCTTGGACCTCGGCGCAGGGAACATTTGCGGCTCCATCGAACTCGCCTCTCTCGAGCGTGCCCTACGATCCGTACACAGCCCCTCTCACCCAGGCCGCGCCGCCTCAGGCCTTTCCACCGCCGCCGGCCTACAACCCCTACGCGGCATCGCCCTATGCGCCGCCACCGACGGCGCCCTACGCGGCAACGCCATATTCCACGACACCCGGAGCCCTCTATCCCGATGGAATCCAGATGTCGCAGCCATCATTCAACTTCAATCAGACGCTCCGCTTCATGCAGGATGTGCGTCTTCGTTGGACATGGCTGTCGCCCATGGGCAGCAATCCCCTTGGCGTCAATGACGTGGAGACGAATGCAACCTTTGCGGTGCCATTCTTCAAAACCACGTCGCCCTTAATGTTTACGCCTGGCTTCGCGATCCATTTCTGGGAAGGCCCGATCACCGAGGCCCCGTACTTTGCTGAGCTGCCGCCAAATACGTATGACGCTTATTTGGACACGGCCTGGTACCCTCAAATCAACAGTTGGTTGAGTGCGCAAATCGGCGTTCGCGTGGGCGCCTACACCGACTTCAACACATTTACGACCAATAGCATTCGTATCATGGGCCGCGGCCTGGGGGTGATGGCGCTCACTCCCCGCTTGCAGTTCGCGCTGGGCGTGGTCTACCTCGACCGCGTTAAAATCAAGCTCTTGCCGGCAGGCGGCCTGATTTGGAATCCGCATCCTGACGCGCGGTACGAAATCCTGTTTCCCAATCCTCGCCTCTCGCGCCGAATTACGACGCTCGGCAACACCGACATCTGGCTGTACGGCACGGGCGAGTACGGTGGTGGCTCCTGGACCGCCGACATCGACGGAGGAAGCAACCAATACGACTACAACGATCTCCGGGTGGCAGGTGGCATCGAGTCGTTTGGACTGCGCGGCTTTCACGCTTACTTCGAAGTCGGCTACGCGTGGGACCGCGAGATTGTCTACCGCTATAACCTGCCTGAGTATCCGGCCTCGGACACGCTCATGCTGCGAGCGGGTGTGTCTTACTAGTCGCCACCCCGCCGGGCGCCCACCTGGTGGCAAAGGCTCCCGCGTTGGCGCAACGCTCGCCAAGCCGGTTGAAAGCCCCCAACCGGCCGATCTATTATGAATGGCATGCTCGCCGGTCGCCTACCAAGGGCCGGCGTTGCTTTGCGCTTCGCTCTCTCAACCCGCCGCCCAACCAACCATGCCTGCTCGAACTCGATCGTTGCGTCATCTTTCCGCCCTCGTGGCATCGTTATTGATACTTGCTGGTGTTTGCCGCACGTCACCGGCCCAGCCGCTGGTCGCGCCAACCGAAGCGCTTTCGCCAGCCGAGCAGCAAACCAAGTTCCGGCTGCCGCCGGGGTTTGAGATCCAACTCGTGGCAGCCGAACCCGACATTCATAAGCCCATGAACATTGCGTTCGACAATCAGGGGCGGCTCTGGGTCACCGATACGCTTGAATATCCCTATCCCGCGCAGCCCGGCGGCACGCCGCGCGACACGGTCAAGGTCCTGGTCGACCAAAACGGCGATGGCGCCGCGGATCAAATCACGACGTTCGTCGACGAGCTCAACATTCCGCTGGGCGTGTTTCCCATGCCTGACGGTGTGATCGTCTATGGCATTCCCGCCGTAATGCACTGTCGCGACACCGATGGCGACGGCAAGGCGGATACCCGCCAGGTCTTATATGGCAATTTCGGAAATCGAGACACGCACGGCATGGTGAACTCGTTCACGCGCGGCCTGGATGGATGGCTGTACGCCTGCCACGGGTTCAACAACGATTCCGCGCCGGTGGGAACCGACGGCCACGAGATTCGCATGAACTCCGGAAACACGTTTCGAATGCGGCTCGATGGTTCGCGGGTCGAATACAACACGCATGGCCAGGTGAACCCCTTCGGCCTGTGCTTCGACCCACTTGGCAATCTCTACTCGGCGGATTGTCATACGATGCCGATTTACATGCTGTTGCGAGGCGCGTATTACCCCAGTTTTGGCAAGCCGCATGACGGCCTCGATTTTGGGCCCACGATGATCGGTCACAATCACAAGTCGACCGGCATCGGCGGGATCGCCTACTACGCGGCGGAGCATTTTCCGCCGGAGTATCGCGACACGATCTTCGTCGGCAATCCGGTCACGGGATGCGTTAACCACGACAGGTTAAAACGGTTGGGCTCGACCTACGACTGCATCGAACAGCCAGATTTCGTGACGTGTGACGACCCCTGGTTCCGGCCTGTAAACCTACAAGTCGGCCCAGACGGCGCTCTGTACATCGCCGATTTCTACAACTGCATCATTGGTCACTACGAAGTCCCCCTGGAACATCCTCGTCGCGATCGCGAGCGAGGACGCCTCTGGCGCGTGGTCTATACGGGGCAGGGGATAGCCAACGCCCCCCAGACCGCTCCGGCGAAAATGCCAAACGTGCGTGCCGCCGAACCGGCAGAACTTGTCGCTTTATTGGGCCACTCGAACTTTACCGTTCGCACGCAGGCGACTCACGAATTCGTGGATCGGCTGGGCATGTCCGCGATCGACTATCTGGCTCCCATTCTTACGAACGAGGACGCCACGTCCTATCAGCGCATCCATGCGTTGTGGGCACTCGAACGCATTTGCGGTCTCGACGACGCCCAGATCGAAAGACTCGCCGCCGAGGACGACCCCGGCGTACGGGTACACCTGATGAAACTTCTGGCCGAGCGGCCGAATGCCGACTCCAAGCACACCCGCCATGCGCTCACCGATGAGGACGCTTTCGTTCGGCGTGCAGCGGCCGACGCGCTAGCACGCCATCCAGCAGTTGAAAATGTTCCTCGACTCGCGAAGCTATGGGCAGAGGCTCCCGCCGAAGATACGCATCTGGTTCATGGAGCGCGGATGGCGCTCCGCGATCAGCTATTGCCGGAGGGCGCCTATGAGAAGGTGCAGGCACTAGCGGCAAATGATCCGTCCCTGGCCGAGCGTCTGGCCAATGTAAGCCTCGGCGTGCATACCGAGGCGTCAGCTCGATTCGTGCTCGACCATTTGCAGCGCCAACCGGAAAATCCTGCCCGCGAGGCCTACCTCCACCATGCCGTGCGTCACCTGCCAGAAGCGGAGCTCTCGGCAGCATTGGAACTTGCCTACCGCCACCGGCAGCATCCATCGTTGCAGCAGGTGGGCATCGTACGTGCTTTCCGACGCGCGCTGCAAGAACGAGGCCTTGACGCCAACCAAGAACTTCAGGACTGGACCGCTGAACTCGCGCGCCGGCTATTGGCGGAAGACAACGAGGGGCATGTCCAGTCGGGAATCGACCTCGCGCGTGACTTTCGGCCTCCTGCATTTGATGCGCTAGCAGCTACAACCCTGCCGAACTGTCGCTTCGGCAATCTGCGCACGGCCGCCATGGATGCTTGCACCGGCTATGCCGCAATCCAAGCCGTACCTGTCCTGGCAGCGGTGCTCAATGGGAGTGAAGAACCGCTGAACCTTCGACAACATGCGGCCGCGGCTTTGGGACGCATCAACGACGAAAGTTCTCGCGCCGCACTGGTAACGTGTTTGCAAACGGCATCCGAAGGCCTGGCGTTGGCCATCGCAGCCGGTCTTGCCGATTCACCGCAAGGTGGCGAGGCCTTACTCACAACGATCATTGCCGGGAAAGCCAGCGCCCGCCTGCTTCAAGAAGCGAATGTCGCAAATCGGCTCCGCGCTCGGAATCTTCGCGACCTGGAAGCGCGACTCGCCGAATTGACCGCGAAGTTGCCACCCGCGGACCAGAGAATTCAACAGCTTCTTGCCCAGCATCGCGAAGCCTACTCAACCGGCAAACCCAACCTCGCCAAAGGCGCCGTGGTATTCGAAAAGAACTGCGCGACATGCCACCGCATCGGCGACAAAGGCGCTAAGATCGGGCCGAACCTCGATGGCGTCGGCATTCGCGGCGTCGAACGGTTGCTCGAAGACGTGCTCGACCCAAGTCGCAACGTCGACCAGGCCTTCCGGACCACGCAGGTTGTGACAGCCGATGGTCGCAGCCTCACGGGGCTCGCCCTGCGAGAGGAAGGAAACATTCTCGTGCTCGCTGACAATCAGGGCAAAGAAGTCCGCATACCGCTCGACGAAATCGAGGAACGCGTGATCAGCCCGCTTTCTGTGATGCCTGCCAATGTGGCGAATCTGGTGACCGAAGCGGACTTTGTCGATCTTTTAGGGTACCTACTGTCACAACGTGTCGAGCAAGCAGCAAAGTAACCGGCCCGAAAAGCCAACAGGCTCCAGGACTGGTCTTATACCATCTCTGGAACCTGCTGAGTAATTGGTCCGCTCGAAACAAATCAGGCGCTGCGTTTGCGGGTAATCGCACGCTGGAGAGCAGTGCCCATGTCGGCGGGGCTTTCGGCCACTTCGATGCCGGCGGCCTCGAGCGCCGCGACTTTTTCTTTCGCGGTTCCCTTGCCGCCGGAGATAATCGCGCCGGCATGTCCCATGCGTTTCCCGGGAGGGGCGGCCCGACCGGCAATGAACGCGGCAACGGGCTTCGTAACGTGCTGCTTGATGAAAGCCGCGGCTTCTTCTTCGGCGGTGCCGCCGATTTCGCCCATCATCATGATGGCTTCTGTCTCGGGATCGGCTTCGAACAGTTTGAGCAAGTCGATGAACGACGTACCCACGATCGGATCGCCACCGAGGCCGACGCACGTGGACTGCCCCAGCCCCAGGCTTGAGAGCTGCCACACCGCTTCATAAGTAAGCGTGCCGCTCCGGCTCATCACGCCCACGGGCCCTTTTTTGTGAATGTAGCCGGGCATGATCCCGATCTTGCACTCTTCGGGCGTAATAACTCCCGGGCAGTTGGGCCCGATCAGTCGCGAGTCGCTCCGCTGGAGCAAATCGTACACGCGGACCATATCGAGCACGGGAACGCCTTCGGTAATGGCGATCACCGTCTTAATACCGGCGTCGATAGCTTCCAGAATCGCATCGGCCGTAAATGCCGGCGGCACGAAGATCATCGTCGCATCGGCGCCGGTCTGCTTAACAGCTTCGGCAACCGTGTCGAACACCGGCACGCCTTCGACGGTTTCGCCGGCCTTGCCGGGCGTTACCCCGCCGACCATCTGCGTGCCATATTCCTTGCAACCCTTGGTATGAAACTGCCCGACCTTGCCGGTGATGCCTTGGCAAATAACGCGGGTGTTTTTATTGATCAGAATGCTCATACGTCTCTCATGTGGTTCAAGCGCTGATCGAAGCGACGACCTTCTGGGCCGCGTCGGTCAGGCCCGTGGCGCTAATAATATTGAGTTTGCTTTCGGCCAGCATTTTGCGAGCTTGCTCGACCTCGGTTCCTTCCAACCGCACGACGAGCGGCACGTTGAAGCCCACCTTCTCGTAGGCTTCGAGAACGGCGGAGGCGATGGTCGTACATCGCATGATGCCGCCAAAGATATTGACGAGCACGGCCTTGGTGTTCTTGTCGTCGAGCAGAATGCGAAATGCTTCGGTCACCTGATCGACGTTGGCCCCGCCGCCGACATCAAGAAAATTGGCCGGCTCACCGCCGTGAAGCTTAATGAGATCCATGGTGCTCATGGCCAATCCGGCGCCATTCACAAGGCAGCCGATGTTGCCATCGAGTTTCACATAGCTCAGCCCGGCCTTGCCCGCTCGCACTTCCGCCGGCTCTTCCTCGGAGAGATCGCGGAGCTCTTCCAAATCCTTATGACGAAACAAGGCGTTATCGTCAAAGGTCATCTTCGCGTCCAAGGCGATCAATTCACCGGCTTTTGTAACGACCAGCGGGTTGATTTCCGCCAGACTACAGTCGCTTTTCACAAACACTCGGCAAAGGGCCTGCATGAACTTCTCGGCGGAGCGAATACTCGCGCCCTTGAGCCCCAGCAAGTTTGCCAGCTTACGCGCCTGGTACGGTAACAACCCCAGGTCTGGGAAGAAGGCTTCCTTGAAGATCAATTCCGGGGTTTTCTCGGCCACCTCCTCGATATTCATGCCCCCCTCGCTGGAAACCATCAGCACCGGCCGAGCGGCGGCTCGGTCGACAACAATGCCCAGGTACAATTCGCGAGCAATGTCGCAGCCTTCTTCAATCAGCACCTGATTGACCTTTTGGCCGGCCGCGCCCGTTTGAATCGTAACGAGGTGATTGCCGAGCAACTTCTCGGCCACCTGGTTTGCTTCGTCCGCGCTTTTGACGAGTTGCACGCCGTGTTGTTCGGGGTGTTCCTGGATTGTGCCTTTGCCGCGTCCACCGGCGTGAATTTGTGCCTTGACGACGGCAATTGGGCCACCCAGCTCCTGGAATGCGGCGGCGGCTTCGGCGGCTGTCCGCGCCACGAAGTTGCGCGGCACCGCGACGCCAGCCTTCCGCAGGATCTCTTTGGCCTGGAATTCGTGAATCTTCATGCGACTCGTTTCGCCTGTCTGAGGGGTCGATCACCACGGCCGCAAGGCGGTCCATGGGGGTAAGCCAGCGATTATAAAAGTAGCCGATTGGAAGGGTCAACAGCCGTCCGTCGCGCTTCCTTGACCATCTATGTTGAGGGACATATAGTTGGGTTTGATGGGCTACTTGAACTCGGACAATCTCGTCTCCGGCAGGGCGGCCTCGTCAAACGAGGCGGTCGTCCGCCGCGCGCTTGAACAAGCCGGTTGCCGGTATACCGCGCAACGCGCTGCGGTATTCGATTATCTCGAGCAAGCGAAGTCGCACCCCACGGCCGAAGAAGTCTATCAAGCGGTTCGCAAGCACCTTCCCAAAATCAGCCTCGCAACTGTCTACAAGGCTCTCGAAGCCCTGGTCGAGGCACGTCTCGCCGCAAAACTCACCAATGGTGATGGCTCGGCCCGCTACGATTGTCGTGGCGACGACCATTACCACCTGCGGGACGTCAACACCGGCGAGATCCGCGACTTGCCGGCGCAATTCGATCCGCAACTCCTCAGCAAGATCGATCCTGGACTTGTGGCTCGATTGAGTTCCGCGGGATTCGAAGTGCTAGGATACCGGCTAGAAGTGTTGGGGCGTTTTTCAAACGGCAGCCATGACGCTCCTTCCCAGTAGGCCCCTGCCGTGATCAAACGAATTCTGGCCGCGATCCACGGCCCTATCTACCGCAAGCGAATTGAAGTACTGGCCGATTTGATCGTTGAGCAGCTTCGCCCCGGCGATCAGGTGCTCGACATCGGCTGTGGTTTTGGCACGCTGGGAGCCTCACTGCTGTCCCACCCGCGTTGCCCGGCGGATGTTCAGGTCCGCGGGCTGGAGAAGGTCAAACGCGGGAACGAGGCCATCGACGTGATTGCTCACGCAAACGGGCCGCTTCCATTCCAAGGCGGTGAATTCGATGTGGTCATCCTTGCCGACGTACTCCATCACGAACCGCAAGAGCTCCCGTTGCTCGCCGAGGCCAACCGAATTTGTCGTCGGACACTGATCGTGAAAGACCACAAGCCCGACGGGCCGCTCGCCCAAAGCCGCATCAGTTTTCTCGATTGGGCGGCCAACAATCCTTACGGCGTCGAGTGCCTCTACCGCTACCATTCGCAAGCCGAATGGCATTCGATCTTCACGCAGCTGGCGCTGACTCCGCTCGTGGAAATGACTTCCCTCGACCTCTACCCCTTTGGCTTCAACACGCTATTCGGTAAACGCTTGCAATATTTCGTTGCCCTTGAAAAGTCGGGCTGATCCGATCCTCGCGAGGTGCGTGGTTCGGCCTGGAATGATTATGTCGATTCTTCGTTGAGCCGTGGGCCAGATAACAACAAAGGGCAGGGGAGGCGTTCTTGCCGCGCCTTTGGAAGCCGGTGACTGGTTTCTTCCAGGAAATTCTCGCGCCGGCCGCGGGGACGCGCTCTCGGTGCAAGCACCGGCAACATCGACGCGCTGGGGACGCGCTGATTACACTGGATGACTGGCCTCCAGCCCCGGTTCACTTTCCAGTAGCGTCTGATGCCACCGATCGATTCCATTCCCAACGATCCGTCGACCGTTCCCGGCGGCCCACGTTCCGAGGCATCGAGCAGCGGTAAGCCACGTGCCACCGGCAGTGCTCGCGCGCTGGTTCGCGCTTTACGGCCGCACCACTGGCTGAAGAACGTACTGCTTTTCACCCCGATCGTATTCCATCATTCGTTCTCCGACACCGAACTCTGGATGCGCAGCGGCCTGGCCTTCGTGCTATTTTGCCTGGCGACATCCGCAGTCTACTTGCTCAATGACCTCTACGACGTCGAGTCCGATCGCAAGCACCCGGTCAAACGCAATCGGCCGTTCGCGGCGGGACAATTGAGCGTTCATCATGGCCTGCTGCTGGCCGGCGGGCTGGTTGCGGCCGCGCTAGGCGTCGGTCTTCTGACGCTTCCGGTCGCCTTTTCGTTGTCGCTGGTTACCTATTTCGCCCTGAATGGCCTCTACACAACGTGGCTCAAACGCAAGGTCATGATCGACATTGTCGTCCTGGCCAGTTTTTACTCCCTGAGAATCATCGCCGGCGGAGCGGCAACAGGCATCACTCCCTCCGAATGGCTGCTTGCGCTCTCCATGTTCTTGTTTCTTTCGCTCGCCTTTCTCAAACGGCACAGCGAACTCGTACGCCTACGATCGGAAGGCCTGGAGCGCACGGACAGTCGAGGTTACCAGATCGGAGACATCGCGCTGCTGGAATCCATGGGGGCCACCTCGGGCTACCTAGCGGTACTCGTGCTGGCGTTGTACATCAACAGCTCCCAGGTCGTTGGCCTCTATTCGTATCCTCGCACGCTATGGCTGATCTGTCCGCTGCTCCTGTATTGGGTTAGCAGAATATGGATCTGGGGACGTCGCGGCTCGATCGCCGAAGATCCGCTCATGTTTGCACTCAAAGATCGCACGAGCTGGGCCGTGCTCGTGATGATTGTGATTTTGGCAATCGCTTCGCTATAAACTTTGCATTGAACGGAACATGTCCCAAGTCAATGACTCGCCGGCTCGACCAGCGCCTAGGCTCCTGATTGCCGCGATCCTGGGCAAAGCCGCGTGGGTCGTGTGGCTCGGATGGCATGGCTTGCCTTATACGACGTCCGATGGCCCTTGCTTCAAGCAGCCGGCATACATGCGACTTTTCACGTCGCATTTCAGTATCCCCAGCTATGCGGGAAACAGCCCCTACGCGGAGTTGCTCAATAGCTACCCCTCGACCGTCTACACGTATGCCAACTACATCGTCTTCAAGGTTTTCGGATTCAGCCAATTCACGTCCATCGCATTCGATCTGAGCATTCATTTTAGCCTGTCCGTGCTTGGAGCGTGGGCACTTTGGCGTTTGACCGGCAGCCAACTTGCGGCCCTCGTATTTCTTGTTGGAAGTGTTCAATGGTTGATCCCGTTCGGCCGTCCCGAGGAGTTTGGCGTGTTGCTGGTGCTCCTCGCCTTGCTCATGCTCGAACGAGACCGTTTCGGATTCTTGGGAAGCTTGCTGGCATTGGGCCTGGCCGGGGCTAGTTCGCCCGGCGCGGCCGTGGTTGGCACCACGCTCCTCGTGGCTTTCGAGGTCCTGCAGCGCGGTGTCCGTCAAAACTGGGCTCGCCCGCTGGCAATCCTTTTCGTGCCCGCGGCGCTTTCGCTGACGTTGTATGCAGCCTATGTATATCCGTACTTCTGGGAAGCGGTCGAGCAAGATCGGCATATGCGAGAAACGGATTTCTATTACCGGATCAGCCCCTGGGAATTGGTGCGCATCAACACGCCCTGGGCGATTGGTACTTACCCCGTCTTGTTTGCGGCGATCGCGTTGGCGCTCGTGGGGTTCTTGCGACCGCCACACTGGTTCCCCCGGCGTTCGACGGCCGGCCATTTTGTCATCGCGGCGGGATTTGCCGTGGCCATTGGGCTTAGCCTCAACATGGTTGCCCAACGGCCCGAGTATGACTATCGCCATATCATCGCGATTGCCTTGGCCTCGCTCGCCGTCGCCGTGAGCTGGCTACAGATTGCCCCAGGCAAGCTACGATATGCGGCATGGGGCCTCGCTGCCTTGCTGGTCCTATTTGCGATTCCTGCTCAGCGAACGATCGCCAGGCAAACCTTGGGCCTGCTGACGTGGTCGCATGATGACGTCGATTTCCAAGAGGCCAAGGCAATTGTCGCCGCGGTCGTGCCTAAGAACGCTACGGTTGGAGGCGATGGAAACGCGTGGGCCTTGATTGATGATGGGCGTCCATTCCTGCTGACACGCACCATTGCCTCGGAACATTGGCCTGAGTACGTAATCAGTACCACATGGGCCGATCCGCCTGCGGCCATTCAATACCCCTTCGCGGCCAAGATCGTGGCGGAGGGCTATGACGAGGTCTTTTTCGAACCGCGTCTGCCATGCGACGGCTGTAGCCTAAATGTCCTCGGCATGAAGATCCCGCTGGCTCGTGGCCGCTGCGATTGGTACGTTCGCATCTGGAAGCGGCGTGCGCCTATCTCACCCGCCGAGGAAGCGTCCGTCACCTCCTCGGCGAATTGAAAGCACGTTGGAAAACCCATCCTGTAACAAGGCGGCCCCCCGTGCGCCAACCGCATGGCGTTATGCATCTCGCCCATTCGGCAGCATCGCCAAGAAATCGTCCAAGGATCGGGCATTGGCAACGTCCTGCTTCATCAGCCCGCCGCGTCGAGCCTGGAGAATGCCATAGCGCAAGACGTCCAATCCGCTTGTACTATGGGCATCGCTGGAAATCACGATCGGCACGCCCAGCGCCTTTGCGGCCATGCAGGCTACGTCATCCAGGTCGAGGCGGCGTGGATTGGCATTGAGCTCGAGCAACTTGCCACGTTCGCGTGCCGCCTGCATGACTGCGTGCAGATCGATCTCATAGGCCGCCCTGCGGTTGATTAGCCTGCCCGTTGGATGCGCGATCGCCGACACATAAGGATTCGCGAGTGCTCCCAATACGCGTTCCGTAATCTGTTCGCGAAGCTGATTCTGCCCATAGTGAACGCTGGCCACCACCCAATCGGCCTCTGCCAGCACATCATCGTCCAGGTCGAGCCCGCCTTTTTCCAGAATGTCGACTTCGATGCCTTTGAGCACCCGAAAGCCGCGCAACCGCTTGTTCAGTTGGTCGATCTCCCGCCACTGTGCCCGCAACCGCTCGGCATCCAAGCCTCGTGCCATGGTCACGCGTTTCGAATGATCCGTGATGGCGATGTATTCCAGGCCTCGCTGCCGGGCCGCGGCGACCATCTCCTCGAGCGTCGCCTTGCCGTCCGTTTCCGTGGTGTGCATGTGCAGGTCGCCACGTAAATCGCCTAATTCCACGAGTTCGGGCAGCGTGCCGGCAGCGGCCCAATCGAATTCGCGCCGGGCTTCTCTCAGCTCGGGTGGAAACCAGGGAAGTCCAACCGCCGCATACACTTCGGCTTCCGTTTGTCCTGCCACCAAAGTTTCATTCTGGCCATCGACCTGATAGACACCGTACTCATTAATTTTCAATCCGCGGTCCTTTGCTAATCCGCGAATCACGATGTTGTGATCTTTTGAACCCGTAAAATACTGGAGCGCCGCGCCAAAGCTTTCTGCCGGCACGACGCGCAGATCGACCTGCAATCCACCCTCCAGGCGAATGCTGATTTTCGTGGGACCGCGGCCAATAACCAACGCGCTGTCAGGAAACAGCGCAAAGTGGTCCATGACTTTCTCCGGCGCAGCGGACACAACCAGAAAGTCCAAATCGCCAATCGTGTCCTTGCCTCGCCGGAAGCTGCCTGCCACTTCAAGCTGCTCCACCTCCGGGCAGCACGACATCCATTCTTGAATCCGTTGTACAAACCTGTCCGCTTCCGCCCACATCATGCGCACATCAATCGTTGCGGCAAGCGTGATTCCCGCCAGGATCGTCTCTTCGGTCTTGGCCCCAAACCCCTTAAGCTTGCGGACAGCCTGGGCTTCGCAGGCCGCCTTGAGTTCGTCGAGAGAGCTAATCCTGAGCTCGTTAAAGAGTACCGCCGCTTTTTTAGGACCAAGTCCCGGAATTCGCAATAAGGCGAGGACGGACTGCGGCACCTGCGACTTCAAGTCTTCCAGCATCGGCAACGGCTCACCGGCGCAAAGCGTGGCCACCTTGTCAGCCAGATCCTTGCCCAAGCCTGGGATGTCGGTCAGCTTGCGCCCTGCGTCAGCCACAACCAGACTCATCTGCTCAGGATAATCGCGGACCGTCCGGGCTCCATTGCGATACGCGCGCACACGAAACGGGTTCGCACCTTGAAACTCCAGCAGGTCCGCAATCAGGTCAAACGCTTCGGCAATGCGAACATTATTCATCGAACGACCTCAGTCATGGTGTGCGCACCGCCACCGCGTCCCCACAGGGCATTCATTCCCACCGGCCGTAGAGATCTTCAACATCGGGTATTGCGGATAAAACACGATCGGGGCATGTCATTCCTCACACTATACGGCATGCGTTGCCTTGTCCGCCACGGGACGCCCCCGCATGGTCCCCGCGCGCAAAAAAAAGAACCCGCCGACCGTTTAATACCGTCGACGGGTTCTAAGACGAATTGGTTTTAGGCAGGCACGTTACTCAACCGAAGGTCGCCAGCCATCGTCAGCTATCGCCTGCGAGGGCGAAGCAATCGGCACCGTCAGCGAGGCCTGGCGAACTTCCGTCCCGCGGCGGAGCGGAATTGCGGTCGTGCGGTCAGCGTCGTCCGGATCAAGCCCGCGCGATCGTGGCTCATAGGCGCTCGAAGCTCCACTGGGTGGCAATACCACGCGCGACTGTGGTTCAACGCCAATTGCGCTGGCCGCCCCATTGTGACCAGTGCCATTCGGGGCAAACGTCGGCGGTACGACCGCCGGAGACTGTGACGCAGGCGGGGCCACAACCGGGGCATTAAGCGTCGGATCCGGAGTTGGAGTCAGTGAGTTCAAGGTCGCCCCCGGCGCTGGCGTGGTCGATGGAACAAGCGTCGTTGGGGACGAGAACGTGGTCGTTGCCGGAACCGCAGGGGCCGGAGAGTATCCGGAAAGCGATGGAGTCGGCGTCGCGCCACAGCATCCCGCGGCCGCAGGCGCCGGCGTCGCCAAGGCCGGAGCGAAATTCGTGGTCGACAAGGTTGGCATCGGCGTTGCGCCGCAGCACGCCGGCGCTGCCGCCGGCGCGACGACTGCCGGGGCATAGTTGACCGTGACGGGCATGGCGGCGACAACTGGGCGGAACGTGGTGTAGGGAACGAGTTGCTGCTGAGGAACAAACGTCGTGACGGGCCGCAGCACCGTGGTCGGTTGCCCACAGGGTCCACAGGCCGGTTGAGCAACCATCGTCGTCACGGGGCGGTTCACGACAACCGAGCGGAACGCGGTCTGCGGAACATAGTTCACCACCGTTGGAGCGGGCGCCACCGGCACGGCTGCCACCGGCGCATAAAACGTCGTGGTCGGCTGCGTACACCGCTTGCACCAGTTCCAGAACGCGTGCGTCGGGGTCGCAGGAACTGCAACCAGGGCCAAGCCCAGGAGCGCACCAGTTACTTTATGGCCGTTCATGATCGTATAAACTCCGACGCGATTTTTGGATGCTTCCCTCTTGTTACCCGGCGATCTTCAGGCGTGCAAGCGTTGCGTGAACATCAAGCTGCATTTGGTTGAACTTTTCAATTGCGGAGAGTTGTTCGATCCCGCAACCTGGGTCGCCTTCACCATTGTTTCCGTACGGCCAAGTCAGCACCGCGCTGCCAGCAGCGATGTCACCCGATGCAAAGCGCTAAGCTCTTGGCTGCACTACTCTAGAACGCGAAATGCACGCCGCCGGAGAATTCTCGCGTCGAAAGGGCTTGCGTGGCCCCTTATTTGACAGCCGGCCAACGAGAATCCGCAGGACAGCCGGTGCCACTAGCACAAACGTTAAAACGGGTGCAAGAATCACAACTGGACAGTCGCGCGAAGCCCCAACCGTGCATAAATGAGACGGCTATTGCCGAGGAGCGACCTGACGACTTTCCCAGACGTCGTACAGGAGAAACAACGCTTCGCGAAGGTTCCCTTTTGCCGCACGATAGGCCGCCTCCACGTGCGCGGCCGCCCCTGGCATAGGATCGCTTTTGAGCAGTTCTTTTACGACTGCCTGAGCTATGTCCAGGTCGGAAACCGTCTGATAGAGCATCGGCAGTCCGACATCGGCATGCGTGGTTACCAGCAGCCCCCAGCCACGTCTCCAACATACGAGCTGCAGCCAGCAACGACTCCACACCGAGAGCTGCTCGTAGCCATCGACGATCATCAGGTTTGCGTCATGAGCGAGCGCCTCGCGTACCCAACCTCGCGGCATCGTGCGTTGCCCGTCGCGCAGCGTGATATGCCGCACACGCCGTCCGCTCGCGCTCAGGTGCTGTTGCAGCGCCGCCAATAACGTCGACTTACCAGACCCATGCGGCCCCACAATCTGCCCACGCCAGTTTTGAGCAGCCAGGCTCGCTACGAGGCTGGCCGCCGTTTCCCCGCCGGAAAATAAAAATCGCATTGCTCCCGGACGAATATATCGCGTGGAAAAGGGATTCGAGCGCCGCACATCGCTGCTCATAACCACTCACTCCGCGGCGAACGAGACCGGCGAAGGAACCGCCCCCAACTGAAACGGCACGTCGAGCGTGAGGTCCCGCCCTTGCCAGAAAAAGACTCTCGCTCGCACGCACCAGCAAATCCGCACGATGTGCCCACTGTAGCTGAGAGGGCTATTTGGCAGCACCGTGCTAAATCTTCGCGGATGGTGAACTGGCAATGGCGTCTCATCGTGCGGCTCGATCCGCTCGAAGAAATGAACGGCCATGTCTTCCTCGCCTTTACCTTCGGTGTACCACAGCACTGAAAGTTCGATCGCTCGAATGTCCTCAGGAACCACTCCCTGTACGCTGAACTGGCCCGACAGCACTTCTCCGGGCGAATATTTGCGGGCATGGTCGGCTAGTGAAATCGTCAAGCGCGGCTGCATCATTCCCGGTCCTCCACGCGACGTTCAGGACTGACAATAATTTGAAACTCGCGCTCAAATGGCGGGCGGCCCTCGACGTCGCCTCGCACGATCAATTTCCAGCTCACTTCGTTGTGTGCCGCATGGAACGAGTGCATCGCAGATTCTGGCACGACCACCTCACAGCGGCTTTCAAACGGGAGTCCCTGGGCAATTTCAAAATCGCCACGCACAAACCAGCGTTGTTGAAACACGCGGCGAATTTCGGTTCGGGTGTCGGTCCCTTGGCGAAATGTGGCCCGTTCGTCACAGGCGAGCCAGAGTTCCAGCGACTTCATCCTGAGCCGCCCAGCCTGCGACAGGAAAGCCTCGTATTGCCGGCCGGGGGCCAGCGGATGCGCGGAGATCTCGATCAGGGTCGGTCCGATACTCGTGGTCAATACGATTTGCCGCCCCAGATAGGCGCCCAACCCGATTCCACCGGCGGCAAACGGCGTCAACACGGCCGCAAACAACCAGTCGGGCTCGCCACGGGTGAATCGCCCGATGATCACAATCACAAACAGGATCACGATTGCGTTCCATGCGATGCACGCCGCCGCGGTAGCAATTAGTCGCCAACCGATGGCCGTTGACATCGGCAGTCGATAGGCCAAGGTCGTGCCCGGGCTATTTGTAAGATTGGTGTCTTCGGGAACCGTAGGAAACGCGTCGTCGCTAGCCGGCCCCTCGAACAGATCGCGTTTCGCGGCCCGCTGATCGATCACACTCCGCAGCTCATCCGATGTATTCCACCCGATGAGCGCGTACACCATGCGCCCGCCGCCAATCACGATGAACGAAAGCGGGATTAACAGGGATATGTACAGCCAGCGGCTATATCCGCGCACCAGGACAACGCGGCCGGGGTCGAGCGG
This sequence comes from uncultured Planctomycetaceae bacterium, assembly GCA_964598535.1. Taxonomy (GTDB): domain Bacteria; phylum Planctomycetota; class Planctomycetia; order Pirellulales; family PALSA-1355; genus JALHMI01. The sequence goes on along the minus strand of CAZRCI010000002.1, from coordinate 218,842 downwards.
GTCATACCACATGGGGTAGCGCTGCCCAACTTGAAACTCGTCCAGAGCCGCGTTGACCCCTGCTTCGTCGCCCGAATACAGGTTTGTCGCGTCATAAACGTCGTCGGCAACGTATGTACCGTCCGCCGTTTCATATCGAACGCGAAACTCAGGCCGATATTGTGTGGCTGCGATTCCTCCGGGGTCGGAGCTGACACTACGCCCCACCCGTTTTTCAAGAATCACGCCCTCGGTCGGCTCGAACTGCCGATTGGCGCGCCACTCGGGCCACACGAGCGCCACGAGCATATAAGCCATCGCGACACAGCCCACGACGAAGAAAATTCCAAAAAACAAGGCTTCGCCCAGGCTACCAACCGTCTGCGAACCGGTGCGCCGATTGCCGCGTTTCTTCTCATAGAGTCTGAAGAAGCGTGACAACGGATAGTCCTCGAAAAGAAGCTTAGATGTTCAGGGATGAGGCACAACGACCGCCCATACGTCAAGCGGTATCGATTGCCGGATGAGCGATTATAATCTTCACTCGCCGCTGAAGATTGTGTCCGCGAGTGAGCAAAAGGACAACGCCATGCTCTTGGTCCGAATAAACGGCCCCCGTTTCCTGGGTATTTGTGCCGTCCGACTGGCCCTCGCCGCCTGCGGCCTGCCCGTTCTGGCATCGTTTGCCACATCGGGTGTTGCCGGCGATTGGGCACAAATTCTGGGACCACATCGCAATGGCAAGGCAGATGGCGAACGCGTCGAGGTCTGGGACGCGAAAGGACCGCCGCTCGTCTGGAGCCGGGAAGTCGGAGAAGGATTTGCCGGGCTGGCAGTCGCCGGAAACCGGGCAGTGCTATTTCATCGGCCAGGCGAAGACCTCGTGGCCGAGGCGCTCGATGCGGTCTCGGGCAAAACGCTCTGGCAGACCCGTTTTGCCACGCGTTTCCGTGGCTCGATTTCGCCCGACAGTGGACCTCGGTGCGTTCCGTTGATTCACGATGGCCGAGTTTTCCTAGTGGGACCTGGCGGCGAACTGGCATGTGTCGATTTCCAAACCGGTCAGCCCATCTGGACACGCCATTTACGTCAGGAATTCAACGCCCCCGAGGGGTACTTCGGCTTCGGCAGCACGCCGATTGTCGCGGAAGGCAAGCTCCTCTTGAACGTCGGTGGACGTGACGCTGGAATTGTCGCGTTCGCGCTCGATAGCGGCAAAACGCTCTGGATCGCCGGCAACGACGCGGCCAGCTACTCGTCTCCCACATCAACCATGCTGAACGGCCGCCGCCAGGCGATCTTCGTCACACGGCTGCACGTTACGTCCATCGATCCGCGCGACGGCAAGGTTCTTTTCGATTTTCCGTTTGGACAGCGCGGACCCACGGTGAATGCGGCGACACCGCTGGTGCTAGGCGATCACCTCTTCGTATCTTCCAGTTACGGCGTCGGTGCTCGCTGGGTAACACTTGCTCCGAACGGCCCCAGCGAACAATGGGCCAGCGATGAAATCATGTCCAGCCAGTACACAACATGCATCGAAAAGGACGGAGTGTTCTACGGCATCGACGGCCGGCAGGATGTCGGCACCGCCCGTTTACGAGCGTTTTCGCCAACATCGCAACAGGTGTATTGGACCGAAGAACAGTTCGGCACCGGAAATCTGATTCTGGCCGGCGACAAGCTCCTGGTCATGAAGACCGACGGCCTGCTCATGCTCGTTGAGCCAACGCCCAAGGCCTATCACCCAGTGGCTGAAACTCGGCTTTTTGACACCACGGTCCAGGCACTCCCCGCGCTCGCGGCAGGCAGGCTATTCGTGCGGGACACGCGGACGCTTAAATGTGTGCAGGCCGGCACAAGCGCCGCCCCAAGGTAGCGCTGCACTCGCGTTAATCACCGGACGATACGGAACAAGACCCACGGCATTACGCCGAAGGCAACCATATCATCTCCCATCAACACCTGTTGACAGGGCCACGCTGGTGGAAATCAGGCTTCGACCAATTGACGCCGGGTGCGGCGGTAAAAGCCAACTCCTTCCAGGGCCTTGTACACCTCTTCGAGGGTCTTCTCCCCAAAGTTCGAAATACTCAGCAGATCTTCGCGCGTGCAGTGCAGCAGATCATTGACCGTAAAGATGCCGCGTTCTTCCAAACAGTTGGTCGTCCGCACCGAAAGTCCGATTTCGGCGGTGCTCATTTCCAAACGGCTGGTCAGATCCTCGGCCTGGCTATTGGTCTTCGGCAAAGGAATGCGGGTCATCGGGGTCCCTCCCTAAAAAGAAATTAGTCAGATCATGCAATCGTGCAGATGACGTACCTGCGGGCCACTCCAATTGGCCTCTTCAATGGCGGGTAATATAGCAACTTGGCTGGAAATTGGTACCGATCAGGCAAGATTTTCGTTCGGCAGTGCTAGCATGCCGCGATGACCGCCTCCCGGCCGCACCTCACATGCGTATACTAAAAGCGTGCCCCGGTTTATCGATCTTGGAACAGAAGGAAGCAAGATCTTGTGGAGTGAGCAACTCGCGGCCTTAACGCCTGAACAGCGTGAGGCCGTCGAACATATCGATGGTCCGCTTCTGGTCTTGGCAGGACCAGGGAGTGGGAAAACGCGGGTGATTACCCACCGGATCGCAAACCTGATTCGGCAGGGCGTTCCTGCGCGTCAGATCCTGGCACTCACCTTCACCAACAAAGCAGCCGACGAGATGCGCGCGCGTGTTGAGCGGCTCGCTCCTGGACAGCGGGTGTGGATGAGCACCTTCCACCGCTTCTGCTCACGGCTGCTACGCGAATATGCCCCGCGCGTCGGCCTTGCCGAAAACTTCACGATCTACGACACCAGCGACTCGAAGCAAGCGCTCAAGCGGACGCTGGAGCAGGCGGAGCTCGACGCCGAGCTCTACACCCCTGAACGCATCGCCGGCGCCATCAGTTGGGCCAAGAATAACCTGCTGACGCCGGAACAATACCAGCCGCGGCCCGGCAACCCGCTGGGCAGCATCGTGGCCCGGGTCTACCCGGCCTATCAGGCACTTCTGTTGCAGTCGAATGCGGTGGATTTTGACGACTTGTTGCTGCACGTGGCCACGCTGCTGCGAGAAAGCCCCGAGACGCGTTCGACGCTCGACGCCCGCTATCGCTACATCCTGATCGACGAGTACCAAGACACTAATCTGTCACAATATACGATCGCCCGCGCGCTATCGATCGATGCCCCCAACCTTGCGGTGACGGGAGATCCCGATCAGTCGATTTACGGTTGGCGTGGAGCAAACCTGAGCAACATTCTCGAATTCGAACACGATTACCCCGACGTGCGCGTGGTGAAGCTCGAGCAAAACTATCGCAGCACCAAACGGATTCTGCGCGTGGCGGATCACCTCATCGGCTACAACCAACGTCGCAAGAAGAAAGGGCTGTTCACGGAAAATGCCGAGGGCCAAAGTGTTCGCCTGGTGAACTACCCGACCCAGCGAGACGAAGCCGAGAACATCGCTTCGTATATCGCCACGGAAGTCCGCGCCGGACGACGACGCCCGCGCGACTTCGCCGTGTTCTACCGGGTCAATGCCCTTTCGCGCAGTCTAGAATTTGCAATGCGCGACCTCGGCATCCCCTATCAGATGGTCAACGGCCAGGAGTTCTATCAACGCCGCGAAATCAAAGACGTGCTGGGCTATTTACAATTGATTAACAACCCGCGTGATGATGTGGCCCTACTCCGGGTGATCAACAATCCTCCTCGCGCGATCGGCAAGAGCACGATTGCGCGAATCTCTGAGCACGCCACACGCTACCGGCTATCACTCTTGGACGCCGCTCGAGAGAGCGGACTGATCGAATCGTTGCACAAGCGAGCCGCGGTGGCGGTCGCCAAGTTCGTCTCGCTCTACGATCGGCTGGCCCTGCATGCCGCGGCGCCGGTCGAAGAAATAATCGGCCACGTGCTCACCGAATCGGGCTACCGGCAATACTTGCAAGACTCCGAGCACGAGGAGGATCAGGAACGGCTGGCAAACGTCGAGGAACTGGTTACCGCGGCTCGACAATTCGATGAGGTTCACTTCGGTGACAGCCCGCTAGAGGCGTTCCTGGAGCAATCGAGCCTGGTCAACGACACCGACGCCTGGGAAACTGACAGTGACCGCGTCACGCTCATGACCATGCACGCGGCCAAGGGGTTGGAATTTCCCGTCGTGTTCATTATCGCCATCGAAGACGGGCTACTCCCTCACGAGCGTAGCCGGGACAATCCTGACGACCTCGAGGAAGAGCGGCGACTGTTGTTTGTGGGCATTACGCGAGCACGCGAGGAGTTACACCTTAGCCTGGCGACTAAACGCGAGTTTCGCGGTCAGCGGCGATACACCGTGCCGAGCCAGTTCTTGATGGAGCTTCCGAGGAGCGAAATGAATGTGATTGGCATCGCCACGCCAGCGCCCCCCTGGGAGCACGGCGATGCCTATGAAGAGCCGTCAACCGATATCTCGTTTGACGAGGATGCAGACGCCTGGGATGTCGACCAGATTGAGGCATTCGAGTCTGCCCCGCCGACGCCGGCACCCGCGACGCCATTAAAAACAGCATCCCTCACAACCGCCGCGGAATTGCAGCGCACCGCCAAGGTCCATACGGCACAAGCCTCCCCCGAAGCGTTCGTACTGGGGATGGTCGTGCGTCATCCCGAATATGGCTTGGGAAAAGTTCTCGCACTAAGCGGTAGTGGTCAACGCCGGACGGCAACCGTGGCCTTCGCATCGGGCGCTGGCGAAAAGAAGTTCATGCTCGCCAACAGCCAGTTGTCTCCTATCCGCGGAAACTAGCGGACTTCCGTTCCGCGCAGTTAGACTATTCGCAACCCGGTTCGCGCCGCCAGTTCGACCTCACGCACGATTCCTCTACCATGCCCAGCCCTTATCCCAAGATCGGACAACTTAAATCAACCGAGCAGTTTCGTGCCCGGCTGGCCGAACTGGGGCTTGAACTGCCGATCGATGATCAGGTGCTTACAGCCGACGAAGGTTCACCGCTGGCGGCGCCGCTGGCGCTAGGCCCCTTCCTGGTGGCCAATCGCTGGTGTATTCATCCGATGGAGGGCTGGGATGCACATACCGACGGCTCTCCGACCATACACACGCTTCGACGGTGGCGAAACTTTGGCGTCAGCGGCGCAAAACTCATCTGGGGTGGCGAAGCGGCCGCTGTCATTCCCGAGGGCCGGGCCAATCCCAATCAAACCCTCGCGACACTAGAAAATCGCGCGGGCCTGGCGACCCTACTGCGCGAGCTTCATATGGCTCACCGCGAGACGTTCGGTTCACTCGATGGGTTATGCGTTGGCCTGCAACTAACGCACTCGGGCCGGTTCTGTCGTCCGCGCGACAAACGACTCGAGCCCCGCTTGGCATACCATCATCCGCTGCTCGACGAAAAGTTTCATATCGACCCGAACGATGAATCCTTGGTACTCACTGACGCAAACGTCGAAAATCTTATCGATGCGTTCGTCGCCGCGGCCCGGCTGGCTGCCGACGTCGGCTTCGATTTCGTCGATGTCAAAGCTTGCCACGGCTATCTGCTGCATGAGTTCTTGAGCGCCCATACGCGTCCCGGCCCCTTTGGTGGCGACCTGTCTGGTCGCTCGCGTTTGTTAACGACGATTATTGAGAGAGTGCGCAGTGAGCGTCCCAGCCTGGGAGTGGGGGTGCGACTCAGTGTGTTCGATACGGTCCCATATCGCACCGGCCAGGAGGTGGGCCACCCGCTCGACTACGCCAAGCATTTACCTTATCGCTATGGCTTCGGCGTATCGCCAGAGGATCCCCTGGCCATCGATCTCACGGAGCCGATCGAACTCATCCGCCGGCTGCATTCCTTGGGTGTGATGGCAGTCAACGTCTCCTGTGGTAGCCCGTATTACTGTCCCCATATCCAGCGTCCGGCAATTTTTCCGCCCAGCGATGGATACCAGCCGCCTGAAGATCCGCTCGTCGGCGTGATCCGGCAAATTCAGACTGCCCGCGCCTGTAAGGCGGCCGTGCCCGAAATGCCCATGATCGGGACGGGGTACACGTACCTTCAAGAATACCTGCCGCAAGCGGCCCAGGCGGTTGTTCGAGCAGGCTGGATCGATTCCGTGGGCCTGGGTCGGATGGTTCTCTCCTATCCGCAGCTTCCGGCCGACGTGCTGCTCGGTCGCCCCTGGTCGCGCAAACAGGTTTGCCGCACGTTCAGCGATTGCACAACAGCGCCCCGCGGCGGCCTCGTCTCAGGCTGCTATCCGCTTGATCCGCACTATAAATCGCTTCCCGAAGCGGAGCAGCTTCGTATGCAAAAGCAGAACGCCGAGTCGTAGGGTTCTTCCGCCTCAGGCCCGAATCGACCTTTTCGTCTCCGCCGGGGGGACATAAAATTTGGCCACTAGCATGGCTGAATCCCCCGCCGTGATCACCCCGTCCACACCGCTCGAAGAGCTCATTGGACGGCTCGAAGCGCAGCAAGGCTTCGCCCGCGTCATCGCAAGTTTGCAAGCCGGACATGCGGCCACGCTTGGCGGAGTCTGGGGGTCGTGCTGCGCGCTCATTGCGGCCTCGCTTGCTCGCCATGCTTCGAACCCCATCATCGTCGTCTGCGCCCATATGGATGACATTGATGACTTCTGTGACGACTTGGCGCTTTTTACCAGCATCGCGCCCGAAAAATTCCCGGCCTGGGAGAGCGAAGACCGCGACTCCGCCAGGGGCCTCCCTGACGAGATTGCAGGCGAGCGTCTGCGCCTACTTAAACGGCTAGGCCAGACCGACGCACCACGGCTCATTGTCACCAGTATCCAGAGCCTGCTCCAACCGGTCCCCGCTCGCGACGCGATTGCCCGCGCCACGCGTCGCGTATGCCGGGGGCAACAACTCGATGTGCAGGAATTCCTCGAATGGCTGGTGCGCGGCGGATTTCAAAATACCACGGCGGTCGAGCTCCCCGGAGAATTCTCGCGTCGCGGCGGCATTCTGGACGTCTTCGCGCCGGATTGGTTCGAGCCGGTGCGCATCGAACTCTTTGGCGACGAAGTCGAATCGCTCCGCCGCTTCGAGGCCGCCACGCAACGAAGCTTGGAAAATCTCGACGAAATCGACATTACGATTGCGGCTCGCGAGGAACGCGATCGCGAGCACTTCGCCGGCTTTTTGCCCGAGGGAAGCTGGTTCTACCTGGTCGAACCTGGCGACATCGAAGAGGAAGCACGGCGGTATCTTGAACGGCTGGAGCGGCCCCAGGATGCTCACTCCTACGCCAGCACCCAACGCCAGATCACTCGATTTCCCTCGGTTACAGCGGCTAGCGTTTCTATCGGCTCGCTCGAAACAACGTGCCATCTGCCCGTTGAAACCGTCGAGCGATTTAGCGGCGATATTGCCAAGGTTCGCGATGAGCTCGACGCGGCGATGGGGGGCGGAAGCCCTCAAGATGTCTTCATCGTTTGCCAAACCGATGCCGAATGCGATCGCCTCCGCGAGGTGTTCGGACCCACGCGGCTGGCCCAAGCAGGCAAGCTCCATTTCACCCGAGGGCGATTAAAGGCGGGTTTTCGCCTGGTCCCCGACCGCATTGCCCTGGTCAGCGGTAGCGAACTGTTTCATCGGGCCGATTTGAATCGTCCCACCCGTCGGCGGCTTGGCCGTGCCATCGACAGTTTCCTGGAACTGCGAGAAGGAGACTATGTCGTCCACCTGTCACACGGTATCGGCCGCTATCGTGGTCTACAACTGCTTGAAAAAGGAGACCAAGTCGAAGAGCACCTGGTGATCGAGTTCCACGGTGACACAAAAATCTTCGTTCCCGCCTCGAAGATCGAATTGGTGCAGAAATACGTTGGCGGCAGCAAGAAAGGCCGTCCCACTCTTGCCCACATTGGCGGCCGGCAATGGACGCGCCAAAAAGAGGCTGCCCAGCGAGCGGTCACCGATCTGGCCGCCGACATGCTCCAGCTTCAAGCCGCCCGCGCGACCCGCCCCGGCTTGCGTTTCGCGGCCGATACGGCGTGGCAACGGGAGTTCGACGCTTCATTTCCGTACCTGGAAACGGCCGATCAGTTGACGGCCATCCGAGCGATTAAGCACGACATGGAGCTGCCGCGTCCGATGGATCGCCTGCTGTGCGGCGACGTTGGATTCGGAAAAACCGAGCTCGCGATGCGCGCCGCCTTTCAGGCTGTGGACAATGGCTATCAGGTTGCCATTCTGGTCCCAACCACGATCCTTGCCGAGCAGCACCTTCGCACATTCCGGGCCCGAATGGCGGAGTTTCCGATCACCGTCGCAGCCCTGTCCCGCTTTTGCACCCCCAAAGAAACGCGCGAGGTGCTGGAAGGGCTCACGACCGGCGCGATTGACGTCGTGATCGGCACGCACCGCCTGGCTCAGCACGACGTACAGTTTGAAAATCTCGGCCTCATCATCATCGATGAAGAACAACGATTCGGCGTAGAAGTCAAAGAACGTCTCAAGGCGCTACGTAGCGCGATCGATGTGCTCACCATGACGGCCACTCCCATTCCGCGAACCCTGCATCTGTCGCTTCTCGGGGTGCGCGACATCTCGAATCTCGAGACACCGCCCAACGACCGCCAGGCCATCGAGACCCGCGTCACGCGTTTCGATCCGCAGCTTGTCCGGCATGCCATTCTGCGAGAGTTGAATCGGAATGGGCAAATCTATTTCGTTCATAACAGGGTCCACGATATCGACAAGGTCGCGCAACGGCTTGCCGAAATCGTCCCCGAGGCGAGGCTTGGCATCGGCCACGGCCAAATGGCCGAAGGCGAACTGGAACGCGTCATGCTCGACTTCGTCGACCACCGCTTCGACGTTCTGCTGGCCACCACAATCGTCGAAAGCGGCCTCGACATTCCGAATGCCAATACAATCTTCATCGACGAGGCCGATCGTTACGGACTGGCCGATTTACATCAATTGCGAGGACGCGTTGGCCGCTACAAGCACCGGGCCTACTGTTACCTGCTCGTCGATCCCAACCGGCATCTCTCGTCAACCGCTGCCCGTAGGCTTCGGGCTATCGAAGAGTTCAGCCAGATGGGCTCCGGCTTTGCCATCGCAATGCGCGATCTCGAGCTACGAGGCGCCGGCAATATTCTCGGCACGCAACAAAGCGGACATATCGCAACGGTCGGATACGAACTCTATTGCGAGCTTTTGGAACAAGCCGTGCGCAGGCTAAAGCAACTACCGCCCAAGGAAATCGTCGACGTGAGTCTCGACCTACCAGTCGAAGCCTATATTCCACGCACCTATGTCCCTGACATGCGGCTGAAGATCGACCTTTATCGCCGCGCCGCACGACTCGCCAGCATTTCCGACTGGGAAGACTTCTCCAGCGAGCTCATCGACCGATTTGGCCCACCGCCCCCCGAAGTAGAATGCATGCTGTCGCTAGCACGGCTTCGCGTCTGGGCCCACGGTTGGCGAATCGATTCCATTCATATCGAGGATGGCTATGTTGTCCTACGATACCTGGACCGCGAGAAAATTGAGCAACTCAGCCGTAAATCGGGCGCAAGACTGCGCATTGTAGACGCCGCTGCCGCATACCTGCCGCTCCCCCAAGAAGGCGTCGACAACGAAACGCTCGTTGCGATCGTGCAATCGCTGTTGCAGCCCGATTGAGTGAGCAATATACTCCCGCCCCGCCGGACCCGAATGGCAATCGCTTGGCATGCGGATTCTCGTCCTGGCGCACGTCTTGTCGATGTCTTTGTAGATTCCCGGTCTTTGTAGATTCCCGCACCGTTCGGTGCGCATTCGAGCCCTGTTGTTTGTGTCCTCTGGCGAGATGGTGGTGGCCCCATGCGGAAGTCGCACAACTGCCTGGTTGCGGTCCTTATCAGCGGAATGTTCCTCGTCGTTAGACCGCTGTACGCACAGCCGTTCACCGACCCAGGGTTTGGCGATCCAACGACCCTGACGCCGCCGCCGAGCGTCGCGGTGCCGGGGGTTTCTAGTGGATACTCGAATACCGGCCCCCAAGTTCCATCACGACCGGTGCGGCCAGACGCCTGGCCTGGTGGCCGGCCTACGCCGGTCCCCGGCGCAACGTTTCCTGCTCCGGACGGCGCGCCGCTCATGGCAATGACCGCGTCGTCCACCGGCGCAAAAAAATCCCCCGCCGATCCCCCTTACGATCCGGCTGAAATCATCGCTCGCGTCGGCGCCGAACGGCTCCAAGCGTGCGAAATGCTGCCGATGATCAACCGCGCAATCCAAAATGCCGTGAAGGATAATCCGCAATTCATGCTGCTCTCGCCCCCAGAAAAGGAACGAGAAATCCATCGCGCTCAGAAGAACTATATGAAACAAGCCTTGCAGCAGATGATCGATACCAAGCTGCTGATGGCCGAAGTTCGCAGTTCTGCGGATCAAAAAGCGCTGACGGAAAACGAAAAGAAAATTCGCGATCATTTCAACAACGAGTATTTGAAGCATCTGCAACAGGAATACGAGGCAGCCAGCATCATTGACCTGGAAAACAAATTGCGCGACCTCGGTGGTTCAATCGAATCGCAACGAACATTGTTTGTCGAACAGAGCCTGGCTGCTGGCTGGCTCAATCAGGCGGTCAAAGGCAACAGCAAAGATCCGACTCACGATCAGATGCTCGCTTACTACCAAAAACACGTCGAACAATGGGACACACCGGCCCGCGTGCGTTGGGAACAAATCACGGCCAAGTGGGAAAACTTCAATTCGCGCCCCGAGGCAATCGCGGCATTGGCTCGCTGGGGCGACGACATCCTCGTGCGCAAGGTTTCGTTCGCCGAGGTCGCCAAGGTCCATTCGCAAGAATATGCGGCGGAGCAGGGGGGGGTACACGATTGGGTGAGTCAAGGAAGCTTGCGTTCCCAACCCCTCGATGAGGCCCTGTTCTCGCTGCCGGTCGCGGCCATGAGCCGAATTCTTCAAGACGATGATGGCTGTCATATCATCCGCGTTCTCGAACGCGAAGACACGAAACGAGCCTCGTTTGTCGATGTACAGCCTGAAATCAAAAAGGCCCTGCAAAGCGGCGGCGAGGCCGATCGCAAGAAGGAGTACATTGAATCGCTTCGCGAGAAGATGCCGGTTTGGAGCATCTTTGACGAAACGGCAGCCGCACAATCAAGCTCCTATACGCGCTAGCCGCTCGCCGAGGGTCCCGCCGATCCCGATATCCGGATTTGGCGGATGATCATCGAACGCGCAAGCACTTCCGCGCAAGTAGCGGGGCGGGGCGTTCCTTTCCTACAAGCGAAACTTCCCCAATTTCGCTTGGGTCGCGCATTAGAAGCAAAACTGCGAGCCAACCTTACCTTTGCGAAATACTTGCTCGAAGATCTTTTTTTCGCGCGCAGCTTTTTCTTCTTTTCGCATGCCCGTCGATCATTGTTCCGCACGCTCTCCGCGCGGGCTAATTGTGCCCGGCTCGAATTGCCGGTAAACTGGGGGTTTCGTTGTGCGAGCCCGGCTTCGCAGGGGGCTCACCAGCGGTGGCTCAAAGTGCATGCGTCTAGAAAGGAAAGCCTCGATGGGCGAGGTCGCCAAGCTGCAAATCGGAGATCGTCAGGTCGAGTTGCCAATCGTCGTCGGCACTGAGAACGAACGCGCCGTCGACATCACCAAGCTTCGGGCAGAGACCGGCCACGTCACGCTTGACGAAGGCTACGTAAACACCGGCTCAACGACGAGTTCGATCACCTATCTGGACGGAGAGCAGGGGGTCTTGCGCTACCGCGGTTATCCGATCGAAGTCATCGCCGAGCGTTGCGACTTCATCGAGACCAGTTATTTGCTGATCTACGGCGAATTGCCCAATGCCGAGCAGCTTGATCGGTTCCGCTCGTCGTTGCGGCGACACACGATGCTGCACGAGGATATGCGCTCGTTCTACAACGGCTTTCCTCGCGATGCCCACCCGATGGCGATTCTCAGCTCGGTCGTCGGTGCGCTTTCGACGTTCTACCAGGACTCGCTCAACCCGCGCGATGAGAAGCAGGTTGAAATTTCGATCCACCGGCTGATTGCCAAGCTACCGACGATCGCGGCCTACGCCTATAAGAAGTCGATTGGCCAGCCCTTCATCTATCCGCAGAACGACCTCTCTTACTGCGAGAACTTCTTGCAGATGATGTTTTCGGTGCCCAGCGAGCCCTACAACGTCGACCCCGACTTTGTTGAAGCCCTCAACCTGTTGCTGATTGTGCACGCCGACCACGAACAGAATTGCAGCACTTCGACTGTGCGGATGGTTGGATCGAGCGATGCCAACTTGTTCGCATCGATTTCCGCCGGCATTGGCGCTCTGTGGGGCCCCCTCCACGGCGGAGCCAATCAGGCGTGCGTCGAAATGCTCGAACAGATCCGGGCCGATGGCGGTAACGTGGAGAAATACGTCGCCAAGGCCAAGGACCGTAATAGCGGCTTCCGCCTGATGGGCTTCGGTCACCGCGTCTATAAGAACTACGATCCACGAGCCACGATCATTCGCAAGACCTGCGACAAGTTGCTCTCAAAGCTTTCGATCGACGACCCGATTTTCGAAATTGCCAAGCAACTCGAACAGGTAGCGCTCAACGATCCGTACTTTATCGAGCGCAAACTTTATCCGAATGTCGACTTTTACAGCGGTGTCATCTATCGCGCGATTGGCATTCCAGTCCAAATGTTTACCGTTCTATTCGCCATTGGGCGGCTGCCGGGCTGGATCGCACATTGGAAAGAAATGCACGAATCGCCAAACAAGCGAATCGGCCGTCCGCGCCAGATCTACACGGGGCCGAAAGAACGCGATCTCGTTCCGCTCGAAAAGCGATAGTACGCCGCTAGCAAGCGCCGCCGTGGTTCGTCGCGGCTCGCTCGGCAGCTAGCCCCTGGCCGATGCGGCCCTAAACTCTTCCCACCTTTCCGTGCCGCTTCTCTAGGCGGATACGTTCCGCCGCTGACCGCGCTATGTATTTGGGTTACGCACACGATCCGGCCGATATCGAATGTTGAGACACCTTCGCGCCGCTGCGCGCGGCATATGGGTGCTCGACATGCCAGCACGGATCTCGCAAGCGTAATCGCTGTTGGCGTCGACGGTCTGCCTCAGAGGTCAAACATGCGGCCACATAAACAGATTCTGGCGATCTTCGCCTGCGTGCTCCTGATGTCGCACGCGCCGGCGCTGGCACAACAGCCCAGGGCGCTCGACCCCAGCGAGACGATTCGCCCTAGCCAAAATGACGTCCGTCACAAACCTCCGGTCATCACCGCGGTCGCCATTGCGCCGGGAGGCTCGCGTCTGGCCACGGCGGGCGACGACCATTTTGTACGCATATGGAGCACGGAAGACGGCCGCCTGATTCACCGACTCGACGCGCACCGCGACTGGGTGCGCGCCCTTGTCTTCTTTGCCGATGGCGAAACCCTGATTTCCGCTGGCGACGACGGGCGCATTATCGTCTGGAACACCCACGACGGCACCAAACAGCGCGAGCTCGCCAAGCTCCCACACGTGGTTTACGCGCTCGCGTTGAGCCCAGACAGCCGGCGTCTTGCCGCGGTTGGATTTGATATCGGCGTACGGCTATTCGACTTAGAAAACAACGTTCCCACGGCCACTCTGGAAGGCCCGGACGCTGATCTGCGAGCCATCGCCTTTTCGCCCAATGGCGAGCGGCTGGCAGCCGCCGGCCGCAATGGCAAGGTCCGCGTCTGGTCCGTTACCACCGAAACGGTTGACCTCGAAATCCCCTCGACCGGCGTTGGCCGGCTGCGGGCTCTGGGATGGTTGCCGGTTGGCGATAAGCTCGTCTCGGCGGGGGAGAATCGCCAACTCAGCGTCTGGGATGCGGCAACAGGTCAACTGATCAAGAAAGTGCACTGCCAAACCGCCAAGCTGCTCTCGATGGTCGTCTGTGGAGAAGACCTGATCGCTACCGGGGGCAGCGACAATGTGATTCGTGTTTGGGATTGGCAAGCCGAGTCCGAGACGGACGCCCTGGTGGGTCACACCGGATCGATTGCCGCGCTCGCCTTCGATGCGGGAAGCCGCACGATCATCTCAGGGAGCTTCGACACGACGATCCGTGTCTGGCAACTCGGCAAGCCAAGCCGTCCGCAAGAGACGGCCGAGCATCCACTGGACGTGCGCGTTCGGTAAGAATCGAAATCGCTCGCGCGACACACGCGCCTGATGGAACGGGGCAGAGGAAGTGGATTAAGGAGAACCACCGTGGGCCTACTACATACGATCTCGCGACTGGGCTCCTGGCTCGGCAACGCCCGCTTCGACGAACCGCATACCAAACGCCGCGCTCGGCGGATCTGCCGCTACGAAGAATGCGAAAGCCGATCCATGATGGCCGCCGACCTGATCGTCGGCAGCGTGTACTACGAGCAAGCCGCTGGCGATGACCTGCAACCGAACATCATCGAATTCACCTTCCAAGGCGGAGCTCCAGGCACGCAACTTACCCGTCTGGTAATCGACGGGGATAAGAACAACGACGGGATCTCATCGGGCGACGTCTTTTTCGACACCGCCCCCGGCGGCTATGGCGTGTTCCGCTCGAATCCATTTAAAGTGGTTTCCAGCCACGGATTCACGGTCACGAATTTCCAGGTCTCCGATGGCGGCATGAAGCTGATCATCGACCTCGATGGGTTCGAGGCCGGCGAAACCCTTGTAATCAGCATCGATGTCGACGAATTCCAGTACGTAAACGGCAGCACCATCGACGTCAATGCCGTAGCCGAAGGCGGCGAGTTCCAACGTTCGCATATGTACGCGACGTTCAAGGCGCCGCACTACTATGATGTAACCTCCCATGTGCAGTATTGGGACGCGTACGACAAAAATTTTGCCGACGCCGAACGAAAAGCGGGAAGCAAACTCAGTCTGCCGCCGGACCGCTATTCCACGCAGATCGACCTATCCGACATGACGGCGGGCGCCATCGACGTACTTCAACAGCCTGCGCTTCCCAATAGCCTTTCCGGAGTGGTATACCTCGACCACAACCTCAATAATCGACAGGACGCCAACGACACGGGCATTGCCGGTGTGCATCTGGCGCTGTTGCGATTGGAGGGCTCGAGCTATGTCGCCACGGGCCTGATGACTGTGACCGACACGCTGGGCCGATACAAATTCGATCATCTTGACATCGGCACCTATCGCGTCGTCGAAACGCAGCCTGCGGGATACGAAAGCGTCGGCGCAACGCCAGGGAAAGTAGATGGCCAGACTCGCGGTGTCGTAACCACCAGCGACGTGTTGAGCCAGATTCGGTTGCAGGGCGGCGAAGACAGCGTGCGCAACGACTTTGCCGAGTATCTGCCGGTTAGCATCGGCGGAAAGGTGAAGGTCAACATTACCGGGGACTGTGAGAACCCTCAAAATCCCCCCCTCGCCGGCGTGACGATCTACTTGCTTGACGCCTCGGGTAACGTCGTCGCCACGGCCATAACCGATGCCGACGGCAAGTACAAATTCACGAACCTGCGTCCAGGCACGTACAGCGTCCGCGAGGAGCAACCGCTCGGCTACTTCAGCGGCGCGACCTTTGTCGGCTCGGCCGGCGGCATCAAAGGCGACGACATCGTTTCAAACATTGTCCTCACGAGCGGAACGAATGCCGTTAATTACGACTTTTGCGAAATCCCGCCCGCCAGCATCTCGGGGTTCGTCTATGTCGACATGAACAACAATGGCATCAAAGATCCTGGCGAGGCGCCAATCGCCGGTGTAATCCTGGTATTGCGCGACTCCAACGGGCAACCAACCGGCACGACAGCCACCACCAACGCCCAGGGGTATTACGAGTTCACCGGCTTGCGGCCTGGAACCTATGGCGTATCCGAAAACCAACCCGCCGGATATCTGGATGGTCTGGATACGCCCGGCAGTGCGGGCGGTACGGCCGTCAACCCCGGCGATCTTATCACGGGCGCCGTGCTCATCGGTGGAACCGTGGCTGTGAACTACAACTTCGGGGAGTTACTTCCGGTCAGTATCAGCGGCCATGTCCGGGCAAACTACTCAGGCGACTGCGGCGATCCCAATAACCCGCCGATTGCGGGAGTCCAAGTCGAATTGCTCAACTCGTCGGGGCAGGTCATCGCCACGCGTACCACGAATGAACAAGGATACTACGAGTTCGATGGTCTGCCGCCGGGGACCTATTCCATTCGAGAATATACTCCCGGAGGCTACTTTGACGGCGGCGAAAAGGCTGGTTCGGCGGGTGGCATTGTCACGGACGACTTGATCAGCAACATCGTGCTGACCAGCGGGATGGAAGCCGTGAACTATGATTTCTGCGAAATTCCGCCAGCCATGCTCTGCGGTTATGTCTATGTCGATTGGAACAACAACGGCATCAAGGACGTCGGCGAAGCAGGCATCGCCGGCGTGACCGTACATTTGACCGACGAGCATGGAAATTTGCTGGGGGTCACCGTAACGACCGACGCCAACGGCAAGTACTGCTTCGTAAATCTGCGTCCCGGCACCTATGGCGTTCGCGAAACGCAGCCCGACGAGTACTTCGACGGCCTCGATACGCCCGGCAACAAGGGGGGGACCGCGCATAACCCTGGAGATTATATCTCCGGCGTTGTTTTGCCACCGGGCTCGCACGGCGAAGACTACAACTTCGGTGAGCTACCTCCGGCAAGCATCGCGGGCCATGTCCACCTCAATACGACGGGAGATTGCACCGATCCAGACAATCCGCCGCTCGCCGGGGTCACGGTCGAACTACTCGACGAATATGGCAATGTGATTGCCACGCGCGTCACAAACGCTGATGGCAGCTACCTGTTCGATAAGCTTACTCCGGGCAAGTATTCCGTCCGCGAAATTCAACCGGTGGAATATTTCAACGGAGGCACGTTCTCCGGATCGGCGGGCGGCGATGTCATTGCAAATCTGATTTCCAATATCGTGCTCTTCGCAGGATTAAACGCCGTTGAATACAATTTCTGCGAGATTCCGCCGGCCAAGCTTTCGGGCCACGTCTTTCAGGACGGACCGGCGATTCCCGTGGAAAACGCCGGAGATGTGCCCGATGTGCTCGCCGTGCGCGACGGTTTGCTAACACCTGACGACATTCTGCTGCCAGGCGTTGTGGTAAGCCTTCGCGACGGAGTGACGGGGCTGCCGATCATGGGTTCTGTCGCGCTCGGCGGCCACTACGCGCCGGATCAACCGATCTGGACGGTGACGAATACGGGCGGATACTACGAATTTGTCGGCCTGCCGCCCGGCGTCTATGCCGTCTACGAAGTCCGTCCCGAGGGGTATTTCCCTGGCATCAATACGCCGGGAAGTACGGGGGGCATCGTAATCAGCCCGCTCGTCTCCACCGACCCGGCGATCCTCGCCTCGCTGCTGGATATGCCCGTCGATGGACTGGTTCATATCCCATTACTTGGTGGCCAACACTCGACGGACAACAACTTCAGCGTGGTTATAACGGTTGTCCCTCAGATCATCCTGCCGCCTCGGCCAGGAGCGCCCGACCCATTTGCCGCGCCCGGATTCCTGCCTCTTGCGCCACCCCAGGTACCGTATCTCACCCCTCTCAATCCGTTCCTCAACCCACCAATTTTGACTCGCACCGGCGGCGCCCTGTACACCTGGCATCTGAGTGTCGTGGACGCAGGCTACCCACGCGGAATCGTTGGCGATGGCGGAATTCAGCTCACTAGCATGAGGCCGGAAGACCTGATTAACTGGTCGAGTGAGCAAATGGCCGAAGTCGAGTGGACCATCATGGATCCCACCGACCCCCAGGGCTCAAAACGCAAAATAAAGTTCGGCATGAAGAATGCCCAGCCGATTTCGGGCGACTTCAACGGCGATGGCAAGTTTGAAATCGGTGTCTTCAAAGACGGCTTCTGGTTCATCGATCTCAACGACAATGGCGTTTGGGACGAGGGTGATCTATGGGCCAAGCTCGGGCACCACGGCGACCGTCCGGTGACCGGCGATTGGAACGGCGATGGCAAGACGGACATTGGCATTTATGGCCCTGCCTGGAGTGGCGATCCTCGCGCCATCGCACACGATCCGGGCATGCCGGATCCTCACAATCCAATCACGGATAAGCATAAAAACATTCCACGCGACCAACATCAGACGGCGATTGGCAAACGAACGCTCAAACGTACTGCCGATGGCAAACCACGGAGCGATCTGATCGACCACGTGTTCCTCTACGGCACGCCGGGAGACCATCCGATCGTGGGCGACTGGAATGGCGATGGCATTCATACGATCGCCGTGTTCCGCGACGGCATGTGGCGCCGCGATACCAACGGCGATGGCCGTGGCGGTGACAACGACGCAAAGCACCAGTTTGGCCAGCACGGAGACATCCCGGTCGTCGGCGATTTCGACGGCGATGGGATCGATGAAGTCGGCGTTTATCGTGACGGCATCTGGTATCTCGATACGAACCATAATGGCGTGATCGATGACGAAGATACCGTCATTCAACTGGGCGGCCCGAACGATACGCCCGTAGTTGGCGACTGGAACGGCGATGGCCGCACAGAGATCGGCGTGTTTCACCAGCCCCCAGGCCATCGCATGGCCACCGGCAAGTAATCCGCTCCGATCCGTTGCAGGTTCGGGGATTACCCCAGCTTCTCGAGTTCAGCCTTTGCGCTGGCGATATCTTTCTCGAGCCGGGTGACTTCCTCTGGATCGTCCATCTGCTTACGAGCGCCGGCCAGCTGCTGTTGCAGCTTCTGCAGACGCTGCCGGAGCACTTCCTGTTTTTTCTTGGCCTTCTTATCCAAAGGATTCTCCTGCCGTCAGTCGCCTTCAGAAATTTTCTGCTGTTTCATAGAGCGAACGAGCAACAATGCGTCGATCGCCTGAAACTCGAAACACTCTCCTAAGAGTGTTGCCGCAGCGTACTCGTTCAGCTCTCGAAACTCCATGCCGAATTGCTCAAGCCGGTGCGCCAGATCGGGATAACGGCCGAGTTGCCGTTGAAACGCGGCGGCCGCACGACGAGCTTGGCTTGGTTTCAGGTCAAAAACTTCGGAGATCAGGAGCATTGCTTCCTTCGAGTCGCCAGCGCGAGTCGTTTGAACCACACGTCCCAAGGCAACCGTCAACGACCAGACCTCTTCGCGCGCCGGTGGCGCGGGCAATCCCAGGAGCGGCGGGGAACTGGAAATATCAACATCGAATGTCGCAGCCGTACTCGAAGCCAAGTCGGCATATACCACTTCACTGGCCGATTCCGTCGCTGGCTGCGTTTGGACCGGTGGAAGATTTGCAAGCATCGCGTTCAGATGGGCCAGCCGGCCGCCAATTTGCTCATAGATCGTTTCGATCTCGCTGATGTACGAACTTCCCTCGGCGTCGTCAACAATCTCCTGCTCAGCGTCCAAAATACGCTCCGTAAGGCGCGCGACTAACGCATCACGCGCCTTTTGCAGGATGTCTAAGGCTCGTTCGTTGGAATTCATATGTCGCTGGCGGGGCAATCCGTTTCAGGCCCACAGCTAAGGAAAAATTCTTTCGCCCGGCAAGTGATCTCGCCGTTACATCCCTTCTAGCGTAATTCGCAACGCGGCCACCTGCAAAGTGCCAATTTTAATCGGCTACGACGTGACCGTACGCTCCGTTCCCCCAGGCGACGGCCTCTTTGGGCGTCTTCTCCGCCGTCCGCAGCACCCCGGAAAGGCAAACCACCACCACGGCCAGAACGATATTGACATTCAGCCACAGCGTTGCACGGCTGCGCACGGCATGCGCGGCGGGCGACTTGCCAATCAGCAGGCTGGCAATCGCAAAAATGGCCATCGCCAATAGAAATTTGATCCCGAACAGCATGTGATACCAGGGGGGTACGCGATATTCGCTGACGGTGAGCATGAAATTATAGAGACCGCTAAACAGCAGAAAGCCGATGGCCGCCTTGAGGATGGTCGCCCACCGTTCTCTCAATGCCGCATGGAGTTGCGATCGCTCGTTTTCCGGCAACGACCGTAGCGTCGGGAATACGACCGCTCTGGCAAAGACCGTACCACCCACGGCGGTGATCGCCGCCAGGATATGCAGCCAACGTGACATCAGAGCCAATAGGAATTCAAAATCCAAGGTGTGCCTCTCCTTCTAAGACGGATGTTCCAACAGTTGCCGAACTCGTTCGAGAGCCTCGGCCTTTGTAAAAATTTCACCGTCGAGCTGGGCGGCGCGCGCTACGCCGAGCAAACGTTGATAAATGCTCCCTCGTGGCACGCCCGCTCGAACCAGATCGTCGCCAGTTATGAGCGGCGGAGGATTCAACTCCTCCGCGGGCAATTCGAGTATCCGCCTACACCGGGCAAGGTCGGCGCCGCTCGCAATCGGCCATTCCGCAATTGCCAACTCCGCATAAGCCGCATGGAGTGCAAGCAACTCTCGCGCTCCATCCTGAATCAAAAGCGGCTGCAACCGTGACCACGGCATCTGGTCCGCACCGATGAACGCCGACCGCTGCTCCAGCAGCCAGCACAGCGCCCGTGAATCATGATTGGACAACTTCCAGCGCAGCGCAATTCGCCTCGCCGTTGGCACATCGATAAATGGCGCGAGTACTGCTGAAAACGCCAACGGAAACGACGGATTCCCAAGCAGGTTCAAAGTCGCCAGAGCCGCCAACCAGGCCGCATCGCCGCGCAGGCCAGCCACGGTCGTTTGGCTCGCATCGTTCGCCGCGTTCAATTCGGGAAGAATCTGCGGCAAGAGTTGCACCTCGCGCAAGAGCCCGACCGCTCTTGCGCGGCTCGGATGCACAAGCATTCGCCGCACCTCGTCGGCGATCCGCTCGACACTTACCACGTCAATCTGAGGTGCCATGCCCTCGAGTGCTTCGCGCGTCGCGGCATCCAGCGCAAAGTCATAGGTCGCCGTAAAACGTACGCCGCGCAGCAACCTCAATTTATCTTCCTCGAAGCGAGCCCGCGGCTCACCGATTGCCCTCACGACACCTCGCCCCAGGTCGTCGACGCCGCCGACGTAGTCGATTACACGATCTTCCAGGGGATCGTAGAACAACCCATTGATCGTAAAATCGCGACGGTGCGCGTCGGCCTCTGGAGAACTGAACTCCACAAAGTCGGGCCGGCGGCCATCGCTGTAGTTTACGTCCTCACGAAACGTGGCCACCTCGACTTGCCCGGCCGGCTTCGGGCCGATCACGGTGATCACACCAAATTGCGCACCGATCGGCACGGTGCGTTTGCGCGTGAAGACCTCGCGAATCTCTTCAGGGCGTGCCGTCGTGGCAACGTCATAATCCTTGGGAATGCGGCCGAGCAGGCGGTCGCGGACGCATCCACCGGCCCAGTACGACTCGTACCCGTGACTGCGCAACGTTCGCACCACGTCGATGGCAAATTTCCGCTGCTGGTCCGGGTCGAGCGGCATCGAAATTGCCCGCACGAATGATAAATACCAAGGAGATAATAACAACACGCGTCGATTATAGGTACGGCCGGCCGCTTCGATAAGTCACAAAGCCCGCTCCCCATTGCATCCTCATCCTTGCGGCGGCTCCGCTAGCGCACTTCGAATTGCGTCATCAATCATCCGGACAACGCGCTTGCGAGCATTGTCACCCCACCCGAAAGACACTTCTTCACCGGTTCGCAGGAAGTGAAGCGTCAACTCAACCGGCGGAACCCCAAGAATTCTCTCGGCCGCGAGGGCATACACATACATTTGCAATTCATACTCCGCCGCCACGGCCTCCGCCCCCCTCGTCCCCAGTTGATTCGTCTTAAAATCAAGAATGTGCCAGCCATTTTCCGTGTCGCGATAAAGCCGATCGAGATAACCGCGCAGAACCATCGTCGATTTTCCATTGTCCGCCGCCCACGGCAGCAGAAACTCCAATTCCGCGTGCGACTCCACGGCCGCAACCAAAGCAAGAGCACGTTGCGTTTCCGCGAATTGTTCGAGCAGTTGCCGAGCCTCGGCCGCCTCGGCCGGTGCATCCGGAACGTGCTGTTCCGCGAGCCGATCGACAAACGCTCCCAACTCCCCAGCACGGGCAAAATCCACTACTCCCAGGACCGCATGTACCAAGGTCCCCAACTGTCGCGGGTCACGGCCCTCGATCTGGAGACTGCCGTCATCAAGCCGTTCGAACCGGCGGTGTAGCTTGCCGGATAAGCGCGAAAACGAAAACTGCCGGTTGGCCGTGGCGTCCTGCTCAATCGAATGCACGGGCGGCAACCGTTCCGGCGGGCCTGGCGGCACGTCAAGATATTTTGCCAGCTTCGCAACATCGCCACGCCGGGCATGCCCACGTGGCTGAAATTTCGGGGGCGCCGTCGCCGTCACACGCACTTGTGGCTCCTTGCCCTTAGGTGGCTTGGAGCCTAAGAATCGCCCGGTCTCCAAGTCAAACTGCCGCGCCAGCACCTTCATCCACGGCGACTTGGCATCGCCGATATTCTTTACGCTACCGGACAGAATGAGGTAATCCGCCGCGCGCGTCGTGGCTACATACAGCAGACGTTTCGACTCGGCGGCTTCTTCCGACCTTTCGGTGAACCGCCACAAGTCATAACCGCTCGGTGCTCGCTCGTCGTCTTCGCCGCTGGTCGAGCGAACAAGCGGACCTAACTGCTCGTGCAAATGCGCTCGATTGGATCCGCTATAGGGAGACCGGTTCAGATCCGGAACCACAACGAGTGGAAACTCCAAGCCCTTCGACTGGTGCACGGTCATCAACCGCACCACGTCCGTATCCTCAGAGTGCGTCGCCGCAAGCGCTTCGTCGGGCTTCCGCGAGACGAAATCAGCCAAGCGCGTGATGAAATCGCTCAGTTCCAGAAAATCACCACGCTGAAAACTGCGCGCCTGCTCTTCGAGCTTCTGTAGGTTCGCAAGCTTGCGTTCCCCTAAAAACTCACACAACAGTGTCGCGTCATAACCTGTCCGGTCCAGCGCGCGTTCAATTAATTCAGACACGCGTACCCGATCCTTGCATGCACGCAACTCCGCGAGCACATCCGCGGCGTAGCGAACTTGCCGCCGTTGTTGCTCGTCGATCGCCGTGGGAAGCGTGCCTTCCAGCAATCCTCGGCCAAGCCCGCCGGAATTCTGCCCAAGCCAGAATAAGGTTTCATCGGCCAACCCAAAGAAAGGGCTCCGGAGCGCGCCGGCCAGACTTACCACATCTTCCGCATCGTTTACCGTCCGCAGCAAGTTCAACAGATCGAACACCTCTTGCTGCGCATAGAACGCATGCCCCCCCACCAGATAGTAGTCGAGCTCATATCTTCGCAGCGCCGCCTCATACAACTCGACGCTCGTCAGCGCGCGCAACAAAATGGCCACATCGCCGGGCTTCACGGCACGCGCCACATGCTGGGCGCCCTGCGCCACGCGGATGATTGGCTCACCGCTGTCGATAATCTCGCGCAGTCGACGGGCGATCCAGTCCGCTTCGCGAGCGCGCATCTCCTCCACCGACTCCTTGCCATCCGCCGCGGGCGCCCACAGAAATTCGATCGCTGGCTGGCTCGACACTTGCGGACGATCGGCCTCCAGCGGCTCGTAGTCGGCCCCCAACTCAGCCGCAAACAGCGCATTCACAAAATTGAGGATCGCCGGTTGGCTGCGGAAGTTCTTCGATAGCGACAGCCGGCCATCCACCGGCATTTCCCGGCGCAGATCGCGAAACACATATGGCTTCGCGCCGCGGAAGCGGTAAATCGACTGTTTGAAATCCCCAACAAAGAACAAGCGTCCATTGGCCAGGCGGTCGCCGCACAGTGCCTTTACCAACTCGACCTGGAGCGGGTCTGTATCCTGAAATTCATCGACTAGTAGCAAGGTAATTCCGGCACTCAGCTCCCGAGCCAGCGTTCCACCGTCGCCGACCAACAGCGACCGTGCCCGAACGAGTAAATCGTTGAAGTCCAGGACTCGCAATTCCTGTTTTCGCTTCCAATAGGCTGCGAACACATGGTCCGCCAATTGGAGAAGCGTCGTTCCCAGCATCGCTGCTTCGCGCGCGTCTGCGGGGTTGAACTCCATGAGCGCGATCAGCGGCTTCACCAGATCTCGCAATTCCGCGGAAGCATTACGAAACACTTCATACGCGTCCGCGTCGGGCCAAGCATTGACGCCACCGCCCCCCTGAACGCGCGCGTGCTCGAGAATCTCGCGAAACTGATTCGCGACCGAACTCGCGCCGCCGAGATTTAAAAACGGCCCCCCCAGCGTCTGAAGCAACGCGTCACGACGCGCCGCCATCTTCGCGTTCTGCGGAACGTGCTCATTCAGCACAGCCAGGATCGTCTGGGCCGGCTCAGATTCGACAACTTGCGCAACGATCCGCGGTAGCAGCGTTTCAAATGCGTTCTGCCATTCATTGAGCAACTCGTCCGGGGGGATGTCGCGCCATTTGGCCAAGAGTTCGGGCGTGCTATCCAACACCAAGCTTCGCACCATGCCGCGCACACCGTCCAAGTTGAACCGCACGGCGAGCGAAAGCGCCGCTTCATCTTCCGCGGCAATCCGGTCGCGCAAGACATCGTCAACGGCCTCGCTCAGCAGCGCGTCGGCCTGTGCTTGTTCTAAAACAGTGAACTGCGGATCGAGACCGGCCTCGACGGCCCGCGCCCGCAACAGCGCGCCACAAAAGCCATGAATCGTGCTGATTCTGGCGTTGTCCAGCGTCCGCAACAAAGCCCCCCAATATTCCACATCGGCCGCATCGCAAGATTGTAATCGCTCATAACATTTGCGCCGGATCCGATCACGCATCTCGCGCGCGGCTCGATCCGTAAACGTGATCGCCACGAGCTGGCCAATTTGTTCTGGAGATATCGCTCCCGGTACGCCAGGATCGAGGTGCGACAAATATCGCTCTGTCAGCACGAAGGTCTTGCCGCAACCGGCCCCGGCGGAAAGAGAAACCGACACGTTACGCGCCGTAATGGCCGCTTCTTGCTGCGGAGTGTATTCAGACATGGGCGTGGCGCTACGGGTCATGACGCTCCGTCTCCGGGAGGCTGCCACTGTTTATCGCGTGAGCGAGCCTGATTTACATGACACACCGTACTGTAGTCGCACAAACTCGTACATTTGTCATCGGTGCTGAACATTGGAAACTCACCTTGGCGGATGCCGCGTACCAGAGACGCGATGCGAGCTCTCAAGAACGCTTCCAGTTCGGACCATTCGTCGGCCAATTCCAACCGCCCATCGGCTTCGAAATAAAACTTCACGGCCTGCTCGTCTTGATAGCCTTCTCCGGCCAGATGCCAATACGCGGCGCGAAAAGGAACGGCATCGCTCGCCGCCAGCAGCTTCTGCGCGGCAAGCGCATAGAGCGGAAGCTGCAACGCGTTCCCGGCCCACACGGCAGCGAGTTTGGTTTGCGCCCGCGGCTTGCCGCTCTTGTAGTCCACAATGGTGAATGTCTGCTGGCTGCCAACGCAACCCAGGTCGATGCGATCGATCCTGCCGTTGAATCGAACGATCTCACCGTCGCACTCCAGTTCAAACGCCTCGTCGCTCGACAGCGGATCACGCGCATCGGGGCGTTCCTCATCGCTGTCATCCTCGCGTTGCGGACCAAAGGCGACTTCGAAATGCGCCGGCCGTGGCGGCTGTCTCCAAGCGGCCCATTGGGCGTCGTAATTCGCGTGATGCCCTTGATATCGCTCGAGCCAATTCAAGACTTGCCGCACGTTGATTTCCACCAAACCGGCAGCCAGAGTGCCCGCCGCACCTTCGCGGCGCAGATCGTGCGCCAAGCGTTCGACGGCCGATCGGAAGTCGTTCAACGCCTGGCCGCAAGGCGAAGTCGGGCCACCCTGGCAATCGTTGATCGCCCGATGGGCCTGGGCCAACAGCCAGTGCAGCACCTGGCCGCGCCCCATAAAATCGGTGACCAGCTCAGGCTCAGCCAAGGGGCGCAAGCGGAGCACGTTCCTCAGAAAAAACTGATGGGGACAATTGGCATATTCCTCCAGCTTGCTTGGGCTCCAACAGGCCGCTGGACCAAAAACCTCGGCAAGTTTGACACGTGCCGCATCGCTGGAGAGCATGCCATCGAACCTCCCGAACGAGCTCCCGTCTCGGGCATCTGTCATCGTCAATCCGGCAAAGATGTTCCGCGCCACGTGTGTGGTCTGCGGATGAGCGCAGAGCTGTTCGAATAGCGACTCTCGGCCTGCGAGCGCTTCGGCCACGGCCCGCACGCGTAAGTCGCGCCGCGAAACGACGGCATCACTCGGCGGGACACAATCCAAATGAGGATGGGCATTGCGTGGAATTCGCCCGGTGCCGCAAACGTGCTCGATTTCTCTCAAGAACGGACTCGGCACGAGCGTTTGCGCCTGCGCATCGAGCGCGGGATAGCTAAGCACCAACTGGCGCGTGGCTCGCGTGACGACCTCATAGAAAAGCAGCATCTCGAACCGCCCACGCTCGGCATTCGAGGGAAGCGGCAAGCCGCTCGCGCCCCAGCGGCGCGCGTCAGCGTCGGTGTACAAGCAGTCTTCGCGGTGGGGCGGCGGAAACGCCTTCTCTGAAAGTCCACATATAAAGACATAAGGCGCACTCAGCCCGCGTACATTCTCGGCCGCCAATACCCGAACCATGCCATGTTCGCCAGTTGCCGCAGGCAACGAGTCGCTGCCGCAAACATCCTCAAGAAAATGGAGTAGATCCGTCCGACTCCATCGCGGCGAGAGCGATCCCGTCCAGCGAGCAAGCCGCTCCGCCTCGACCAGAGCCGAAACGATACGTTCCCAAGCGGCCAGATCCGCGGCCGCTGAAGCTTCTCCCAGCGGGTTGGCTGACGCGGCGTTTAACATCCCCAAATCCGTGGCAAAAGCATGCAGCGCTCGGCTCCATTCGGTCGGCGTCGCCTGGCGCGGCAGCCGGTCGAACGACTCGGCGATTCGCTGAATCAACGGCGCTGCAAGGTCCGCGGCCGCTAACTTGGCGGAAATCCGACGCTTCTCGACCAACCGCTCGCGCGCCTTGGCCGCAAGCCACGCAACGCTCGACAAAAATGCGGACCGGCCCGCCGGCAATTCCAACTCGCGAGCCAATCGCACCAGGGCCACAGCCCCCCGCCCATTCATAAACTCGGGCCAACGGGGCTGAAAATAGGTACTGCCCAACGCCGCCACAAGGCTCCGAAACGGCCAATCCTCCACGTCGAGACGTAACCAGCGAACGAGTGCCGCAACCAAGGGAAACGACGAAAGCGACCGTGACGAAGCCACCGCTACCGGAACGCCATAGCGCGCGAAGACTTCACGCACTAAGTTGCCCGGCTCGGTCAACGATCGAAATACCACCAGGATGTCGTTCGCCCGCACTTGTCGTCCGCCGTCCCCCGTGGCTAACAGCTTCTTTATCCGCTCGGCCACCAATTCGATTTCATGCGTCACGCCCGCCGCGGCGACCACCTCGATGCCACGCGAGTCGTCGAGCGGCTCTACAAGTCGCGGATTGCCAAAAAGCGTTCGTTCAAGATGTGCCACCGCGGCCGGCACGATGGGCCGGCGCGCCAGTTGCTCGACTTCAAGTTGCGGGCAACGTCCGCGCAATGCCGCGAGCGTCTGCTCGACGCGAGCAAACAGCTCGCCCCGCGAGGATTCTGCATCTCGCAAGAGCGAGATGCTCATCCGTTCGACACGGCCGGCAAGCAGTTCCAAGACGTCGAGTTCGGTCCGTGTGAAATCGGTGAAGCCATCGACAAATACCGAGCGGAGCGAGGCAAACGCCCCCCACTGGCCGTCTTTTAGCAATTCGCGCGCAGTCCAAAAACGCCCTTGCTCGTCGTACAAGTCGCCAGCATTCAAAAGATTTTGGTATTCATGGTAAACAAGGCACAACTCTCGATCGCGTGGGCTCGCGTGCCGCCCCTGCGCTTTGGCGAGTTCCTCGGGCCAAATTTCCAGTCGCTTGAGCTCGCGAATAAAACCCGCGATCAAGTCGAGAAAGCCTGGAGTTTCGGCAATCGGACGAAAATACGGCAGCCGCCCCTCGGCCAAACAGCGAGCAATGACATTCCGTAGCGTCAGCCGCACCATGCCACGCGATAGGGGGCGCAACGGCTGCGCCGCATTCACCAGAATGCGCTCCGACAGCCTGGCAAAGGTCAGCAAGTTGGGGCTCAGACACCCCGTGAAGCCATCCGCCAATAACCGCTCGCTCACCTCGCCTACAGCCCGATGGTGGGGGCTAAGCCAGAGCGTCGAGCCAATGGGCCCAGCGGAGATGGCTTGCCCGTACTCTCGCAATAACCGCGTGGTCTTTCCTGACCGGGCGGGTCCGCCAATGACAAGCACCTGGCAGGGCATTTCGCGTTCCTTGCGGGCCAAAGCAAAAACGTGTTAGTCAGGTGGCTGCCATGGAGAAAGGGGGCGTAGGAATCGCCTGCAGTGGACAAATGCCTACTATATCGTCTTTGGGCCTGCGTTGCCATCTGCTGGCTCGACAGTGTGTGGCTCGGCAGTGGCCATAAGAGCCAGCAGCTTCAACCGTGTCACCCTTCGCAGGTCGACAGCGTGTGGGAGAGGATCCATCTCCAGTCCGCAAGCAGCCAGAAGTCCAGTGCGGTGGCGACGAAGGCGTTTCCCGGAATCGCTACCGCGCGTATGCGCAAATACCCTGATTTCCCCGGAAAAGCGGGAGTTCCTGTTTGACACTCGCCGAGGCAACCACTAAATTTGACGCTATCTAAGCATGCGGTCATCCCTTTTCAACGACCGTAGCGAAGAGGCTCCTCAATTCCTCATTCTTTCTTTCCTTTTTCTTTGCAGGAGGTGACGCATGGTCACCAGAACGAAGAAGCGAGGGTTTACCCTCGTCGAGCTGCTGGTGGTAATCGCCATCATCGGCGTGCTCGTAGCGCTGTTGTTGCCGGCGATTCAGGCGGCCCGCGAAGCGGCTCGCCGCAACTCGTGTCAAAACAAGCTGAAGCAGTTGGGCATCGCGTTCCAGAACCATCACGACGCTCACAAGAACTTCCCGCTGGCCACATGGCTTAATCCGAACATAAACGGCAACTTCCCCGGCGGAGCAGTCCCTCGGACAGAAACGCCCGCGATCTGGGCGAGTGTTGTGGGCGGCACGGGGCAGCAGGCAGATGCCACCTCTTCGGTGGCCTATGGAGGTGACCCGACAAGCTCAACTACGGGCGACGGTACGGCTCAAGGTGGATATAGCTGGATGGTCCGTCTGCTTCCCTTTATCGAGCAGACGACGGCCTACAACAGCATGAGCCAAGTATCGAACAAGTTCGCGTTTCCGGCCATGTTGCACAGCAAGGGCTTTCGAGACCTCAACTCGAACACCAGCATTGGCCTCCGGTATAACAGTGGCGGGCCTTCCAATATGCCCTGGTGGCGGCACTACGCCTGTCTCGATCTGGAAGAGGTTCGCTGCCCCAGCTACGCGGGAGAACCCATTTCTCAATGGGCAAATTACGACCCCTGGAAGTCGACCGGATCAGGAAATCCCGCCTGGAATCCCGCGCCACCGGCTTGGGGAGTAACGATCACCAACTACAAGGCAATGACGGCCACGCATATGGCCTGCATGCTAAATCCTGCGGCCGGTGGATTCGGCGGGGATCAGGGGGGCTATGTCTCTCAAGAATTGCCGAATGGCGCCATCGTTCCGCCGCGTAACCGGTCGTCGAAAGGGAATGGCATTCGTTCCATTACCGATGGTACCTCGAAGACAATCTTGCTCACCGAATCAAAAGAGCAAAACATTTCTTCCTGGTACGATGGCACGACGGCTTGGGTGGTTGCCATCCCCGCGGGAACTCGCAGTGCGGAGGCACTGACGCAAGTTGACGCCGCTCAAAGGCAGCCTCCACAACCGGTTCGGGATACAACCGTCAACACTTCGGGCCAACCGCCGATGTGGAGATTTAACACCGGCGGCGTGGAACCCCCGGTCTCTGGCTTGAACTACGGGCCAAAGATCGATCCCACCCTTGCCTTTATACGTTCTTCATTGCCCAGAATGGGTAATGCGGCATCGATGAGCTGGGGACCGAGCAGCGACCACTCAGGCGGTGTCGTGCTTCATTGCTGGGCGGACTCTCACGTCTCGGCCCTCAATGAGGATATCGATCCGGCGGTGTATTGCCATCTGGTTAGCCGGGCTGGCCGCGAACCCGTCTCGGATCCGAACCAGGGCGGCTAATTGCTCCCTCTGGGCTTCTTACGATGCCTATTCTATAAAGGGCTGCTCCGGAGAGTCTTTCCGGAGCAGCCCCTTTTTTATCTCCACGATGCTTCTTCAAGAGCGTTCCCTCTCATGGAAGAATATCCGATCGAGATCGATTGCCGAGGCACAGCGTCTTTGCTTCACGATGGGAGTGCACTGCTGTTCGACTGTCGCCAACCTGATGAATATGCGACCGCTAAGATCGAAGGCGCCGTACTCGTCCCCATGAATGAACTTCCCCAGCGTTTAGGGGAGCTTGAGCAGTATCGTGCCGGCCGCATTATCGTTCACTGTCACCACGGAGGACGAAGCCTTCGCGTGGCCAATTGGCTACGTGAGCAAGGATTCCAACAAGCTCAAAGCATGGCAGGCGGAATCGATGAATGGGCCCGAGAAATCGACCCTAGCGTACCGCGTTATTAGAGCTTGGGGGGACAGGGGGAGAATTCTCCACCGAAGGCCACTGGCCCGTTATCGCCCATCCTTGGCGTACTTGTTCAGCCGCATCTTGGCGTTGATCTCGCTCTTCAGGCGTTCGAGCACCGATTGCTTGTCGGTAGCGGCTAAAATGCGGGAGACAACCGCTTTGGGCGCCTCGCCGCCCCACGATGCGCCATGCTCAAAATAGTATTTTGCCGCCTGGCCGACAATGTACGAACCGTAGCCTGCCGCAGCGCCTTGCGGCACCGCGGTAAGCACCGTGCCGGCACCTAGCGTCAGTCCCTTAAACAGCGTGGCCGCTAGATGCGTCGCCATTTCTCCCAACACCACCCACCCCGCAGCCTTAAAAATCGACTCGATAAGCTGCCGGGCGTTGTTCCAAGTCAACGAGATGCCGTAAATGTGCGCCAACGTTACGACCATCGTCACATCGACGGCGCTGCCGCCCAGCACGTCGGCCGCGGGCACCGGATTCAGCGCCACGCCAATCGACTTCATCGCGGCATAGCTCCAGATGATGGTGGTCGCCTGCTCATCGCGCATTCGTACTTTGATCGCCGCGATCCGATCGCTGCGGTCCGCGGCGTACATCGCGGCGTTCAATGCCACGAGCGCCTTGCCATCCCGCGCTAGTACCTCAAGAATTCGGGCCTTGAGGAGATCCACCTGGGGCGGCGGCTCGCGCATCTCGGTCCGAATCGAGCCGTCCGCCGCCTCGATCATATACTCACGAGGAAGCGGATGTGCCGCCGCTTCGACAATGTCCTCCGGCTCCACGACGCCACGCAGCCTTGTCGCCAGTACTTCACGAAGTTGTTCCCGTTGCGGAGCCGTATAAATATCCGCCTTGTTCAACACCAGGAGCATCGGCTTATTGCCCGTGGCAAGCTCCCGCAGAGCCAGGTACTCCGTATGATTCAAATCCGAATCGGTGACGAATAGAATCAGATCCGCGCGCGCCGCCGCGTCGTGGGCAATCGTTGCACGGGCTGCACCATCCACTTCATTGATACCGGGAGTGTCGACAAGCACGACCTCGGATCTCTCGAACCCCGGTACAACATAACCGCTCCCGGTCCAAGCGGCCCGCCAGGCTTCTTTTGTCCAGCCGCCGCGAACGTCGACCTCGGCTACATTCTTACCGACCAGGGCATTAATGAGCGCGCTCTTGCCGGTATCGATCTCGCCAAAGATGACGATCTCGACGTGCCCCAGCTCCAGCTTTTCAGAAATTGCTTCGAGCTCGGCGATGACCCGAGTCAAATTACTTTTCTCTGCCTCGGTGCACCCATCGAATTGTTCGATGGCGTGCCGCACGCCAGCCATTGCCTGGGTATACAAACGGTGATGGCGGTCGGCCTCGCTTTCCGACGATCCGTCGCTGGGCAGGTCGTGCTCGCTCATGGCTTACGACCTCCCAGCTTGGCAATGCCCGCCGTCACCAGTCGTGTCAACTCCTCACGCTGCGTGACCTTGGCCCACTGAGCACGCGCCAAGCTAGCCCAATCGGTCGCTTCCTCGCGCATTTCGCTGCGGAAATACTCCATGAACACCCCACCGATCCAGCGAGTGACAAGCACCTGGACTAGCCCCTGCAAGGCGCCGCCGCTGATCGTCCCGGCCACGGGCACGGTTTTCAACAGTGAGGCGATGCCGCTCGCCGCCACCGGCGCGGCCAGGTTGGCCCCCGCCACGGATACCAATTGCTTACCCAGTTCGGCAATCAGCCGACTGGCTGTGTCGAGATCGAGTTTCTGACGATAGACCCGCGCTAGCTGCACGACCATGTGAGAAGTAATCCCAAGGCCAGCGGCGATATCGACGACTGGAAGTGGGCTGAGGGCCGCCGCAGCTCCAGCCTGCCACATCGAGCGGTCGACGATTTGTCGTGCCTTCGCATCCAGATCCGATTGGACCTCGGCTTTAGCTTCTGCGGCCAGCCCGCGGGCCTGCAACAACAGGTTCGCAAGCAACATCTCGCGGCCGTCGTGCTCGACGATCGCTTGCATGCGTTTCGCCAACAGACTGATATCGGGAGGAACCTCCACCTCCTCGTCGCACTGCGTCCCGTCGGCCAGAACCCGAGTTCGTATCCGCGTTGTCGGCATCGCCCGAAGCGACACGACATTATCACGCGGAACAAACCGAGCAACCTGACCGGCAAGCTGCTCGACCAACAATTGGAGATCGCCGGGTCGATACCAATCCTCTTTGTTGAGACATACCAAAATCGGCTTTTCCATCGCGGCCAGGATTTCAAGCAGTCTCATCTCGAAATCGCGCAACGGCCCATCCGTAACGAGCAACACCAGGTCGGCGTCGCGCGCGCAGTCTTTGGCCAATTCCTCGCGATCTTCGCCGTGTACTTCTCCCAACCCCGGTGTGTCGACGAGTGTCACCTGGTCCTTACCAGGCCAGGGGATCTCATTGCGCGTGACAGTGGTACCGCCGCGAACCTCGGTTTTGAACACGTCTCGACCGGCAAGTGCGTTGAGCAATGAAGACTTACCGCTCGAGATGGTGCCAAAAACGACAATCTCAAGCTTCTGCCGTTCGCGTTTGGATTCCACCTCATCCAGCGAGCGACGAATTCGTTCGCGGGCCTCGGGGGTTAACGATCCGTCTTCAGTCCATGCCCTACTCGCGGCCAGGTGGCCCTCGATCTCGGCCTCTTTTTCACGCTGCGACAGTTGCTTCGGAGTACGGGAAAAAAACTCCCGGCGATTGGCCTTCGAACGTGTATTGGAAGTAAGCGCCCAAATGGTCCAAGCCGCCAGCGCTAGAAACGCCGCGCCCCCCGCGCCGACCACCGCCAGATAAACATAACCCCATGCCGGGCTGAATTCGGCCGCTGTGCGATACTCCTCGAGCACGGAAGGCACCAGCGAGCGCAGGAAATACCCCGCCGCGGCTACGGCCACGAGAAAGAAGATCAGCGATAATTTCCGGTTCCAACGCATGCAAAAACAATACGTCCGCCACGGTTTCCAAGCAAAAGTTCCATGCTATTTTATCGGTCGCCACCGCAAGGGCCCAGCCACGATCAATACCAGGCCCTTGCGAGATGCAGGCATTTCGGTGAATTTAGCAGAATCTTTGACTTGGTGCCGCCGTCCACTCCGTTCTTTAATCCCTCCTTTACCAGTCGCATCGTATGAAAATCACCGCTATTGAAACCTTTGTCTGTCACGCTCGGATGCGAAACTGGGTGTTTGTCAAAGTGCTTACCGATCAGCCGGGGCTCTGGGGATGGGGTGAGGCCACGCTGGAATGGCACACGCGGGCGGTCGTCGGCGCCATCGAAGACATTGCCTCGTTGCTGATAGGCGAAGACCCCACCCGCGTCGAATACTTGTGGCAAATGATGTATCGCCAGCATTTCTGGCATGCCACTGGCATTGTCCGAGCCACCGCCCTGAGCGGCATCGATCTGGCACTATGGGACATCGTGGGAAAAGTTCACGGCGTGCCTTGTCATCGGCTATGGGGCGGACCGGTGCGCGACTACGTACGCCTCTATTGCCATTTGGGCGGCGGCCGGATGGAAGACTTCTACACGGTGGACCCCGCCGATGCGCCCCGGTTTGCCGAACTCGCGGCCAAGGCGGTCGACGATGGCTTCACGGCTTTCAAGTGCATGGCCTCACCGCCCACGATGCCGATCGAGGGGTTGCGTCCCGTGCGTTACTTGGAAGCCTGCCTCGCCGCGATGCGAGACTCGGTTGGCGACGAAATCGACATCATGGTCGATTGCCATGCCCGGCATTCGCCCCGGATGGGGCTCATTCTGGCCAAAGCCGCCGAACCGTTTGGCTTGTATTGGTTCGAAGAGCCCTGTTGGCCCGAAAGCGTCGCCGGTCTGGCAGAAATTCAGCGGACGGTCACCACGCCTATCGCCACGGGCGAACGGTTGATCAGCCAACACGCGTTTCGCGAGGTACTCGAACTCAATGCATGCAGCATCTTGCAACCAGACATCACCCATTGCGGCGGTCTAAGCGAAGCACGTCGTATCGCCGCGATGGCCGAGGCCTATCGCGTGGCTCTCGCGCCCCACAACCCGCAAGGGCCGGTAAGCACCGCGGCTTCGATCGAATTTGGTTTTGCGACGCCCAGCTACATAATTTGCGAGTCGGTACACCTCGACGTCCCGTGGCGCAACGACATCGTTAGCGAAGGATTTACCGTCA
Organism: uncultured Planctomycetaceae bacterium; assembly: GCA_964598535.1. Classification (GTDB taxonomy): domain Bacteria; phylum Planctomycetota; class Planctomycetia; order Pirellulales; family PALSA-1355; genus JALHMI01. The sequence goes on along the minus strand of CAZRCI010000002.1, from coordinate 183,963 downwards.
CCCCCAAGGGGCGCATTGTCCGTCCCAGCGAAAAGCCCGGCCTGGGCATTGAAATTAACGAGACCGAGGTAAAAAAGCACCCATTCCAGCAGGAAATCGTGCTACGCGAATTCTATGCCGACGGAGCCGTGGGAGATTGGTAACCTCTGTCGAGACGATTACGGCGGCTGCCGTTATTTCGAAGCGACCGGTGGGTTGTAACCCGGCGCCGCGATAAAGTTGATGACCTGTGCGCTATCCTCGTCATTCCAGACGCGCACCTCACCGGCGAAGTTCCCCGCGGCGATGCGCCCCGTGCCGGGATGATAATCGATTGAATAAATCGCATCGGCCGCCCCGGCATATGTCTTGAAGTGCTTGATCTCGTCGCCGCGATGTTGCTGCACCGACTTGTCTGCCGAGCCGCTGAAAATCTTGTCCTCGTGCGCTTGCAGCGCGAGGACGTCGGCGGCGAATCCGCCCACCTGCCGTTTCTTAGCGCCATCATCAGGGCTCCAAGCATGAATCTGTTTGTTCGCCCCGGCGGAAAACACAAGCTTGCCGTCTCGGCTGAACGCTACGCCAAACACCGGCTCTCCCTGACCGGAGTAGGTCACCAAGGATTCACCGTTCTCGGCGTTGAAGAGCTTGGAAGTCTTGTCGCGGCTGGCCGAGGCGAGCCGCGCGCCATCGGCACTCCAGGCGATCCCCGCGACCCAATCGGCGTGATCCTCGATGAGAATCTCCTGCTTGCCGGTAGCCACGTCGTAAATCCGAATCGTTCGGTCCGCGCCGCCGACGGCGACCTTGGTCGCGGCCGGATTGAACGCAGCGCAAAACGCAACGTCGCCCATCGAGCCCAAATCCTTTACCAGAGTGCCGTCGGCTGGATTGAACAACTTCGCTTCACCAAAGCTCCCCGGCGTTCCGCCCACGACGGCCAATAGCTGGCCGTCGGCGCTGTAGTCGAGTCCATGCACGCGCTGCGGCACGTTTTTGATCCGTCGTATTAACGAACCGTCGGTCACGTTCCAAATCGTAACCTCGTGATAGCCGCCAGCGGCCACTTCTTCGCCATTCACATTGAGCGCGACAGCCGTGATTGGCACGGGGCGACGATATACCGCTGGCGGGTCGGGCTGGCCGGTCTTGGGAATAATGTCCGCAAGCGGCGCCGTCGGATCGGCCGCGTCGTACTTCGCCCCTTCGGCAATCCAACGCCTTACAAGCGTCACTTGCTCCACCGGCAGAGGCTCAGCCTCTTGCGGCATGCGCAGGCTCGCGTCGTCCGTTGCAATTCGCGTCAGCAATTCGCTCTGTTCGGGCTTGCCAGCCGTTACCGCGGCCGCTTCGCTATCGCCAGCCTTGATCGCCAGATTGTAGCTGCCAACCTGGTAGCCGCCGCTGGCATCGGCCGCACGATGACATGCCGCGCAGTGCCTCGCCAGGATCGGCGCGATGTCCTTGGAGAAGCTGACTGGCGTTTCATCGGCGCGCGTGGCCGACGACAGCAGCACCATCAAGCCAGAAATCAGCCCCAGGGTATTCCGATATCGCGGCACGCGACGATCTCCGCCACAGACATTGATTATTGATTAATGTTGGAACAAAAACTCGTTCGCGTTCAAAATCGCCCAACAGACATCCTCCAACCCCTGAACTCGTTCGCTGGCGTTGGCAACGTGCTTCGTGGCCGCTTCCAACTCGGGTTGGCTTGGCGGGCGACAAAGCCCCGCCATGTAAAGCTCGGTTACGATCTCCGCGTCCGACTTGCCTTCGCCAACCAATTGCCGCAGGCGATTGTTTTCGTCCCGCACCTTCGCGTGAACGAGCGGACCATTGATCATTTGCAGCGCCTGCGACAGATTCGAATCGGTCGACCGCTCGCACTGACAGGCAGTTTCGCGCGCGGGTTGTCCAAACACCTTGAGAAAGTCGCTTTCCACGTCCGGACTCGGCAACGAAGTTGCTCGCGTGCTCGCAGGCAAACCGGCAAACTTCTCCGGCACGCTCGTCACGCGACAGATTGCATCGAGTAGTTGTTCGGCCGACAACAGCCGGGTAGTCGCGTGCGAAAAATATTTCACGTCCGCGGAGTTGAACTCATTCTTTCGTGAACTGAGCTGATAAGTGCGGCTGTTGAGGATGGTGCGCATCACATGCTTGCGATCATAGCCATGCTGGACAAAGTCGTCGGCCAGCGCCGCCAGCAGCGCCGCGCTTGACGGCGGATTCGAATCGCGGAAATCATCCACCGGTTCGACGATGCCGCGTCCCAGCAGATGCCCCCAGATTCGATTGACTTCCACCTTGGCAAAAAACGGGTTGTTCACCTTTACCAGCCACTGAACCAGCGTATCACGACGGTCGGCCTCGCCCTTCAGATCCGCTTCTCCCTCAAGAGGAAGCCACGGCTGCATCTGCTTACCCGTGCGAGGCTGTGTCACTTCGCCGCCCCGGGCCACCCAAATCACCTGTTCATCGGCGTTGGCGCCCGGCTTCCGCTGCACCCGATTAAAGAATGCTCCGATACCATAGTAATTATCCTGCGACCAACGCTCGAATGGATGATTGTGGCACTTTGCGCATTGAATGCGGATTCCGAGAAACAATTGCGAAGTCGTCTCCGTGCAATCGTTCGTATCGGCCGCCGTACGGAAGTAATTGGCCGGGGGATTTACAAACGTGCTGCCGTCTGCGGTCAATAGTTCCCGCGCAAATTGGTCGTAGGGCATATTGTCGCGAAATGCCGCGACCAGCCAGCGGTGAAACTTGTGCACGCCAGCAGTAGAAACCTTGGCATTGCGAATCCGCAGCAAATCCCCCCACTTCAGTGCCCAAAACTCGGCAAACTCCGGGCGCTCGAGAAGCTGATCAATCAGCTTGGCCCGCTTGTCTGAGTCCGTGCTCGCGAGAAATGTGCGGGCCTCGTCCGCTGTCGGCAAAATCCCGATCACATCGAGATACACACGGCGAACGAATTCTTCGTCGCTACACAGGTCCGACGGCAGAATCTGTAGCTGTTCGAGCTTCTTAAAAACGTGACGGTCGACAAAGTTATGCTCCGACGGTGAGTTCCACTTGAAACCGGGCACTTCCTTGAGAAACATCATCGTCGAGCTTTCTAGATGATCGAGAAAGCGGACCAGGATCGCCGCTTCTCCGCGTTCGTGGGCGACGACCAGACCATTTTCGTCAACCGTAGCCACGGCATCGTCCGAACTGGAATAACAGGCCAAGTTCGTGACGTCGCGCACCGAGCCGTCAGAAAAATGAGCCAGGGCGATCATTTGTTGCGTATGCGCTGGCCGCACCAGCACTCGCTCGCGGGGATAAATATCGAGCTTCACGCATTTGGGCGCATCGGCCGGATCGACCTGGCAACCTTGCTCAATCCAATCTCGCAGCACGGTGTAGCCAACGTCCGATTTTGTCAGCCGCCGTCCGCCACCGTGAGCCACTTCCATCAGCGGCTTCTGCAAGAGCAAGCTTTTCTCGGGCTCATACAAATTGGTGCGACGATTGAACGCTTCACGCACCAGGGTTTCGATATCGAACACCGGATCGTAGGCACGCAATGAGAGGCGAAAGCCTCCTTTGCCGCTTGGCGAGCCATGGCAGGCGCCCTGATTGCAGCCGTGCTTCGACAGCGCGACCAAAGCGCCATATTCGAACGAAACGCGATTTGGCTTCTCCTGCTCAACAACTTCGGTTGGAACAACCGCTTCGAGTCCGCCTACGCTCACGATAACTTCCGTCGAGCCGTTAGCCACAGGATAGACAACGGCCCCCTCGCTACGAACTATCTCGGTGCTCGCGGCCAGGACGTTACAAGCCCGCGTCAGATCCTGCACGCTGCCGTCGGCATAAAAGCCACTCACCGCCAGATGAGCAATGCGGCTTTGCGAGTCCAGCTTGATCGTGGCGGGAAAGACTTCAATACGCAGGGGCGTGCCTACCGCGACTGGCTCGAATCCTGATTCCGCGGCGTTATCGGCTCGCGCCGGCGCAAGCATCACGAGCCCAACGAGCACCATCAGGCCCGTACAACGCTTCGACAAATTCCTATTCATCGATCTCTCCCATTGCTCGTTAGCGGCCGCGTGTTCAGTGTTGGAGGACTTCAATGGCCACAGGCGCCGACTCGGCGGTAAAGGGGCCATCCGAGGCCGGCGTCGTGCCAGCCACGATCACGTTTTCTGCTCTGGCGGGCGTCATGGTATCGGCCGCCAATTCGATTTCGGACGTCGTCGCCCCCGCGGCCAGGATAATTTCGCCGGGCACTCGTAGGCCTGGCGGAAGGTTTTGCCAAGTGAGCTTCACAAGCCGCTGCCGCGGCGTCGCCAAACTCTCGGCGACCATTCCCTCCAGTTCTTCGAGCGGCCAATAGGCGAGAGGCGCGTCTTTCAAGATCACTTCGCGAGCCGGCGTCGCTTGTTGGGTAGCGGCAAAATGAGCCTGCACTTGCTCTGGTGTAAGCACCTTAGCAAAAAAAGCCGCCTCATCGAGTCGCCCTTGAAACGGCGCGTAACCGTCAGCTCGTGTTCCCAGCACCACCTGGGAACTGTTTGCCCGACGAGGTACCGCGCCACGAATTTCGGAATTCGTCACGTCACCGTTCAAATACACACGTATCTCGTCGCCCGCGCGAACCAGAACTACGTGATACCAGGTATTCAGCGCGAGCGAAGTGCGTCCTACCAACAGGTTTTGCCCGTCATAGAAGAACAGCTTATCGCGCGGCGAGCTTTCCACTCCGCCGATTCCGAGATGGTCGCCTGGCTGGGCATTGGTCGCATCGGGAACGCCACTGCGGCTGAATAGATACCCCGATACGGCCGGCGAGTTTGGCTGGCTCAGGTCACGTGTATTGTAAAACCAGAACTCGACGCTGTAGTCGGCATCGCCGGCAATCGGCAAGTCGGCAGTTAACCGATCGTCACCCGGCGCTTTATCAATTCCAGAAAACGACGCGGCCGTATTATCGGCCGCAAACCCGACGAACTCCGGCGCCCGAGGCCCCTCCGCTCCTCGGGTCACACCGCCTTGATAGGCGGCCGGAGCGGCAACCGGCGCAACGTCTCCGGTAAAAGTAAGCGTGCCTTTTTGACTTCCGCCAATGGGCACCGCGCCGCCCGGAACAAACGCGATTGCCAGCGGCGGTCCGACAATCGCCGCCTGCTCAAAGTGGAAGGATTGCGGCTGATTCTTGAACGTGGCGTTACCGACTACCTTTACCGGATATCGCCCGGGAGGAATCGTCTTTTCACTCGTCAAGTCGATGGCGACTTCGTTCTGCCCTTTGGCAATCGTCGCGGGCTTTGCCGTGACCCCCGCGGGCAGGTCCGTCAGCGAAACAGCCACGGACTCATCAAATCCATTGCTACGTGCCACGCTGACTTTGAGCGCGGCAGTCGAGCCTTCCCTGAGCAGCGTTGCCACCGGCGACGGCGATGCCAGCGAAAAAAACGGCGGGAACACCGGGCCAATCCCCAAACCGATTACCCCATCAAGCACAGCCGGAGGCGACGGCAAGCCGGCAAGCGCCGTTCGAAGCGCTCCCTGCGTGCTTGCTATGGCGGTAAAATCAGACTCACCAACTTTCGCGCTGCCGATGATTCGAATCGTTCCCAAGGTCCCAGGCACGAGCGCCGGCCCCACAGTCACATGCACCGTCGTCTCGGGTTTGCCTTCTGGAATTATGTTGTTCTGCAACGTACACTCGCCCGCCCCAACGACCGCCAACGTAATCGGGCCATTGTAGTCGCGCCGGGTGGCCGTCACTTTCACCACAAAGACGCCGTTTTGCGGTGCATCGACTTTCTCGGCTTCAGCCGCCAGGCTGAAGCCTGGCTGATATTCGCTCGCAACAATCCGATAGGCCATATCCGGCCCACCTCGACGGTTGGTCTCTTCGACGCGGAGACGATAGACGCCGTCGGCGGGAAAAGTGTAGTTCAGCGAGCCCTCGGCATTTCCGTTGTCTTCGGCCTCGGCCAATACGCCTCCTTCAGCATTATAGATCCGCATGTACAAGTCGCAGGGCGATCCCAGGCCGCGCGTCTCACCCTCAAAAACGAAGCGTTGTCCCTTCGTCGCCGAAAACTGATACCAGTCGTCGTCGCCAGCGGCTTCCAACCGGCCGTTGATCGCGCCGGGGAAGATCGCGCTCGTCGCGCCCTCGGGCGAATCGTTGGGCTCAGCTTCGAGTTGCTCGGGAATATCGCTGGCCACGACGTTCGCCCAACCGGCATTCTGTGTGGCCACCGTCGACACACGAACTTGGCGATCGGCCAATTCCGCGGGCAGGCTCAATGAGATACTCGGCGCAATTGGCCCTTCGGGCCCCACGAGCTGAACGCTCGCGGCTTGCCCTCTTTGCACCGACAACGGAAAGGCGACAGACACCAGGGGGAAATCCCCAACTCTCAGCCGATAACGAAAACTGTCACCGCCCTGATAGCGGATATCGCGAATCTCCAACAGATAGTCGCCAGCCTCGGCAAACGTGTGAGCAAACCGGCTGTCGGCTCCTATCGACGGATCATCGTCACCAAAAGCCAGCTCCCGGCCATCGGGCGCCAGCAGGCGGATCATGGGGTCTAGCGGCGAACCAAGCCTTCGGGCATAGACTTCGACCGAAACACGCTGACCGGCCTCGGCTCGAAAACGATAAAAATCGCTCACCTCGCCATCACAATGGCCATCGATCGCCACGGGCAAGGTGACCGATTGCGCCGTTTCTGGCGAGTGGTTATCGTTTGCGTACGTCACGCTCGGCAAATCATCGATCAACAAAAGCTTGAGATTCGAGATGCCTTGCCCCGTCCCCACGCGCAACCCAACGATTCCAGGTGGCACGTCCGCGGGAACCGTGATCCGGTAGCTGACGCTCGCCGGATGCGTACCGTTGCCCTCCACTCCGGGAGTCAGTTCCGCGTTTAACGGCGCATCGCTCCAGATGCCGGTAGCCCCAGCCAGGTTGCCGCCATGAATCACGACATCCGTCGAAGCGCCGGCTCGAATCCCGCCGGGGAGCAAGTAGCTCGCCGTGGGTGGCTGGCCAACGGCAAGCGTTGCCCAACAAGCAACCATCGTTAGCGCCGCGACGTGCAGTGGCTTCATGGCAGGCCCAGGCTGGCGAGAAGTAGGCAGGAACGAGGCGGGAGCGAACCACGCACCATCCTAGTCTCTCGGATGGCCCGTTACAACGCGCCGAAATAGCCACCTCTCAGCGTTCTGCGCTCCCTGCCGAGCGTATGGTAAATCGCACGCTTCTCCGACTTTGTGCCCGGGCGCTCGTATGCGGCGCACCTTAGCCATCGGCTCACGGCGCAGGACTCTTAAATCACGTCGAGCGGTGAGCGGCGTGAAACCGGGCTTCGCGCTGGCGAGGCGGAAAGTCGCTCCCGAGGCCTCGTGAGCCTCCTCCTCGCTACCCCAATGACGGTTAAGCCAACGCTTCCCAGATGACTTCCCCCTCGACCAGCGGCAGTGGTCGGCCGAGGTTGTCATGGACAATTTGGTGGTGGTCGATGCCCAACAGATGGTACATCGTCGCCAGCAAGTCTTTAGGGCTGATCGGACGATCGAGTACGTCTCCGCCTTGCTTGTCCGAGGCGCCGACGACGTGCCCACGCTTGGTTCCGCCGCCGGCCAACAGCGAGGCGTACACGCGCGACCAGTGGTCACGACCGCCGCCTTGCCCGGTGGTAATCGTTGGCGTGCGGCCATGCTCGCTAGTGCAGACGACGAGCGTATCATCCAGCAACCCTCGCTGATCGAGGTCCGTGATCAGCCCATACCAGGCCAGATCGAGCCCGGGGCAGAGTTCCTGCCGCATCCGCGGATAGTGATTGTAGTGTGTGTCCCAGCCACTACCGGCCAGGCCATATTCATCCCAAAATACACTAACGACCCGGCTGCCGGCCTCGACAAGTCGCCGCGCGGCAAGACACGACTGGCCAAACAGCGTATGCCCGTACAGCTCGCGAATCCTTGGATCTTCTCTGCGCAGATCGAGCGCGTCGCGCAGCTTGTCGGACTCGAGCAACTCGTACGTCATTTGCCGATAGCGATCGAGCTGCTTCCCTCGAGAACTGCTGGCCAGATCGCGCCTCGCGGCATCAATCTGGGCAACGAGCGACTTACGCCGTTCGAGGCGATCGAGCGTCACGTCATCCGCGAGATTCGTCGCGGCAGGCACATAAAAATGACTATCTTCGCTCAATCCGATGTACGGATCGTTGTCGTCGAAACGTTTATCGCCCAGCGTCTTGGCCAGCCCTTTGGTAGCCGTGCCAACGTAGTCGGTCCAGACGGGATCGTATTCCGCTCCCAGAAACGTCGCATACGGGCCCGCTCGCGGCACTTCTCCCACGCGCCGACTCGAAAACTTAAAGGGCAGGGCAATGTTCGCCGGCACATCGCGGCGCGGCGTCAAACCATCGGCCGCGCGTTGCGCCTCAACATAATCGACTACCGATCCAAAATACGGCCAATTTCGTGGGTCGCGCGGATTGAGCTCGGCGGGCAAGTCGAGCGTCGGCACCCCCGTCAGGGCATAGGCAACACCATGCAACGGGTACGGATGAGTCAACGAGCGCAGCACCGTTGTGCGATCCATCACCTTGGCAAAGGTCGGCAACAGCTCGCAGACATCACAGCCGGGAAGACTGGAAGGAATCGACCCCAGCTCGCCACGAATCTCCACGGGCGCATTCGGCTTGGGGTCCACAAACTCGATCTGGCTGGGGGCACCGTACAGGTGAATTAGAATGATCGACTTTGCCCGGCCGAAGGATTTGGACCGCGGCTGCTCGTCGGCTAGCGCCGCCGCTTGCCACCTCGCCATATCGGCGAGGCTCATGCCCGCGATGCCCAGGCCGCCAATCCGCAACAAGTCGCGCCGCGTCATGCCGCCACAAAGTTTGCGTGCCGAACCTAATACTCGCAACATCGCCGGGCACTCCAAGGCAATCGACGGAAGATGCGTCGCAAGAATCTGAAAGTCTCAACGAGGTTTCGCACGGCAAAATCTCCATAGCGCGCAGCGCGCGAAACATCAAACTTCGTAAATATGTTAGCAGAATCTTTGGCAATTGCCTAGCTGCCGCAGGCCATCATTCCTCCGTGAGCAGCGATCAAAACTCGTCAGAAGGTGTCAGCATGAGTGGCGGCCGGTTCGCCCGCGCGCGCATGCGATTGACCGTTTTGCGAATCACGGGCCGGCTCATAATCGCCCGCTCCAAACGCTGCTTTCCCGGAAAGTTCGTCAGCGTCAGGCCCATCACAAACGTAAGCAAACCTTGTCCCGGCGTGAAAAGCATCACCAGGCCGGCGAGAATGAAGAAGATCCCCAGAAGGTTCTTCCCAATCATAACCGACCACCAAAGCGCCGGGCTGCGGATCCGTAGTCCTTCGAACGGAACATGAGCACGAACGAAATAATCGTGCGGGATCGTGGTGAGATAGTAGTGCCCCAGCCAGAGGCTCCCCACCAACAACAACATGGATACCACGAGCAGGGTCCCTGTTAGGCCCGCGTGGTGCTGAAACCAATTCAAGATCGTTTCCAGGATCTGCACGGTCAGCGTGACTCCGCCTTGTCCAGTCTTTCTTGGCGTGACCTACGCGAGAACAGTTGCCGCCGCCAAAGGATGCGTCACAATTGACATTTCACCGTACTTAATCCTGGAAGACATCCCGTGACGACGCAACCCGTACTTATCGGCGGCACCTGGCGAACCTCGAAATCGAGCCATTCTTTTCAGGCCGAGAACCCGGCTACGAAAACGCCTCTTGAAGACACATACCCCGTCAGCGTCTGGGAAGAAATCAGCGATGCCCTCGACGCGGCAACCCGTGCCGCGGCCGAATTACGCACCACGCCGCCAGACAAGATTGCCTCTTTCCTGGAACGGTTTGCCGAATATATCGAGCGCGATCGCGAAATACTCGTTACGATGGCACACGCCGAAACAGCGCTCGCCCGCCAACCGCGGCTGATGGAGATCGAACTCCCTCGCACCGTGAACCAGCTTCGGGTGGCCGCCTGCGCAGCGCGGGAGGAAAGTTGGCGTTTGCCGACCATCGATACCCAACTCAACATTCGTTCGTGCCACGCTCCGCTTGGTCCCGTGCTCGTGTTCGGACCCAATAATTTTCCGTTTGCCTTCAATAGTATTGGCGGCGGGGACTTCGCGGCCGCGATCGCCACCGGCTGCCCCGTAATCGCCAAGGCCAACACCTCGCACCCCGGCACCAGCAGACTGCTCGGCATGTGCGCCCATAATGCGGCACAAGTGACCGGGATGCCAGCGGGCGCGGTGCAACTGTTGTATCGTACCAGCCACGAGGACGGCGCTCGCGCCGTCGCGGATCCGCGCATCGGCGCGACTGGCTACACGGGCAGTCGACAGGCAGGCCTGAAATTGAAAGCGGCCGCCGATGCCGCCGGCAAGCTGATCTACCTGGAGCTTTCGAGCAGCAATCCTGTGCTGATTTTGCCGGCCGCGCTCGAATCGCGCGGCCCGGCGATTGCCGAAGAATTCGCCGGCAGTTGCCTGATGGGCACCGGCCAATTCTGCACGAACCCGGGACTTGTGATCCTGCTTGCAGGAGCATCGACCGAGCTATTCGTGAACCAACTCGTCGAACGTTTTCGCACAGCGGCCGTGGGAACCCTCTTGTCCCACGGGGTCGCCCAAGCCTTGGAGTCGAGCGTTCAAGCGCTTCAGGCCACAGGAGCAAAGCTGTTGACTGGCGGTCGCGTCAGCGGTGGCGTTGGCTACAGCTTTTCCAATACCCTGCTGAGCGTCACCGGCGAGCAATTTCTTGCCGCTCCAGCGGCCTGCCAGCTCGAAGCCTTTGGCAACGCCTCGTTACTCATCATTGCCCAAACTCGGGACGAGATCTCACAGATTCTAGAATCTCTCGAGGGAAATCTCACCGGTTGTATTTACTCGGATACAGACGGCCAAGACGATACGATGTACGAACATCTTGAACCGGTTTTACGTGCCAAGGTTGGCAGGCTTCTCAACGACAAAATGCCAACCGGCGTCGCAGTAAGCCCCGCGATGAACCATGGCGGTCCGTACCCATCGACCGGCCACCCTGGCTTTACGGCCGTGGGAATCCCGGCTGCGCTACGGCGATTCACGATGCTTGCTTGTTATGACAACGTGCGGGAAAACCGCTTGCCGGCGGTGCTGAAGGATAGCAATCCTCGCGGCCTATGGCGTTTCGTCGACGGCGTCTGGACCCAAACAGACGTCATGCGGCGGGCAGCAACGTAGCCTGCTCAATTCTTGTAGCCTGCTCAATTCTTATTCGCGGCAGCCTTCGCGCGGCGTTCGGCAAGTTCGGCCTTGCGCTTCTCGGCGCGTTCTTGAGTTTTGCGCTTGCGCTCTTCTCGCGCGGCTTGAGCCTCGGTGCGACGCTCAGACGATTTCATGTCGTCGTCGCTGTTCTGCGCGGCGCCGTTCTGTCCCTGAATGGGAGCCACGCCGCCTGTCGCCATCGGATATCCGAACGGCATCTGATTATTGCCGAACGGAACGAACTGCGGTACTCCGCGCCTCACCCCGCCCCCGGAGCGGCCTTGCAGAAACCGAAGCCACGCCAATTGCTGGAGTTGCTCATTGGTGATGCCCGCGTTTGGTCCCCGAGCAGGGCGCGAGGTTGGCGCGGCGGGAGCAGTTTGAGCGACGGACGAACGCGCGCCGGTTGCAAGGACCACCAGCGGCAGCACCACCGCGAAGAGTAGCCATCGTAAGACGTACATTGCAAACCTCCCAACACACACACCGCCAACTACCTAACTCTTACTTTATCTGTCCCCCAAAAGCGAAGCAAGAAAATGCAAGAATCCCTCGGGTTTCGCGCGGATTTTCGGGCTGATTTATTGAAAATCTTTTTGCCGGCGGAGCTCGACTGGTAATTCAACCAGGACCGTGGTGCCCTGTCCCGGGACGCTGTCGATCTTGGCTTCACCCCCCAACAATTTGGCCCGTTCACAAATGCCTTCGAGGCCAAAATGCCCTTCGTCGACCTTGCCCGGATTGAAACCGATGCCGCTATCGCGAACGACCAGTTGGATTCGATTCCCACGCTGAACCATGCTCACCTCGGCAGACCTCGACTGGCTGTGCCGTTCTACATTTGTGAGGGCTTCTTGCACGATCCGGAAGATCGTGGTTTCCAAATCCGCGTCCAATCGGTTGCTCTCCAGCTCATGGTGAAACCGGACGTTCATTCCCCGCGCATTCAGATCACTGACCAGATAATCGACCGCTCCGGCCACGCCTTGCTCATCGATAATGGGCGGCCGCAATCCGCTGATCATCTGGCGAGCTTCCTCGATGCAGCGCCGCAGTATCTGCCGAATCTGCAGAAGCTGCTGCTGACGGACAACCGGATCGACCGTGTCGATTTCGTATAGTTCATAAAGCGTGTCGGCGTACATCAGCGCACCGATCACTTCCTGCAAGATCGTGTCGTGAATTTCGTACGCCACGAGCTTGCGTTCTCGCTCTTGCATGGCCAGCGTTCGCTCCAAGAACCGCTGCCGCTGCCGCAGTTGCTCGTTGGTGCGAGTAAGCTCGTCGGTCCGTTGCCGAACGCGTTCTTCCAGTTGCTCCTTGGTGTTTAGCAGTTGAGCTTGGGCGGCTCGCTGCTCGGTAACATCGAGCGCCATTCCAATCAGATCGCCGCTCGAAAGCTTGATATTCGCCCAGACCAAATCTCTCCTACCGCCATCGCAGACCTGCACATGAAACAACTCCCAACCGGGCGCGGCCTTGAGCATGTGGTCGATCGCGTGTTCGCGATCGGCCGGATCGGGATAGAGAAACGAGGCCAACTCGGCCATCGTGTACTCCGCGCCCCAACCAATGACCCGTTTCCATTCTCGATTGACCGCCTTGGTATTTCCGTCGGCGTCGAAGATGCCCACGATCACTGGAATCCGTTGGAAAAAAACGCGTAGGATCTCGCGCTGACGGCGGACGAGACGTTCGGTCCTTCGCCTCTTGGTTACATCTCGAAACACGACCTGGACACTGGGAAGATCGTTAAAGACACACGAGTTTCCAGTTACTTCGACATAGATCACCTTGCCGTCGAGCCGCCGATGCCGCTGTACGATCATCGGAGTCACTTTGCCGCTCATCGCCACGGCCATCCGGTCGCTCGCCTCTTGGCGGTCCGCCGGATGAATGATATCCAACACGTTTTGCCCGATGAAGTCTTCTCTCGACCGGCCCGCCCAAAGGCGAATCGCCGCTTCATTCAAGTACAAGATTCTTCCCTGGGAATGAACGATGATCGCATCGGGCGCGTGATCGACCAGTCGCCGATAGCGCTCTTCGCTGTGACGCAGGGCGGCCTCGACGTGCTGCGGATGCTGGCTTTCGAAAAGCGTTACCACGGCGGCTTCGGCTTCGCCGGTACGCGGATCGAGAATCGGCTCGGCGGTCACTCGCAGCCACAACACGCGGTCAATGCTCAAGCGAATCCCCATCACGTCGGCGGTCTGCGGCTTGCCCGTCCGAAGACACCTGATGGCCGGATAGTCGTCAAATCGACATGGGCTTCCGTCCGGCCAAATGGTGTACTTTTCCCACGCATGCAGCGAATTGTCATCAAGCTCGATCCGATGGATTTCAAGAAGCCAGCGGGCCTGGGCATTGAAGAACGTGATATTTCCCTCGCGCGAGACCTTGATGACCCCGGAGGAGATGTGGTTCAACAACGCGCGCGCCTCGTCGCCGCTAAGTTGCGCCGTGGCGATGTGATCGATCGATTGTTCGCGCGTGCGCTGTGGCAAGTCGGTCATGTCGAGGACTTTCGGGATAAGCCGCTCGCGCGCCGCGTTCGCCACGGTCGCCGCGAACCATTCGCTTATCCATTATAGATGCTGAATCTGAACCGTCTTGGCAAGTTCCTCGACCGCGGCGGCTTCGAGCCGAGCGGGCAGCCATTGCGTTACGTTCATGGCCGCGGCCGCGACGCCCAGCCGCAAGGCCTGCTCTACGGGCTTTGCGGCAGTGATCGCCCAGGCAATTCCCGCCGCCAGGCAATCTCCGGCAGCGATCGGATTCGCGACCATCACCCTGGGCGGAGTCACTTTCAGCCGCGTTTGCGGGCCGCTCACCAGCATTGGCCGCGCACCATCGGTAATCGCAACCCATTGCGCTCCGCGTTCGTGCAACTCTTCGATAGCGGCTACCACATCCGCCTCATCCGCCAAGTGCCTACCGACGGTAAGCCCTAGTTCGTCGCGATTTGGTTTTACTAGCAGCGGCCGATAAGGCAGGGCTTCCCACAACTCGGGTCCGCGGAAATCGAGCAAGGCAGGGCAGGGGGTCCGTTCCAGCAGGCCCTTATAAAAGCTCGCCGGGGCTCCCGCCGGCAGCGAGCCCGTCAACACCGCAAGCTCCGCCCGGCGCACAACCGCGAAGTATGCGTCTTCGAACGCCTTCAACTCCGCCGCGGCCACCTCAGGCGCATTCTCCACAAGCTCAGTGATCCCCATTTTCGCGACATCGAGAATGGTCGTACAGACACGCGTCGGCGAGTTGGTTTCGATCCAATGCCCCTGAATCCCCTGATATTCGACATCCGCCCGCAACGCGCGACCGATATGCCCCCCCACGGTCGAAACGAGGTGCACGTCGGCTCCCAGCGCATGCAGCCCCCAGGCGACGTTGACGGCTTTTCCCGATGCGCACCAGCTCACTTCGCGGGCGCGGTTGACCTCTCCCAAGCACAAGGCGTCAAACCTCATGATCTGTTGCCAGGCGGGAGAAAGTCCGGCGACGAGAATCATAGCCGCTCCTCGATCAGCCGCGTCAACTCGGCATCGTCGATCGTGCGCGGATTGCCGTCCATACTGTTGCCTCGCGAATCACGAACCAGAACGGGAACCTGATCGGCGCGCACGCCCAGGTCACCAAAGCGTTTCGGAATGCCAAGTCGGCGACATAGACGATCAATCTCTACCAACAAGGCGTCAGCGGCTCGCGCGTCGTCCGCATCATCCGACACATGTGCCGCTCGGGCCAACTGGGCCAGTCGGCTCTCGGCGACTTGGCGATTCGCTTGCAACGCAACGGGCAACATCACCGCGCACGCCAAGCCGTGAGACAGCCCACAATGAACACCCAGGGCAGCCGCCACGCCATGAGCGAGCCCCAAACCAGAATTGGCAAGCGACATGCCCGAGAGCAGCGCGGCATGAGCCATCGCTTCACGCGCCGGGCGTGACTCGCCCCGCTCGACTGCTTCGACAATGGCCGGCAATGCCAGTCGCAGCCCCTGAAGCGCCAGCGCCTGTGGAATGGGCTTCACGCGGCGTGAAACGTAGCTCTCGATCAATTGAGTGATCGCATCCATCCCGGTATAGGCCGTCACTCGTGGCGGCAGCGAACACGTTAACTGCGGATCGACAATTACCAGCCGCGGCATCAGACCGTCGGCACGCAGACTTTTCTTCACGCCAGGATTTTCGACCGAGATCACGGCATTCTTCGTCGCCTCACTACCGGTGCCCGAGGTCGTAGGAATCGCCACCACGGGAAGCGGCGCCGCGACGAGCGACAGCCCTGTTCCTACGCCTTCCAGATAATCCCGCACCGAGCCGCCTTGCGTATTGGTCGCCAACGCCGCGAGCGCTTTGCCCAGATCGATTGCCGAGCCGCCACCGATCGCGACAATCATGTCGCTCGCCTGCACACCCAACGCTCGCAGTCGCGCCGCGGCCGCATCGACCACCGGTACGGTCGGTTCTCCCTCGGCGATGGCAAGCGACCGGGGCTCAACGCGATGCTCGCGTAATACGTCATGCAACTCGGCCACGATCCCCGCTGATTCGAGCGAGCGCGAGCCGGAAACGATCCAAGCGCGGCTGCCAACCGCAGCCGCCAGGGGCCCAACCTCGCGCCAACGTCCCCAGCCATACGCAATTCGCGACGGGGCAAGAAAATCGTAGCTGTTTAGTTGGTCGAACATGGGCAATGCACAAGACAGGTTTTCCGTCGACAACTCTGCACGTATTATCAATTTCAGACGCCCGCTCGCAACTGATCCGCGATGCGTTGTACAAATACGTATCTCGATCCCACACCGCTCCCGGAGGGAGCTAAACTATAGTCCTATTGAGATGACAGCCTCCCACGATCCGCCGCGACTAGAAAATCACGCTATGTCCAACACGCCAAGCCGCCGCCAAATGTTTAGCCAATCGCTCACCGCCGTGGCTGCCGGAACGCTGCTGAGCCAGCCAGCCGCCGCAGCCGACAAGAAAAGTCAATCGTCCGAACCGTTTGGCTACTGTTTCAACACCAGCACCATTCGCGGCCAAAAACTCTCGCTAGTCGAAGAACTTGAAATTGTCGCCCGCGCGGGATTCAAAGGCGTCGAGCCCTGGGTCTCCGAGCTGGAGGAGTATACCCAGGCGGGCGGCTCAGTGGCGGATTTGCGCAAGCGGATCGCCGACCTCGGATTGTCGGTCGAGAGTGTCATTGGCTTTTCCCCTTGGATCGTGAATGATGACGCGCGGCGCGCGGCCGGCCTCGAAGATGCAAAGCGTGTCATGGACCTGACGGCCCGGATCGGGGGCACGCGCATTGCCGCTCCGGCCTCTGGAATCGGTGACGACGACCGCCCCGACCTACCGACGATCGCAGAGCGTTACCGCGCCCTGCTGGATGTCGGCCAACAATCGGGAGTTATTCCGCAACTCGAGCTCTGGGGATTTTCGCCACTCTTGAGCAAGCTGAGCGATGTAAGCTATGTGGCCGTGGCGGCCAATCATCCCGACTCCTGCATCCTGGCCGACTCATACCATCTCTACAAAGGCGGCACGCCCTATGAAAATCTGCGACTGCTGAACGGCGCCGCGATGCACGTGTTCCACATCAATGACTATCCGGCGGCACCACCCCGCTCCGAGATTACGGATGCCCACCGAATGTTTCCGGGCGATGGAGTTGCCCCGCTCGACCTGCTGTTTCGCACGCTACGGGACACGGGCTTTCGAGGCATGCTTTCGCTCGAGGTATTCAATCGCGAATATTGGAATCAAGACGCGTTCTATGTGGCTCGAGCAGGATTTGAGAAAACACGCGAAGCCGTGCTCAAAGCGTTAAGCTAATTCTCGGGGGAAAGCAACGATGCGCGACGAGGTGAGCTACATTTGCGATTCTTGCGGCGAGGAGATTGTCATTCCGCTGGATGTTACCGCGGGCAATGTCCAGGAGTATGTCGAAGACTGCCCAGTCTGTTGCCATCCGAATGTCATTCACATCGAACTCGACGAAGATGGCAATGCCGAGGCCGAAAGCGAGCACGAATAACTTGTCCGATACCGCTGGGCTCGTTCTAATAGCCCGCATTCCATACCTACCCTATTGCTCCACCTTCGAGGCTTGCTCGCCATGTCCCGCGTGCCTGGTTTACTGATCGTAATTGCCTGGGCGTTCTTCGTGAACGCTACCAGCAGTGCCGCCGAAAAGTCGCCGGCCGTTTTGGTCGACGAGTTCGTCTACGAACAAGCTTCCTTCCCATCGTGCCACGCCTCGACCATCGAACACACGCCCGAGGGACTGGTCGCGTCCTGGTTCGGCGGTACCGACGAGGGCGAGCCCGACGTGGGCATCTGGGTCGCGCGTCACGACGGCAAAGCCTGGAGCGCGCCGGTCGAGGTGGCCAACGGCGTGGAATCTCCGTCGAAGCGATACCCGACATGGAACCCCGTATTGTTTCAAATGCCGGGCGGGCAATTGCTGCTGTTCTACAAGGTGGGGCCAACGCCGCGTGACTGGTGGGGCATGCTCATTCGCTCCGACGATGGCGGCCGCACATGGTCAAAACCTGAGCGGCTTCCGGAGGGCATTCTCGGCCCGATCAAAAACAAGCCGATCCTGCACAAGGATGTGCTGCTGTGCCCGTCGAGCACCGAGCATGACGGCTGGAAATCGCACGTTGAATTCACCGCCGACGGCGGGCGAACGTGGACGAAAACGGCCTCGCTTCAAGACGCCACGAAGTTCGGCACGATCCAGCCCACGGCGCTCGTACATCGCGGCGGCAAGCTCCAAATGTTGTTCCGTTGCCAGCAGCGGAAAGTCGTCGAATCTTGGTCCGACGACGATGGTCGAAGCTGGAGCAGCTTCACGGCCACGGAGCTTCCAAATCCCAACAGCGGTATCGACGCGGCCAACCTCAAAGACGGCCGTTTCATCTTGATCTACAACCATACGCCCCGCGGTCGTAGCCCGCTGAACGTCGCGATCTCGGAAGACGGCAAGACGTGGCAGGCGGCCTTGCGACTGGAAACCGAGCCAGGCGAATATTCCTACCCGGCCGTGATCTGCACTCCCGATGGGCACGCGCATATCACCTACACCTGGAAGCGTGAAAAGATTAAGCACGTCGAACTCGACCCGGAAAAACTGACGCTCCGTCCGATCGAAAACGGCGTCTGGCCCCAGTAACGTCCGACGATGCCCGGCAACGTCCGACGATGCAAGTGGCTCGGTGTTCAACCGGTTCAGGGGAAGCCGCGCGGTCACGTAAGCGTGCCCATTGGCGTATGCTGTTCGAGCTTGCCATCACGCATTCGCAACGTCCGATGAGCCCGAGCGGCAATGTCTGGCTCGTGGGTAACCATGATGATGGTTTTCCCCGCCGCGTTGAGCGCTTCGAGCAACTGCATGATCTCCTCGCCTGTGGCCGAATCGAGGTTACCGGTCGGTTCATCCGCCAGAATCACGCGAGGGTTGTTCACTAGCGCTCGGGCGATCGCCACGCGCTGCTGTTGACCGCCAGAAAGCTGAAACGGTCGATGATCGAGACGTTCCTTGAGTCCTACCATCTCGGCCAACTCGAGACAATGCTCCTTGGCTGCCCGAGAGGTATTGCCCTGGTAGTACAGCGGAAGCTCGATGTTTTCTACCACCGTGAGCTGCGCGATCAAGTTGTACGACTGAAAGATGAATCCCAAGTATCGACAGCGAATCTCTGAAAGCTCGTCGTCGCTGAGTTGCGAAACGTCCTGGCCCGCCAGAATGTACTTTCCGCGACTACAGCGGTCGAGGCACCCGAGCATGTTCAGCAGCGTGCTCTTGCCCGACCCGGAGGTGCCCATGATTGCGACGAAGTCGCCTTCTGGAAAATCGATCGAGACGCCGCGCAATGCATGTACCGTGATCCCACCCTTCAGGACATAGTCCTTGTAGACGTCGATCACCTGGGCTGCCATTTTCGTTTCAGACACGGCGAACGCCTCGCACCAGCGGTTCAATCTCATCGAGCGTGGAAGTTCGCTCCGTACAATGCCACCCAGCGGCCCGTCAAAATTCTTCAGCGGGTACTCGGGCACCCATCCTTCGCGGCAACTATCTCACTTCATTCGTGACGCAATGCTTCGATGGGATCCATCCTGGCGGCCCGCTGCGCCGGATATAGCCCGAACAGCACCCCCACGCCGACGGAAATCAAGAAAGCGGCAATGATCGACCACCACGCCAGCCGCGGTTCGAGCTGCTGGATATTCGGCGGCAGCGATTCGATAACATCTGGAAACAGGCTCCCCACCAGCGCGCGAGTTCCCACGATCGCCGGTCGGCACAAGAACCCGATAAAAACTCCCAATAGCCCGCCTGTCGCCGACAGGACGATCGTTTCGCTCAAGAACTGCGAGACAATGTCTCGCTGCTTCGCGCCGAGCGCGCGGCGAATGCCGATCTCTCGGGTTCGCTCCGTCACCGTGGCCAACATGATGTTCATAATGCCGATGCCACCAACCAGAAGCGCGATGCCCGCAATCAGCACCAGTAGCAAGTTGAACATCATCTGAAGCACTTGTGCCTGCTGCAAAAGCTCCTTGGGAACGACGATCGCATAATCCTGCACGGGATGGAACCGCGCCAGCAGGGATCGGATAATGTCGGCCGTCTCGTCCACTTGCTCCAGATCGCGCACGGTAACCGTAATCTGGCTCAACTCGACTTGCTCGCCTTCTCGGCTGCCCGCTCGCGAGGTGACGACCATATCGCCAATTCGCGCACGAAGCGTCGATAATGGAATGTACACGTCGAGGTTGAAATCCTGGGCCGCCATGCTCCCGCCGATTCCGGCCGAAGGAGTTTTAGACGCGGTTTGCCCAACGACAACGTAAAACGAATCTTCGACTTGCAGAAACTGGCCGATGGGATCCTGAAAGGGAAAGAGCTGCCGTGCCGTATCCGCGCCAATCACGCAGATATTGTCGGCCGCGTTCAGATCCTTGTCGCCGATGAATCGTCCTCGCGCCAATCTCAGATTGTTCATTTCCAAATACTTGGCAGTACAGCCCACCAAGCGAACGTCCGTGACGTTGTCCAGATAGCGGGCTTCGCGCGTGATCTCGCGCATCGGTACGGCCTGTGTCAGCGTCGGCACATTACTGACAATCCGATCGTAGTCAGCCCGCAACAGCCCGTAGGCGATAATAAACCCGCCACCCCGTAGAGCATCCGCGGGCGGCTTGGTGCTGCGAACGATGATGTTGTTCGCTCCCAGATCCTTGATTTGCTGCTGGGCCTGATAACTAACGCCTTCGCCCATCGCGACCAGCCAGATAACGGCGGTCACGCCAATCAGGATGCCTAAAATGGCCAGGGCCGAACGGAGCTTATGCAATAACAAGCTCTTCAAACCTACGTTCAGCGTTTGCCACATTTGTGTTCACCCATCGGCATCGTCAGCGGGGGACTTGCCGGCGCATGCGAGAAATAAAGAACGGCTCTCAAAGACCAGCGACGCGCCTCCTAGGCCCCGCCTCGCGTTGCACCACCGCCGGGCGGCGGCGCGGCCTTGTCGTGAGCACCACCAGCCGCCGCGCCTTCGGCACGAGAGCCGCCTTCTGGCCCGCCTTCGCCACGCGAGCCACGTTTTCCCCGACCGCCCGCTTTCGACCGATCTGTTCCCCCAACCGGCGGCAACTCTGCCGGACTATCGCCACCAAAGCGATCTTTCACATTGATCTCGTCCTGCGAATGATCGTCTTCTCGGGCCTCGGCGACAGCCACCCGTGGATTGAGAAGCACAAGCTCCCCCTCGCTCAGGCCTTGTTGGACCTCGATTCGAGTATTGTTACTCATTCCAAGCTGAACTTCGCGTTTCTCGATGCCCGTGGGACCACTGACCCAGCAGAAGAACTGGCCCTTCTTTTCGACAACGGCCTGCACCGGCACGCTCAAGATATTGCTGAGGTTCGTGACCAAAATCTCAACGGCAGCGGTCAGCCCCGGCCGCAGCCCGGCAGGGTCGCTTTCGATAGCAATTTTGCACGCATATTCCTTTACATTTCCCGAAAACCAGTGGCTCGGTTCGGGCTGATTCGCGACCGAGGTGACAATTCCCTGGAACTCGCGATCTTGTACCTTGATGCGTGCCCGCAGGCCGCGTTTTAGACTGTCGACCTTCGATTCATGCACGGTACATTTGACCTGCATGTGGTTCAGATCCGGCAACTGGATGAGCGTTTGACGCTCGCGCACCAAGGCGCCTTCCTCGATCCCCGCGGAGTCCGAACTGCGGCGGCCATCGCTTTGGTTTGCATAGACCACCATGCCGCCAGACGAGGCTTTGATAACGCACTTTTCGAGTTCGACTTCGAGGCGTTTCAACCGGTCCTCTTCGAGCTTGAACGCGGATTCCTCGGACGCCATTTTTGCTTCCGCGGCATCGCGAACGCTTTCGAGCCCCACGACTGTCTTGGCCTTCGTAAACTTTTCCAGTACCTCGATCGCCTTTTCAGCGACCCCCAGATCGAGCTGCGAACGCTGCACGGCGAAGGCCTGGGCATCGCGTTGCAACGTGGTTACATATCCCTTGCGGTGCATCCGATTGGTAAACTGCAAGGAGTTTCGGGCGCTCTCGAGATTTTCCTTCGCGACGACGGCCGCAACCTCAAGCGTCTGCAATTCCTGAACGTAGGTTCCCTCGATATACTCCTGCACGGCGATCTTTGCCGACTCGTAATTTTTCTCCGCTTCGATCTTCAGCGCCTTGGCCTTTTCATAGGCAATTCGCTGCAAATCGATCTTCTCTTGAATGCCCGCCGAGTCCAGACGCACGAGTTCATCGCCTTTACGGACCTCGGTGCCATCTGGAACGATCCAAAGAATGGTGCTGCCTCCCTGAACTTCACATTTGATGTCCAGGTTGTGCGAACTTTCCAAAGTGCCGTCTTCGGCAATCGAAACGATCATGTCCGTGCGCCGAACGCGCTCGGTTAGCAGCCTTCCTGGAGTGGGAGTGCTAGAAATCAGGCTGGCTCCCAGCGTCATAAATGCCACCACGCCAGCCACCGCAACGGCCCCGCCAACCCATAACCAGCGCGGAATTCGTAATCGGCGACGCGGCGGAGGAGGAGGAGGGGCAGAGCCACTCCCCTGGGCTACGTTCTGAATGACCGCAGCAAACTTCGATGCATGCTGCTTGTCTTCCCGGGTGGTAGTGCTCATCGTCGAGCCTCGCGTCCTGGGCCATGCCCATCGTGGAGGGGGGAAG
>CAZRCI010000002.1:139653-161411 GCA_964598535.1 uncultured Planctomycetaceae bacterium | reverse complement strand
GAAGTCGTCAGGTGGGAGTTGCACGGCGTGGGGGCTCTTGCACCGCTCCCTTATTGTCGCTGCTTGCTGGTTCGAATTCAAGCCAGCCGCCCGACTTACATCAAACGAACTCGCTAGCGACGCAGCTTGAGCCCAGCTTCATCCACCTGTCCCGCAGTGCTGGACGGCGGAGCCACAAGGCTCGGCCGCACGCTAGTTCGAATTACCGTCCCACGCGACAAATGGTTAGCCTCACTTATGGTCGCTGGACGATCCGTGCCCCCTTCGCCGCCAGAAGTGTCGCGAAGTGTCCACAACATGGGAACGCCCGCTGCGGTTTGCCCCGCATCGCGTTCGGCAGAGGGGGCTTCGGACACGGTGGTGCTCGGTATCAGCTCCGCAAAATGGCCGTGAGCCGCATTGTGCCGAATCTGCCGAACTCGCTCCGCCGCCGTTTCTACATCCGCGTTAAACGCCTCGATCTCTCGCGACTCCACGCCCGCTTCTTCCAGCCACTCTCCCGGAACCCCCGGCGGCAGCGGGCATTCACCCTCGGTCAGAGCCTCCGCGTCCTCGATCGGGCGTTCGATCCACATCCCGCAATCGTCAAGCTCCATAATGCCCAGGTTGCGGTAGAGCAACATGCGGGCCTCATAGTAGTTCAACACCACGCTCATCAAATTGTTCTGCGCGTTGGTGAGATCGTTGAGGGCGAAAATCAGATTCTGCCCCACCGTCGGCCCGAGTGCCTCGACTGGCATCCCCGGTTCCACCGGCGCGGGCGGTTTGTTCAGATCCTCGCGAGTCTTATCCACCCGGCGAACGGCGATAACAACCGCACGCCGTTGAATCTCCAGGTTCGTCTCCAGTTGATCGAGCTGACGCAGAAGCGACCGGAGCGATAGGTTTATGCTGTCCTGGTACTGATACAAAGCGCGCCGCTGTTGCTGATAATAAATCAGCGCCGAGCGATAATCGTTTCGCTGCAAGCGACGCGTAAACGGCGCATCGAAAGCGACCCCGACTCGCAGGTTGCCGTCTTTTCCATTGAAGTTCAACCCGCCATTTCCGACCGTGCCAATGTCGCCGTTGAAGGTCAGGTCGAGCCCCGCCTTAAGCAGATTGGCGTTGTAGGTAATCAAACGCCACTGGTCGACGAGGCTCGCCCGATTGTTCATCCAATCCAGACGGTTGGCGCGCGCGATGTTGAGCGCGCGCGCTCCGTCGAGTTCAATGTGCGGCACCGTGACGGCTTCGAGCCGCGCGCGCGCCTTGATTAGCGCGAGCTCTTGCGTGAGCCCTGAGAGCCCCACACCGAGCGCGACGATCTCGTCGAGGCCGTGGTCTCCGGTTGTTCCGTCCAAGCCGGCATGAATGTTTTGCAGCAGACCTTCGGTATCGGCGAAGCGAGCCTCGATGTCGCCCATGCTGGCTTCAAGCCGCTGGCGTTCCTCTTCGAAGTTGCGCCGCTCGGCGTCGGTCATGTTGGCTTCGCGCGCCGCCACGGTTTCTTCCAACCGCCGCATGTCGGTGCGTGCCGATTCGAACTGGGCCGCCAGTCGCTTTCGCAGCTCACCCAAGGTTTGACCGGCCTTGTGCAAATCCGCCGGGCTCGGCTCTTCGGGCAATTCGCCAATGATCCGCACGAAGTCATCGATCATGCGTTGCACGGCGACCGTATTGGGATCGAGAAACTGGAACTGCGCGAGCATTGAGTCGTCGAGCGCGATTTTCGTATCCGGCGCGATCCCCAGCGTTCCGGCCTTGAACGCATCGAGCGAGTTTCGATAGCTCACCTGAGCCGAAAGCAAGTTGGCCCGTGTCGTTTCGATATTCTGGCGGAACTGGTCGACCTGGACGATGTCGATCAACCCGGCGTCCAGATTCGCCTCGAGCAGTCCCAGCGTGCTCAGGAGCGAATTGAGATTGAGCTGTAAGTTCGCGATTTGCTGTTTTTGTTGCAACAGGCCGACAAAGCCGCCAACCGCGCCGGCGCCACCACCGACGAAGCCGGCGCCGGCCGAAGCCCCGCCGCCACCGCCGCCGCCGCCGCCTTGGATGCCGAACGTGCCGCTACCGACTCCGCCGAAGCCGCTGGCGCCCTGACCGCTAAAGCCGGTTAACCCCGTTCCGCCGAAGAAACCGCCCTGACGCTGGGGCCCGGCACCGGCACTCGCCCCGATCGTGACCTGCGTATAGAAGCCCTGACGATAGAATTGCATTGCGCGCAGATTCGCAAGCAGCGCGCGCTCGACAATCGTCAGCCGCTCCATGACAAACGCCCGGCCGCCATTGCGCAAGAGCGGTTGAATGAAGTTCATGTTCAACAGCGAGCTGCTGTTATTGGTATCTGGCCCGGCAAACTGCCAGACAATCGAATTGGCGATCCCCACCACCAGTTCACCACCGGCGGAGAACTCGCGGTTGACGTTGAACTCGGTCGCTTGCGTAAGCGTGTTCTGCTCACCTAGGCTCGGGTTGCGCAATGCCCCTTCATGGTCGAACAAGGTCGCCGAGTTGCCAAAAAACTGCACGTCGAACCGAAACCGCTCCGTGCTGACGTCGAGCGCCGAAAGATAGATCGTCTCGATCTTCTGGCGATACTCGGGCGAATGCACCTGTGCCAGGCAAACGGCGCCATTCATGGTCAACTTGATGGCGCCATCTTCGGTGACCTCGTTGTATTGGGTGAGCAAATCTTTCCAGCGCGGGTTCTCCAAATAGTACCAATGCCCATTCATGTCCCAGCAGGGCCACTGCTTGCGACCGGCGATGCAGTGCATATAACGGTTCGATGCCGGATCGTCGTACGGCATCGGCGGGCAGTCTGGATCGGTGGGGTCAAAGTAACGCGAACGCGGATCCATCCCAATCGTGTAATTAAGGAACTCCCAGCGTGGATCGTTCGACTTTTGGGTGATCAGGTATTTGACTTCCTTATCGGCCCGCAATCGAAACAATTGCCGACTACAGCCCGAGAGCGTGCCCAACAGGCACGCCAGAAGCCCCAGATAGCAGATGGCCCGATTCGTCGCGTTCGTCAATTGCACGTTTTGCCGCCCGGTCGACCAAGGATTACAGTTGTCAGGACGTGCAAGCTGCCCCGGAGCGCAATGCGACGGCATCGCGCCTCGTTCGTAGGGTCGGCCACCCAAATACGTTGACTTTAACGATTGCGTTGACCGTATCGATAAAGCGACCTTTATCAATAAAATGATCTGCGCAATCACCCCAAACCACCAACTCCGTTCGGCCTTGATTTAAGGTCTCCCTCCAGAACGCATGCCTGTCGAAGTCGTGACCGATGCCAATGACGTTCGCCTCACGGCCTTCCGGCACCTGAAGGCCACGAACCATACGCGTTGGAGAAATACACTCGTCGCCGAGGGCGATAAGCTCGTTCGGCGGCTGATTGAATGCCGCTTACCGGTCGAGTCGCTTCTCGTCTCCGATCGCTATCTCGAAGAGTTTCGACCGTTGGTTGGTCCCGAGGTTCCGATTCTGGTCGGATCCCACGCCCTCATTGAGCAACTCGTGGGCTTCAATTTTCATCGCGGCGTGATCGCGTGCGCCCAGAGGCCTCCGGCAGCCAACCTAGAAACCATCTGCCAAAAGCCCAACCCCGTGCTGATCGTGGCCACGCCCGAAATTCACGACCCCGAGAATCTGGGGGCAATCTTGCGGCTTTCCGCGGCCTTTGGCGTCGCGGGCCTGGCGCTGGGCCCCGGCTCTTGCGATCCTTTTGCGCGCCGCGTGCTGCGCGTCTCCATGGGCGCGGCGTTTCGCGTTCCCATCGTGCGTTCTTTGAATCTGGCAGCGGAACTTCAACGTCTGCGCGAGCGAGTTGGCCTGCAAACCTGGGCCACGGTCACGTCAACCGACGCAACGCCTTTCGATGCCACGGCGAAACCCGAAAAACTGGCGCTCCTGCTGGGCAGTGAAGGGCACGGGCTCCCAGCCGAGTGGCAAGAATTTGCCGATCAGCGCATTACGATCCCCATGCGGCCAGGCACCGACTCCTTGAACGTGGCCACCGCGGCCGGAATCCTGCTTTACCATTTCAGCCGCAGCCAATAATTCGCGAAAAATGCCCCATTTTCGGCCTCCCGGCACGGCGATAGGGCAGAGAAATCTGCTTGCTCCCCCCAAACCTCCAAATTATCCTATTTATTATCCAGCAAGCAGCTTAGGGCGACTTCCGTCCGCTGTTCTTCCCACGGTTTCAGGCCGTGGCTGGCAAACTCATCTTCATCGCCAACGGAAACATTGCGGGCGCCGCGTGAAGCGCCGTCGCGAGAGGCATTTCGAGGGAGGCATCCATGTCGTTCCGCCGTCGCACCTGGTCACACCTTGCTACGCTGCTGGCGTTTGCGCCACTCGTTCTGGCATTGGTAGCATCCTCGGCCCGTGCCCAGTTTCTCGCTCAACAAGTCGGTGGCGTGTCGATCGACGCGAACGGCATTCTTTCCACGATTCAGCCCGACCAACTCAACGCTCTTAAGCAGTTCCGCCAAGACAACTTTGGGGCCGTGCCAAGCGTTCTCAAGGACAAAAGCCTTCGCAAGATCTCGCTCCGGGGCCTCGAGGCCGCCATCGCGGCGCATCGCACAACCGGCACTCCGCTCCCCGACGAAATTCGCTATCTCGGCGGTTTGCAACGTATTCAGTACGTGTTGGTCTATCCAGAACGTGGGGACATCGTCATTGCCGGACCTGCCGAAGGCTGGAAACTCAACGCTCTGGGCGAAGTCGTTGGCATGACCACCGATCAACCGGTGTTGCTCCTCGACGACCTGCTCGTCGCGCTACGTTCCTCGGCGAGCGCCCAGGCGACCGGCATCTCGTGCTCGATCGATCCTTCCAACGAAGGCCTCACTCGCTCAGCAGCGCTGATCAAACGGCTTACCAATCCGGGAGACAACATCCAGCCGGTGCTCGATCAGCTCGAACAAGCCGTGGGCCCTCAGACGATCACTGTCCAGGGCGTTCCGACGACGAGCCACTTTGCCCGGGTCCTGGTCGCTGCGGACTATCGCATGAAACGAATCGCAATGGGCTTCGAACAATCGCCCATCCGGCAGTTGCCCAGCTATCTGAGCATGATCAACAGCACCCGCGGCACCAATATGCTGCCGCGGTGGTGGCTGGAGCCCAAGGTCGATGCGATCGTCGCGGATGCCGAGGGACTCGCGTTCGAGTTTCGCAAGCTGGGCGTCAAGGCCATGACCGAAGATCAATTCCTCGACGCCAACGGCCAGCGCCGTGCATCCGGCAAGAATGACACGCTGGCACGCCGATGGTCGGACCTGATGACCCAGCACTACGAGGAACTTTCGCAGCAGGACGCGATCTTCGGACAATTGCGAAACTGCATGGACATGGCCGTCCTTGCCGCACTGATTGTCCAGGAAAATCTCACCGAGAAGGCCGGTTGGAACATGGCGCTGCTGGCCGGTGACGAATTGCCGGTCGAGGTCTACCATGCTCCGCAACAGGTGGATTCACAGGCTAGCGCCGTCCGCAAGAGCGGCGCTTGGATCCTCAGCGTTTCGGGCGGCGTGTTGATCAATCCCTTGGCGCCGCTGGCTAGCCTGGAACAAAACGCTGAACTTACCACCGTTCGTCAGCAGGCGGCCGCCCCGACCGACGGCTGGTTCTGGAACTAGGCATGGAGGCCAGACTCAACGTTCTGCCGAACCAATTGCGCTGGTGATATCCGGCACGATCTGCCAACGGTAAACGCGGACGGCAAATTGCCAGAAGCCATTGCTTCCCTGACCGGCTTCGGCGAGCCGTGCCATTCGCTGTTTGCGGCCGAATAGTAATCGTAGTCTTCATGCCCGGCGTTTCGTTCCTGCGCCCGCGGCCCCACCAACCGGGGCCTATCCCGCCAAGGTTGCCGTCGACTGGGCCGCGTTCTACGATTCCTAACAGCGTGCCCCGAACCCTTTGCTCTACTGAGCCGCACCTGTAGGAGTTCGAACGATGGCCTCCAAAAAAGTCTCCACTTCACCACGAGTACCAATCAAGCCGAGCACCTCGCGCAAGAAGCCCCCTCTTAGCTCACAGGTGCGCGAGTCGCCTCGAACGTTCGAGGATCCCGTAAACGAAGCGTCGGACGAATCATTTCCGGCAAGCGATCCGCCAGCTTGGACGCAAACCGCGGCCAGTAAAGACGGCCAATAACGATCCTCGCCAATGCTCCGGCAACGTTTCATTGTCGGGTATCGCCTTGCTGGGTGCACCCGCTGATTGGTTTGCGCCACACCGCTCGCGCATTGGGCGGTGTCGCGCATCTCCCCACCGAGTCTGGAGCGACGCTACGGTCGGTCGTCGACCGCTTGCAGCTTCAACATCCAGTTTCGGAAGTCGCGGTCTAATTCGTCGAGGCTCATCGCCGGAAACGTCTCGGCAAAGGCCTGCATCCCTCGCGGATCGTCCGCGTAGCGCTGTCGAAACGCGCGATAAAACGACTCCAGCACACCCCGCTCCTGCATGTACAGGCAGAAATAACGGGCCTGGGCATAGTTTGTGCCCTCGCCGTGCCCGTGAAACTGCGGGTTCTCGACCAGATCACGCAAGGATCGAAGTTGTCCTGCCCGAGCGACCTCCTGCAAGCCGCTGAGCCGCCAATTCACGAGCCCTTCGATCCACGGTCCTGCGCCCGAATCACGAAATCGCGACTGCTCATGCAGGCACGCCAGTCCCTCATTGAGCCAATTCGGCATCCCTTCGAAATCAAAGTCAGCCAAGGCATGGGTCAACTCGTGCAGCAACGTTCCTTGGCCGGTGCCAAGATTCATCACCAGCGTCCGCTGCTTGGGCTTGTAGTAGCCATAAATCGAAATGCCACGTTCGTTGAACAGCCGCTCGCAGTAGCGCTCGTAACTCGCCTCGTCGCGAAACACGAGCACGCTCACAGGCTCGTCGGGTTCGGTTCTAAAGTAAGTACGGCGCATCGCACGCACGGCCGGCTGAATCGTTCCGTCGTGCAAGGCACTGAGTTGTTGTTCGCTGAAGTCTCCGCCAATGACAAAGGGGGTGCGCACTAATACCACGCACTCGTCGCCAAGTCGTTGCCTCCATTGATCGGCTCGTCGAATGCATTCCCACTCTAGTAATCCATCAGGCTCGCGCGGCGCGTTCGGAACAACGTTCAGAGACGCCCATTCGCCCAACTGTCCAGGCAGAAGGCTATTGCGCATCACCACCGCCCGAGGTTCTGACTTGAACCACGCGGAAACGGCCCAAGACGAACCGACAATCGGCAAGGGGCCAAGCAGCAGGATTAGAAGACGAACGCGATTCAATGCAGAGCCAAGCCTGTTCGGTCAGTTGCGCAGCAGGGGATTGCTCCAAACTTACTAGATGCGCTGCCAGCGGCTCAAGCAACTTGGCGGTAAAGTATGGGACCGCTAACCGCGCGGCCGCGTTGCACGCGTTCCAACCCATACAACCGCTCGGCCGCGAACAATCCGTAGTTCTAGGCGAGCCTTTGGCGCGGACTTTGCAGGGTGGCTTTCTCCGAGACCGTGCCCTCAGGGCCCGGCTGCGTCAGGCGAAGCGGGGCGGCATGCTAGCCTTGCAGAGAGAGTGCTGCCGGCGAGTTGCTTGGCGTTCGCCAACCGATCATGCTGACCGCCAGACGGCCAGGAATAGGGCAACCTTTTAATTCGCGGAGGACTTCTGTTCTGCCAAATCACAAGAACCGTGTCGGCAATCGAGTTGGCGCGCATGCCAGGAACGCCGTTCATGAGCTGCAGCTCGAAGCTCGCACGCTCGGCGAGGAAGCCCAGCAGCGTGCGCAGCGACTTGGAGAATCCGCCCGGCAATGTGTCACGGATGTTCAAGACACACTTGAAGATCGCATTACGCGCAATCCCCTGAAGTCCGTGCTCGTCGCAGCCGGCGCGGGCATGTTGCTAGGATTGTTGTTTCGCCGTTAGTTGACACGTTGCTTCTGACGAGCGCCGGGCGTGCTCGTCAGGGGCGAATTCCGGAGGCGCATGATGCCCACCAATCGCTTTGACAGGACGAGCTTCTCCGGCCAATCCGCGCGGAACGAGCCCGACGGCCCGGAAAATCATACGCCCAAGGGGCCCGAAGCATTTCGCCAGTTTCAAGCCCAACTCGAAGAATTGGATGAGTATGCAAAGCTTTATGCTTCGGCAAAACGCGACGCCCTTGCGTTGTTGGTCCGACGGGCCGCATTTTGGTCGGCCGCGGCATTGGTTGCCGCCAGCGTGGCGGTAACTGCCGTGGTTACGGCTACTGTCTTGGCAATGCTCGGGTTAACGCAACTTCTCAGCGAGGTTCTGGGAAATCGCGCATGGGCCGGTAATCTTATTCTAGGTGGCGGGTTGCTTTTGACACTCAGCCTCGGTCTCGCCACGATGTTCGTGTTGCTTCAATCCAAGTTCCGCAAACAAACGGTGCAGAAGTATGAACGCCGACACCAGGCACAGCGAGCCCGATTCGGGCACGACGTCCGCGAGCACCGAGAAACTTAAGCCGGACGCCCGCGACCCGCACGCCGCTGAAGCCAAGCCCCACAAGTCCGAGGCGCAGTTCCTCGCCGACGAAGCCGCCGCCGCCCGCCAAGCCATCGACAATACGCTTGCCAACATGCGTGAATCCCTGAAGAACGGCGTCGACGTTACGGCGTGGACGGAACGTTATCCCTGGGCTGCCGTTGGCGCTTCGGCCGCCGCCGGATTTCTTGTCGCGACGGCGCTATTTCCCAAGCGGCGCGGAGAAGAACCGGCCGAGCCAGCGCTGCTGGAACGAATCTTGGCGGACGAGCAGATTACCGAGCGCATCCAGAAAATCGTCGCTGAACAGGATTCGCGGCCGAGCCGCGGAACCAGCATGCTCCAATCCGTCGGCTCCTCGCTGCTCAAGACATTCGGCCCCGCGCTGCAATCGGCAATCGCCTCGGCACTGGCGACTCGCGCTGCGGTGAACGACGTCGATGAGGCCGCCGAACGGCAAAAGAACGCCGCCCAGGAGCCCAGTGCGGATGACACACCGGAGCCAATGCCCGAGTAGCCACGTCGGCTTTGCAAAAGTGAAGCCTCCGCCAGCCGCCCCCGATGGCTGGCAGAAAGTGCCCCTCGCTTGCCGGCCCACCGGCGAATGCAAGCCACGCGAGGCAATGGTTCCATCGATCGACACGCGAGTCGCGGCGTAGCTCGCATTGGCGATTGCCGCCGGCTAGCGTTCTACATGCGGCCGCTGAAGTCGTACGCATATCCCTCGTTCAACGCCCCAGCCGATGCCTTGCACGGCGCCACCCTGCAATTGCCCTTCGACGTAACTGGGATGAATCGCTCGGCCGGTTGGAGATCGGCGTCCTCATCGTGGTGCTGATCTGGTGGCACGACGTTGGCGAGGTTCGCTTAGTGACGATCTTATTTCGCTTCCGCCAAGGCGTTTGGCTTGCGAACGTGCAACATCACCGGCGGAGAACACTGCCCGCCCACCTGCTGACCGATCGCAAAGCACAACCGGTCGGTCTCCGGCACCCACGCGTCGGCCGTCAAGAAAATTTGGCGTTCACTCTCTCCCTTGGGCATCAGCACGCCATTGAGGCCGATATTGTCCACAATCACGCCGTGCGGCAGATTCTGGACCTCGAAGGTCACCAGATCATCGTGCCCGTTGCGTTCAACCTTGAGCGTCGCCGTGACGGTCGCGCCCGGGGCGATCGTCAACTCGGCCGGCTCCAAGCGCACCAGCAACTTGGGCTTTTCGTCGATCTTCAGATTCCCGAACGCGCGCAATTCTTTGACAATCTCGGCACCGGCGTTTGTCGCTCGGGCATGTACCTTGATCTGCTTGAGAGCGTCGGCGGCGGGTTGCTGGGCATCGGCCGCGGCGAAGAGCACACCGTGCGCTTCGCGGTGCCCTGGCTGAATGACTACGGGCGACGAGACCGTGATTCCGGCCGGCAGGTTTGAAATCTCGACGACTACGGATTCGTCAAAGCCGTCGATGCGATCAACCGTCACGATAAATTGCGATCCGCTTTCGCGTCCCACCTTGTCGGCGCCGCGAACCTGAACGTTGAAGTCCGGCATTCGAGGTCGAACCGTAAGGCGATAGCCGTACCGTTCGCCACTAGCCCCCCTTGAGTCGCGCACGCGGACCAGGTACTCACCATTCGCCGGCGCGGTAAAAGTCAATCGCGAATCCCCGCCAATCCGCCGCTGCGCATCGTCATCATTCGTGTAGTAGATTGGAAACACCGGCAAACCCGTGGAGATGAGTTGCGAACCGGGCGCATGAGGCTCGACGATATAGCAGGGAGTTTCGACGGCATGTACCGTGGCCGTGGTGTCGTAGTAGAGGAGCCGCTTGCCGCCGTCCCCCTCATAAAACAAAAAGCCTGAATCCGGGCCTCGTGGCGAACGAAACAGCCGCACGACCTCGCCATTTAGATAAAGCAGTTGGTTAAGCTGCATCTCTTCCCAGTTCACCACCCGACAATCGCGTGTCACGCTGTCAATCCCGCGGAATGTCACATTCGAATCGCGCACGGCCTGCAAGAGTACCCGTTCGATCGGTTTGCCGGCTGCGTCGAGCACTTCGATGACCGTATCCGTCGGAGCGCCGCGCCGCTGGGCGTCGGTCTCCACGATCCAGGTTTGACCGGCCTTGCTTGTAAAACGAAAGTAGTCCTCGTCGGTCGATCCACTCGGGGAATAGATTCGGCCATTCACCGTTGCCGGCGTTGCCAACGCGGTCGCCGATTGAGGACTGTCATTCGGCTCCACTTCGAGTGTCTCGCCCAACGTGCCAACGACGACCTTTAGAGGTTGGCGAACACGGAATCGCTTGCCGTCGAGCGGCACTTCCACTTCACCCGCCTGCGCAGCCGGCACCCGCACTTTCAGCTCCGCCGACAGGTTGTACCCGGTTACAAGCACCTCGCTGTCCTGGTCGGCCGGCACGCTCAACGGGAATACGGCCGTTGGTACCGCCAATTCTCCAACCGATAGGCGATACCCATGCTCTCCGCTTCCATCGCGCATCAAATCGCTCACGGCAATCACGTATTCACCGTCGGCCGGTGTCACGAACGCGAGCAGTGGGTCGAGCTTCCCACCAAAATCGTTGTTGTCCGCCAGCACCCGGCCGAGGGCATCGGCCACAGTGAGCACAACGTTAGCTTTCGAGCCGATCAACTCGGCCGCGACGTCGAAAACCAGGCATTGCCCGGCGCGTGCGCGGAATCTGTAACAATCGACATCGCCGCGTGACGCCAACACGCCCCACACACCGGATTCCAAAGGTATTTCATTCGCGTCGGCGAAAATATTGTTCGGTTCGCGTTCGGAAAGCTGCGCGAGGTCATCGATGAACAGTTTCTGCCGCTGACTTTCGCCGGCCGGCGAGACGACCCACAGTTCGTACCGTCCGCGCGGCACGTCCGCCGCCGGCTGCACCTCGACCTGCAAGGCGTCGTTTGCGCGCTGCCCGACGATCGTAACCCGAATATCGTCGCGACTGCCCTTAATGGCGGTCGCATCGGCCAAATGCTTGCCGGTCAAGGTCATTTGCGTCGACGCGCCGCTTTGGACACCTCGTACCGGTAGAATGGCAAGCTCTGGCTTCGGGGGCGGAGGAGGTGGCACGAGATTGCCCGACTGCGTGTCATAAAACACAAGGCTGCCGTCGAGCCGCCCCACGCCAACTTGCTTGGTATCGGGCGATACGGCGAGCGCCGGCGCCCAATCGCTCTGCCTTTCCAGCAACAACCGCTCGTTCATCGGCTCCGCGTCCCAAATCTTCACCGTGTGGTCTTCTCCGGCCGAGATGAGCAGCGCCCCGTCTGCCGAGAAAACGAGGTTCACCACCGGCCCCTCGTGGGCAAAGCGCGAGTAGAGGATAGGGTTGGTGTTTTCATTTCCCGAATCGCTTACTTGCCAGATGCGAATTCGATTGTCCGCGCCGCCGGCCGCCACACGCCGGCCATCCGGACTAAATGCCACGCAATACTGTTCCTTGGTCGGCTGACTTAGTGTGTCAAGCCGTTCACCGCTGGCAACATCCCACAGCTTGACGGTTCGGTCGCCGCTCGCGCTTGCCAAAATCTTGCCGTCGGGCCGGAACGCCAAGTCAAATACCGCATCGTTATGCCCGCTGAGCGTGCGCAACTCTTCGCCCGAGGAGACGTCCCACAGCTTGATCTGTTGATCGTAACTGCTGGTGGCCAGCAACTTCCCATCGGGGCTAAGCGAGGCCGCATAAATGCTATCCATATGGCCTGCGAAGCTGCCAACGAGTCCGCCATCGGCCATGCGCCAGATTCGCGCTTCGCCCGCCGCTCCCGGTTCTCCCGCGCCCACGACAAGCAAGGCGCCATCCGTGGAAAACCGCACGCTGTTGATCCGTCCACGGTGTGGACCCAACCTGCGTGTAACCGTCCGATCTGGCAAGCCGAACAGTTCCACATCGCTGAATCGTCCCACGGCCAGCGACTTCCCGTCGGGCGCGAATGCCAGCGACGAGATCGCCTCACGAACCTTGTCGCGGGGCTCGATACGTGGCACATCGATCGTCGTGGGGCTGGACGATTCCACGTGCGGCTTTTTCGCGCCCGCGTCGATCCAAGCGGCCAGCCTCGCGATCTCCTCCTCGGTAGGGCGTGGATTGCCCTCGGGCGGCATCGCCGGTTCTTCCTGACCGGTGAGCACTCGCACCAATCGGCTTTCGGCCGATTTTCCGGGAGTCAAGAGCGGGCCGCTAGGCCCTTCGCCGACGACCTGGCCGTGCGATTGCAGCACGAGGTCGCCTTCGCGCTCCGTCTCATTGTGACAGCCGGCGCAATATTTTCTCAACAGCGGCGCTGCGTGCGTGCCATAGTCAGGCTCGGGGGGCGGCCCGTCGGCCTCGGCCAGCCCCGCCAGCAAGATCCAGCAAACGGCGATCAACCACAGTCGCGTCATCAAGCTGCACTCCACTCTGAAGAACCGCGTGCCGTCCCACGCGTTGCGTTCGTCGTTTAGTGATTGAACAAGAACTCTTTACTGCTCAGGATGCTCCAGTAGAGATCCTCGATCGCGGTGCGTCGCTCGGCCTCGGCTTCGCCAAGCGCCGCGACCAACCTTGCCCGCTCCGCCTCGGTAGGAAAACGCGACAGTGCTGCAAGGTAGGCTTCCTCGACAATTTCCGCGTCCGTTCGATTGGCCTCGAGTTGCTTGGTCAACCGATTGTCCTTCGTTTCCAGCTTTTGATTCAGCGTGTCGCCGTTGGACAAATGCAACACCTGCACCATGCTAGGCTCGGCGGTTCGTTCGCACTCGCAGGTCAACTCGCGCTCCGGCCGGCCGAACGATTGCAGAAAATACGACGCAACGTTCACGTCCGGTAGTTCGACCGCCCGGGTTCCGGCAGCATAGCCGCTGAACTGCGTCTGTGCGCCGGTTGCCTGCGACAGGGCATCCAGCAACACTTCGGCCATCATCCGCCGCGGATAGTAACGGGAGTAGAATCGCGTATCGGCCATATTGCCCGACAGCGGCTGGCTGCTTCGAGCATAGGTCGCTGATTCGAGAATCGCGCGCATGAGCGACTTGAGATCGTAGTTTTGCTCGACCAGGTAATTCGCAACCGCAGCCATCAACTTGGCGTTGCTAGGCGGATTCGTAAGCCGCAGATCATCAACGCTTTCGACCAGGCCCACACCAAAAAAGTTGGCCCACACGCGATTCGTGATCGCCCGGGTGAAATAGGGATTCTCCGGCGCCGTCAGCCAATCGGCCAAATGCAGACGACGGTCGGCCTCCGACTCGAACGGCATTGGCTCGCCGTCAAGGGGCGTGGGTAATTGAGGCTTCCCCGTGCGTGGCTGAATCCACTCGCCGCTCGTTACGGGATACACGATACGATTGCCGGCGCCGGCCGCTTCTTTGGAACGAACCCGGGCAAACAGGCTTGCCATGCCGTAATATTGGTCGTT
Source organism: uncultured Planctomycetaceae bacterium (assembly GCA_964598535.1). Lineage (GTDB taxonomy): Bacteria > Planctomycetota > Planctomycetia > Pirellulales > PALSA-1355 > JALHMI01. Next base: position 147,469 of record CAZRCI010000002.1, on the reverse strand, counting down.
GGTCCACTTTTCCAAGGGATGATTGTGGCACTTGGCGCAGTTGATCGACATTCCTAGGAACGCCACCGACACGGTCTCGGCCAAATCCGGTGGATCTTGGTGCAGCACAAAGAAATTGGCCGCGCCGTTCTCCAGCGTGCTCCCCGTGGCGGTGACAATCTGTCGGGCCAGTTCATTCCAAGGAGTATTCGCCGCGACCTGATTACGAATCCACCGGTAATACGCCCACATCGCCGGCGTGGGAAGCTTCTCGCTGTTCACCAGCAGCAAATCGCTCCATTTGTACGCCCAATAATCGACGAACTCCGGCCGATCGAGCAAACGATCGATCAAATGTGTGCGTTTGTCCGGTGACGAATCGGCCAAATAGGCCTTGGCTTCTTCGACCGAAGGCAACGCGCCGATGGTGTCGAGGTAGGCCCGCCGCAAAAACTCCGCGTCGGTGGCAGGCGGCGACGGCGGCAGGTTCAGGCTCTCGAGCTTCTCGAGCACAAGTTCATCAATGAAGTTGACTCGAATAGCGTCGGCGAACTGCGTCGCGTCTACTTCCTGCTCATAAGGTACGCTCACCGTTCCGACCACGTTCCAGCTCAAGTACCAGGCCTTGATCGCGGCCTCGCCTTGTCCGTTGACTGCGACTATCCCCGCTTCATCCACGGACGCGACAGATTCGTTGGTGCTGGTGAACTTTGCCCAACGAGTGACATCCTCGGCGTGTCCGTCGCTGAAATGCGCCCGCACGATGAGCGGTTGCCGGCTGCCGGGCTGGAGCACCGAAGCCTCCGGCAGAAGCTCCAGCTTCGTGAGCCGTGGATCGTCATCCTGCGGCGCCGGCGCGCCGGTCGCGATCCACTCGGCAATGACCCGATACTCAGGCGAATCAACGCTGAACCGTACACCTCCCTTGTGAGGAATGGCACCGGTCGGCTTTTCCAGCACCAGGCTGCGGCCTGGGTCGCTCAGCACGACGCGACGGGCGCGTGCCTGTCGCGTGACGGAGAAGTAGTCGGCCAGCGGATCGAATGCCCCCAGCGACAATTTGAAGCCTTTCTTTCCCGCCAGCGCGCCGTGGCAAGCACCGCCATTGCAGTTCGCTTTCGAAAACACCGATTCAACGTGATTGCGAAAACTCCACGTGTGCGGCTTCTCAAAATCGACGACGGTTACCTGCACGCCGGCCGAACGATCGCCCGTGGTGGCGACGATGGTCGCGGTTCCATTACCCGCGGGAACCGCCACTCCACCGTCAATCTTTACCACGGCTTCGTCGCTGGAAACCAGCGTCAGGTTCTCTGCGATGTGTCCGGTGGCCAGCTCGCCACGGTACTGCTCAAGCAGGATCGCCTGCCGTGCTTCCGGGCCGGTAAGCGTAAAGTCACCCGGCAACAGCCGAATGGTCGTCTCCGCGGCACTTGCCGTTGGAAACACGCTGACTGTCAGCACCACCATTGCGGTAAGATTTCGCACCACGCATTTCATTCGGAGTTACTCCGCAGGGGAGACCCTGGCCGGAAAATGGAGGCTTTCGCGAAGAGCGAGCGCCTAGAACAACTCGTGGATCTCGTGCTTGCCGAAATCTACGAGTGGGAACGGACGCCCCTGCGGTCCCGGCAGTTTGGTCTCCAGGTCCAACCCCAGGCTATGATAGATCGTGGCCACGACCTCCGCCGGGTCGACAGGCCGTTCGGCCGGCACGCCGCCAACCGCATCGCTACGTCCAACGACTCGGCCTCCCTGAACTCCGCCGCCGGCGAAATAGCTCGTCCAGCACTGCGGCCAGTGATCGCGTCCGCCAGCCGGATTCACGCGCGGCGTGCGTCCAAATTCAGCCAAGTTGCATACGAGCGTATTTTCCAGCAGTCCACGGTCGCCCAAGTCCTCGAGCAATGCCGTGTACGCCTGATCGTACATTGGGGCAACGATGTTCTTCATGCCCTCGATCGAAGTGAAAGGGCTCGAACCGTGAATGTCCCAAGTGATTTCGTTGAACACCGTCAGAAACGTATTCACGGTAACGAACCGCACGCCAGCCTCGATCAGCCGCCGGGCAAGCAGGCAGCACTGGCCGAAGCGGTGCATTCCGTACCGCTCGCGAACCTTATCCGGTTCTTGCGAAAGATCGAACGCTGCCCGCGCTTGCGTGCTGGTCATCATCCGAAAGGCCGCTTCGAAATTACTATCTAGCAGCTTTGCGCTGTCGCTGGCTTCGAAGTTTGCCACCGTTTCATCGACAATCGAACGCAGCTTCCGCCGGCGCTCAAGCCGCGCTTCGCCAATCTGCTCGGGCGGCAACAGATCCGGCACCTTGAAATTGGGTTTCGACGGATCGGCCATCAGGGCGAACGGATCATACGCCTTGCCCAGAAAACCTGCGTCCTGACCGTGGGGCATATTTCCACCGGTCGGCCCCATCGGCTCGGGAAGCACGACATGCGCCGGCAGGTCCGACTTGCGGCCGCGCAGATAGGCCAACGCACAGCCGGCATGGGGCGTGTTGATACCGCCGGTGAAAAGCCGGCCAGTCTGCAACATCTGATGCCCGGTGTCGTGGACCGCGGCCGCGGTGTGATAACAACTCCGCACGAGCGAAAACTTGTCCGCATGCTTGGCGTGCAGCGGCAGAATTTCGGAGAGCTCAATGCCCGAAACGTTCGTCTTGATTGGCTGAAACGGGCCGCGAATCTCAGCCGGCGCTTCGGGCTTCATATCGAACAAATCGAGTTGGCTTGGCGCGCCCAAGTTAAAGATCATGATCACGCTACGCTCGTCGTGATCTTTAGCCACCGCCCCCTGGGCTTTGGCAGCCATCAGATCTGGAAGCGAAAGCCCGACGGCTCCGAGCGTGCCAACCTGTAAGAAATCGCGACGCGTAATGCCGTCGCACGTATGGGCCAGGCCCTTTCCGGTCACATTCAGCATGGGAGTGACACTCGGCGGGGGTGGAAGCGGGAGGGCGAGCAAAGCAAGCTCGACCAGCCTATCACACCCTGCGCGCAATATCAAGAACCAGCAGAAGTTGCGCGCGTAGAACCGCCTTAAATGCCCCGAGCAAAGCGCTTCTGCAGCACAGAGACCGATCGCCCCTTATCGGACCGCCGCCGAACTCGCCCGTTGCGCTGCCTGGACTCCGGGCCGGCCCAACAACAATACGTCCTCGTCCTGCCCCACCTGCGGCCGCCGCTCCAGCACCACCACGTCCGCCGGCAAGACACCGCGTAGCTTGTCGAACTGCTCTTCGTTGGTAATGACAAACGCCGATGAAGGATACGTTGCAAAGAATTGTCGCACGTCCTCCGGCTCCGTAATTTTCTGCACCACGGTGTCCGTGTAATAGACATAGCTTGGACGGAAGTGATGGAACGACCGGACGGCCGGACGACCAGAGGCAACATCGGCGGCAATACGTTCGGCAAACGCCGGCCCATCCTGATACTGGTCGACGACCGGCGCAAAGACGCCGAACATCGTCACCCACATCGCGACTCCGGCCGCGGCCAGTGTGCCGCACGCCATCGCAATCTGGCCTCGCGATGTCGCGACCCAGCCGATTGCGCCGCCAACTAACGGGATCAAACCAATCAGGCCCAAATACCACTGGCCATCGAGCAACAGGTGCGCGGCGATTGGCAACCCGATGAGCAGCCCGGCGCCCACCAAGATGACGCATGACCAAGCCAGCCCATAAAGCAATCGCGGTAGCGCCTGGGGCTCGCGATCCCAACTTGCCACAAAGCTCCCGGTGAGTAGCGCCAGCGCCGGATATGCGGGAATGATGTAACTCGGCAACTTCGTGCTGGCGATCGAAAAGAACCCGACCCACACCGCAATCCAGGCACAAACGAGCACATAGCCTGGTCGCCAAGGATGGCGTTCGGCCAAGTGTCTGCGCATTTGCAAGATCGTCGGCGAAGCCCATACCGACCACGGAAAGAAGCCCACCGCGATCGCAATCAAATAATAAAAGAGGGGACCGCTATGGTCGTCCATTGCATTGGCGAACCGCCCCAGATTATGCACGCCAAAGAAGCCGACCAACCACTCGCCTTGGGTGGCGATGCCGACCATCGTATACCACGGTCCCGCCACCAGCAGCACCATCGCCACGGCGGTCAGCGGTCGCATGCTCCAGATGGTTCGTAGCATGTGCAGAGGATGAAACACTCGTGCGAACCAACGCCCGGCGGCAACGGCAGCGCCGCCAGCGCCAGGCTCGCGAGTTGCCGTCGCTTCGCGCGCGCGGACGACAAGTAGAAACAGACCGATCGAAGCCGTGGGCAGCACCACCCCGATCGGCCCCTTGGTCAGCACTCCCAGGCCCATCACGGCGTAGATCGTGCACCAACTGCCCCAACTGGGCTCAAACCGCGTTTGCCCGGCCCAGGGTACGTTCCGCTCGTTCACTTCGCCCGACATTGGCCGAGACTTTGCCGTACCGACCACAAAAGCCAGCATCGCCAGGGCAGAAAAGAACGTCAGATGCGAGTCTGGCGTCGCGGCCCGAGCGATGATCGTAAAGTTCAGGCTCGTGGCCAGGATCAAACCGGCCCACAATGCGGCGGCGGGCGAGAAGATCAATCGCCCGATCCGGTAGGTCACCAGCACACTAGCCACGCCAAATACGGCGGAGAAGAATCTTGCGGCGAATTCGTTCGTGCCGAACATTTCGAAACCGAGCATCATCGCCCAGTACATCATGCCCGGCTTATCGGGAAACACTTCTCCGTTGAAATACGGCGTCACCGCGTCGCCGCGTTCATACATTTCCTTTCCCGCTTGAGAAAAGATCGCTTCGTCCACATCCCAGAGATGCGTCCCCCCCAGATTGAAGAAGAACACCAAGCTGGCTACGGCTACCAAAATGAGTTGTGGTCGCAGGTTCGCGAGCATCCTTGCTCCAACGTATGCGGGACTTGCGGCAAGTGAACGATGAATTTCTGTGGCTGGAGTGTAGGCCTCTGAAGGCCCGCTCGCCAACAGCAGTTCTCTCGAATCGCCTGCCGGTAAGAATCGGCATTCATTTGATAGGCCGACTTTTGCTATTCTGCAGCCGCGCGCAGTGCCCGCAAGAAACTCAAGGAACTAACTGCGTTACTGGCAATTCAGGCAGGAGGCCGAACCGCCATGACCAACGATCCTTATCGCGACGCCGAAACTCCGCTCCCTCGCTTGCGTTCGATCTCGCAGCTCTGGACCTTGGCCGCGGTGCTGGCTGGCCTGGGAGTAGCCTGCCTTGCCATCGATATCCCGCTCGCCAAGCTTATTGCAAGCGACCATTCGCCCAACTTCTTGCGCAAGCTCTGTGGGTTTGCCGAGCTCTTCGGCCACGGCCTGGGAGTGCTATCCATCTGCGCCGTGATTGCCGTCCTGGATCCTTGGCATCGCTATGCGTTGCCACGCATTGCCGTCACCGCGCTCGGTGCCGGCCTTGTGGCCAATATCTTCAAGCTCCTGATTGCTCGCGATCGGCCACGCAGCGTCGACCTTTCGCTTGTGGATCGCGGTCTGGAGACGTTTGGCGACTGGCTGCCGCTAGCAAGCAATGCTAGCAGCGGACAGGGCTTCCCGTCGTCGCACATGGCCTGCGCCGCCGCGTTGGCGGTCGTGCTGGCGGCGTTTTACCCGCGTGGCCGCTGGCTTTTTCCGACGTGCGCGGCGCTGGCCGGCACACAGCGCGTATTGGCCGAGGCGCACTTTGCCAGCGACGTCGTCTGGGGCGCGGCATTGGGCTGCATTTTCGCGCCGCTCTGCGTCTATGGAAGCCGGCTATCCGAAACGTTCGACAAGCTCGAAGAGCGGATACTGGCGCGGCACGTGCGCGTCAGCCGGCTCCGCCCACACCGCACTCCGCTCGCAACGCCCGCCAAACCGGCCGCGTAGGCCGCGCGTGGCGATGCCCAAGCGGCCAGCCTGATTTAGCTTCCGTCCAAAAAGCGATTGGCATATTGCTCGGCCAGTTGCCGGTTTGCAAACGGCATGATCTGAAAGCGGCTGGTCGCCCGGACGTTGGGCGGCAGCTTGCTAAGCGTCTCCTCCTGAAACTCCCGAGCGCCGGCCGGTGAGGTGGTGACGCCGGCAGTACGCATGCTCGTGGTGTCGAGCAATACGACATAGTGTGTTTGATTGGCAATCGGATCGACATAGGGCAGCGCTTGCAGGTGCTTCAGCAGCGCGTCCTGGAGCTTGGGATAGTCAGCGCCAAAACGTTTGTCGAACTCTGTTCGGTGAAACGCCGCGGCGCGCTCGCGCGGCTCAAGCGGTCCCAAGCTTGCCACTTCGCGGAGATAGTCCTGAAATTTTTCCTTCTGCCGCGAGGCCAAATAGTGCGTGAGCGCCCAAGCGGCCGCGTATCCGCTGGAAGTAAGCTGCTCGGCGCCAACGACCTGCTGCACGACTTCCCCGGGACTGCCGGGCTGTGCCTTGAGATACCGGCCTAGCTCGTACATCCGCAAATCGTGCGGCATCCCCACGCCCTTCCACCGCAACCGCTGATCGACCGAAGTGGGGGCGAAGTATTCGGCCAGTCCCTCGCTGAGCCACATCGGCCAGCGGCTCAGACGTTGCTGTACGCCAATATTGTGCAGAATCTGATGAATTCCCTCATGGGCGATCATGCCGATCGACTGCTTCATCGCCAGTTCGGGCGCAAGCTCCACGAGGTCGGATTGCTCGTACATCACAATTCGATTCGTAATCGTGTTGTAATAGGCCGCGATGCCGTCCGGCACGTCCTCATACTTGCGAAATTCCTCCTCCGTGCGAAACATAACCGCCACCAGCGGCATTCGGGGGTGATCCACGCCGATCTGCAACCGTTTGAAATAAGCCAAAATCGCGGGATACATCGTCTCCAGAATGCGGCTGGTCCCCTTGGTGAACGCTTCGCTCGTGTTGTAGACATATACGAACCGAGCCGTGCTGCGCGACTTGAATTCACGCAGCCCCTCGGTCTCTAGCTGAGCGACAATCTCGGCCTTGGTCGCCGGCTTGAATCCCTCGTCGGTCAGGGGTGCGTCCCGCGTTGGCGCCGACTGCAATCGACCGTCCGGCAAGACGATCAGCCGCCGATCGCCGACCTCGGCATGCAACATCGCGACCACTTTCCCACGGCCGCTGGTGACAGCAACCCGTTGCCCCTGACCATGACGCACGGGCTCGCCGGCCGGAACAAGAAATTCCTCGCCCGCCTGGCGGGACAATGCCGACCGCGGCGACTGCCCATGGGCGAGGGGGCACTTTGGGGCTACAAGGGCCGCGATCACCAAGATCGCCGCCCCCAGGTTTGTGCGGCAGGCCCTAGGTAAAAGGCATGAACGGCTTGTTCGCTTCCCGCTCTTCATGTGCCGAAATCCTCTTGCCGAAGCACGTTGAGCACGGGTGGTCCTTGCAAAAGACGCCAATCTCGGATAGTTGTGGAGAACTCTATTTTAGATCAAATCGGGGTGAATTGCCGCAAGTCGCGGGCGCCCGAAGACGAACCAATATCGCAGGTTGACCATGGAAGAGGCAAAGAGCGACGTCAAACAGCAGCGAGTTCTGATTGTGGACGACGATCAGGAGATCGTCGAAAGCGTGCGTTTCGCGCTCGAAGCCAGCGGCTATGAAGTGCTCATCGCCCGCGATGGCAATCAGGGCCTGGCCATGGCTGAAAAAGAAGACCCGGACTTAGTGATCCTGGACATGATGATGCCCAAGCGATCGGGCTTCCTGGTCCTGGAAAAGCTCCGCCGCAGCCGGCCGGTTCCTTTGCGCGTGATCATGATTACGGCCAACGAAGGTAGCCGGCACAAGGCCTATGCCGAGATGCTTGGCGTCGACG
>CAZRCI010000002.1:0-139643 GCA_964598535.1 uncultured Planctomycetaceae bacterium | reverse complement strand
GAACGGCTTGCGGATGTAATCGTCGACGCCAAGCCGTTCGCGATGGATCGACTCATGGAAAGTGTCAAGCGTCTGCTCGCCTGAACGAATTTGCATTCGCGTGCTGCCGACCAGCGCGCATCGCCCCATGAAATCTGCCTGGCCGCGCGTCTGTTTGCCGATCCGCCGGCTGTCTCCGCAACGGTCGCCCAACACTTCCGCAAGTGTCCAGAAACTTGCCGGCCGCCGCGAACTTCCGCGGAAAAGCTAGCGTCCAAGAATAGGGCGCGTTGCGATTTCATCGGAAAAATACGAGATATTATCGCATGCGGCAAGGAATTTGCACTCTCCTAGGACGACAATGGATTGACTTTGCTCAGAAACCCATATTGTCGGTACCGCATCTCGTGAGCATACTTGGCATAGGGAAGGTATAGGAGATGGTCGCGGCAAGGATCGCACGGCCAACCGTAAGACCACAAGCAACGAGAAGTAGGCTTGTCGTAGCATCCTGCCCGCCGCGCCTTGAGCGTTCTTTTCCAATTTCTCTCTCTCCCGGTCTCTTGTAACGCGTTTTTGACAGCGGTGCCGCGCTGCGCGCTACGAAACGTCCGGGATGCGACCGCCTGCCCATTGCGTCGCCGTCCGCCATGCCGTCACTGCGCATGCGCGCGGCAACGTCTGCGCACAAGTCGCGCGAAATCTCAGGATACAAGATCGAAAAACCACGGCCGAAACCAGCCACTAGAAACCAACCGCTTGCGAGCGGCTACCAACAAGTAATCGTCCAGCAATCTCCACTTCCATACACAGTCCTTAGGCACGCACAACTAGTTTTGGGCCGCTCGGCGCGTTTCGCCGCAAAGCCCCTGGCGTTCAGGGAAACTCCGGCGAAAGCGGCGCAGGCTGCCTTTCTTCGGAGATTCACTATGAATTACGGACGCGAGATCATCTCCCTCGTGGCCGAGCGCCAGGACCTTGAGCAGTTCCGCCGCAAGAACTGGGAGGGCACTTTCGAGCAGTATCTCGACGTGGTGCGGTCAAATACTGCGGTCACACGCAACGCCTTTGAGCGGCTTTACGACATGGTGTTGTCGTACGGCACCGAGACGTTCGAGGAGTTTCGCGAGAAGCGCGTCCGGTATCGCTTCTTCAGCGATCCGGATGACCATGGGCGTGACGCCGTATTCGGTCTCGACGACTCTCTCTGGCATCTTGTGAATGCCTTCAAGAGCGCCGCTCAAGGCTACGGCATCGAGAAACGCGTTCTTTTGCTTCACGGCCCCGTAGGAAGCAGCAAGAGCACTATCGCTCGCCTGCTTAAAAAGGGGCTCGAGCGTTACAGCTCCAAGGATGAAGGCGCGCTCTACGCACTCGGTTGGAACACGCCGGACGGCGTGCAATGGTGCCCCATGAACGAGGAGCCGTTGCACCTGATTCCTGAGCGTTTTCGAGCCGATGTGTACGAGCGGCTGAACGCCGAGGTGCAACCAGGCGGCTATCGCGTGAAGGCAACGGGCGAACTTTGCCCCTACTGCCGTTACGTCTACAGCCAGATGCTCAAGCGAACAGACGGCGACTGGACCAAAGTGGTCGCCGACGTTCGAGTTCGCCGCCTGATTCTCAGCGAAAAAGACCGCATCGGCATTGGCACGTTCCAGCCCAAGGACGAGAAGAACCAAGACTCCACCGAGCTGACCGGTGACATCAACTACCGCAAGATCGCCGAATACGGCAGCGACAGCGACCCACGAGCGTTCAACTTTGACGGCGAGTTCAATATCGCCAATCGTGGCATGGTCGAATTCGTCGAAGTACTCAAGCTCGACGTGGCATTCCTCTACGACTTGCTGGGCGCAAGCCAGGAACACAAGGTCAAGCCCAAGAAGTTTGCACAAACCGATATCGATGAAGTCATCCTTGGTCATACAAATGAACCCGAATATCGTAGGCTTCAAAACAATGAGTTCATGGAAGCCTTGCGCGATCGGACGGTGAAGATCGACGTCCCTTACGTCACCAAGCTGGCCGATGAGATCAAGATCTACGAAAAGGATTACAATCGCGCCACCGTGCTCGGAAAGCACATCGCTCCGCATACGATTGAGATGGCCGCCATGTGGGCCATTCTCACCCGGCTCGAAGAACCCAAAAATGCGGGCCTAACGCTGCTCCAAAAGCTCAAGCTCTATAACGGCAAGACGCTTCCCGGATTTACCGAGGACAACATCAAGGAGTTGCGCGAGCAGGCCACCGGCGAAGGGATGCACGGCATCTCGCCACGGTACGTGCAAGACAAGATCTCCAACGCGCTTGTGGCTCACCCCGAAGCGCGTTCGATCAACCCCTTCATGGTGATGAATGAACTCGAAGCGGGACTCAAGCATCACACTTTGATCACGAACGACGAACTGCGGTCGAAGTATCGCGAGCTGCTGGGCGTGGTTAAGGAGGAATACGAAAACATCGTGAAAAACGAGGTTCAGCGCGCGATTGCCGCCGACGAAGACGCCCTGAAAAGACTCTGCGGGAACTACATCGACAACGTCAAGGCCTACACCCAGCGTGAAAAGGTCAAGAATACGTTCACGGGCCAGTATCAAGAGCCGGACGAGCGCCTCATGCGGTCGATCGAACAAAAAATCGACATTCCGGAAAGCCGCAAGGACGACTTCCGCCGCGAGATCATGAATTATATCGGCGCCTTGTCGATCGACGGGCGAACATTCGACTACAAGACCAATGAACGACTCTACAAAGCCCTCGAGCTCAAGTTGTTTGAAGACCAGAAAGATTCGATCAAGCTCACGAGCCTGGTTTCCAAGGTGGTCGACGCCGATACCCAGGCCAAGATCGATGTCGTCAAGCAACGGCTCATTCGCGACTACGGTTACGACGACGAAAGTGCCACCGACGTATTGAACTTCGTGGCCAGCATCTTCGCTCGCGGAGACGCCAAGCCCACGGCATAACAACTTAGAAGGCCGATCTCCCGGAAAGCGCCGGAAGATCGGCCGCGAACGACCATGCTCACGATTTGAGAAACACCTGATGAGAATCGAACACGACCTATCGCGATTCAAGCAGATCGTGCGCGGCAAGATTCGCCAGAATCTTCGCCGGTACGTCACGCACGGCGAAATGATCGGCCGTAAGGGTCGCGATCTGGTTAGTATTCCGATCCCACAGCTCGATGTGCCACACTTCCGCTACGGAAAAAACGGCAGCGGCGGAGTGGGGCAGGGCGATGGTGAACCCGGTACACCGATCGGCAAAGGCGATGATGGCGGAGAGGGCGCCGGAGCCGCCGGCAGCGATCCGGGCGCGCACCTGTTGGAAGTCGAGGTTTCGCTCGAAGAATTGGCCGCACTCCTGGGCGAAGAACTCGAGCTCCCTCGTATCGAGCCCAAGGGCACGGCCAACATCGAGCAAGAAAAGTCACGCTATACGAGCATCCGCCGCAGCGGCCCGGAATCCCTCCGGCATTTCAAGCGAACTTATATGGAGGCGCTCCGCCGGCAGATATCCTCCAATGCCTATGTGCCCGATCGCCCTCGCGTCGTACCCATTCGCGACGACAAGCGATATCGCGCCTGGAACGAAGTGCAACTCCCCGAGGCCAATGCCGCGATCATTTACATGATGGACGTTTCCGGTTCAATGACCGACGATCAGAAGGAGATCGTGCGGACCGCGGCGTTCTGGCTCGACACCTGGCTACGCAGCCAATACAAGGGCCTTGAACGGCGTTACATCATCCACGACGCCGCGGCTAAGGAGGTCGATGAAGAAACCTTCTATCACACCCGCGAGAGCGGTGGCACGCGCATCAGCTCGGCCTATAAGGTGTGTGCCGACCTGATTGAGCGCACGTTTCCGTCCAGCGAGTGGAACATCTATTGCTTTCAATTCTCCGATGGCGACAACTGGGGCGAAGATAATGAGCGCAGCCTGGAACTTTTGCGCAACGAGATTTTGCCGCACGTCAATTTGTTCTGCTACGGCCAGGTAGAAAGCCCCTACGGTAGCGGCGAGTTCATTCGCGCGCTCGATTTTGCCGAGGCCGAGCCACATCTAATCACCGCCGAAATCGAAAATAAAGACGCTGTATACGGCTGCCTCAAGACCTTCCTAGGCACCGGGGCCTAACCGCGAGCATACACATGGCGACCGCCACCTTTGAACCGCTGCCGGCAAATCTGGCCGAGATGCAAGTCCGGATCGAGGGCTATGCCCGCGACTATGGACTGGATTTTTTTCCCACGATCTTCGAACTCATCGATGCCGACCAGCTCAATGCCATCGCGGCATATGGAGGATTTCCCACACGCTACCCCCACTGGCGATTTGGCATGGAGTTCGAACAACTCAACAAGGGCTACACCTACGGGCTCCAAAAAATTTATGAGTTGGTAATCAACAACAATCCCTGTTACGCATACCTAATGCGTTGCAACAGCCTCGTCGATCAGAAGCTTGTGATGGCCCACGTCTATGGCCACTGCGACTTCTTCAAGAACAATTACTGGTTCAGCCAGACAAACCGCAAGATGATGGACGAGATGGCCAACCACGGCAATCGAATCCGGCGCTACATGGATCGGTTCGGGGTGGAGACGATCGAGACGTTCATTGATGCGTGCCTCAGCATCGAAGACCTGATCGACATCCATTCGCCGTTCGTAAAGCGGTTCGATCAGCCTTGCCGCTACGACTTCGAGCACGTCCAGGACGACGGGGAAGTTCCTTCCGCTCCTGGACGGTTCCAGTCGAAGCATTATATGGACGCGTTCATCAACCCGCCGCACGTGCTGGCGGCCGAGGCCGATAAGCTGCGCGAGCAACAAATAAAGCATGCCCGGTTCCCGCCCGAGCCGGCGCGCGACGTGATGCTGTTCGTGCTGGAGAACGCTCCACTCCGCCCTTGGCAGCTCGACGTGCTCTCGATCGTTCGCGACGAAGCCTATTACTTCGCGCCCCAGGGCCAAACCAAAATCATGAACGAAGGCTGGGCGAGCTACTGGCACTCCACGATCATGACTCGCCAGGGGCTCGAGGCGGCCGACGTCGTTAATTATTGCGACCACCACTCGGGCACGCTCGCGAGTTCGCCCACGCGACTCAATCCCTATAAGGTCGGCATCGAGCTCTTCCGCGATATCGAGGATCGCTGGAATAAAGGCCGCTTCGGTAAGGAGTATGAGGAGTGTGACGATTGGGCTCGCAAACGAGATTGGGACACCGGCGTGGGGCTTGGCCGGCAGAAAATCTTTGAAGTTCGAAAAATCCACAATGACCTGACATTTATCGATGAGTTTCTGACGCTCGATTTCTGCCGCGAACACAAGCTTTTTTCGTTCGGCTACAACCCGGCCAACGATGCTTATGAAATCGAAAGCCGCGAGTTCCCCAAGATCAAGCAGCAGCTTCTGTTTCAGCTCACGAACCTGGGCCGCCCACTGATTTCCGTTCGCGATGGCAACTACCGGAACCGCGGCGAGCTGTTTCTCGAACACACGTTTGGCGGCGTCGAACTCAAGACCGGATATGCCCACGACACGCTGGCCAATCTCTACACGCTCTGGGGTCGGCCAGTCCATATTGAAACCGTGCTCGACGGCACGCGAACGATTCTCTCGTTCGATGGTGGCGAACACCAAACGGAAGCGTGCGGAGAGGTGGACACATGAACCTCAAACAACAACTTCAACAAACGCTCGCGAGCATGCCGTTGTTCTCCAGCGGCAGCCAATCCATTGCACTCACCGACGCGGGACAAGCGCTGGCTTGTGAATTGGCGGCGCTCGATACGATCGCCTGTTCGTTCACCGGGCTCTCGCTTCGATCGGCCAGCCTGACCAGCAAGACCGCTCCGGAGCTAAAGACGATCGCCGAAGGACTCGCCGCCAAGCTCACGTATCTGCTCGAACCGATCAGCCCGATCGAAACGGACGAGGCCGGCTGCACGGTGCAAATGCGTTCGACCCCTCCGCAGCGCGACGCCAACCGAACGACGTATTATGAATTGCTCGTGGCTCGGACCGGCAGCCTGAACCTCGTACGCTATAGCCGAACCGCCGGCAATGTGCGCGAAATCGTCCCCGCGCACGTCACTCGCGAGGTGCTCTGTCGTCTGGTTGGCGATCTGTCTGAAGCCGCTGGCTGATCGTCGACGCGCACCGTCGCGGTCGAAGACGCGGGGATTCTCATGCGTGCCTGTCGCTGCCCGCGACAAGCGGGTATCATTGCGTGAGAGGATTTGTGTCTCTATGGTTCGGAGCCATCGATGTCTCACGGCGCCCCATCGACAGAAGTTTCGCTGAAGCCCAGCGAAGGCTGGCATTGCAGCCACCTGTACTACCGTTTCAAACGTGCGGCGCTCAAATCGCTCAGCCCAGCAGAGCTCGCCGCCGGCCGCGAAGCGTTCAGCGCCGCGCTCGATCCGGCAGGGCAGGGGGCCCCGGCCCGCTTGCAACCCTCGATCGTCAGCGGTCACAAAGCAGACTTCGGCCTGATGCTGCTCGATGCCGACCCGCTTTTGATTGACAGTGTGCACCAGAGGCTGATGAGCGATCCGCTTGGCGTGGCCCTTGAACCTACCTATTCGTTCGTCTCACTAACCGAGGTATCGGAATACGTTCCGACGGTCGAACAGTACGGCCAACGACTAGTCGCCGAAGGTGAAGATCCGGATGGCCCTGCCTATGTCGCGAAGCTCAAGGCCTATGAAAGCCGCGAGGGGATGATACGCAAACAGCGGCTCACCCCCGACCTGCCGCCTTGGCCAGCGACCTGTTTCTATCCGATGAACAAGAAACGCGAGGTTGGCGAAAACTGGTTTCTGCTCGACGTCAACGAACGAAGCCGGATGATGACCGAACACGGCCGCACTGGCATGACGTTTGGTGGCAAGGTCACGCAGCTCATCACCGTGTCCGTGGGGCTCGACGACTGGGAGTGGGGAGTCACGCTCTGGGCACGAAACCCGGAATTTCTCAAAGACATTGTCTACCGTATGCGGTTCGACGAGGCCAGCGCTCGCTATGCCGAGTTTGGGCCGTTCTATGTGAGTTATGTAGCGCCGGCCGTGGACATTTTGAAGCATTGCCGGGTATAGCCCCGGGCAAAAACTTCGAACTTCCAGCGGCCAGGTGCAGACACCGCGACTCTGAGCATCCGTCTGGGCAGCAATCCTCGACGTGAGAATGCCACGGCGAAGGCCGGAAAGATAATTTTTCGCCCGGGGGGCCGCGATAATTTGGGCGTCGATTGCTAAGATACCGGCTTCCCCCTAGCAGCGTCCAACCTTCGGTTTAGAAAGGAATCTCGTAGCGGCGCGGATCGCCAGCCTCGTTGGCAAAATTGCCAGCCCCGCCGCCGAGCCTCTGATAGTCCTATGGCTACAACCACTTCGACGAAGCACTCCAGAAAAAGAAAACAAGACCCAGCCGCTGTGAGTGCAGCGCTCAATAGTTTCTGGAGTAAGGCTGCCCCCAATCGCCTGCGCAAACTCTCGGAATCGCCCGAGCATCCCGATACCTGGGCCGTCTGGCGGAAACATCTTGCAAAGCGAAACCATCCATCCCTCGGCAAACTACTCGGCCGACAAAACGCCGTTCTGCAAGGGGGAAATGCCACTGAAGTCGAATCCGCCGAGCGGATTGCTCACCTGTTACGATGCCCCAAAAACGAACGCAGTTCAATAGAATTGGAGGGGGCGGTCTGCGCTTGGCTAAGCCGTGCCGCGGTGACCTCCGCCGATGTGTCATTCGCGGTGGAATGCCTTGTTTGGACCGAAGCACTTCCGGAACTAGCCCAATCCCTTTCCGCAAGTATTTGGCTACAACTCACCCAACGCCTCGTTGCCCTAGCAGCTAGCGACAGCACTGCCACCGAGCCACTGGCCACCTTGTTGCTCCATGCCGAGTTGCCGGCTAACCTTTCTTACCTACTGCCCGAACTGGCCGCTTCCTCGGCGCTGCTGGATGCGGCACGCCACACACTCGATGAATGGGCCGACCAGGCACTCGACGCTAGCGGAACGCTCCACGGCGAACACCTCGCTCGCCTGATGCCAACCATCGCCAGCCTTGCCCGCGTGCGATCTCTCAGTAAACAGGGCGGCCGCAAAATCTGGAATTCCGACGTCCAGAGGCAATTTGAATCGCTGGTCGAATATGCCTGGCGTCTAACCCGAGCTAACGGCTCGCCAATGTTTCTTGCAACCGATGGCCAAACGCATCGCAAGTTGCTGCACGCTGCGCTACGCGCGTGCAAACGCGAAAAGACGAAGCACTTGTCCAAAGCGGTGGAGAAGGGCGGCGACTCCAGCAGCTTTCCTCCGAGTTCGTGGCAATTAGAAGATGCCCGGCTAGCGGTCTTACGCTGCGACTGGCAACGGCGCAGCCCACAACTTGCCGTTAACCACAGCGCGGCCGAGCTTGTTACCGAACTCGCTCTTGGCAAAACTGATTATTGGAACGGTCGGCACACGCTCGAAGTTCGCGTGGACGGTGAGCTCCTCGCCCCGCAGGGGGTCTGGGAACAAGTCTGTTGGGAATCGGACGGCGATGTCGACTATCTCGAACTTGAACTTACACTGGCTGGCGACGTCATCGTCCAGCGACACTTGGCGTTAGCGCGTCAGGACCAGTGCCTGGTGCTGGCCGATGCGGTGCTTGGCAGCAAGCCCGGCAAAATCGAATACAGCTCAACGCTTCCGCTTGCCGCTTCGATCACGTTCAAACCCGAACCGGAAACGCGTGAGGGACAGCTTATTGCTGAAAACGGTCTGGCAATTCGCGTTGCCCCATTGGCACTCAACGAATGGCGCAATGGCCCGGGAGTTCGTGGTTCGCTGGAAACACGCAACGGACAACTCCATCTGACACAGTCGGGCGAAGGCCAGAACATGCTCGTGCCGCTGTTTGTGGATCTCCAGCCCCGCCGGCTCAAACGGGAGATTACATGGCGACAACTCACCGTAGGACGCGAGCGCAAGCCGGTCGCCCACGGTGAGGCCGTTGGCTATCGCATTCAGGTCGGTGACGAGCAGTGGCTCTTCTATCGAGCGATGGGAAACGCCGCCACGCGCACCGTGCTAGGCAAGAACCTCTATAACCAGCTCTTGTTTGGACGCTTCCACGCGGAAGATGGCCGGGTTACCTCGCTCGTTGAAATCGAGGCCTGAATCGATGCCTGGGCACCGCATCGCCGACAATATCGCGAGGGTGCGAGAATCGATTGCCACTGCCGCAGAGCGAAGCGGCCGCCGCGCAGATGATATTACTCTTGTCGCCGTGACAAAGTATGTCTCGGCCGAGGCCACCGCTGCCGTCGTCGCGGCGGGCTGCTTCGACCTCGGCGAAAGCCGTCCCCAGCAGCTTTGGGACAAGGCCGCGAAACTGGATGATCCGCGGATTCGCTGGCACCTGGTAGGACACCTGCAGCGGAACAAGATCCGTCGCACATTGCCGCTGGCGCACCTGGTGCAATCGGTCGACAGCCGTCGGCTGCTGGACGCGTTGACGGTTGAAGCCGCCCTCATAGGCCGCCGGGTTCCGGTCTTGCTAGAAGTGAACATCTCTGGCGATGCGACCAAGACAGGGTTGTCGCCTGACGAGATCGAACCGCTTATGGCTTATGCGCTCACGCTCGATAACATCGAGGTCCGTGGCTTGATGGGAATGGCCAGCCTCGCAGGGGACACCGACGCCGCTCGCCAGGACTTCCGCGGCATGCGGCGTCTGCGCGATCGCCTGGCCACCGTCTTCTCTGGTCAGGCAACGCTCCGCGAACTCTCGATGGGCATGAGCGGCGACTTTGAAATTGCGATCGAAGAAGGCGCGACCATGGTCCGCGTGGGATCCACACTGTTTGAATAAGAGGCGACTCGATCGGACGCCACTGGCGGGGGCCTCCGACGGGGCGCCATCCGAATCTTGCCTTGCGGACACGCCTGTCGAAACCGCGTTGCTCTTGGCGACGGCCCATATGCTCCAACTCGATATTCGTCCCGACGGCGTGATCCTTCCCGTACGAGCGCATGCGGGCGCGCGTCGCAACGCGCTCAAGGGCATTCACGCGGGGGCACTTCAGGTGCTGGTCACACAAGCCCCCGAAAGAGGCAAAGCCAATAAAGCGATCACGGATCTTTTGGCCGACCAGCTCGAACTGCGCAAGAGCCAGCTCGAACTTCTGGCGGGCAACACCTCGGCGCAAAAACGCTTTTTGGTACGTGGTATTTCGGCCGAGGATCTTCAACAACGAATCGTCGCCCGGCTTGCTGGCCAGTAGCTGGAGGCCCCCCTTGGCCACTGCGCAGGATCTGGAGCAATGCCGTACAGCGTTGCTCCCAAACAATGTGTCCGCTGATGAGCAACGCAAGCGACCATGTTATCCCCACACACTTCACAACGACGATCCCTCGACCCTGCGCGTGACGCCGGGCCGATCCCATTTGTTGGCGAATCGAGATCAAACGAATCTGGATGTCTCAGGAAATTGCCCTGCCAGAACCCGGCGTCGTAACACGCGTTCTCAGTGAGAAAAATGGCGCCCTGGTCCGTTCCAGCTGCCTTGCCACAAGACCCGATCTGCTATAATGAAGCAGGTCTGCGTTTTGCAGCTCATACGGGGGCGAACTGGGTTCGACCGGATAGCTAGAAGCGTGGGTGGCGTGCCGTGGTTGGTCAGTGGGCCACGTAAAAAAGCTGACCAATATCTTCAATTGCCGAAGATACCTTTGCTTTGGCTGCCTAATTAAAGGCAACCCGAGTTGCGGGCTTTAGTCGGAGAGGCCCAAAAACTCGTCACCAAATCCGAATCGTCGCAAGTCATTGCTGGGCACGCTTGCGGCTAAAAACTGTTCCCGGCTGGATCGCCAGGCACCTCGTCGGTTGGGGGTCGGTGATCGAGACGCGTAAATGATCCGACTACGCACGTAGAAGCCCCCGCGGAAATGTCGCGGGACGCGGGTTCGATTCCCGCCGCCTCCATTTTTTGGCAATTTGGGTCAACCTGCGACATGGATTGACTCTCGGCGACTAAACCCTTGCTACGGCAAGGGTTTTCGCATTTCTGGGCCTTGCCGTTGCCGTGCCATTTGGTGCCCCACTTTGCCCATCCGCGCCGCCTGAAGTGCAGACATAGTGCAGACACTTTTCAGGCTCGTCGGCCGGCGGAAGGGCCGGTAGACGATTGACGGCCACGGTCTGATCGGCCAAGCCGATGTGGGTGTAACGCATCGTCATCCGCACGTCGCTGTGACGTGCCAACTCTTTGGCCTCGACGAGCGACACCCGCTCTTGAGCAGGCCGGTGATGTGCGTGTGACGCTCGGCCGCATGGAAGTCCGCCAGCCCCTCTTCCGTCTCATACGGGATGCCCGCTTCCTCCAGGTCGCGTTGCACCATGGCATACGCCTTGCGTTTGGCGAGGTGCGGAAACAGTGGCTGGTCGCCATCCATTCCCGCAATCCCAGGCTCGGGTTTCAGCGATCAGCCCCGCCCTAAGATACGTTGATGCCTCACCAGGCGATTCCCACGGCGGTGTTGAAGCCGAATAGGCCGAGGTCGCCGGTTTCTGTCGCGGCGTTGCCGACTCCTTGCCACCATTGGGCTTCCATCGCGCCTTGCCAAAAGAAGGTGGCCGCCATGCCGAGTGGAATCTGCCAATCGGCGCCCAATTGCATGTTGACCACGGGCAAGGTATCGAGTCGCCGATTGGTCGAGGAGGTCAGGAACGGCGTCGAAAGATCCAGGTCCTCGCCGCCTTCGAGCGTCGACCGCAGATTGCCGAACAACAGCGACCCGCGGACCGTGCTGAAGATCGAAAGCCGCTCGGCGAGGTAGCGCCGGGCTTCGAGGCCAAAGGTTGGGCCGGCGCCGTCGAAGTTGTGCTGGAAGTCGATGGACCCGTTGAGCACGCCATTGGCGCTCCGTTGCTGGGCCGCATAGTTTTGCTTGATCGCTCCATAGCGAACGCCGGCGCTGGCGGCCAACGACCAGCGGCCGAAGCTGACTCCCTTGGTGCCTTCCAAATCCAGCGATTGCAGCTCCAGGCCGCTGTTGGCGGTCATGGTTGCCCCTGGGATGTTCGTCGAAATGTCGATGTCGCCGAACGAGGGCGTTGTGATTTGGCCAAAGCCGTTGGCGGGCGCCGTGCCGATCGCGGTCGCCGCCGCGTGATCGAATTGCCAGTAGGTTGCGCGCGCGCCGAGGCCGTCGGGCAACGTGTATTCGAGCCAAACCCGAGGGGCGAACTTCAGGCCGTAGTCGAACTGCGTCGGGCTGATGTTCTCGAAGCTCGCACCGTCGCTCGACGTCGTCGTGAAGGCGACGTTGTCGCCAAACTCGGGGACCAGGAACGTGAAGGCGAATCCCGCCGTGAATTGGCCGTAGCGTGCGTGGCACGGCTCGCCGAATTCCGCATAGCCGCCGCCCTCGTCCCAGGCATTGCCCATCGGTTCGGCGAAGTCAGAAGACGGAGACATCTCCGTGGGGCTCGTTTCGTACGCGGCGGGACGAACCGGCGATTGCTTGCTAATCAGGCGATCTTGCCCGATGCTCGGCGTGACGTGTCGGGTGGGCGCCGCTGATTGCGTGCGGGTCGTTTGCTGGTCCGCGCGAGCTTCGCGTTGGCGTGCCGGCACGTTGCGGTTTGGCGTACGGGGTTGTTGGCCGCTGGCGGCGGTGGCTGCTAGCAGAGAGATGGCGGTAGCCAGCAAGAATGCATTGGGTCGGGCCACGGAGAAGCCTTTTGCGCAAAGTGCCCGCAAAGCCAAGGCTAGCAGCGCAAGCGCGGCCTCTCCGTCCCCCCTCCCCAGCGGCTGGGGCTATTATCGGCAGGTTGCTCCAGTAGCTCCAGCCAAAGTCATCGGCTGCCACGGATTGAGCAACTGCTTTTCTGCAAATGCAGGGGAGGGCTTGGTCGAGGGCTCAATCCCCAGGTGGCACGCCCAAGAGCGCAGCGATGGGCGTGGGAACGAATGTTTGATTTCGAACAGCAGCCATCGGCAATCCCACTCGCGATCCATCAGCACGCCCTTCGTTCCTCAGGGACGTGCCACCCCAGGCTTGTTCATGTTCGTAGGCGTGCCAAGCCCGGGGTTATGTCACCCGAGTTTTGCTTTATTGCGCGTGTGCCGGCCGAGTCACACAAAATCATTACGGCTTGCCCCCGCTTGGTGAATTGTGGGAATGGTCGCATCCATATCGAGAGGCACGGGTCGGATTCCGGCATACCAACATGCGCTGGACCAAGGCCAGTCTTCTGGACGGACGGTAAGACCCCGACGAACAGGATTCAAATGGATGTAGTCGATCATCTTTTGAATCGCGGCGAGTTCGACGGCATTGCGATCGTATCCGCCTCCTGGCTGCCAGAATCTACGGCGTGTACGTTTCCCTTCGCGAACCGTGACTTTAGGCAGCCATTCGGGCGCCTGTTCTTCCAGATAACGAATTGCCTTTCGCGCGACGGCCTCCTTGATGGCCCCGGTCACGCGTCCCACTTCCAAAGCGGCTTCGCGTGGATAAAGAAGCAGGTGAACGTGATCGGGCATAATCACATAGGCCCATAGGTCGATGGGAAACTTTTGTCTCGCGGCGTGCAACGCATCGATCAACCATTGTCGCGTGCGATCTCGGTTGAGAAACGGAAATCGCTTGTAGCATGAGAAGGTAAGCTCGCGGGCATGCCCGGGGTCGTCGATCCTTTTACGACGTTTGCGAAAATAGCTATTGCCCGATGCCGGGTTAATAATTCTCACGGCTCGCCGCCCTTCAGGGAGTCGGAATCGACTAGCATGGACCAAAGCCTATTGGATTTATTCACCAAAAAGGTAGCCACAGCAATCCCAGGTGGCACGCCCAGAGCGCAGCGATGGGCGTGGCGTGGAAAACTAATGTTTGATTTCGAACAGCAGCCATCGGCAATCCTACTCGCAGTTCATCAGCACGCCCTTCGTGCCTCAGGGACGTGCCACCCCAGGATTGCTTATGTCGTGGGCGTGCCAACCCGCCCGATGCCGGGTTAATGATTCTCACGGCTCGCCGCCCTTCAGGGAGTCGGAATCGACTAGCATGGACCAAAGCCTATTGGATTTATTCACCAAAAAGGTAGCCACAGCAATCCCAGGTGGCACGCCCAGAGCGCAGCGATGGGCGTGCTGGTCTCAGCTTGGTACGTGTTCGTAGGGCGGCCTCTGGCAAATCAAGCGCTCCATCAGCACGCCCTTCGTGCCTCAGGGCGTGCCACCCGAGGTTTGCTTATGTCGTGGGTGTGCCAACCTGGCGCGCGGATTATACCTACTCCAGTATCGTCAATGATTAAAAAGTTAAAAAGAGAGCAAAAACAAACAGGGTGGCACACCCAGAGCGCAGCGATGGGCGTGGTGGACCAATCCTAACGTCGGATGGGCAAGCCGGACATCGGTGAACCTGCCCACGCTCATGCACGCCCTTCGTGCCTCAGGGCGTGCCACCCGAGGTTTGCTTATGTTCGTGGGCGTGCCAACCCGCACGCTTCATCGAAAAACGCAAAACGTGACAGTTTCAGTTAAGGCTTAAGCCCAAACACCTCATACCACGAAGGGCATCCGGTCACTCCCTCACTCCCTACACCCCAGAGCAGTCCAATCAAATTGCCCCATGGGAGTAGAGCGAGCGCAATGAACTCATACTGATACAGTATAGGGCAAAAGGCAATTTTTTTTAAATAATCCTTGTCATTCTTGTAACGGTCCTGTTGGAATACCATGGCAAGCGCAGTTACGGCATAAATTGCCTTTGCTGTGATTACCGAATAGGCAAAGACGGCACTATTCCCTGTCGGATCGGTCGCACTAAATGGCGAGTTGTTTACGAAGCGAAATAGATTGAAATCGTTCGCATCAAACCGGATATCGTCTTCCGAGTTAAAACGTGCTACGTAGGGATCATACTGCCGGCTTCGATAGTAATATTGATTTACTAGAGGCTGATACTCCCGGCCCATATAGGAAAAGCGGCTTTCGAGTTTGTTAGCTGCGGACAACGCAACTGCCCCAAAGGCCTCGTACGGAACGTGACTGCTCAGCATTCCTGTGTTGTTGAGGACATCTCGAACAGTCCCCAGATGATCCGTTAGATACCAATTGGTCTCACCATTCGATGATCCAGTATTCCGCGAAACAGCGAGGATTTGATCGATACGACTTCCAAGCATGTAACGAGCTGACAATTCGTCGAGCGAATTGAAATCCGCCCACGTATCATCGCCGTTGTGAATCACCCGCGTCTCTTGCGGCAGATTGGGACCAGCACCATCATCATCCGTTGAGAATGCGATTCGGCGACCATCAACGTCATAACGGTTTGTCGTCTCCGCCAGGATGATGCCGCCTGATTCCGGTGCCTGGCTGTAGCGAGTGGCGCGGGTCATCCGGTTCCGATAGTCGTACTCGAAGACCGTGACTTCGCCGCTGGCGATGTCGGTTTTGCGGATCTGGTTGCCGTCGTTGTCGTACTCGTAGTTGAACGTGCCGTCGGACAGGAGCCGGTTGCCCGGGCCGGTGACGTAGCCGTCGTCGTGGAGATGAGAACTCGTGCGGTTGCCGTTCTTGTCGTAGTTGTAGAATTCGTCCTGATAGATGCCGCGGGCCGTGGTGGCGTCGCTGTAGTCGGCTTCGACAAGCTGGCCGAGATCATCGTAGTCGTAAGTAACGTCGAAGTCGTATTGATCGTCGCGGTTGTCGTACAGCAGGCTCTTCACGAGCCCTAGCTTGTCGAAGCCGTAGGTGTACTCGGCGATCGCCTGGTCGACCGCATCGCGGTGGGAGATCGTCCGTACGCGGCCGGAAGCGTCGAGATTGCCATGCAGCGTGCGGCCGACGAGCGTCTTGGCACCCGTCACCTCATCGACGTCGTATCGGCGCAGCTCCTTTTGCGTGCCGTTGCGGTAGTAATCGAACTCGACCAATACCTCATCCACGGCGTTCGCGGCAGCAATGCCGGGCGCGTTCTCCCAGGCCCGCGTCTTGAGGCGATTCTGGGCGTCGTAGGTGGAAACGACGGCCACACCCAGGCTGTCCTCGACGCGAATCTGATTGCCGTTGGCGTCGTAGCCGTAGCTCAGCACGACGTGCGGCATGTCGCTGGTGCCGGCGTTGTCGACCGACTTGAGACGCCCCACCGTGTCGTAGGTGTAGGTGTATCGCGAAAGGATTGGCGAAGTGCCGACCGGTCCGTCGTACTCGGTCGCCTGGCTGACGTTGCCGCAGGTGCAGTATTGCCAGGTGAACGAGCGGATCACTTCCTCCTGGCCGCTCGTGACGTCGAACTGCCACCAGAACTCGGCGATCATCCGGTTCCGCTCGTCGTACTCGAACGTGCGCTTGCGGCCGTTGCGGTCGACGACCTCGGTGCGGTTGCCGGCCGAGTCGTAATCGTAGTCGAGCCGGACCGTGATCTGGTCGAGCGGGATTCCTCCCTGCTCGGCCAGGGCGAGCTGCACGTCGTCGATTTCGTAGTCGAGCCGGTTGAGCCGGTCGTAGACAAAAACGTGCTCGAACGTCGCCCGCGGATAGCGGCCGGCGAACACCGTCGCCGGACTGGCGGCCTTGGCGGCCACGTCGGCATCGTAATCGGCCTTCGTATTCCAGCGGCCCAGGAACGTGCGGTTGCCGTTAGCGTCGTACTCGTAGCCGGTGACCGCGCCCAGAGCGTCGATTTCGAACCGGAGCAGGTCGTTGTCGTAGTAGCCGTACTCGGTCACAATGTCGCTCGCACCCGATTCGACCTCGCTGCGGGCGACGATTCGCCGGGAAAGATTCTGCCCTTGATAGATGGAGCGCACCGGAGCGTCGGCGCCGATCCGTTCGTAGGTCAACCGGCCGGCGTTGTCGTAGTGGTATTCGGTGACGATTCCTTCTTCATCGGTGATCTTCGTCGTCTGGCCAAAGGCGTTGTACTCGAACTTGCGGGCGTTCGGCGCGGCGTCGGTATGGCCGGGGTTGCGAATCTCGCTCGGCTGCGACTGGCTCCCCGCGTAGACGAAGGTGGTCACGTTGCCGTTGAAATCGGTATAGCTGGTGACGCGCCCTTGGCCGTCGAAGGCGGTGAGGGATTTGTTGCCTTCGGCGTTCACCACTTCGCGCAGGTTGCCCTTTGCGTCGTAGGTGAAGAGCGTCTGCCTGCCGAGTTCGTCCTTGACGCGGGTGACGTTGTTCTTTGCGTCGTAGGCAAACTCACGAACGAGCGTCTGCCCGCCCACCACGTCGGTAACCTTCACCACGTTGCCGCGCGCGTCGTAATCGTATTCGGTCGTGACTTCCTTGACCGTGTTGCCCAGGACATCGAGATAAACCTGCGTGACCTGCCATTCCTTATCACGATTGGGCGACTTGACGCCGTCCCGTTCGTGAATGTACTGGGTGCGTACGATCGAGTCGTACGCGGTCTGCTCGCCGCCGCTGGGCAGGGTGACGACGTGCTCGCCGCGGCGTTCTTCGACGACGTTGCCGTAGTTGTCGTACTTGAGCGCCGTCCAATTGCCGGCCGCGTCGCGAATGCGCTCGAAGCCTTCCAGGCTATGATCGTACTCGACGACGTTGCCCGCCGCGTCGATGACGCGCAGGATGCGGCCCTGGTCGTCGTATTCCGTCTTGACGGCGCGCCGGCCCAGCGGGTCCACGATCTCGTCGAGATAGTGGGCCTGGGCCGCATGGTATTTGAACGTGGTGGTGAGTTGTGTTTGAGACGTGAAGGAGACCAGATCCCCCGCCGCGTTGTAGCCGTATAGCAGCTTGTTGCCGGCCGGGTCGATGATCTCGGTGATTCGCCCGCGGTTGTCGCGGACGAACTTCACTTCCACGCCCGAGGAATGCTTGATCCCCGCGCTCGTAAACGTCACGACGTTGCCGCTCAGGTCGGTGATCGATTGCAGGCCCGTGTGCTGATTGTAGCGATACCGGGTGCCGTCGGCCGTGGTCAGCGTGTAGACGTCGGGATTGATCCCTTCGCCGAACGCGCCCAGAATGCCGCCGCGGAACACCTGCGGATCGTCGATCGTGAGCTTGTCGTAAACGCCCGGGTCGGGCACGAAGTAGGCTTCGAAGACCGCGCCGAAGAAGCCTCCCGAAGTAAGCCGCTCCTGATACGTAAAGCCGACGCGCTGGCCCGCGGGATTGGTGATGTAGACCTTGGTCTTGCCGGGCACGAAGGTATTCGCGCCGGGATCGAAGCCGCCGCCGTCGCCAATCGCCCCCACTTCCAGAATGCGGGCGTCCTTCACGCCCAGCGTCCAGCCGTAGCCAAAATCTCCCTGGCGGCTGGCGTCGTGCGTATCGTAGACGCGGGTGACGCTGATCGGAATCCCCGCCAGCGGAATCGACAGATCGGTGAACTCCAGCCGGAACGCGCCCAGCTTGACGTTCCCTTCGATGGTCACGACCGTCGCGGCGACGTAGCCGCGGCCGTTCACGTCGAACGCGGCGACGAGAATGGCATACGGATCGTTCGAGAAGGCCGAAGGATCGAACTTGGCGATCTCCCCGGCGTGGATCTCCTGGGTGCCCTGGGCAATCATCTTCAGGTCAGGGTCGTTGATGTCGATCTGCGTCAGGTCGAGCTGGTCGAACCGGGCCGTGTAGACGCGCCAGTACCAGAGGTTGTCTTCCGGATCGTCGATCGTGCCGATGATCGGCGTCAGGTTCGTGACCGACGCGTTGAACGCGGGGCTCGTGATCGTAACGATCGGCTCGCGCGTGTCTCCGGCGGCGAAGCCGGGATGCGGCGGCAGCGTCGGATCGCTCACGTTCGGGCGATTGCGGCTCCCCGAGGTGGCGACGCGCAACGTGCCGCTGGCCGTTCCTTCGTTCCCGGCCGCGTCGCGGGCCCTGGCGACAAGCTGCTTATCGAACAGCGTCTCGGCGGTGATCGTGGCACGCCCCTGGGCGTCGAGCGGCACGATCTGGCCGTCGATCTCCAGCACCAGCGACGTCACGCCCACGTTGTCGTAGGCCGTCACGACGATCGTGGCCGTCGCGCCCAGATCAATCTCCGCGCTGCCCGTAAAGCTGCGGCTCCCCGCTTGAATTTGCAGCACGACTTGCGGGGCCTGAGCGTCGGGAGCCACCGCGATCGTAAAGTCCTGCGTCGCCGCGGCTCCGCGCGGGTCGCTCACGCGGATCTTCACGTCCGCTGTCCGCGATTGCCCCGCGGGCAGGCCGGCGTTGAAATCGCTCGGCACGTTCCACACGATGCGGCCGAAGCCGTCGATCGTCATGCCCGCGGGCGCGCCGGGGAGCAGCGCGTAGGTGAGGGGATCGCCGTCCGGGTCCGCGGCCTTGACCGTGTAGCGATAGATGCCCCCGACCATGGCCGCGGTCACGGGAGATGAGCTGATGGTGGGGGCTTGATTGAGGCGGACGTTCAGCGCGAATCCTTGCGTCGTCTTCGCCGTGCCGTCGCTCACTTCGACGACGACCGATTCCACTCCCTCGGCGGTCGGCGTTCCGGTGATCGCACCAGTTTGCGGATCGATACTCATCCAGTCGGGACTTACGAGCAGACGGTAGGTCAGCGTATCCCCATCCGAGTCGACGGCGGTCACCAGATAATCGTAAATATTTCCAATCGTGACGCTGAACACCGGTGTCGATGTGATCGTCGGCGCGCGGTTGAGATTGGTGGCATCGCTCACCACGATCTCGAACTGTTGCATCGCGAACCCGCCGTCCCCGTCGTCCACCCGCACGACGACGGGGCGCGATTCATTGTTGTCGGCGGCGCCCGGCGTCCAGCGGATGAGGCCAGTCGGGCTGATCGTCATTCCCTGCGGACCGCTCACCAGCGACAGCGCGACCCGGTCGCCGTCCGGATCGATCGCCCGCACGCCGTAGAAATACGTCTCGCCCACGGCCGCTTCCGTCGGCGGCGTCGACAGGATCAGCGGCGGCGTGTTGGCACAGTTGACTTCGATCGTAAAGCTCTGCACGGTCGACGCGCCCAGCGGATCGGTGGCGCGCAGCACCACCTGGTGCGTGCCGATCTGGTCTTCTCTCGGCGTCCAGCGGATGGCGCCGGTTTCTCGATGGATCGACATGCCGATGGGGGCCGCGTCCAGCGACCAGGCCACCGGGTCGCCGTCGGGATCGGCCGCGACCGCGTCGTAGACGTATTCCTTGTCGTGGCGTCCCGCTTGCGGCGGGTTGGAAACGATCGCCGGGCCGCGGTTGTCGGCTTGCGAGGCGATCGTGATCGTGAACTGCTGCGTCGCCGTGGCCAGGCCGTCGCTCACCAGCACGCGCACCGGGTGCTCTCCAAAGAGTCCCGCCGGCGGGGTCCAGCGGATGACGCCCGCGGCCGAGATGGTCATGCCGGCCGGATGCTCGGCGGGATCGAGCGCGTAGGTCAGCGGATCGGCGTTGGCGTCCGTGGCGATCACGGCATACCCGTACTGCACGCCGGGCCGGGCGACGATCCGCGGCGTCGAGGTGATCTGCGGAGCGACGTTCGGCGCCGTGGCCACGACGTTGACCGCGACGGTTTGCACGACGCTTGCACCGCGGGCGTCGGTGGCCCGCAGCGAGATCGTCCGCGAACCGGCCGCGACGTCGTCGGCCGAAGGGGTCCATTCCAACCGGTAGCGCGTTTGCAGCGGTTCGTCGTTCGGCCCGCGAACCTCCTCGGCCACCAGCGTGCCAACCGAACCCGGTTCCAGAGAGACCGTGATCAGTTCGCCATCGGCGTCTTGCACGGCAATCTCGTAAACGAACGGGCGGTTCTGCACCGCTTGAGTGGCCGGAACCGAAGTGAATAGCGGCGCCGTGTTCGGCGCGATGACCGTTAGCGTGAACTGCTGCACATCGACGCCGCCTTGGCCATCATCGACTCGGATCGTGACCTCGTGGATACCAATTTGCTCACGCAACGGAGTCCATTCGAGGATGCCAAACTCCGCGTAGATACGCATGCCAGATGGCGCAACAATCAGGGAATAGGAAAGATCGTCGTCTTCGGCATCGGTGGCGACGACTTCGTAACGATAAAATTCTCCCAAGGTAGTGGTATGAAGCGGGTCGGACGTAATCGCGGGCCGCGAATTGAGCGCACCGGCAACCAGGAGCGAGAAAACTTGAATGGCGCGCCCGCCCCAAGCGTCGGTCGCGAGCACTTGGACAGGATGAACGCCTGCGTCACCGGCACCGGGCACCCAGGAGATCGCCCCGGTGGTTGGTTCGACTTGCATGCCGGTCGGGGCAATGTGCAAGTTATAGGCAATCGGCAGGTCGCCATCGTGGTCTTCCGCCACCACGAGATAGGTGTAGAGTTGGCCTTCGATGGCGCCTGACGCCGGTGTTGACGTGATGATTGGCGGCTGATTGATTGGCTGTAAGGCCAGCCCTGCGTGCAGCACGTTGTTCAGTTCATTGCTCTCGCTGACCGTGCCGCGGCCCGTACCGTCATCATCGGCGACGATCCAGACATCGGTGGTGCCGTCCGCAGGAACAATGATTGAAATGTCCTCGAAACGCCCAGGCTCCAAACGTCCCACTTTAGTTGTTCCCAGCAACGTACCGCCGCCGGCCGGATCGCCGTTATAGAACGCTATCGAAACCCCCGTTGGTGAAAAGATTGATCCACCATTGCCGATTCGTGCGGTGAGCTGGAAATCCGTCCCATTCGGTTCGACTCTCAGCCACGATGCAGTCAGATCGGGGGCCAATCGGGCTGAAGCAGCCTCGGGCAACACATTCAAGCGAAACGAATTATGCGCGAGCCAGCTTGGCTCGGGATAAGCCGGAATGGTGCCGTCGTCGTTGATGTTGGTAACCGAATAGGCATGCTGGTTCCAGATCTGCCGCGTCGGTACCCAGCTATCGTTCAAGTCGCCGATGACATAGATGCCGGTACGGCCTTGGACGTTGAAACGGTACGTATTCGCGATAACCACGATCTCAGCGTTTCCATCACCGTCCACGTCGACGATCAAGGGCATCTCGTAGGCGGTGCTCGATCCACGGGGGAATGTATAGAGCACGGCACCATCTTCACCCCGATAAATCCGCAACGCCAACTCATCGGCGTATAGCACCTCGACTTTACCGTCTCCTTCGAAGTCGAAAACCGACGAGCCGGTAACATGCGAAGTTGCGTCTTGAATGGGAACCGACCACTTAACGGTCAGGTCGCGCTCAAAGACGACATAGCGGGTGGCGCCAGCAACGCCAATCTCGGGAAGGCCGTCGCCGTCGAAGTCGGCAATCGTGGGAGCGCCGCCGCGTCCGCCCCCTGGTATCGCCACGGGGCCGCGCTTGATCTGTCCGTCGTGTTCAAGGATGTAAACTTGCCCATTGGCGACCACGACGATCTCCGGATAGTCGTCGTCGTCAAAATTTCCGATCGCTGGAAATCCGTCGTTGATCGGAGCGTTCCAGTAGAGCGAACCATCGGCACGGTAGGCGGATCGACCGGCGACGACTTCCAAGGCCCCGTCCAAGTCGAGATCGGCGGCGAAAGATAGTGGTCCCCCACCGTTGTCCCCACGTCCCAGGCCGCCGGCGGCGTTCCCTTGCCAGCGGATGCTACCATTCGCGTTCAATGCGGTGCCGCCGATGATGATCTCGACCGTCCCGTCACCGTCCAGATCAGCCAGCGCTGGACCACCTACCACCACACCGCCCCAGATCGTCGGGGATAGCCATTTGAAAGTGCCGTCATGCTCGAAGGCAATCAGTCGGTCCTGAGTGGTGTATACGGCGACAATTTCGGCCAGACCATCGCCGTCGATGTCGGCAACCGCAAGTCCCGCAGTGCCCAATACACGGTATTGAGAATCGGTTACGGTCCAGAGTTCCCTACCATCGTCGCCGCTAATCGCACGAAGGCGTCCATCCGACGAATTGGCATTGCTTGGGGTGGTGCCTGTAAATGTACTGAACACGATGTCCGGAATACCGTCGCCATTCAGATCGATCACGGCGGGCGTCATCATCACCTGGTTCGACGACGGCAGCACGCTAAACGTCGACTTCGACCATTCGACCACAGGGTTAAAACTACCCGGAGTCGGAATGAACTCGTGCAGGTCGCGACCGGTGTTGTTTGTCTCGTCGGTTTCGTCAATGGCGTTCGTACTGTCCACGAAGGCGTAAATCGGCGAACCGGCGAACTGCACGAAGCCGGATAGCAATGCCTCAACGGAGACAATTTCCCTGCTATCCAATTGACGCCGCACATTGGTTGAACCAAGCAGAACGTCGACCGTTGGATCGTATTGTCGATCGTGGTTGCGGTCTTCGAAGAACGAAACTGTAAACGCCGCCGGAGTCGAATTTGGTCCACGATTGACGATAGTCGCGGCAATTTTACCCGATACCAATAAAAGCTGTGCGTCGTAGACTACGGCGGACGTATCGACGGCCTCGACTACCAGATCGACCACGTGCAGCGTCTCCATCGTTCCGTTCGGGTCTTCGACGCAGACGATGAACTCTTGCGTGGCGATGCCGCCGCGGCCGTCGGTGACTTCGACCACGACCCGGTGATTGCCCACCTGCTCGGCGGTCGGGCCCCAGGAGATCAGGCCGGTTTGCGCGTTGATCGCCATGCCGTCGGGATTGGTCGTCAATGCATAGGTGAGCGCATCGTGGTCGGGATCGATGGCTTCGACTTGGTAGCGATACGTTTGCGAGGTCTGTGCAGTCCGCGTAAAGCCTCGATACTGAACCTGCCCTTGCGAATAGTTATAAAAGCCGAACTTACCTGAAGCGTAGGTGTCGTCGGCCAACGCGAAGTCTGCGAGCAACGCCTCTCTGCCATCGTGTAAGAGTTCCCACACCTTGATCACAAAACTGCCACTGACGAAATCAAGCTGAAAGCGGTAGTCGGTGAAGTTCTTCCAGCCAATGTCGTTGTGATATAGCGTTTGAACACGGTCACCATTGCCGTTGGTGTGCCAGAAGTCGCGGGTGGTATACGGAGCTTCAATATCGACGACCTTCACTGACATTCCACGCAGGCCAATGCTGCCTTGGCTGTTTTCAGATGCTGATCTCCAATCAAAGAGATAGAATTGATTTTCGCTTTGATGGGCAAACACAAAGCCAATAAAGTCGTTGTCAACGAATCCGGCTAGTCCCGTATCATTGACACGGAACGAACCACGAATTGTCTGTCGGTCGACTTCAAAATCACTGAGAAAAACCGACGCATCCGCATTATTGCGTTGTTCGACAAAAGTCCTGGAAGCATCGACGATCCAGTTGCCGGGCACGCTAGTACCAACTCCGTTACCCTCTGTTCCTACAAACGTGAATGCCTCCCAGGTGGAAAGGTCAACCAACTCTTCATTTTCGCCCAGAATTTCTGCCACCTTCGCGATCGTCACCGGCACGCTGGTGATCACCGGGGGGCGATTCGGTGGGGCGGGGATGACGGACAGTGTGTAGCGCTGCTCGGCGGTGCCGCCGCGGTGGTCGTCGGCTTGGACGACGACGGTGTGGTTGCCTTGCTGGGCGGCGGTGGGGGTCCAGGTGATGAGGCCCGTCGCGGCGGCGATGGCCATGCCGGCGGGGGCTTCCAGCAGGCGGTAGGTGAGCGCGTCGCCGTCTTCGTCGGTGGCGGTGACCGGGTAGGTGTAGGGTTTGCCGATCAGCGCCTCGACGTCGGGCACCGACGTAATGACGGGGGCCTGGTTCAACCGGCCGTAGAAGACCAGGTCGTAATCGAACCGCTCGCGGCCGGGGTTGTGGAACGTGATCACCGGGCTGTCGGTCGCCTGGCCCGGGCCGAGCCGGCGGTCGGCGACGTACTGGCTGAAGTCGAAGTACGGCGTGCCGTCCGGCAGCACGCCGTCGGCCCCCACGAGCGAGACCGTCGGCAGCCCGCCGCCGCGCGTCCGCAGATTCTTGACGCCCACCAGCAGCGGCACGTCGGTGGCGAACGCCCCGTCATTCCGCGTGGCCAGCTCGACCAGCAGCAAATCCCCCTCCTCCTTGAACGACGTCCGCCCATACACCCCGCTAAAGCTGCCAGTGATGTCGGCGTAGCGCGAGAAGTCGACCGCGGCCGTCGCTTGCGTGCCGGTGACAACCACCTCGGTGGAAACCGTTTGGCCGACGGCGTCATAGGCGGTGAAGCGATAACGGTTTTCGCCAGGGAGCACCTGGACGGCGGCAAAGAAATTGCCGTTCGCGTCGAGCACGTCGACCGCCGTGCCGTTCAGCTCGACGGAGACGATACGGTTCGCCGAGCCGGTCGGCAGCTTGCCGTTCGCGGCCCCGCGCCCGGTAAGCACGACGGTGCTTCCGACCGCACTGCTGGCAGTCGGCGCCGAAGCGCTAATCGTGGGCGGAAAAATCGCCGTGCCCGTGATCTGTTGATTGCGACGATAGTTGTTGTAGAGCTCCCAGCTATTCAGTTCGACACGAGGAATCGTGCCATCGTCATTGACGTTGGTGATATGGTAGGAATGCTGATTCCAGATGGGACGGGTGGCCTGCCAGGGATGATTGTCTGGGCCTCCGATAACAATGATTCCTTGGTCTGGGCCAAAATTGCCCCTAGTGTTTGCGACGAGAACAATTTCGGCGCTCCCGTCGCCATCTACGTCAGCAACGATCGGATATTCCTGCGAAGTTCCAGAGCTTTTTGGCAGTTCGTAGATCGTCTCTAAGTCGTTAGAACTGGTCGTTTGGTAAATTCTAAAGAACAGTTCGTCCGCGTAGAGAATCTCTGCTGTGCCATCACCATCCAAATCAAAGACCGATGAGCCGGTCACATTCGAGGACTGATCTTGAGTCGGACTGTACCAACGCTCAGTCCCGTCCGTTTCAAAAACAACATAAAACCTTCCGCCCGCCACACCAATCTCGGGTTCACCATCACCGTCAAAGTCAGCCACGGTCGGGGCCCCTCCACGTCCACCACCGCGGATTGCAACCCCTTCGTTCTTTGCGACTCCATCGTGATCGATCACATACACTTTGCCATTTGCCACCAGTACGATTTCTGGAAATGCGTCATCATCTAAATTGGCAATAGCGGGGAATCCATCGGAAATGAGCGTTCCTTGAGGAGTTCTTGCATTCCAGAGAAATGTCCCGTCGGCGCGAAACACGCTTTTTCCCGCAATCACCTCGGGTATTCCATCGCGATCGATGTCCGCCACAATAGAAAGAGGCCCCTGGCTATTCGTACCAATTCCATTTCCTAGCTGGCGATCAGCCGTCCAACGGATCGAACCGTCAGCAGCATTAAGCACGGTGGCACCGATCACAATCTCCGGAGTTCCATCTCCATCAAGATCTGCGAGTGTTGCGCCTCCAGCGGTCAGTTGAGAGGCTCCAGGAATGGCAGGCGATACCCACTTGAACGTGCCGTCGTGTTCAAAAGCTAGGACTCGGTTCGGCGATCCCAGAACTATAATTTCAACACTTCCGTCGAGGTCGATGTCGCCCACTGCGACCTGGGATGCGCCGTCAATTGGAACCGGCGATGATGACACTGCCCATAATTCATCTCCCGTTCGACCATCGAGTGCTCGAATTGTGGCTCCGGTAGTGAGTGTTGATTCTCCTCCGGTATATGCCGTGAATATGATGTCGGGAACAGAGTCACCGTTGACGTCAATGACAGCCGGAGTGCTTATTATTTCGCGTGAGTTAGGTAGAAGTAAAAACTCATATTTTGCCCATTCAATTTGAGCGCCAATTGTATTGATCGTTGGTTCGCGCACCGGCGGATCCGCAATCCCCTCCGGCCCGATGTTGCCGGCAACGAGTGTGAAGGTATCGGCCGCATTCTGGCTGCCGTCCAACCGGCCGCGGGCATCCGCGTAGCGATAGACGAGGCCATCGACGCGATCGACGGTCCACAGGTCGCTCGCCGCGCCGGTCGGATCGAGCGTGATGCCGGAAGCATCGCTGTTGGCCGCGTCGAGGGCCCAGCTTCCCACGAGATCGCCCGCGACGGTGTAGACGAACACTTTGTCGGCCGCGTCGTCGGTGACCCAGATCGTGGTGCCGTCGGTCACCAGGTCCGAGGGGTTGGTATTCCCTGCGGCCAGGGCAAAGGAGCTTGTCGGCTCGATCGTGCCGGTGCGCCGGGAGGCGGCGCCGCTGAAGAGCAGCACCTGGTCGAGCGCGCGATCGACGATCCACACGTCGTCTTGCCAGACGGTGATTCCCTCGGGCGAATCGAGGCCGGCCGCTTGCCAGGCGCCCAGCCGCGCGCCGCCGGGACCGTAGATGGCGACCGTGTGACTGGCTCCGTCGATCGTCCACAGCACGTCGCCCGCGGCCGAGCTGGCGATGCCGCGCAAGGCGAGGCTGGCGGCATGGGTCGTGAAATCTCCCTGGGTGGTTCCGGTCACTCCGTAGCGAAAGACCGCTTCGGCCTGCGCGTCGACCACGAAAAACTTGGCGGTGGAATTTTGGGCCGGCAGCGTGGCGCCCGCAGGGAGTGCGACGTCCACGATCCGCACGGAGGTGTTGTCGTCGGTGTCGTTGTTGGCCAGTCGAAACAGCAGCCGCGCGTGGGTTCCGACCGCGATGCCCGCCAGGCTCACGGTCACCACGTTGCCGACGACGGTCACGCCGGAACCGAGCGCCATGCCGACGCCTTCGGTGACGTTGAAGAAAGCGTCGACCTGGGGACCGCTGGCGTGGGTGGGAACCAGCGAAGCCCCGGTGGAATCGACCAGCGCCGCTTCAAAGGCGTCCTTGATGAGCCCCGTGCTCGTGGTGTCGAAGTTGAGGGCCGCGTACTCGAAGCTGAGCGAAGCGGCCCCCGCCGGCACAACGAACGTTTGCGCGAGCGTGACGACGAACGAATCTCCCTCGCGGAGCAGCGCCTCGCAATCGTCTGCGGTAACCGTTCCTTGGCCGGCGGCGGTGCCGCCATCCTGGGTGACGGTCCAATCGGTCAAGTGATCGTCGAACGCGCAGGGCTCGATCACGATCGAAAACGTTTGTGCGGGCGAAGTATCAACGCCGCCGTTGGCGGTGCCGCCATTGTCCTGCAACCGGACCGTGACCAGCGCCGTGCCGACGGCGTTGATGGCCGGCGTGTAGGTGAGCGTGCCGTTGGGGGCGATTGCCGGAGCGACTTCGAAGTACTCGGGATGATCGGTGGTCACCAGGAACGTGAGCGATTGGTCCGCTTCGCCGGCCGGGCCGGGCGAGATCTCGGTGGCCCAGGCGGCGACGGCGTGCAGCCCGCTGTTTTCGTGAACGGTTTGATCGGGCCCCTTGGTGAAGCTGGGGGGCTGGTTGGCGATCGATCGGACCGTGACGACGAGCGTGCTGGTGTCGCTGAGCGCGGGCGTGGCGTTGTCGGTGACGACAATGCTAAAGCTGTACTCTCCCGGCGGCAGGTCGCTGGCGGGCGTCCAGCGGAACTCGGCGGTCCGCGGCGCGGAGCCGGGAACGATCGTCGCGCCGCGCGCGTCCCCCTCGATCGAGAAGGTGAGGTTGTTCGGGGGCAGATCGGGGTCGGTGGCCGTGTAAATGACGACGAGCTCTTGTCCCGGATCGATCTGCTGCGGCGCGACGTCGCTCAAGAGGGGCGGCAGGTTCACCTCGCGCACCGTAATGTTGAACTCCGCGAACGCCGTGAGCGGCGGATCGCCGTTGTCGGCGACCTCGACGCGAAACGCGTAGACGCCGGGCCCTTGGGCCTCGGTGGGCGTCCAGGTGATGACGCCCGTCTCGGGATGGATCGTGGCTCCCGCCGGGTTCGCGTCCGCCGGCAAGGCATAAGTCAAGAAGTTGGCCGGCAAGTCGGGATCGGTCGCGATCACCGCGAGCGAGAGCGTGGTTTGCTCGTCGATCGCGCGGTCGCCGATCGGGGCAATCACCGGCGGAAGGTTCACTTCGCGAACGGTGACGACGAAGACCGTGGTATCGGAAAGCGCCGGAGTGCCGCTGTCGATCACCACGACCGTGAAGACGTGGCTTCCGGGGCCTTGGGCCTCGGTGGGCGTCCAGGTGATGACGCCGGTTTGCGGATCGATGGTCGCCCCGGCGGGAGCATCGTCGAGCGCGTAGGTGAGCGTGTCGTTGTTCGGATCGGTCGCCACGGCGGTGACGGTGAACAAGGTTTGTTCGTCGACGGTCACATCCGCAAGCGGAGAGAGCGACGGCGGATCGTTCACGCCCACCACGGTCACTTGGAAGGAGATCGTATCGCTGAGCTGCGGCGTGCCGTTGTCGAGCACCGTGATGGTGAAGGGGAAGGTTTGATTCGCTTGCGCTTCGGTCGGCGTCCAGCGGACGACGCCGGTGGCCGTGTCGAGCGTGGCGCCGTCGGGAAGCTGATCGGCCCGATACGTGAGCGCATTGGCGGGAATGTCCGGATCGGTCGCCGTGAGGGCCACGACCAGCGTGCCGTCGACGGGAATCGAAAGGTCCGCGATCTCGCTGAGCACCGGCGGACGATTGACTTCGCCGACCGTGATGGTGATCGTTTCCTGGGCGATTCCCTCGGGACTGCCGAGATCGGTGACGATCACGGTCACTGGGTAATCGCCAGGTCCTTGCGCCTCGGTGGGCGTCCAGCGAAAGACGCCGGTGAGCGGATCGATCGTGGCGCCCGTGGGAGCACCGTCGCCGAGCCGAAAGACGAGCCGCTGCGCGGGAAGGTCGGCGTCGGTGGCGCTCACGGTGAAGGTGAGCAGTTGCTCTTCCGGGGTCGAGCGGTTGCCAATCGGCGCGAGCACCGGCGGTTGATTTACTTCGCGAACGGTGACGATGAAAACTTCTTTGGCGCGTTGCGTGGGTGAGAGCGCCGCCACGACGGTGAACGGGAAGACGCCCGGCCCCTGAGCTTCGGTAGGCGTCCAGGAAATGGCCCCGGTGGCCGGATCGATCGCCGCTCCCTCGGGAGCACGTTCCAGCGAGTAAGTGACCGCCGCGCCGCCCGTCGTGGTGGCCGAGGCTTGAACGGCGAGCGTCGTCAGTTCGTCGATGGTCTGGTCTTCGATCGGCGCGAGCGCGACGGTGGCGGCGGACGCCAGCGAAGTGAGGTAAACGCCCCCATGATCGGAGAGGCCGTTGCCGCTGTAGACGACCGCCAGGGCATTGGCCGAAGTGAACGCGGCGGCGGCAAACTGCTGGTGTCCGGAAGCGTAGCCGCCAAGTTGTTCGTGGACGCGCACCGCGTCCCCATCTCCGCTGCCCGTGGAAGTGAGGGGTTGGGCGTAAAGCTCCCAACCACCGCCGTCGGGCACGCCGCTGGCGTAGGTCGCGACAAGGTTGCCCGAGCGGCTGACGGCCAGTGAGATGTCCTTCTGATGCCCCTCGGTCGCGCTGTTGATGCGCTGTTCGCTGCCCAAGGGATCGCCGCTTGACGAAAACTGCCGGGCATACGTTCCCCAGCCGTCACCGTCCTGGCCGTAGCTACTCCAACTGACCCAAAAGTTTCCCGAGGGCTCGAACACCACGCGCGATCGCAACTGGCTTTGGGCCGTGGTGGCGTTGACAAAAAACTCGTCGGTCAGCGCGTCGCCGGCCGTGTTAAACGTTCTGGCCAAGACGGCCCAGTCGCTGCCATCCTGATGACGACTGCTCCAGCTTACGACCGAACTTCCATCGGCGGCGATCGCCACGGAAGGAAACGCTTGCTGGTCGTGGGTCGTTTGATTGACGAGCGTTTCTGGTCCCTGCGCAGCGCCCGCGGCATTGAAGCGCCGTTGAAACACACCCGCGGCGTCGCCAGCGCCAACGCCTTGCCAGGCGAGGATGAATTCGCCGCTGGGAGCCATCGCAATGGCAGGGTGGTCTTGCACGCCGCCGGTCGTCGTGTTGACGAGCGTCTCGCCCCCCAGCGGCTGTCCCTGGGCATTGAAGCGCTGAAAAAAGACGCCGCTTTGATCTCCCGCGCCGCGGCCGGCCCAAGCCACGACAAAATTGCCGGCTGGGTCGGCCGCCACCACGGGCGAGTGCTGGGCTTCGTTGCGCGTGGTGTTGACCTGAAAGGTGGCGAGGAGCTGCGTTCCCTGGTCGTCGTAGAGCTTGGCGAACACCCCCTGGGGATCGGTGGGCCCCTTGCCGGCAAAGGCCACCACGAGATTCGCATCGCTGATCGCGATCGAGGAGGCGGTATCCCAGGTGCCCTGGTGGCGAATCACGAGATCGTTGACCAGGCGCTCGTAGTCCGCCGGCGTCGCCGAAAGCATGAGCCGCTCTTCGAGCCGCTCCATGGGATTGGCAAAAGATCTGCGGAACTTTTGGTTTTGATGCGGTTGAGAACTTGCACGAGTCCGCCGGCGCAAGACCATAGCTGCCCACCTAAAAGCGTGTTGCGTAAATCACTTAGCCCAATGCAGAGAGGCCCGCTACGCCGATGTGGGGGCAGCAGATTGGGGGATATTATGCACGCCGCAAGTGGTCAAAACAACGTGCTAAATCCCCGGAAAACGACAACTAATGGGCGAGATAAGATCGCTCGGTAGCGTCCCTCAAGTTGCGGAGCTCGTGGACGATCTGTTTTGGCGCATGATCTCGGGCATCGCGAAGGGGCCCGGAAAGCGCGTACGGGAACGCCGCCTTTCCGACCGCCCGATGCGAGCATGAATCAGCTCCGGAATCCACCGCAAATGCGCCGCCTGCTCATTTGCTTAACGATTCGGTTCGCGCTACTCTGAGGTGTTTGTTCCTTGAAGCCCGAGGAGGCAAGCAATGATTAGAAGCGAAACCGAATATCAAGAGGCGGTCAGGAGGCTTTCCGAAGGAGAGAAGCTTTTGCAAGAGGAGCTAAAGAAACTCGATCTCTCCAAGGCCGAAATCAAGCGGGCGACGCCGCCGAATGTCTCGTTTCATGACCAACTCACAGAAGAGGTTGGATCTTACGAGCGCCTCTGTCGCGGCGAGTTCGACGAGGTCGTCAACTTTGAAGGGCTCGGTCGGCAGTTGATTGCGCTTCGCATTGTTCAGGGGCTCAGTCACCGGGATTTGGCAAAGCGTCTGGAGGTTCATGAGTCGGTCGTATCGCGCGATGAACGCAATGAGTACCACGGGATTACCATCGAGCGCGCCTCAAAGATTTTCGCGGCCCTTGGCGTGTCAGCGCAAGTCAAGATGGAAGTCACGCCGATATCGGCTGGCGCGAAATGAGGTCGACCGGCCGCTTTGGCTGTTCGCAACCAAGCGGAACAAGTTCATTATACTTGTCGCTGGATGTCTTCTCGGGCTTGTGTGTCTTCGCTCATGGCCTGATGCCTTCAAGATTCAAAACCGCCAAATTGAACCGCAATTTGCACAGGTCGCTTGCGTTTTTCCGATTTGATTCGATAGGCCAGTTGCGAGCATCGATATTCCACCAGTCAGCAGCGCGGCAGTCGCCTTGCCGCCATCGATGCCCGCTCTCTCTTCCACGTAGCACGTAGTCACGT
Source organism: uncultured Planctomycetaceae bacterium (assembly GCA_964598535.1). Lineage (GTDB taxonomy): Bacteria > Planctomycetota > Planctomycetia > Pirellulales > PALSA-1355 > JALHMI01. The sequence goes on along the minus strand of CAZRCI010000002.1, from coordinate 107,289 downwards.
GCCCGCGCTCCTGGCAATGCGGGCAAACAATCTTGGGGTCTCCCTCCAATCTCCGCTCGGCGTCCGCCTTCGCGATCGCGCGCGCTTCGTCCTTCGCACGGAAGAATAGGAATATGCCGCCAAAGAACAGTACCAGAACCACACCGACGCAAGCCAAGCCTCCGTATTCGCTTTGGCCGCTCACTTGAGCATTTTCTAGTTCCGTTTTCAGCCGAGTATGCAAGGCGACCTTGCGTGCCAGGTCTTCGGCGTACTGGGGAGTTTTGCCGGCATCAGCGATGACAAACTCGCTCACCCGCCACATTCCCGGTATCTCTTTTTGCAAAGCGGCGGCGGCTTGTGTCTCTGGACTGCGAGCGTTCCAGTTGGGGCATGCGGCGCACTTCTCGCGACTGAGTTTGAGCTCTGCTTGGAAAGCGCGCGCTTGATCAACAGCCGAGAGTTGCTGCCGTTCGCAACCGCTCAGGCATATCAGCAATACGAATAAGAGATATTTAGCAGCCGGAACGCCACACATACGTATCGCCCCAGGAGAGCAACGAAAGCCGACTTCCCCCGAATAAATGATTTCATTTCCTAAGAAATACTAGCTTGGAAATGCCCCCCCGGCTGCTCATCAGAAATGTCCCCATACTGCGACCTTAAGGAGGTTGTGATAGAGACACTTACGATAAGTCGGACGGAACGAAAGCGGCTAGAGTTGTGTGGTCGGGCGCAACGTAGCGAGCTGACGTTGGCAAAGGCGGCGGAGTTGGCAGGGCTTGCCTGATGGTGATGATCGACGACGCCACGAACCGCACGTACGCTTTTTCGAGGAGGAAACCACGGTGGCGTCCATGACCACAACCACGTTTAGAGCGATGTCGAGCAGCACGGGCTGCCGTGGTCGTTATATGTCAATCGGGACAGCCATTTAGTTAGATTTACTAGCCGATGCAAGGGGCCACCGTGGACGAAGAGCTCGCAGAAACGGGGCCTTTGATGCAGTTTGTCCGGGGGCGATGCAGGAGAGCTGAACCTGGCGCTGATCTTGGCTTACAGTCCGCAGGCCCCCGCGCGCGACCGCCGGCCTTCGTTCCGCTCCGGTCGCTGCGCTCCCGCAAGACCAGCGTAAAGAAAAACGAAAAACATAGTCAACCCACCCCTTGTCTACGCCCTAACCCGAAGGGGAGATTTGGGTTTGAAATGGGGGCATTTCTATTGAGTAGTTCGAGCAGCGACACCCCAAAATCTTGACTTGCCGACTTTGGAAACAGGAATTAGGATAGATTGTTTCCCGATCCCCTGTAGCTCAGTTGGTAGAGCAGCCGGCTGTTAACCGGCTTGTCGTAGGTTCGAGTCCTACCGGGGGAGCTTGACTCACAGGCAAGTATTCGCAATTCGTCGCAATGTCCTGCGTTGGTTCGGCTTGCGACTTTGAGCGATTTTGGTCCTGCAAGCGTTTGCGGGGCGTTTCGTGCATTTGCTGTGCCGGATTCTGTGCCGCCTCGCTTTGAGTCGCCCGGCTGAAATGCTCGTCGGTCACTTGGAGATAGTGTTTCCGGGCCACGGCTTCGCTGTTGCCGATCCAGGCACAGACGACGTGCGATGGGAACGACTCCATCAACTCCGTTTCCCGCGTGCTGCGCAGATTCTGAAACGGCTTCGCCCAGGGTTCTAGGCCAGCTTTGCTGACGATCCGATTGAATTGCGTCCGCAAGTTCGCGTTGCGGTCCCGATAGCGCGTGATGACGAACTCGGCCTTTTCTTTGGCGGCATCCCATGCGGCGTCAAGATAGGGCCGCAGTTCCGGGAAGATCGGCACCCAGCGATGGTCTTTCCCTTCGTGATGTTCCGTCTTGGGGCTCGAAACGCGAAAGCGGGATCGCTCCCAATCAATGTCGCCCCAACGAAGCGATAGCGGCTCCGATGGGCAACGGAGCCCACCGAAACGACAGAGGGCAAAGAGCAATTGCCATTCGTTGTCGGGGCAGGCCGCAAGTACCCGTTCGGCCATTTCGAGAGTCACGAAGAATTCGCGGTCCTTCTTGGCTTTGACCGCGAGCGACTTCATATCTCCAAATGGGTTTTCGGCCAGCAGTTTTTTTCGCACGGCGTACCGAAAGAACTGCTTCGCTCGGCCGCAAATGCGGGGAACCGTGCTGTCCGCGTCCATCGTCTCGGCCAAATGCAAGCGAAACTCGTCCGCGTCGGCCGGCGTGATTTCGTCAATCGGACGATGCTCGCCAAAGAAATCGACAAGGTTCTTGCGGGCACGCTTGAGGTGCGCCGTTGTGTTCGGCTTCAAGTCGGCCCGTAGCTCAATGTACGCATCGATCAAGCCGCCTAGCTCGATGCGCTCTGACTTGACACGCGCCGCAACTAAGCCGGCCCGCGCCAGCTTGTTTGCCATGTCGTCGGATAGCTCCGCGAGCCAATGCGCCGTATCGCTTTCAATTGGATGGCCCGTCAGCTTCGCAGCTAACAGTTGCTCGACTCGCGTTTTGAAGCGCTCTGCGAAACGCTGGCTCACCTTGCCCAGCCGGATCGTCGGCCGCTTCCCGTTTGCGTCCACGAACAGGATGCGCCGCCGGCCGTTGCCGTCTCTGCCGATGGTTGCCATTACTTGTCTTTCTTCGTCAATTGTAGATCAAGATGCGCGCAAAGCACGTCTAAATTGTCGAGTGATAAGCCGCGCGTGCCTTGCACGAAGCGGCAAAGGTGGGACTCCGAAATGCCCGTCAATTGGGCAATTCGGTAGCGTGATTCGGGAGCTTTTTCGAGGGCTTCCCGGAGGGTATCGCTGAAGGATTTAGGCTTTCGCATAGCTCAAGCCTATCCCGTGCTTGTCTTCCGGTCAAGCACCTGCGGCTGGCAATCCAATTTCGCAAATCATCGACGTGGTAGCGGACGGACCCCAGAAAGCGAACGGCGGGCAATCCCCCGCCGTTCGTTAGGGTCCAAAGCGTCCGCTCTGAGACCGCCAGAGCTTTTGCGGCCTCTCGGGCGTTCAGCAGTAGGGGTTCAGTCGTCTTGTGCGCAGCAGCAACCATCCTCAGCGCACCCCTTCAAACTCAAGAGCGCCTTCCGCGAACCCACGCACAAAACCCGTATCGGGTGACTCATCGTCGCCAACAATCAAAGACCAAAAACCTTTGGCAGCTTCACGGTCGCCGGCGTCGTCTGGGTTCATCTCGAAATAGAGTCGCTCAGCGGCGGAATAAGCATCATCAGCATCAAGCCAGCGATTACGGTCTGACTCGGTTCGGAATGCATCCCACCAATCATTGAGCCGATCAACCTCCGTTTTAGAGGCAGTTTCCTCGGCCCATTTTTGCCCCTGGCGAAATCCAAAATCTGTTTCCTTCATTGTTCATCTTTTCTGTAAATGGAATGAGTTTCTTTGCGACACAAATGCGCGTACATAAATTCCTACGCATTTTCGTGCTTTGCGGTTCCGCAATTTGGCGGGCGAAGAGCCCCGCCGGACAGCACTTTGGCGAATTGTCGCCGCATAGTCGCTACGATTGCCCCGATCCCCATCACTGCCGCGTCAGACCTTTTCAATTTCGCGCCCGTATCATGAGAAGGGGCGGCCGCCGGGACAATCCGCAATCCCCGTCCAAGCCGGACGATTGACCCCACCCCTCCCTCCCCGACGTCTCGCGGTTCGCTCCAACGATGGGCACGCCGCTACAATCACACGTTTTGCGGAATCGTGCAGCTTATTAGTATTTCATGTACGATTTCGCTGGCGTTTCGGCGAGTCTGAACTAGGTTTGAAGTATCCTGCATGATTTCGCATCGTTGGAGCTATCGACTGTGAACGCGATAAGCGTTGATCGAACTCGGATTCTCGCTCGCTCCGAAATCGCGACTGTGCTTGCCGATCTCCAGCGCAAGCGTCGAAGCGTCAACACCCGGCAGAACGCCGTCATTTTCCGGCTGGCAACGTGCTGCGGGCTGCGAGTGAGCGAAGTCGTGGGGCTGACGCTCGCCAACGTGAAACTCGCGAGCAAGCGTCCCCATATCCATGTCCCGGCTTCTATCGCCAAGCGGCACAAGGCCCGCAAGGTGCCACTCTGGTGGGATGCCGCGACGTTGGCGGCACTCGAATCATGGAAGTCAGAGCGTGCCAGTCAGGGGGCCAAGAGTGATGGCCCGTTCGTCTGCTCCCAGTCGCAGGGCACGCAAGGCAAGCCGTTGAGCGTGCGCAACGCCCAAGCTCGGTGGAAGGCTACGATCAAGGTCTTGGGTGATGAGCGCCGGGCGGCGGTGTCGATCCATTGCGGCCGTCACTCGTTTTGCAGCCACGCCCTGGCGGGTGGGCGGTCGCTCGCAGAAGTACGGGACGCGGCTGGGCACGCGAACATCAGTACGACAAGCATCTACCTGCACGCCGTTCGCGACGGTGACGAAGAGGTTGGCCGTCTGTTTGACTTCGCTCGTTGAGCCCGCATTCAAATCCAGTTCTTATCGCTGCTGCCGGGCCGCACGGCGACAAGGTCGTCGGGCCGGCATCAACCGTCTGCGGTCGTCGAAGCCATAAAGGGACGTGCCTGGTCGCTGTAGAGCGACTGCCATCGCTCCCACATTTCGTCCTAAACCGGGACTTGCCCGAACCTCGTAACCGCGCAAAGACTCGCGCGTGCCGCAACCGCGCTGTCGCAATCAACGACCTAATTGAGGTTACGTCGAGATTTACCGCGTCGGTCCCATGACGATGACGGTGTGACGATGATTGTTCTTGTCCTTCTGGGAGGGGGAATCAGTTTTTGAAAACAGAAATACATCCCCAAGGGGCCCTTTTTTATCACCGTCATCGTCCTACCGTCACAACGCGGTAAGGTCAACCCGGCAGACTCGCACAGCGTTCCAAGTCGGCCACAATCTCTTCATCGGTCCAGTCCGGCTCTACCAGCACCCAACTGCCAATCGTTACCTTGCGTTCTTTAGCAGAACGTTTGTCTTGCTCCTCCGGCAGCACGATCTCAATGCCATGCTCACGCAATTGGTCGCGTACTTGTCTAACGGCGTGCGACAGTTGGTTCCCACTGATGTCAGGCCAGCCCAGCAGTTTGGCCAGCGTGCTAAAAGTGCCTTGCCAGTAGTCGCGGCTGCCGATCTCAATTCGTTCTCCGCCAAGTTCCATGTAAACTCGCTCTGCGATAAACTGTCGCACGAGTTCCACAAGCTGTTCCTGGTCGATGGCAGGCGCACCGTCTCGACTTGCACTACTCGTTGCCGCGAGAGCATCTTTCTTCGCTTCAGTCTCCAAAATCGGCAACCATAGACGGCATTCGGGTGTCGGCAATTCGATGTCCAGGAGAGTCCGCAGAAAATCGGGCGATTCTTTCTCCAGCGCAGGGCGCATCATCGAATGCCAGGGGATTTCCGCGACCGTCAACGGCGGAACCTGGATCATCACGATTCGCTTGTCGCCGGGAAATACCGGGCAGGCTTCTCGACTATTGGCACACTGTATCCAATGCGTTGTATTCGGCATCATGTATGGGTCGATTCCCTTCGGGTGAATTTCCAGATTGTCACCCGTCACCCAATTCTTGATGCGCGGATAAGCCAGCTTGTTCCTGCTCAAGTCGGTCTCTTCGACGTAGCAAAGAATCGCTCCAGCCAACGCTTTATTGAACCCACGCGGGTCGGTCAACGCGGTGTCCGCCTCGGTGTAGCCCTTGCCATATTTCATGAGCAAGCCCAATGCCAGGTGCAATGACGACTTGCCGGCATTCTGAATCTCCAATCGCTCCTCGCCGCGCTGTTCGGAAAACAGAAACAGATACGGCAACGGATGCGTGGGACGCTGTATCAGAATAGCCGCCCAAAGCCGCAGATAATCTCCGCCGGTCAAGATGCTGTGGCGTTTGCACCATTCATTCTCGGCGACAGCCTGATCCAAACCGGCTCCACAGTGGTTGAAAATCATATCCCAATGGGTATGCACCATGTTGCGGTCTTCGGTGGTGGGCAAGAACGCGAGCCGTGCCGCGTCCCGGTTCCATCGACGGTCGCCAGGGAATTCGTCCTGAAATGGCAAATTCACCAAATCCCAAACATGGACGACCAGATGCCCCAGGACCGCTTCGGCGGCGGCATCGGACAGATTCCAAGATTTGAGGACTGACTTGACGTTGCCCTTGGGTTCGTCGAGCCATCGGCCTTTGTCGTCACGCACTGCCCACCCTGCGTCTTGCAGCGTGGGCGTTATGAGATGTCGTAGACGATCATCCAAGTCACCGGGAATAACTGATTCGGGTTTGGCTTCTGCTTTTGACTTCTCAAGCTCAAATACCTTTGTCCAAGCGTCTTTGTGCTTCACCCATCCAGTTTGCCGCATCGCCTTCGTGTCATCGTGCTTCTCCGGTGGTACGCGCGCAATGAGTTCGCCTTTGCACACCTGCAAACTCACTTCGCGACCGACCAGCCGATCCGGCAGGTTCAAGTCCAGGCCCAGCACTTTAAGCGCCTGCTGAGCATCGGCCGCCGTCTCAAACACGAATAGGCCGTCCGGTGCCTTGATCCCGTTGTTGGCGGCGGCAGCAGACCTGACGTCGCAGGATTGGTTGAAATGACAATAAGTCCAGTTGTGCTCGCTCGTTTGCCATGATTTGGCCTCTTTCACTCCCTGCGTAAAGCGATAGACAAACCACGCGCCGTCCGGCTGTGGGAAACAAAAACAGTTGTAGTCGCCCGCTACCTTTCCAGTGGCAACCGTCTGGAAAATCCCTTTCAAATTCAGAGCGTCGTGCGCGGCCTGAAGCCCGGCCGTGTGCGTCGTCAAAAGGCGGTGGTCTTGGTCCCAAACCGCATAGTGCCCTTGTTTCTCCAGCCACTCAATCAGTGCGTGATGCTTATCGTCCAGCTTGACTGGCGGCCGCGCGCTCATCAGTTTCTCGAAGTGTTCTGTCTCCGAGTCACCGACGCCAATCGGGCGAGTCTTGGCACGTTGTCTCCGCACGACCTCCAAGTGCGCCTGCCAGTTCAGTGGCACGTCTTTGAGTGGTTCTCCTTGCTTGAGCAACTGGAGTCCGATTTTCGCGCCGTCGTTCCCAATCATTTTTCGATGCCAAATCCACATATTTCCGCCGCAAGCGTCAACAGCCGAGCAGAAATCGAAGTTCGCCAGCATCGACATCTGAGCCAGCACCGCGCGCCCAAGCGCAGCGTGTTCGGTGTGATTGGCGGTCTTGGGTGGATCGGCAAAGAAGACGTAAAGGTGGAGTCCCCCGCCTCCAGTCGATTTGCGCACTGTGACCCACGGAATGGCCTTGGCTGCTTCGAGAATGTCGCGTAGCTCTTCGTCCGATACGCCGACTCCAACTGCATGGCCGGTAATCGCATCGAAGTCAAAGGCCACCCACAAACTGCGACGGTTCCTCCAATCCCAGCCCGTCACTCCAATCCCTTCTGCGTGTTCATCGAGGCTGAATCCCATCGGATAGTCCTGGAAACTCGGCTCGCTTTGGGCGTTCTTGGGTATGCGGATCGGATACCAGCGCTGTGCGCCGTCGCTGTAGGTATTTCGACGTTCAGGGTCCGGTTCGCCGCGGTCGGCCGAGACATTGACCTGCGCCTCCATATCCGGCGAGTAGAGTTCGGCCAAATCGGAATGTGTTCGGGCGTGCAGAAAGATGCGAATACATTCGGTTACAGTGGGGTTGTTGATGGGTTTTTTATGCTTCTGATTCACGTTTGATCTCCTAAATGTTCAGGCCATAAAAAAACACAAGCCGGAACTTCGAGAAATACATCTCGAAGCCGGCTACCGCAAAAACTGATTGTCTGATGCCGCTACCTGGCGCTATTTACGGGCCATTCATATGCGCTGTCCTTTGCTAATGATGATGGATCGACAGACTTTCTGCACATTTGAGCAGCCCGCTATTGTAGCCCTGCTGGCAGACACAGCAAAGATCGAAGCAAAGCAGTCGGTGCTAGCGTCGAAATACTAGCGGTCCATGAAGCGACCTCGCACTTGCCTTGGATTCACGTCAGCAACTTTCGCTCGTACTGCCCGATCTTCCAGGATGATGAACGGTTCTACCCCTACGCGATCCGCGATCGTGCCACGCGGGCAGCCGCTCGGTCAATTTCGCAGCCGATCCAACGGCGACCAAGCTGACTCGCTGCGGCGAGCACGGTCCCTCAGCCCCAGAATGGATCGACGACAATTCCCAAAGAAAGGGAATGGCACGGTTTACGAGCCGACGCCTTAATCAAAAGCGCCAGGTTGAATGACAATTTGAACACGTTGCCTCCGTGCGCTCGCGCTGGTTCGATAACCCGGTTGCCAATAGGCTAACGCCTTCAGTGAGAATCGCGGCCGTCGCCTTGCCGCCATCAATGCCGGTGTTCTCCATCACCTTTTTTGTTGTCACGCCCCCCGCCCTGTGACAGTGCGGGCAAACGATTTTCGGGTCTCCCTCAAGACGCAACAACGTTGCGTAGTCACGCTTGGCGGTCTCCGCTTCGCCGCCAAAATAGAGAAAAATCAGCAGCAGCGGCACGCCGATTATCACGACGCCGATAAGCATTTCCATTTTGTGGGCCTCGCATTCGAGAAGAGTTCGTTGGTCAGATAGTGGGATTCAACGATGACACACCGGCCGGCTGTGCGATTCGATACGGGCGGCGCAAAAAAGAAAGGAGCGCCGAACCGGACCGCTCCCGAGACCCTTGCGACAGGGCACCAACGAACAGCACCGGCCGACGCTCCCTTTCGGGAGCGCGGTCCAAGCGCTGCTTCGTTGGATACAAGGGCCGGGAGGCCCAGGGTCGCAATTTCTCAGGAAGCAGAAACTTGACGCACGCGCGTCATTTCAAGTTTTCGTGTGGCTACTGCGCAGCCACAAAGCCATGTACGGTCTCCTTCACAACTATGGACGCTCAGCCGGATGCGAGCGCCTACGTCAAATCTAGGCTGATACGGGCTACTGTCAATCGGCCTGTAGCGAGGTAGGGATTCTTCGGATTGAAGGGAACTTACCCAGCGATTCCCAAAGGCCCAAACCTGCCGCTTGAGCCAGTCAGCACGGCCCTCAAGGCCGCGTGCCCGTTTCAAGACACCGCTCACTCGTGTCGCGCTGGCGGGGCTACTTTACGCGCTTAACGAGGCTCGAAGCACGAAAACGATGAAGATTGCCGCGAGCATCCACAAGCAGGCGGCAAAGCTCGTTCGCTTCTGGCAACTCGCTGGACGGCTTGTGACCGTTCCGCACGCTCGCCGCCAGGGCTATTGGAAGTCGATGCGTTCTGCGAGCAAGACATTCAGCGCTACTTCGTCGATGTTGTAGGGCATGCCTTAAGTAGACCGCACATCACATCGCGACTGGCCTACGTTAGATTCAACAGGCCAAACATATTCAGCCAGAAGATGCGCGGGCTCAACCATGCCCGTGCGGCCATAAATGCCTTGAACGGACTGATTTTATGCCCAGTGGTTCAGCGTCAAGATGCAAGCAGAGCTTCCCACTCGCGTAGGTATCCCAATTCAGGTTGCAAACTTGCTTGCTGGCCCCATGATTCACGAGCTTCTTGCAGTTGGCTGGAAATGTCGTCTACCGTTGCACTCTTCATCCACTTTAATTCCTTCGCTCGATTTAGCAAAAAGTGAAATCGGCAACGCTTTGCAGCCGACGGCGTTTGCGCAAAACGCTTCGATGATGGCGTTGATTTGTGCATCTCGCCGTATGCAGTGAATTCGTCGATGCTGGTCGAGACGATACCTTTGCAAATCACACAATCACAAACCTTGGAATGAAAGTCTTGTGGCGTGGCTATCTTTAGGGCCCTGAAGCACCGGGCAACCTGAGGCACACTGAACCGTTTATAAACACTCGGCAGGTAATATCGAACTGTGGGCGTTGCTTGCCCAATGACCGGCAAGACGCCTTTTTGTTCGCCATAGCCGACGCCGTGACTAATTCCGCGCATCCCGTATTTCGACAGCGCCAGGCTCAGGTAGCCGCCGTGCATGTTGTAGACTTCCAGCGACGTGCTAAGCCGTTCCACGAGACTCTTGAGAGCGTTTAGGCACGGTCCGTCTGCCTGTTCTTCCAGAAATCCGCTGAACCACAACCAAACGCCGCTAACTTGCGTCTTGGGAAGCTCTTTAACTAGGCGGTCAATCAGTGGCTGATTCGTGAGCAAATCAACGTCGGCGCACAGCACCGCATGGACAGGGCGTTCCGGAGCTAGCGCCGTGGCCGCCGTGGCCAGTGTCAAAGCGGTCGTTATCCAAGCTTCCTGGGCCGTGGGATCAACGTAGAAATAAGGCGCGAAGACGATAGCCGGTCTAGGGGCTTCCGCCGCGTACTCTTTAAACTCGGAATCTTCTCCGAGGATTTCCTGAATTCTAGCGAGTTGATAATCAACAACTGCCTTACAGAATTGTTTGGTCAGGGCCTTGTCGTTAAACGTTTCCGGTGGGATTGCTTTGCCATTGGCAACCGCTGACTTTAGTGGTTCGCCGATAGTGTCTGCCAACCCGCGATAGGATCGTTTGAAGTCTCGAAACTTCTCTTTCGTTCCACTCTTGGTTTTTCGAGTCTGCTCAGACTTTATCCAGTCCAAGTCGGAGCGGTGCTGGCCGTTCTCATCTACATAGCTGCCAAAGGCATACGTCATCGGATCAAGGTAGTACGGCAGCTTCTTTTTCTGCCCGGCAAATCGTACAAGGAGGCTGGCTGACGCGCCCGGAGTAGCTTCTATCAGATTCGCGCCCAGAATGATGCCGTCAAAGAGATGAATCGTCTTTGAAAAATAGTCTTTCTCGGCATGGGTACCCATTCGCAGAATGACATGTGGATCGACCGCCGGCATCTATTGTCGCCTTTGCAATAGTTCGATGTAAGCATCCCGGTAGAAAGCGCGAACGACGTTTGATTGCGCGGCCGAAAGCACTTCGCGACAGTTGCCAGCCTCGCCAACGGCAATTAGACCAATTCCGTGACAAGTTAAAAGGCCCAGGTCAACCCTTTTTACAGTCGATTCAGGCAAGGCGATAAAAGAATAGTCGGAACAAAGCTGATACAGGAGTGCCTGTTCAATCGCTCGTCGCCAGTTAGTTAGCTTGAGTTCGACGGATACGGAGAGATTCAACGTCTGCGAATAGCCGAAGAGATCAATTCGATATTCATAGAACTGCATTTCCGGCGCTTGCAACTGAAACGACTGCCGCCGTTTATAGTCTGCCACCAGAGGATACAACAGTGACTCACGCTCAAAGCTGGCCATGCTTCAATCTCAAACCGCTAATCGTTCCAAAGTAGAAAAGTCGCAAGGCAACGCAGGCAACGCACGTAAGCACCAGACTTAGGGTGATCGTAGACGCGACGTAAATCGTCATGTTGAACAGCGAGTAAAAGCCGGACTTGTCGAGATAAAGCAAAACCAAGACGACGCCTTGCCAAACCAAGAGCGAAATGAGGAGCCAACTCAAGCAAATGGACCAACGGCACCATCGCCGCCGGGCGCATGAAAGCTGCCGGTAGTCATCCAGATTGTCCGCGCTAGAATCCAGGAACTCGCGAACGCATTCCCTGAATGCCTCGCTGTTGATGGGATTGACTGGCTTTTCGATGTACGATCCGCCCTCAAGTGTTATGAGGGGAGTTGGCACGCTGCCTGGGCTTTGGAAGATGGGCTCCAGTCGCGTCTGCAAATCATTGCTGATCCGCCGGCGCAGTTCCCCCAACACGTTCGAAGTGGCATTGAGCGGCCCGATGGTCGAATCACTGCGGTCGCTATAGTAGTAGAACACCGCGAGAGCAGTGCCACCGACTGCAACATGCAGCGTCAGGAAATTGGAAATCAAGTCGGCATGGGACATCAGCTACCCCGCCGAAGCACTTTGTCCTTGATCTCTGATTCAACGGTCATGTCGGGGTACTTGGTGTACACGTAGTAGAGCAAGTCATTTAGGGAGTGATTGCCGTACTTCGATTTGATCTTGCGAATTCCATTCACCACCGGCTCGTAGGTGCCGGAGTCTAGCACCTGTTTAATCTTCTCCGCGCCCTTTGGCGTAATTAAATATTTGCGCTCTTCGTAAGCGTCGGCAGCAGGATTGTCGTCGTGTGAGAGACCATCTTCGGGCCCCATGAGCTGTTCAAATTCTAAAAGATCAACCTCGGCGGCTTCGGGTTCGGTAGTCTCGGCGGTGACTTCGCTTTGAATCAGGCCGAGATTCTCAAGGAACTCCAAATCGTCATACACTTTGGACGAATAGGGGCCTGCCTTGTAGGCGGAGAACGCAAAGCCATTTGCGGTAGGGGTCAGCTTTTCTTCCTGCTCTAAGAGGAATAACAGCTTTTGCAGTCGCGTAATTCCGCCCAGCCCCTCAGTCAGTTCGCCCTTTTGACCAATGCCCAACAACAGCAACACTAAGTTCCGCCGGTCGATTGTTGGCATCGTCTGATCCTCCAAGCCGCGAAGCAGGGAAACAATCCCACTTTACGCAGTGGATCATACTAAGTCTGGCCAAGCAAGACTATGCGGATCGTCGGCAGGAAGGGCAGTTTACTCAAGCTAGGAGGCCCTAGGCGCAACGAATTGCGGGACCTTTAAACAACGGCGGTCGGCATTCGCGGTGGGGCGGTTTTCCAAAGCAAAGCAACTTCTTCCGGCGTCAGCCCGTAGGCTTCGTTCACCAAGTCGCTCAACTGCCGCTCAAGCTGTAAGGCTTCGGCCGCTCGCTTTCGGGTTGGTTCAATCGTTCGCGCGTGTTCGTCGCGCAGGCTCTTGAGGGCTGCGACCGATAGCGGGTTTTTCTTGCCGCGAATCCGCTTCACTTCGGCAATGAACGAATCCGAGTCGAGTTCGGTCGGCGCTTGTAGCTTTAGGCTCGCCTTTTCAATGCCGTGCTCCACCCGCAGCCAATCCAGGGTCGTTCGACGCATGGCGTGATGGGCCTCGGTGATTTCAATCAGGCTCGCCACGATTGGAGCCGCTGTGGCTTGGTGGTCATCGCATGGGCAGGGAATCGGCAGCGACTGAACATAGTCCTTGATGAACCGCAATGCTTCATCCTTTCCGTGCATCGCTGTTCGCCACGAATACCACCACGTTGCTGGAGCGTTAGCGACAGCAAGAATCCACGGATCATCCGAAGCCAGGAAATAAGCCGTGTTGTTACAGAGCGTTCCGCTTCGATCCATGCCCCAATTGGCACGCCAAGTAATCTCAGGGTACATGATCTTGGGTCGATCAAAGTCGGCCCAATAAGCGCAGGATCGTAGTTCCCACCAGTACCGCCCTTGGTCTTGTCGTTTCTCCAAAGATGATCGGTAGCGCGTTGCGTGGGCGTGAATTGACGGATATGTCCGTTGAAAGACGGTTTCTGCATTATCGCTCGCATTCGCCCACGGCCAATCATGATTCTCGCTGGATTTGAGAACGATCATCCATAGATCGGCCCAATCGGCAATCCAGCGGCTGAAGTCCTGCCCTCGCAAGAACGGGCGCAGCAATGCAGAGCAATTCGGATCGGCGGCGATGAGTGCATCCTTGGTCTTGGAGTCTACTAAGAATGCCTCATTGAGGCCCGTCTTGATTCCGCTCAGGGGCTTCACATTTGCAAACTCAGACAACGGTACACCAAGCTCGCGAATCTTGGCCATAAGCCTGGTAACGCCATCCGGTTCAAGTTGCCAAGCATCTGCTCCAAGCTGTTCTAGCGGTAGCTCCGTGCCTTCCGCTTCAATCTGCCGGCTAAGATCGTCGATGCGAAGCTGTTCGCGTGGGATCGTGCAAAGTCGCGCCGTTCTGGGCTTCGATGCGTTGGTCGGCTTGCGAGCCACGATGATCGACGGGAAAACGTCGGCATCTTCAAAAATCTGTTTCGCGTGCCCGAAGTCCACAACCGATTCAACCCAAGCATGTTCGCCGAAGAAACGGCGCAGCGGCGCACCATAGCCCGACTTCATCCATTTGTTGGTCACGATGAACGAAAGCAAGCCGCTGGGCTTCAGCACGTTCAAGCCAAGCTCGTAAAAATAGACGTACAAGTCGGCCATGCCGTGATAGGCTTTGTAGGCCGATTGAAGATAAGGCTTGTAGTCGCTAAGCCATTCCTGCCGGACATAGGGCGGATTGCCTATCACTACATCGAAGCCGCCTTGGGCAAACACTTCCGGGAATGCGGCTTGCCAGTCAAACGCCTTCGGGTGGACGCTGGGGTCTGCGATTACGCTGTTCCCCACGCGAATCGGATGATCCAAGCTCGTGAGCGCCTTGCCGCGCTCGGCTGTCTTGATCCAAAGACTTAGCCGGGCAATCTCGATTGCCTCATCATTCAAATCCACGCCGTAGAGATTGTTTTCTAAAATCCGCTTGTCGAGATCGAACAGGCTGCGATGCCCGCGAAGCTCAAGCAGCCGGTCATTTGATTGCTGATAGGTCGCGTGCAATTGGTCGAACGCTTCGATCAAGAAAGCTCCGCTGCCACAAGCCGGGTCGAGAAGGCGAATCGTCGCGAGTTCGTCCTGCCAAGCTTCCCAAAATTCGACCAGCGCGGCTCGCGAGCGCTTCGTGAGCTTATCTAGTTGATAGACGGTTGGATCAAGGTTCTTCCTACCTTTGGCAGCAATCTGCCACGCCGATTGCTGCCAGCAATCGGCGTGGCAGATTGGCCAAATTGGGGGGGGTGGGGGGGGTAGCAATTGGTGCTTGGTGCAGAGCGTTACGAAACGGTCGCGGAGTACGCCGCCCAGTGCCTGCTCCACGATATAGCGGGTGATGAAAGGCGGAGTATAGAACGCACCTTCGCGTTTGCGGCGCGTCTTGTGCCGTTCTGCGCCTTGCGGTTCAACCAATCCATCTAGCTCGTTGCGGAGCTTCTCAAGATCGGAGATCGACTGCTCAAAAATGTGCCCCAGAATGTCAACGTCGATGACGTTGGTTTCGCCACTGGCTTCATTAGCCGGCTTATAGTCGAACTCGCCTAGCTGATGGAAGTAGCCGCAGACTTCATCCGACACTTGCAACGAGTCGAGTACCGTATCATGGGCGAACAGCCCGCCGTTGTAGGCGTGAATGCCGAGCGCGGAATTGCCTCTGTTGATCGAATCGAACAGCCCGCGAAAGTTCTGCCAAATCGGGCGCGGATGATACGGATCGCGGTGCTCGTAAGCCTTGCGAATGGATTCGACCGGCAGCAAGCCGCGATCCTCGCTGAAGGCGACGAACAGCACGCGGTCTAGCAGCTTTTGCGTGCTGCTCAGAATTCCATGCCGCGAGACTTCAGGATTGTCGCGGCTCAAAAGCTCGAAGGCGTCTTGCCGCATGTTCGCGTAGTTGACGTAGAACTCTTTGGTCAACTCGCGGCCAACTTTTTCGGATTCGGCGAGCAACCCATAAAAGTGGCACTCGCCGGATGGCGGGACAACACGGTCCGCCCCCAGCAGAAACAGGAAGCGGCGCAGGACGGCTTCATCGTCGGCAAGCTGTTCGGTATCGAATCGTTCGTAGGTTTGCTTGTCAGAGCCCTTGTGATACAGCCGAGTCTGCCGAATCGACGTGACAACAATCCAGTCGCATCGCAGATTGATCGCGTAGCCATAGCCCTGATCGACGGCCGAGATTCGACGGCCGGCGTAGGGTCGATCCAGCGGATCGCGCGGGCCCTTGCCTTCGACCGCCACCATGTAGCGATGATGACCGTTGAAGTCGCCTAGAACCGCGTCGGCGAACTTGCCATCGACCTCAACATGCCGCTCGTATCCGATCGTGTAGCGCTGGTTGCCGGCCGGACGCGAGTACCCCAGCAGCCCAACAAAGAAATCGGAAAGGAAATCCGGCAAGATTTCCTGCTCGCGGAACTTGTCAATTCGCCCGGACGAAATGAGGCCGGCCCAATGACCAAGCTTGTCTGAATCGACGGCTGGCATTTGGAAGCCCGACAAGTGCGACCGCAACACATCAGGCCGGAATAGTGGTTTGGCTTCAACAGGCACAGGCTTGCTCTCGTGCTGGTCTGCGGAGAAACCAGAATTTTACGTGAGCAATCTGCATCAATCCACTGCTCTGAATTACTATGGGGGTGACCTTCTCGTTATACTGAGTCAGGTTGCCGAATCAGCCATCAGGCGAGAGTTGACGCCATGAATCCACTTTCCGCCCTTTGTTGCCAGCGGAATCCCGATCCCAATGCTCAATGCGCTGAGATTGAAGGGCTTCTCAGCGCCGGCGCTGATATTCATGCGACGGACTAGAATGGCGTGACAGCGCTTCATCATGCCGTTCGATTCAGAAGCCCGACGGCGGTGGAATGTCTGCTGAGCCGTGGCGCTGCGGTGAACCACGTTTGCAAGCGTTCTGGATCGACAGCCCTTCATCGCGCTGCTACACCTACCGGGGCACCAGGAACCAGTGGGAAGGGAGCCGAAGCTAAAGCCGTTCGGAGCGGTGACGACAGCACGGCCCCGAACCGTGCGACCCGGGATGCCCCGCTTTGCAGCAATGCAAGTACGGCTTTTTCTATGCGCTAAGCCGCCAATCTTCGCCGTGATACGCGAGCGGCATTCGCGTCCGAATCACAGCCGATCCATTGCCGCCCAAGAGATTTTGCGGCTGCAAGCACGGTTCCCGAGCCCCAAAACGGATCGCAAACAAGCTCGCCCGGTTCGGTCAGCCGCTCAATCAGGCATTGGGCCTCGCTTTGCGGCTGCTCCCAATCGTGCCGTTTCTTTTGACGACCATTACCACGAAGTAGATCGGTCATGTACTCATGCCGGCGAGGCCGACCGAACGCTACGATTGGTTTCCAAGCGGCTTGAATCTGGCGCGGATGTATGGCGCAGTGTTGGCCGGCGCAGTCGATTGCGAAAAGCCAATAGTAGGGCAGGTGCTTCCCCATCGCAGCAAACACCTTGTCCAGGTGGCAGCCGCCAGCGTAGGCGAGCGTCAACGGTGCGCCGTGCGCCGCGGACCATTCAGCGAGACGCCCGTAGGCTTCAACGTCGGCATACGGCGGATCGCTCAGGATCAAGTCTGGTCGGCACTCCAGGTCCGCCAAGTCGCATGTGAAGATATTGCACCAGCTTCCAGGCCACGGCACCGTGGGCGCGGAACCAGCTTGATGATGGCCGAAGTGCTGGGCGTCTTGGCAAGCGCCGCCTCAAACTTCGCGGCAGGTACACGGGCGAGCATCTGCCATCGGCTCGATTGAGTCTTGCTGATGCCTGCTGGCAAGGTCGCACGCTGCGACCGCCGTTCCCTAAGTAGTTTGCCGATGCGACGTTCGGCGCGGATGCGAATTTCGGCGGCTTGTCGCTCCAGTTTGCCAGCAGTCGATGCAATCTCGACAGCGTGCGCCATGCTGCGGATTTTGATAGCGTCAGGGATGCTATCGAGCGAGCGTAAGGCGTCTTGGAGGGCTGGAAGGTCCATACCCTGTTTATCGGCAGGCGGGCTATTTCCATTCGCCGATGATTCGGAGCGCTAAAACGACAACGAAGATGGTCGCCAGCATGTACCAGCCAAGCGCGAAGACGCTTCGCTTGGGCGGCTCGCTCGGCGGCGGCTTCGGTTCATCGCGCACACTGGCAACCAGGGCGGTCGGCAGGTCGATACCTTCGGCGAGCAAGACGTTCAGGGCTACTTCGTCGATATCGTTGTTTTCGGGCATGTATCAAGTATACCCTACATGTCAGAGGCACGTTGGCTCAGATTCAGGCCGCGAAGGCATTCAGCCAACGAATGCGGGGGCTGGATAACGCGAAAGCGGCGTTGGCCGTGTATGGTCGGCTGGCCGACAGTCGATAGTGTCAGCCCGCCTTGGGACTCCAGGGCGGGCTATTTTCTATGCGCTATGCGGATTTGACCGGCACTTTGGCTGACTGCCCATCGACAGCGGCCGGCTTATCGGCAGGAGCCTGGACTAGCGCTTGCAACATTACTGGTATGGGAGCATTCGTTTCGCCGACCTGAAGCGGGTTTTCTCTGACCGATCGCAACACGTCGCGCCACTTTTCCCAGGTAGCGCCAACGACGCGCTCTTGCTTCTCATTGCGAATCTTCTGAATTTCAGACAGCCAGCGACCAAGGTTGACTTTCAGCCGCTCTCCGTCTTGCCCTAACAGTTCGGATTCCCGAATCAGCCGTTCAAGCGTCAACTCCAATTCAAAGACAGACGACGCCTCCTTATGCTGAACGAAGAAGTCGTCGATTACACGTTGGATTGCTTGCTTTCCGCTATGCCGACGTGCCGCCTGTTCTCCTAGTGCAATAGCCCGTCGCAACGCTTGGCATAGTTTTAACAAGCGCTGCTGTATCTCGGCTAAAACAACCGCGTCTTTGTCTTTGTCCAAAGCGACTACCAAACTGACCGCCTCTTGGAGAACGCCCATCTTGTCATACTCGCGTGGCGACGAGTGGATATGAGCATCGAAGATCGCGCGTGTTCCGGCGACCACACCGTTGGTTCCAAAGCTTTCCTTCGCCAATAGCGTGTCGATATCGCTTCGCTTTTCATGGCTCGGATACCATCGGTCAATGAACTGTGCTACGGCTTTCTTGTACAGTCCGCACGGCAGCAAATCGTCAATTGTCTGGATGCCTTGGCCTTCAACGGCCGTGCCGAGAACTTCCGCGATTTGAAGCACGATTTCCGGCTCTACAAGCTTCTTGCAATGTCGCGCCTTCCCCGTGATGCGATCGCGCACCTCATTTCCAGCCCCATCACTGTCGAGCAAGACGACGACCGCAGGAATCGGCTCATCGCCCCATTGCGAAGCGACCAATAGCTTTTCAATTGAGGGTGCGCTTTCCGCAGAGACCATTACGGCCGAATTCAAATCGAGAAAATCATTCACGTTGTCGCGGCTCACAAACGAGCGAATGAGTTCACTAATCAAGAATTGATCAGTCGGCCCTTCCATGACGATATTGGTCGCACCCATAAAGAGCGTTTGAGCGCAATCAATACCAAGGGCGGAACGCACAGGTTCATATCGCCTCACCATCGACTGGCAAATGTATTGCGTCCCTTCCTCGGCGTCGCCCTTGCGCACTAGGCGAAGCCGGCGAGGGTAGTTGCGATTGATTAAAAACGGCGAATGCGTCGTGTAAATTAGCTGGACATTCTGCCGCGACGATTCCGCGCTCACAAGCGACTCAAACACCGCAAGCAAGTTTCGTTGCCCGATGATCGACAGAAATGAATCCGGCTCGTCCATTAGGATGATTGCGTTCTTGTCGGCAATGGACAATTCTAGAGCTTTGGCCTGAATGTAATAGCTCAAGAAATACCGCAACCCCGAACTGCGCTCACGAAACGTGTAGATCGAACCAGTCTTGTCGGTAATCTCAAAAAACAGCACCCCTTGCTTGAAGTCGATTCGCAACGAGAACAAGTCGTCCTGTTGCCAATAGTGCGACAGGTGTAATCGCTCCTCAATCTCCGTATTCCAAATCGACACTAGCCCCTCGATATAGCCTCGGGCGCCTTTCTCAAGGGTGGCCAGGTATTTGAGTGTCTCGGCCGAAATCCCCAATACGTCGCGGAACAACAGGGCCTCTAGCGAATCCTTGCTTGGTTCATCAAGCTGCGCTCTTGCCAGGCCGCTTTGAACTTCCTTGAGCGACTTTATCTGGTCGTCGCTAAGCTGCTTGTTGTCTGCGGAAAGCGTGAGCGCGGATAGGAACTTGGCAGCCAACTGAGCGATTGGGAAATCGTATGAGATGGATGCCGCAACATCGGCGACACCGTAGGCCGCAAGTAAGTTGGCGAGCGTGACTTGATCGGCAATCGCCACGTCGGACTTGATGAACTTTACTTGCGGCAAGTGTTGGCGCACCGCGTCCAGCTTGACCTTGTTGAGTTCAATGTGGTCGGTGCCAACAAAGACATGCCCAACTTCAGAACTGCCCTTGCCTGCAACGATCAATGTGAATCGCTCAACGTTGAAGTCGGTCCGACCGCTCGCAGCCGCGAGGCTCTTTTGATCCTCCGCCGTCAACCCGAAGAATTCGACTCCAATGTTTGGCCATATCTCGGCATTTTTACTGCGGACCGCCGCAAAGTGGCAAAGGTCGGTCCGATCGAACGCGCGGCTATTGCCGTCTTGCTCTGGTATTCCTTTTCCAGAAATCACTTTGCTGATCGCGCTTATCAGGTGCGACTTCCCGCTCTCGTTTGCGCCGACAATCGTAGTTATGTCGTCCTCAAAAGGAATCTCGATAAAGCGGTAGTCACTCTCCATCGCATCGTTGATACGAAAGGCGTTCCAAGGGCGACTTTCAACTCCATGCCGCCGATCATCGTAAGCAAGGTAGTTGACATTGAATGATTTGTACCAGCGCAGGAGAACTTTCGATATCTTCATGGGGTGCCCGCTCCAGGTGTCTTGCCAAGCTGAGTCGATGGACCGTGTTTCTTCAAGTGGTTGACGAAGTTCATTAGCTCCCATTCTAGGCTGACGAACGTTGGCAACCACGCAGGGATGTAAAGGCGGTCCGATCCGTCGTTTGCCTTGATGGTCCGCTGGAATCGCCAATGCACCTTGTGCGCAAGCATGTTCCAGCGATGCTTGAGGCGGTCCAACCATCCGCCAATTCTGAATTCATACGCAAGGTAAGACTGAGAGTAGACACGAAAGGCGGCTCGCTGTTTGCCAGGGTCTTCGATGGATTTGAACCAAGTCACAATTACGGGATCAAACTTGTATGACTTCAGTTCAAATGCAGCGAACATGCTTCGCTCGAATTCGCCTGCCGTGCCACGGATGTTTTCTCGTTCGGCTAGCGTGATTGCGGTTCCGCCGCAACCATCGGTGCCGACAAACTCAAGCTTCACAACGGGGTCGATCAACTTGACACCCGTATTGCGTATCACGAGTTCAAGTTGGGCAAATAAGTTCTGATTGTTCTCGGAAACCGATGTAGTGAAGCTGCATCGGGCTTTAGTGACGCGCCCGCTGGCCACGTTGTTTCGTCGCACTTCGACCAAAGCAACATAAAGCGCGACGACGGAGATGACTAGCGACCAATCGAGTCCCTTCAGGATGCTATAGACGTTAGCAACCATGCCCAGGGCTTTCCTCCAGGTTGACGTTGGCTTCTCGGGATTGCCTTCTGCTTGATTGGTGGCTGCATTCTATCAAGTGTCTGAACGGATGAACAGTCAGGAGATTTGCAATTCGATGGTCGCAACCTAGACTCCGAATGGCTTCTTCGGCACGGGGGATTGCATGGCATACGCGCTGACTTGTCGAGTGCTTTGTGGCATTGTTGAGCCGGCAGTGCGCAGCGTTGCCGACAGGTTATTTGTGCTTACTGGCGGACGCAAGGGGTCGCTAAGACACAAGCCGACGATCGAGTCATTCTTTGAAACTGGCATCGTAGTGGCAATCTATGAATTCCTGCTCATGTCCCCGGAGCTTTCGCACTTGGAGATTCGGCACGAGATGCCATATTCCGCGACCACGCGACCGGAGCAGGTAGACCTTTGGATTCGTCCGCCCAATGGTGGACGCGCGCACTTGATCGAAGCAGGTGACTTTTCTCCCAAGAAACTAAAAGACGACGCCTCCAAGATGCGGCGGCTAAATCCCAAAGGAACAAACTGGTTCCTGGGGTTCTTCAGACAGGAGCCGCATTCAAGCGATCCCTGGGGACGTTTAGTGAGCTGTCGGCGCAGGAAAGGAAGTCTGAAAGGAACACGTATTGAACTGGATCGAAGGCTTGTCAGGTCGTTCACAATACGCCTTCCCGGACAGCCTGACGTTCATTTTGGGTTCGCGCTGGTGCGAATTACCTAGCAGGATAGCGCCGAGTTCGCGCCGTGAATTGCGCCGTGGAATCAATAGAACAGCGTCACGCCGTTCCAAACCCGATAGTAGTTACCCCGGTCGAACACGGCTTGACCTTTCTTGACCAGTTCTGCGCCCAAGGTCGGGTCAAGCGGCCCGCCCGTTGGCGTCCGTCTGCGACGGGGCCGGCCACGCGGGGCCGGCGGCGAGACGGCACGTTGGCGTAGGAACGCCTCAAGGTCATCGGGATGGATTCGGTATGAGGGCCGCATTCCGTTGCTGACGTTGACCGCCCGTAGTTCGGCACGGCGAATCCAGCCCAAAACCTTATCCTGCGAAACTCGCAGCCTCTTGGCAATCTGGCTGGTCTTCAAGTAGACGATGGGCTCCATGCCGGTCTAGTGTCGGTTCGCGTGCCCGGATTGTCTATCCGCTACTGGCTCCCAATCAGCGCCAGGATTGCCCGCCGGATCGGTTCGGCGAGCGTCGGCCATGCCAATACAATTTGAGCCAAATCGGCGTTCTGCGCGCCAACTGTGCCGGATTCTGTGCCGCGCGGTTGCGAGATTGGCGTTTTTCCCGTGTTTGGCGCAGGGTGTTCCTCTCCTACCGGGGGAGCTGTTCACTTTAGCAAGTACCGGCGACTTTGCACTTTCGCCCGGGAAAACTAACGGTGCCGCGAGTTTCCGAATCGCTCTTGACTGGGGCGCGTGCTGCGTGGCGGCCGTCGACTTAGGTCGGGCGGAAACCTGGTCAGTCATTGCCTGAGGGCACAAGCGCACAGACTCGCCAGATCACCGAGGTCACCGAACAGCACGGCCGCAGGGGTCTTGCGAACTCGCTGGACTGGCCTTTACCTGGCGACGACCGCTGGGGCAGCATTCATAACGTTCCGCTCTTGAACGTGGTATTCCGTGCAATCCCATCGCGCTTCGGATCGAGGACATTGGCGACCCAGTTTCTTGAACAGTGCAACAACGTCGTCGTAGCTCCCGCCAAACGGCATTGAGCTCTTTCACTTGATCGACGACGTTGCGCAGCGTCTCAATCTCTTGCTGGCCCTTGGCATACTGCGGTGCCCAAACCAGATCCTCCCCGCCATTGATCGGGGCGATCTGGGCTGCTTCTCTCCTGGAATTGCTCCCGGTGAGTTCAGGGGGCAACAATCCTCGCCACGACGCTTCCAAGTGCATGGAAGCGGAATCCGGTGACAATCAGCATCTCTTTTGATTGGTTGATGTTCGGAGATTGAACCGTTTTCGGCTGGCGGCGGGCGAACCTGTTGATACTATACACGTGAACAGTAACAGCGAGGATCGATCATGCAGCCAATCCCTTCACCCGTGGCCCGTTCTCAGACCGTCGCCGATTTGGCCAAGCGCATTCGCCGTCTGGAGCAATGCCAACTTCCGGAAACAGCAAGCGAGATGTTTTTCAGCGGCTGTCCAAGTTTGGACGGTTTGCTTCCGCGAAACGGTTTTGTGCGTGGGGCGCTCGTGGAATGGATCGGCAGCGTTCCGGGCGCCGGTGCAACGACCCTTGCGTTGATGACTGCACGCGCCACGTGCGGTAAAGACGGTTGTTTGGCGGTAATCGATTTCACGCACACTTTCTTTCCCCCGGTGGCTACTGCGTTGGGACTACACCCGAAGCAGATACTTCTGATTCGTCCGTCCAACCGTAGCGAAGCATTCTGGGCAATCGATCAGGCACTTCGCTGCCGGGGAGTGTCGGCGGTGCTAGCCTGGCCCGATGCCATCGATCACCGAGTGTTCCGTCGGTGGCAATTGGCCGCCGAACAGAGCCGTGCCTTGGGCCTGCTCGTGCGTCCGCGTTCTGCGCTCACCGAACCATCCTGGGCAGAGACACGGTTGCTCATCGAACCGCAACGGTCGAAGGACAATTGGCGAATGTGGAGGATCGAACTTTTGCACGC
The DNA here is from genome assembly GCA_964598535.1 of uncultured Planctomycetaceae bacterium. GTDB lineage: Bacteria > Planctomycetota > Planctomycetia > Pirellulales > PALSA-1355 > JALHMI01. Next base: position 83,607 of record CAZRCI010000002.1, on the reverse strand, counting down.
TCGTGGTTGCTTGACAAGAAACGTTGGCAAGTCGGTGGAGGTTGGGATTCATCATGAAACGGGAAACTTCGTCCGAGAACAGTAACCAACGGATCATGTGCGCGTGGTTCCCCCATTGGCCGACACAGCGGCTCTTGCATGACGACCCATCGATTGCCGGCCAAATGATCCTGGTTTGCCGGCGCCTGGCGCGAAAAGGAAGCATGGTTGCGGATTGCTCCCCGGAAGCCGTCGGCCTGGGCGTGAAGGCGGGAATGCCCTTGACCGAGGCGGAGGCCTTGGTCGCGAGCGATATCGCGACGAGGCGACGGCTTGCGGTTTTCGAGCACGATCCGATTGCCGACCGATTGGCCGCCGAACGTTTGGCGCAGTGGTGCCAACGGTTCAGTCCGACCGTGGCGCTTGCCGATGAATCGCCGAACGCTCTGTGGTTGAACGTGACCGGCGCCGTCCATCTCTTTGGCGGAGAAGAATCTCTACTCCGTCGGTTGGCCGGTGAATTTCAACAGGCTGGCTGGACCGTGCATTTGGCCTTGGCCGATTCCTACGCCGGTGCCTGGGCGCTGGCCCGCTATCGGGCCAAGCCGGAGCTTCCGCTCCGAGTTCCCCCTGGTGACACGGGCGAAATGCTCGCCCCCGTTCCCCTGGAAGCGTTACAGCTTCCCGAATGGACAGCCGCTTCCCTGCAAGAAGTTGGCATCGAACGCGTGGGGCAGATCGAACAACTACCGCGGACTGCCTTAGTCTCCCGTTTCGGCGAGGAAACGATCGCCCAATTAGACCGCCTCTTCGGCAATCGCCCAGATGTATTGCCGGCGGTGAAATCCGCATCTCGGTGGGAAATGGCCTTCGACTTCGAGTTGCCGGTCACGGCCCAGGAGATTCTGCTGCATGTCGTGCGATGCCTGTTCGATCAACTGGCTCGACAATTCTCTCATGAACGGTTGGGGGCCGGTCGAATTATCGTCCACCTAGCTTGTCCCCCTGCCAAGCCATTGGAATTGGAAGTCCGACTGTTTCAACCCAGCGACGATCCGCAACGCTGGCTGGAACTGACCACGCTCCAGCTTGAACGTGTTCGTCTTCGCGCTCCCGTTTCCCGGATCCTCGTAGCGGCCGATTCGGTCGGCCGCATGACTGCCCGACAACAGAGCCTGTTTCCCGATGAGGACCGCTTGCACGACAATGAGCGATCGGTCGGTGCCTTGGTCGAACAACTCACCAGCCGACTTGGGCACCAAGCCGTATCCTCGGTGTCTCTTGTGCCTGACGCCGTTCCAGAATGTTCCTATCGCCTCACTCCGGCAATCGCCCGCAAGACGAGCGCTCGCCGAAGCGTTCCCCTCACCGACTCACCTTTCCTCGCCAGACCGCTCTCGATAGTCGCTTGTACTCGCGTGCGAACCGTCGTTGGATCGAACGGTGCGCCGGCCGCGTTCGACTGGCAAGGCACACGTCATCGGTTGGTAAGAACCTGGGGGCCGGAACGCATTGAATCGGGCTGGTGGCGTGGGCGAATGTCTCGACGCGACTACTACCGAGTGGAAACAACCGCTGCCGTGCAGGTTTGGCTCTTTCAGGATCTGCGGAGCCGGCAATGGTTTCTTCAAGGTTGGTTTGACTGACGCGATTCCTCTCCATCGAGTTCAAGATGCTTCGATATGCCGAACTTCATTGCAAAACGAACTTCACCTTTTTGGAAGGAGCGTCGCACCCGGACGAACTGGTGAAGCGCGCCAATGAATTATCCTATCGAGCCCTGGCCATCACCGATCGCCACAGTCTGGCAGGTGTCGTGCGCGCCCATACGGCAGCCAAACAAGCCGGACTTCCGCTGATCATCGGAGCGGAAGTCGCGCCACTCGATGCGCCGGCGGTCGTTCTGCTCGCCATCGATCGCATCGGCTATGCGACTTTGTGCGGGCTGCTGACGCTCGGAAAGCGTCGGGCCGAAAAGGGAGACTGTCATCTGCTATTGGCCGATCTGGCAACAAATGCGGAACATCTGTTGGCTTGCATTCCGCTGGTTCAGCGCCAACGACCAACCGTGTCATCGGTCCAACTAAAGTCGGCCGACCAGCGGCTTGTCTCGGGGCAGGGGGGTGAAACGTGGATGCAACTCGCTTCGCTCCATACCTATCGCGAACTCTTTGGAGATCGCGTCTATGCCTTGGCGGAGCTGCCTGCAGGCCCTGACGATGCCAGCAGGCTGTCGCGGTCGGCTCACCTGGCAAAAGAAGCTCGCCTGCCGCTAGTAGCCGCGGGAGATGTGCATTACCACATTCCCCAACGTCAGGCGCTGAGCGACGTGTTGACGGCCGTGCGCTGCGGTTGCACCGTTGCCGAGGCGGGACGGCGGATTTTTTCCAATGCCCAGAGACACTTGAAGCCCATCGATGAGATCGCCGATAACTTCGCGGGGTTTCCCGATGCGATTGCGCGCACGGTCGAGGTTGCTGAGCGATGCCATTTCTCGCTCGACGAGTTGCGTTACGAATATCCCGAAGAGCTAGCGCCCGCCGGAGAAACTCCACTCGCCTACCTCCGGCGGCTCGCCGAGAAAGGCGCCCAAGAACGCTACCCGCACGGAGTTCCCGAAAGAGTGCGACAGCTTCTTGCCCACGAGCTGGCGCTCATCGAAGAGCTTCACTACGAGGCGTATTTTCTGACGGTCTGGGATCTGGTGCGGTTCGCCCGCTCACGCGGAATTCTCTGTCAAGGACGCGGCTCGGCGGCCAATTCGGTGGTCTGTTATTGCTTGGGAATCACTTCGGTCGATCCCGAACGCCTCGACGTATTGTTCGAGCGGTTCGTCAGCAAGGAACGCGACGAGGCACCCGACATCGACGTGGACTTCGAGCATGAGCGCCGCGAAGAGGTGCTGCAATACGTCTATGAAAAATATGGCCGTGAGCGAGCGGCCATGACCGCCGAGGTGATCTCCTACTGCGGTCGCTCCGCCGTTCGCGACGTGGCAAAAGCCCTGGGGCTATCGCTCGACCGCATCGACCACTTGGCGAAACACCTGGACGGCCGCCATCATGGACCGGACCTGGGCGCATGCTTCCGAGAAGTCGGCCTGGACGCTTCTTCGACGCTCGGTCGTCAGCTTATCTATTTGACCGAGGACTTGATCGGCTTCCCCCGGCACCTTTCGCAACACGTAGGCGGAATGGTTATCACTCGCGGACCGCTCTGCGAAATGGTCCCTATCGAAAACGCCACCATGCCCGGCCGGACCGTCATTGAATGGAACAAAGATGACTTGGACGAGCTTGGCATTCTCAAGGTGGACTGCCTCGCGTTGGGGATGTTGACCGCGATCCGCAAGTGCTTCGCACTGCTCGAAGAACACCACGACCGCAGCCTGACGCTGGCCTCCGTGCCCGAGGGAGATCAGCGAGTCTACGACATGATCTGCCAGGCCGACACGATGGGCGTGTTTCAGATCGAGAGCCGCGCCCAGATGTCGATGCTGCCTCGTCTAAAACCACGATGTTATTACGACCTCGTCGTGGAAGTTGCGATCGTTCGGCCAGGACCGATTCAGGGGAACATGGTTCATCCTTACCTGCGGAGACGAGCGGGTGAAGAGGAGATAACGTATCCCAGTGAAACGGTGCGTCAGGTTCTCGACAAAACGCTCGGCGTTCCCCTCTTTCAAGAACAGGCCATGCGACTGGCAGTGGTCGCGGCCGGCTTCACGCCCGGCGAGGCGGACCAACTCCGCCGTGCGATGGCCGCCTGGCGACGGCCGGGAATCATCGGCGAATTTCAACAAAAGCTCATCGCCGGCATGACCGCTCGAGGGTTGAGCAGCGAGTTTGCCGAGCGAGTGTTTCAGCAGATCAAAGGTTTCGGCGAATACGGGTTTCCCGAAAGTCACTCCGCGTCGTTTGCGCTGCTGGTCTATGTTTCCGCCTGGCTCAAGCATCACTATCCGGCGGCATTCGCTGCCGCCCTTATCAACAGTCAGCCGATGGGGTTTTATCCCCCGGCGCAGTTGATCCGAGACGCCCGCGAACATGACGTCGCTGTTCGTCCCGCCGACGTAAACGCAAGCCACTGGGATTGCACGCTGGAAAGCCCGGACGGAAAAACAGCATCGCCCGCAATCAGGCTGGGATTGTGTCTGATTGCAGGGCTCTCCGAGAAGCACGCCGAAGTCATTGTCAAAGCGCGGCGCGGTGGAGCGTTTCTCTCCATGCACGATTTTGCCCGCCGCACGCGGCTTCCCCGAAAGACGATTACTTGTCTCAGTCAGGCCGATGCCTTCGCCTCCCTGAACTTGGACCGGCGGCAGGCGTTATGGGAATCATTTGCCCAGGATTCACAGGCGCAGGAGAAGTCGCTGCTTTCGGAGCTTCCGTACGAAGACGAAGCCTCCATCGCACTCCCACCATTGTCACCGCCGGCGGAAGTGGCCGCCGATTACCGCGCAACCGGCCTTTCGCTCCGAGCACATCCCATTAGTTTCTTTCGCCGCGACCTGGACAAGCTCAATGTAGCGCCGAACGAAAAGCTGGCCGTGCTTCCTGTGGAGCGGCCAGTGCGGGTTGCCGGGTTGGTGCTGATGCGCCAGCGTCCTGGTACGGCCAAGGGAGTCACCTTCATGACGCTGGAAGACGAAACCGGCATTGCCAACTTGATCGTCCGCCAGGAAATCTGGCAGAGATATCACCGCACTGCCCGCACGGCCACCACCTTGTTGGCACACGGCCGCTTGCAGCGCGAAGGGGTGGTGATCCACGTCATTGTCTCGAAGCTCGAGGACCTCTCGCACCTGCTCCGCGCCCTGCCTACCAAATCACGAGATTTTCGCTGACGCTCTCCGGCATGCAATGCTTTGAAGGGATGATTTCAAAATAGAGCGTCGGAAACTTTCAGAAGCCGTTCAAGATTTCCTATCGAGGGCAACATAGGCGATTGCCCAGCCCCGCCACCAACGAAAAGCTACCATTTCTGCGTGCCGGGAAGCAGCATCGCACGCTGCTAAAGCCGATCTGGTTTTCTCAACTCTCCGAATCCATCGGAGCGCAGACTTCATAGCGAGTCATGCCGTTGATCTTTTGCGCCAGCTCTTTCACCTGACAATCCAGCCTACATTCGGCAATGGATTTCGTGTGGCGAACCCATTGCGAGTTGGCATAAATGAACGTCGACTTTTGAGAATCTTCCAGCAGAATAAAGGGTTTGCCATAGTGTACTGGCGGCTTTTTTTCGAAAGCGGGGACCGGTGGGCGGACTGCTGTGGACGCCGAGGAAGTACGAGACTTCGACCGTTTGTTGTGTTGATACCGTTTTTTGCTCACGATTATTTTTTCCTCTCAAGAGAATACATGAGGGAGCTAGCCCGCAAGAAAAAGGCCGGAGACGCGACTGCGCCTCCGGCCTCCGTGGATCTTGAGGATGCCTACTAGTGGCGGTTAAAGCTGCCGCGCCGACTACCGCCGTAACCTCCGCGATCTTCGCGCGCTTTGGCTTCATTGACCGTAAGAGGACGACCATTGAAGTCCTTTTCGTTCAAATCAGCGATTGCCGTGCGGGCGGCGTTATCGTCCGCCATCTCGACAAAGCCGAACCCCTTGCTTCGGCCTGTGTCGCGATCTTGGATTACTTGCGCACTACGGACCGAGCCAAACGAAGCAAAAAGCTGTTCAAGGCTGGTGTTGGTGACGTCGTAGCTCAAATTACCGACGTACAGTTTCATTCCCACGTTGGAATCTCCATGACAGGAAGCGCGACCAGGACTGGCTTCCGGGTCGATTCGGAAGTGGCCAGAATGGTGGCCCGCCAAGTGGGAAAGGCGAGAGAAGGGGCAGATTCTCAGAGAATTGCTCGAACGTCGTCAGACCGACTGCCTGAACTATAGCTGCTTTCCGTTTTGAGAGTAGGGCAATTCCGCCCCGAAGCGACGAATCGCATCATTGATCGCGCTCTGACATCATGCACATGGAATCAGCGCATCCAGCTAGGAGACCAAGGCTTGCATGGCTGAAAGCACCCTCAATAGTCACCTCCAGCGACGAGAAAGGTCTTTTTTCGCAATCGGGCCTTATCTTTTACCGCAAATCGCTCATGGAAGTTTCGTAAAACTCCTAGAAATACGAGTAGGAACTACGGCGATGGGATCGTTTCGTTTGGCTGATCACCACACAGTCCAACCTATACGGGCGGCGCTAGCATGACCGAGATCTATCTGCTGTTTATCGGCGAGCAATACGTGGGCCAGCGAAATTGGGCGACGGCGTGCCCCGAGCAGGAGAGACCATGATTTTGCCCCATCCGCCAGGCACCTAGGACGTCGTAAAGCTGGTGTGGCACGACAAGGAGACGGGCTTGACGGCAAACATTCATTTACAGCAGGTCGAATCGCTCAAGTCGTGAAGTGGGGGGCAATTGTCGCGTGGCTTTCGAGACGCAGTTCGTGTTACAATTAGCTTGCTTGTGAATCACGGTTCGAATTGCCACGCTTCAAAGAGGGAAACTATCAGATGAGTGATGCCAAGTCGGAGGAACGTAAAGTAGTCGCGGAACAATTGGAAACCGCACGCGCCAAACTTCGCGCCACGGGAGCGACGGTGCTCTCGCCGACCGCCGAGTGGACCGCTCTTCAAAAAGAGATCGCTTCGCTCAAGCGTAAACTGCGATAAGGCTGCTGGAATCAAGGCGATGATTCTAGCAAGCTGCTGAAAAAGGTCTGTCGGGACCTTTTTCAGTCTCGCGAAATGCGGAGTTGAACTCCGTTCCGTTCGCAAAAAAACTCGCGCCGCTATCTTGGGCGCGCATCCATGCGACCCTATCAGGCAGGCTGCTGACTTTTCAGCAGGCCTGCTAGAGCGTGTTGTACGCCCTCAATCGCCCGGCGGTGAGTTCACGCGTGAACTTGTAGAAGTGCCAATGCGTCACGCAGCGATTCATGAACTGGGCGAAGCCGATGATATCGCAACGATAGCGCAAGTTTTGCGTGAAGAAGTATCGTGCATACACGCTTCCGACGGAGAAGAAAGAGCCGTCGCGCCACAGCGCCCAAAACAGACCCCATAGCAAGGTCAGCCCATAAAGCAGTGTCGGCAGCCGCCGTCCCTCGCCTGCCTTCCGGCAGATTTCCGCGCGGCGCGACAAATACTCGGGCGATTCGTAGGCCTTGAAGTATCGATCCAGATATGCCGTGGGCGCGTAGAGACGCTGCACCAGTCCCCAGAACCCATCGCGCAGCTCCTCCCGGCTCATTTGGTGCGGCACAAAGTTGCAGGACGGATCCTCCTCGACAAGCCGGCCTTCGCGCTTCAGCCGATCATAGAGCGGCGTCTTGGGAATCGCCTGCAACATGCCGACCATGGCCAACGTGATTCCATTGTCTTGAATAAAGCGATATTGATCCTCGAAGATCCCCCGGTCATCGCTGTCGAAACCCACGATGAATCCGGCGTTGATATCAATTCCGGCGTTCTGAATGCGAGCCAGCTTGTCTGCGAGCGAATCGCCTCGCAAATTCTGGAATTTTTTCGTTTCCTTGAGAGAATCGACTCGGGGGGTCTCGATGCCGATGAACACGCTGCGAAAATTGGCGCGATACATCAGATCGAGCAATTCAGGATCGTCGGCCAAATCGACGCTGGCTTCGGTCGTCAATCGCAACGGGTACTGGTGCTCTTCCATCCAGGGAATGAGCCTGGCGAGCAGGGCCTTCGCCTTTCGCTTGTCTCCGATGAAATTGTCGTCCACGATGAAGGCCGAATGAAAACCGGCCTGACGCATCTCGTCCAATTCCGCCACGAGTTGCTCAGGATCTTTAACGCGCGGCCGGCGCCCGAAGATCACGATGATGTCACAGAACTCGCATTGGAAGGGGCAGCCGCGCGAGTACTGCAACGCCCCCGACGCGTAGCGGTCCGCTTTCAGCAAGTCAAAACGCGGCCGTGGCACTTCTTGCATGTTCGTCGGTTGCGCCTGCTCATAACGCGTGGCCGTCGCCTTGCCGGCAGCGAAATCGTCAAGAAACTGCGGCCACGTGGTCTCGGCCTCGCCTACGAAGATCGCATCGCATAATCCCGCGAAGAATTCTTCCTGCACGGATGCGAAGGGACCGCCCACGGCCGTAAATATCCGCAGTTCCCGTAACTTGACGAGTATCTGGCGTGTGCGGACTTTCTGCACGTTCATGCCGGTAACGCCAACGATGTCGTACTTTCGTAGTGCCTCCCAATCGATTTCCTCGACATTTTCGTCCAGGATCTCCACGTGGTGATCGCCGCACAGCCCTGCAATGGCAGTAAGCGATCCGGAAATCATCGTGCTGCGCTTGTCTCCGGGATAAAGGGGCAAGGCAAAGTCAAATCCCCAGTAAGACGGCTCAAAGCGAGGATTGATCAAGCATATAGAAAGTCGCCGGGCGGCTCTGGTCGGAGAGGAAATCTCGACCGTCACTGTCGACACGTTGGAAGTCATCGGGCCGCAATCATGCGGTTTCTCCGGCTGGGGCAACAAGCGTTGTTCGAATTCTGGAGGCCAGATTAGCCGATAGCAGGTGGTTCACGTAGATCAATCCTCGCCAGGAAAGCGCGACGATGAGCGCATCGGATCTAAATATCCGACAATTGCCGGCTATGGCTTTGGGGTTTACGGTTGCCGGGAGGCCGTTCTTGACATACAATATTTGTATGTGCGATTTATGAATGTACATTTCCGGAATCTCTCCTGGATTAGGGGCTGACAACTATGCCCGCGGCGACGATTACTCGACAACAGTTCCTCGATGATCGCCAAGGCCGAACCTTTGCCGACGTCTCGAACGACCCTGAGCAACCGTTCGACGAGGCGCTTGCGTTCTTCAACGACGCTAATCGTCAACGCCGCATGGAAGAGTCGGAGGTACACCACAATCGACCGCCGCTGGCGGGAGTCGTTCGCGAACTGGAATCGATTGAGTCAATCGATCGCTTTCTCGCGACGCAGCACCCTCGGCGCACCAAGCGATTGCGCCAAGCCGTGGGCGTCATTGTTCGCATGATCATGGAACGCCGCGGTTGGAAGAAAACCGGCAAGAAGGGCTCCCTAGGAGTCCGTGCGACCCGAGCCGCGCATACATCCAAGCCCGGCGTGTACCACAATACGGGAGGACTCGCATTTTGGTTCTTGCGCGCTGAACGATACGAACTTGTGGAAGGGATGCCATATCGGTCTGTTCGCTCACGCAGCCATGAGCACAAGTCCGATGTGTCCGGAAAACCAAAGAAAACGTCCCGCGGGAATTCACGTTGAGTGTAGGACCGCGGATCAGCCGGCGGTCTTCACTCGTGCGAAGCCGGTATGTTTAGATTGACCTGGGAGCAACGCCATGAGTGAAAAGAAGCCGGTTGTCCTGCAAATGTCGCGAGCCCGGGGGAACTGTCCGGTATGCGGCAAGCCATCGTACTCCGCGACTGGAATGCATCCGCAATGTGCCGTCGCCCGGGCTGACGCACTATCTCGCGAGGATCGGAAAAAGACCGCGGCTACAATCGCGAAGCCAAAACGGCGGACTTGGAGCAAGGCTTGCCCCAAGTGCAAGCGAGAGATGCCATCTCGCAGACACGTCTGCGACTGCGGCCATCAATTTACCGTTGCTGCGCCCGCGGCCGCGATCAGATAGTTCCCATTGCGGTGCAACCACTGATCGAACAGGTCTTTCGTTGGCAGCAGCGGCGGGAAAACACCCCCGATGTGGCGCTTCGATTAGAGTTGGAGATCGATCATGTCGATTGGTTTCCTGCTCGGTTGAGGCACATCATCGACAACCTGGTAACAAATGCCTTAAGGCATGGCGCCGCCGAGAAAGGTGAGGCGTGAATAACCGTGTGGCGCTCCGCCGGTCGAACAAGGGCTATGAGTTGCAGATCGCAGACAACGGGACCGGGGGATTTCGGAATAACCATCTGCATATGCTGAACCTGATACATCGCGCCTCGCCGGGACGGGCGGCCGAGTTGGGCGTAGGGTTGGCGGTTGTCAAATCGCTTATCGAACAAAACGGGGGAACGCTGACGGCGCAGCCTGGTGGAGAACTCGGTACTTGTCTTCCTGGCCATACTGCCTCGATACGATCTCGATGACTATCTGGAAAAGGCCCCGTCGTCCAATTCAGTATCGAACTCCGCATGGGGCGCAGTAAGATCACGCAAGCGAAACTTGCTCAGTGGATGGCCAAGGGCCCCGGACACGCTGAATGAAAAGCGTACATTGCGGCAGGCGCTACCGCGATCGGAATATCAATTAGGATTACTCTTGCATGCCTCTGAAATAGCTCAGCACCGGTATAGGTCAATGAAATTGATAGACTGGCTACGAGGTCGATGGTCGCGACGGCAACAGGCATTGATGTGCTACCGCCAGGGAATGGAAGCTGCCAACAGGAAGGATCATAAAACCGCCCTGGAACAATACGCCGCAGCCATTGAATTGGCCGATGCCCCCACCGACATTCGTGCGATGGCACTCTACAATCGGGCCGTAGTTCACTCCGCAATGCACAACGGGGCAGAAGCGATCCGCGATCTGGAAGAGCTGTTCGACTCGTCCGGAGTTACCGCCAGTGTCCGGCTGGAAGCCAAACGCAAACTTGTTCGCATGGACCGGGCCGCCAACAAACCCGATAGTCCTTCTTCGCACGCCTAAGGGCCTTCTTCGCCCTGCATAGCGCAGCGTCCCTTCTCAAGCTGAGCCCCCCAGCCCACGCCAAATGCAATAACCACGGATCCCCACCGCGGTACAACCATCTCGCGAATCCTCGTCAGCGTCTCCAAGAACACCTGGGCATCAACACTTGGAGCGAATGCCGCGTCCCACGGGGGTCCTGCCGATCAGATACCCAAAAGTTTTCGCCGACGAAACAATCGTGTAGCATCAGCCAGAAGGGCGGCTCCTAAAAAAAGCCGCCGGCCTCGGCCGCAAAAGAACGGAACGCGCAAACGGATTCTTTGCCCCCAGCAAGAGAGGCAATCCGACTTTCAAGTTCTTCTGGCTTGCAAGCCTCCTGGTTCTTTGGCAATTGATCCTGATGCTCCTGATTTGCCCCCCTGGGGCCGAGATGCCGGCGATCGGCCCCAGGGAGGAACTTATTTTGAGCGTTTTCGTAGACTTTGGCGGATCTCACCCGCCGACTGCCAGCGCGCAGCAATTGACGGCCAGAATGCCCAATTTCGCCCCTTGCAAATCCGCACCATAGACTAGCAATTTCCCACCAATTAGAGTGGCCTTATTCAGTTTGCACGGATGCCGCTCCGTTCTACCGGGAGGTTGCCGTGCGAAATACCTACTTGGTCTGTTACGACATCTGCAACGACAAGCGGCTGCGGCAGGTCTTCAAGGTCATGCGAGACTTTGGCGATCACCTGCAGTACTCGATTTTCGAGTGCCAGTTCACGCCAATCGATCTGGCCAAGTGCCGCCATATCCTCTCTGAGATCATCAAGCACAACGAGGACCAGGTGCTGTTTATCGACCTTGGGCCCAGCGACGGGCGTGGCGAACGCGTCATCACTTCGCTGGGAATTCCATATACCAGCCTCGACGCGCCGTGCATTGTGGTCTAGCCGCCACGGCCTGCGAACTTTCTGTCGATTTGCTCAAGCGTACTCCTGGAATCAGGACATTCCTTCCTGAAAAACGATCATGTCCACTGCCCCGCACAATCCGTCGGACAATGGATCCGCCGCCTCGACCGATTCGACGCTCGACTATCTTCAAGCCCGGATGGTGAACGAGTATGTTTATTGCCCTCGCTTGTTTTTCTACGAATGGGTGGAAAGACAATTCGCACACAATCGCGAAACGGTTGAAGGCGCAATTCGCCACACCAAGGTCGACGGAGGCAAGGGAGAACTGGCTCCAGCGGCCGAGCTTTCGGTGACAGATACCATCCACTCACGCAGCGTGATGCTGTCGAGTGAGCCTCATCGGCTTATTGCAAAGCTCGACCTCATCGAGGCGGATGACGGACGTGTCACGCCGGTCGACTACAAACGCGGTTCACCGCGGGAGAACATCACGACGGGAGATCTCGAGGCCTGGGATGCGGATCGAGCACAAATTTGCGTGCAGGCCCTCGTGCTGCGAGACAATGGCTATCTTTGCGACGAAGGCGTTTTATACTACTTCGCGACCAAGCAACGAGTGCGTGTACCAATTGACGAACCACTGGTCAGCAGCACGTTGCGTGCAATTCACGAAGCCCGTGAATTGGCCGTCTCGGGTCGCATTCCACCGCCGCTTGTGGATAGCCCAAAATGTCCACGATGCTCGCTGGTGGGAATTTGCCTGCCGGACGAAACCACCAGCCTGCGGATTCATAGTCCCGGACTGCCGCTGCAACGGATGTTGTTCGACATTGGCGAGCCGCGGCAGGCCCAGGCCGTCGACATCCCGGCGCCTGATGGCGATATCCGCCGGTTGCTTCCCGCCCGCGATGACCTCCGTCCACTCTATCTCAACACGCAGGGACTCCGCGTGGGCAAGAGCGGGTTCGTGCTCAAGCTCCACGAAAAAGACAAGTTGGTGCAAGAAGTTCGCATGAACGAGATCTGCCAATTAAACGTTTTTGGCAACATCCAGCTTACGACACAGGCGATTCAAGCCTTATGCGAACAGGAGGTGCCGATCAGCTATTTCTCACAGGGCGGCTGGTTCTATGGCGTGACACAGGGGTTGGGTACCAAGAATATCGATCTGCGACGGGAGCAGTTTCGGTTGGCCGATGTGCCAGGCTTTTGCCTACGACTCGCCCGGGCGCTGGCCGCCGGTAAGATTCGCAACCAACGCACCATGCTGCAAAGAAACCATGTTGAGCCGCCCCGAGCGGCGCTGGCGATGCTCAAGAACATGCAGCAGGATGCGGAACAGGCGTCCTCCCTCGATGAACTCCTCGGCATTGAGGGAAATGCGGCGCGGTACTACTTTCAGAGTTTTTCAGGAATGATCAAAGTTGGCGATCCGGCCAGTCGGTCTGAAGCAAGCGAGTTCTCATTCGACTTCAGCAACCGCAATCGACGGCCGCCGCGCGATCCTGTGAACGCCCTCATGTCGCTGGCCTACAGCGTGCTGAGCAAAGATCTGACCATCGTCTGCCACACGGTTGGATTCGATCCATTCTTGGGATTTTACCACCAGCCTCGCTTTGGGCGGGCCTCGCTAGCGCTCGACCTGATGGAGCCTTTTCGGCCGCTGATTGCCGACTCGGCGGTGCTTAGTGCAATCAACACGAGAATGGTCTCGGCGAACGACTTCGTCCAAGCTGGCAACTCGGTGGCGCTCACGGCCAACGGCCGAAAAGCGTTCTTCCGCGCCTATGAGCAGCGAATGGATACCCTGGTCACCCACCCGGCTTTTGGGTATCGTGTCAGCTACCGGCGGATCCTAGAAATCCAGACTAGGCTCCTGGCTCGCATGTTGACCGGCGAATTGGGAACGTATCCGGTGTTCACGACGCGTTAGCGGTCCAATGTGTGGTAGGGCAAATGTACTTGGATGGGTCCATTATTTGTTTGGCTGCTTGCGAGCGGCGAGGTGGGCAGCGATTCCCCAGGTTCGCTCGCACCGTATGAAGTGATTCGAATGAAAAGACTTACAACCATAATGTACCTGGTCGATTGCCGCGCTGACGTCGATATCCCACGGCCTCTCGCAAATGCACATTTGGCGCACTTCGGCCAAAGGATTTACGACAGCGGCCTTTCCGCGGTAGAACAACCGCGGCCGAATTGAAGCGAGTGCAGCGCTGCTGAGCGCGATCCATCAGTATGGCCTTTCCGCGGTAGAACAACCGCGGCCGAATTGAAGCCCGATACGTTTTTTCGTGGCCAATGCCCTCGGCTGCCTTTCCGCGGTAGAACAACCGCGGCCGAATTGAAGCAACTAGCGTGAATCCTGTCCGTTTTGCCACGGCCGGCTTTCCGCGGTAGAACAACCGCGGCCGAATTGAAGCAGGCTCTTGCCCACGGCGATGGCCAGCCGATCCGCCTTTCCGCGGTAGAACAACCGCGGCCGAATTGAAGCGGCCAAGGCCTTGTCGCGTTCGATGTCGAGCTTGGCTTTCCGCGGTAGAACAACCGCGGCCGAATTGAAGCAAGAACGCTTCGGTGAGCGGGCCGGCCAGGTTCTCGCTTTCCGCGGTAGAACAACCGCGGCCGAATTGAAGCAGCACGATCACGTCGGGGCCGCGATTGGTTTTTTTCTTTCCGCGGTAGAACAACCGCGGCCGAATTGAAGCAGTTTCAAATCGACGGAGCCCGCAGCGCCGACATCCTTTCCGCGGTAGAACAACCGCGGCCGAATTGAAGCTACATGTCGCTCAAGGGCCTATTCGCCCTACAGGTCCTTTCCGCGGTAGAACAACCGCGGCCGAATTGAAGCTTGCTCGTGCTGTTTTACAGCGGTCTGCGCGTGGGAACCTTTCCGCGGTAGAACAACCGCGGCCGAATTGAAGCCATGGCCCTGGGCAAGTGCATGGAAAGGGGTTGTGCTTTCCGCGGTAGAACAACCGCGGCCGAATTGAAGCTTTTGGGGCGGGCACCGAATCGTGCCTCCGGGCCCTTTCCGCGGTAGAACAACCGCGGCCGAATTGAAGCCCCGCTCCCATTGCCTCGGTAGGTGGGCCAGCGTCACCTTTCCGCGGTAGAACAACCGCGGCCGAATTGAAGCCTGCCTACCAGGACCGTGCGCCACGGCCCGCGCTGCTTTCCGCGGTAGAACAACCGCGGCCGAATTGAAGCGATCGGCATTGCGGCCGGTAGACTGCATGCCAATAGCCTTTCCGCGGTAGAACAACCGCGGCCGAATTGAAGCACGCGAAACGTAAGCTGCGACATGATCAGTACCTCCCCTTTCCGCGGTAGAACAACCGCGGCCGAATTGAAGCGTGCCTGGCGGTGCGTCAGCTTTTGCCGCCGATGTCTTTCCGCGGTAGAACAACCGCGGCCGAATTGAAGCATTGCGTAAACTGCTCGCCATACGAAGCTAGCTTCCTTTCCGCGGTAGAACAACCGCGGCCGAATTGAAGCAACGAAAAACAAGTGATTGGAAGACCTGAAAACCTAACTTTCCGCGGTAGAACAACCGCGGCCGAATTGAAGCACGCCAGCCGCAAGGGCAGCAACTAGCGTTTCCGTTCTTTCCGCGGTAGAACAACCGCGGCCGAATTGAAGCCTCGACTCATCTGGCGTTCGGCCGCAACAAGCACATTCTTTCCGCGGTAGAACAACCGCGGCCGAATTGAAGCCATCGTTCTTCTTGATGTGCCCGTGTACGTCGCCACCCTTTCCGCGGTAGAACAACCGCGGCCGAATTGAAGCTTGCAAAAGGATTTGCCTTGCATTTATTGGAATGACTTTCCGCGGTAGAACAACCGCGGCCGAATTGAAGCGCCGCCGTCATCGCTTCGGCGAGTTGTGGCGGCACGCTTTCCGCGGTAGAACAACCGCGGCCGAATTGAAGCTCGTCACCATTTGCGAATCTCCTTTTCGATTTTTCGCTTTCCGCGGTAGAACAACCGCGGCCGAATTGAAGCTACCTCGACGAAGAGGGGCAGGTGCGTGGGTTTCCGTCTTTCCGCGGTAGAACAACCGCGGCCGAATTGAAGCCGCTCGACTGGCCTAACACGAAAGGGTTCGTGCTACTTTCCGCGGTAGAACAACCGCGGCCGAATTGAAGCCGTCGCAATGGCCTCGCAAGATACCTCGCGATTCGACTTTCCGCGGTAGAACAACCGCGGCCGAATTGAAGCTCCAAAGACGACTGGAGGGCGGCGCTCGGCGATAAGCCTTTCCGCGGTAGAACAACCGCGGCCGAATTGAAGCTGTTCAATCAGGGCCTTGTGCGTGCGAACTGACATGCTTTCCGCGGTAGAACAACCGCGGCCGAATTGAAGCCATGTGGGTAGCCAACTACCAGAAGGCTGCCGACGACTTTCCGCGGTAGAACAACCGCGGCCGAATTGAAGCTCGCCCCACACCGGGAGCCAAGTGACTTCGATAGTCTTTCCGCGGTAGAACAACCGCGGCCGAATTGAAGCACGACGTGGCGCGGGTGGAATCATGGCCGACGGCCACTTTCCGCGGTAGAACAACCGCGGCCGAATTGAAGCCTGCTGGACGATCTGCCCGCACGGTCCGCTCGGCGCTTTCCGCGGTAGAACAACCGCGGCCGAATTGAAGCTCATTCCAGACTCAGAGGTCGCCGACAACCACTTCCTTTCCGCGGTAGAACAACCGCGGCCGAATTGAAGCGCATCTCGCAGACGGCCGGGATACTGGAAGTCTCCCTTTCCGCGGTAGAACAACCGCGGCCGAATTGAAGCCAGATGACGAACATCGTCATCGCAAGGCGATTATACCTTTCCGCGGTAGAACAACCGCGGCCGAATTGAAGCCCTTCGATGCGGTCGCCGGCGGGCGCGTCATGCGCCGCCTTTCCGCGGTAGAACAACCGCGGCCGAATTGAAGCCTCAATCCACAGGAAGCCGACCGCGAGAATCTGCAACTTTCCGCGGTAGAACAACCGCGGCCGAATTGAAGCACTCTCAGGCTCAGCCCCTAAATCCGGTCATGTGCGCCTTTCCGCGGTAGAACAACCGCGGCCGAATTGAAGCCGTGGGCAGCGGTATGCATGCCCATGCGATATGGAGCTTTCCGCGGTAGAACAACCGCGGCCGAATTGAAGCAATTCCTTGCTGAGTCCCATCGCGGCTTTTTCGATGCCTTTCCGCGGTAGAACAACCGCGGCCGAATTGAAGCCCGGCTTCTGGCGATGCGGCCGCGAAGGCCTGGCGCCTTTCCGCGGTAGAACAACCGCGGCCGAATTGAAGCACCCGCGCCGCCGTGATTAGGAGTGACCGTGAAGAACTTTCCGCGGTAGAACAACCGCGGCCGAATTGAAGCCGTAATTTGCACAGTTTGGGTATGTCGCAATTCGTACTTTCCGCGGTAGAACAACCGCGGCCGAATTGAAGCAAATTCAACAGAACCTTTTAAAGGTTCTGTTGAATCTTTCCGCGGTAGAACAACCGCGGCCGAATTGAAGCCGGCCACGAACTCGCCGACTGCTTTTTTCGCCTCCTTTCCGCGGTAGAACAACCGCGGCCGAATTGAAGCGGGGCGCACCACGCGAAAATCCTGCGTGTAGCCGGCTTTCCGCGGTAGAACAACCGCGGCCGAATTGAAGCTCGCTCTCGAATACGAGTGTGCGAGAGAGGAATCCTTTCCGCGGTAGAACAACCGCGGCCGAATTGAAGCCCTGGTCGCCTTTGTCCCAGCAAAGCGTATGTTTGCTTTCCGCGGTAGAACAACCGCGGCCGAATTGAAGCCACAACTTCAATGCTGTTGTTTATCGCGTGAACGTACCTTTCCGCGGTAGAACAACCGCGGCCGAATTGAAGCGCCCGCTTCGAGGACTTTTACTTGGGCGGCGATTGCCTTTCCGCGGTAGAACAACCGCGGCCGAATTGAAGCGCGCCGCGAAAGACCTTGGCCGGTGCGCGATCGGCATCTTTCCGCGGTAGAACAACCGCGGCCGAATTGAAGCACTGCTGATCGTGCTTTGTACGTCGATGGAAACCGACTTTCCGCGGTAGAACAACCGCGGCCGAATTGAAGCCTCGCGTAATAATCGCCTTCGCACCACTCGCGGGACTTTCCGCGGTAGAACAACCGCGGCCGAATTGAAGCCGCGCCGTACTCGGCGACCATCTCGCCCAGCCGGCGGCCTTTCCGCGGTAGAACAACCGCGGCCGAATTGAAGCCGATAGCAGGCGGAACGACTCGGCATTGGCGTTGATCTTTCCGCGGTAGAACAACCGCGGCCGAATTGAAGCGCGGACGGGAGCGTGTTCGCCGGCCGCGTCGTGCGCCCTTTCCGCGGTAGAACAACCGCGGCCGAATTGAAGCTGCGCATGGTCGCGAGATACCGCCCTCTCGCTGGTGGCTTTCCGCGGTAGAACAACCGCGGCCGAATTGAAGCTACCCATGTCCTCGCGCCGCTGGATCATCGTGTTCGCTTTCCGCGGTAGAACAACCGCGGCCGAATTGAAGCCTGAATCGGGAGCGCAAGGCATGAAGGTCTTTCATCTTTCCGCGGTAGAACAACCGCGGCCGAATTGAAGCATTTCGGCTTCGATTCTCTTGACATCCAGCGGCGAGACTTTCCGCGGTAGAACAACCGCGGCCGAATTGAAGCTCGGATTCTCCGAAAACCGTTATTCGCTAAGAAGGACTTTCCGCGGTAGAACAACCGCGGCCGAATTGAAGCTTCTTCGGATGACGCGTATTGCCACGCACAGCTTGCCTTTCCGCGGTAGAACAACCGCGGCCGAATTGAAGCCCGATCCGCCTTATGGAGTGTCCTACGTGACCAACCGCTTTCCGCGGTAGAACAACCGCGGCCGAATTGAAGCGCGTCCCCAAAGAATTGGCACCGGTCGACCTCCACCCTTTCCGCGGTAGAACAACCGCGGCCGAATTGAAGCTTGGACATCGCCAAAAACCGTTAGTCGCTAAGAAGGACTTTCCGCGGTAGAACAACCGCGGCCGAATTGAAGCTTCACTTTTCGCGCTGGAAGATTCTCCGCGTCGCGCGGCTTTCCGCGGTAGAACAACCGCGGCCGAATTGAAGCTCCGCGCGCGCAATGGTTTCGCCTCCGAGCCGGCGGCTTTCCGCGGTAGAACAACCGCGGCCGAATTGAAGCGCGTCACGGTGGCGAGTTGCGATTGCCGGTCTGGCCCTTTCCGCGGTAGAACAACCGCGGCCGAATTGAAGCTACAGCGGTCTGCGCGTGGGAACCGTCCTGAAGCTGCCTTTCCGCGGTAGAACAACCGCGGCCGAATTGAAGCTATCCCTTCACCAGGATTCTGCCGGGCGAAGAGTTTCTTTCCGCGGTAGAACAACCGCGGCCGAATTGAAGCCGTGAGTGGGCGGACGCTCAAACGAAGCCGGTAATCCTTTCCGCGGTAGAACAACCGCGGCCGAATTGAAGCGAGTCCTCGAACAGCTCATGCAGGCTGGGGCCGAATCTTTCCGCGGTAGAACAACCGCGGCCGAATTGAAGCAGGGGAGTTTTTGGGGGTATTTTTCAGGCGAAAACCTTTCCGCGGTAGAACAACCGCGGCCGAATTGAAGCTCGAGGTCGCGGCGGCGACGATCCGGCGGCGAGGCCTCTTTCCGCGGTAGAACAACCGCGGCCGAATTGAAGCTCGTTCTACGACTTTTCCAAAGAAGTCCTGGGAATGCTTTCCGCGGTAGAACAACCGCGGCCGAATTGAAGCTATTCGACGCTTAACCTGATCGCGCAAGAAGGAATGCTTTCCGCGGTAGAACAACCGCGGCCGAATTGAAGCATTCCCAAAACGTATAGTGCTGGATTCCCATGACATCTTTCCGCGGTAGAACAACCGCGGCCGAATTGAAGCTTCGTGGGGCTCGGCCGACTGATCGACAAGATTGGCCTTTCCGCGGTAGAACAACCGCGGCCGAATTGAAGCCTTGAGCGCGGCCGCGGCATGCTGGTAACGCTCGAGCTTTCCGCGGTAGAACAACCGCGGCCGAATTGAAGCCCGCTCAGCCGAATGGTTGTTCGGCGAAATCCCGCCTTTCCGCGGTAGAACAACCGCGGCCGAATTGAAGCGCGATCCACGAGTACCGCTTACGCGAGGCCGATCGCGCTTTCCGCGGTAGAACAACCGCGGCCGAATTGAAGCGAGGGTATGCAGATGTCGTTTCCGAATGGAGGCATCCCTTTCCGCGGTAGAACAACCGCGGCCGAATTGAAGCGTCACGAACGGCCGCAAGGAATTTGGAAACGAAGACTTTCCGCGGTAGAACAACCGCGGCCGAATTGAAGCTTGTACATCTCATGGTATGCGTCCAAGTATGCTTGACTTTCCGCGGTAGAACAACCGCGGCCGAATTGAAGCGGGTGGCAGCGATGATGCGTTTGTGCGTGCTCGCATCCTTTCCGCGGTAGAACAACCGCGGCCGAATTGAAGCAACCCGGGACAAATAATTGCAAAGGGCGTATTGATCTTTCCGCGGTAGAACAACCGCGGCCGAATTGAAGCCCGCGACGATCTCTATATCGTGCCTCTTCGGCTGCGGCTTTCCGCGGTAGAACAACCGCGGCCGAATTGAAGCTAGGTACCATCGAAACGACCTACAAAATCGACCCGACTTTCCGCGGTAGAACAACCGCGGCCGAATTGAAGCGCAAAGCCGATCCGAGCGGCCTCAGCCCCGAGCCGGCTTTCCGCGGTAGAACAACCGCGGCCGAATTGAAGCTGGAAAGAAACTCGCGAGGCGCATGAAGCCCGTGAGCCTTTCCGCGGTAGAACAACCGCGGCCGAATTGAAGCAGATTCCCGCCGTCGCCAATCCGGAGCGACGAGCCGCCTTTCCGCGGTAGAACAACCGCGGCCGAATTGAAGCCCTTCCGCAGGCTGTTGGGGTCGCTGCGGCTTTCCGCCCTTTCCGCGGTAGAACAACCGCGGCCGAATTGAAGCCCGCCACAGACGCGATGAATCGCGGCCTGGCGGGTCCTTTCCGCGGTAGAACAACCGCGGCCGAATTGAAGCTTGCAGGCCGCGGCCGGCGGGCACTCATACTGACCCTTTCCGCGGTAGAACAACCGCGGCCGAATTGAAGCATGGCCGCATCGCGCGAAGATGCGAACGCATCCAGCCTTTCCGCGGTAGAACAACCGCGGCCGAATTGAAGCTCCAACCACTTCAGTTCGGTGCGGTAGTGAATGACAGGCTTTCCGCGGTAGAACAACCGCGGCCGAATTGAAGCGGAGATGCGGCCCAGCTTGTCAAGCTAACAAATGTTACTTTCCGCGGTAGAACAACCGCGGCCGAATTGAAGCGCGTCGAGGTGGACGAACAGCGACTCGGCGATCGCATCTTTCCGCGGTAGAACAACCGCGGCCGAATTGAAGCCTTTTAAGCAGTATCACGAGTTATGGGGCATTGTACTTTCCGCGGTAGAACAACCGCGGCCGAATTGAAGCCCAGATAGGGTCTGCAACTTGTTCTGGAAGTTCTGGCTTTCCGCGGTAGAACAACCGCGGCCGAATTGAAGCATCGACGAATGCGAGGGCTTCGCCGGCCTCGAAGCCCTTTCCGCGGTAGAACAACCGCGGCCGAATTGAAGCGCCTCCAGTCCGAGGATGTATCCCCTGTCCCACGCGACTTTCCGCGGTAGAACAACCGCGGCCGAATTGAAGCTTGCAGGGCTTCGCTTCCGGTGCCGACCTCGCGCAACCTTTCCGCGGTAGAACAACCGCGGCCGAATTGAAGCTATTTTCACACGAAGAAGGTGGGCGGCGGCTACCTGCTTTCCGCGGTAGAACAACCGCGGCCGAATTGAAGCACAATCCTTTGCTCACTGAGGACGAATTGTCCGAAACTTTCCGCGGTAGAACAACCGCGGCCGAATTGAAGCCTGATCACATGACTCGTCGACGACGCCTCCATCCCACTTTCCGCGGTAGAACAACCGCGGCCGAATTGAAGCCCGGCCGACGCGCTCGCACTCGGTCCCCGGCCGCCGCTTTCCGCGGTAGAACAACCGCGGCCGAATTGAAGCTTCGCGCGACCCGCTCGCCAGTGTAACCGTGGGGACCCTTTCCGCGGTAGAACAACCGCGGCCGAATTGAAGCCTGCAGGGCGCGGATAGCGACCATTCTGCGAGACACTTTCCGCAACACATACCAATGGGTGAACCAACCCATTTGCGCCTTTCCGCGGTAGAACAACCGCGGCCGAATTGAAGCGTCTCCTCTTGTGTCTAAATCGACCGCCGTTCGATCTTTCCGCGGTAGAACAACCGCGGCCGAATTGAAGCTCTGCTAGAAACGCATAGCCGATAAAGTCCTCTATCTTTCCGCGGTAGAACAACCGCGGCCGAATTGAAGCCGAGGGGCGTCGCGTCAAAATCACCCGCGCCCAGCCTTTCCGCGGTAGAACAACCGCGGCCGAATTGAAGCGACCAGGTCCGCGGCGTATCCCCGATCGCGACCGCGCCTTTCCGCGGTAGAACAACCGCGGCCGAATTGAAGCTTGGCAATCGAGTGGTTGACGCGATGGCGATAGCCCTTTCCGCGGTAGAACAACCGCGGCTCCATTGAAGCCATTTGGAGCGGTATGTGCATTTCCTGAAGGACCATCTTTCCGCGGTAGAACAACCGCGGCTCCATTGAAGCCAGTCAATCACGCGGTCGAATCGCTCGCCCGTGATCTCTTTCCGCGGTAGAACAACCGCGGCTCCATTGAAGCCTCTTGCAGGCCCTGCGGCCCTTTACTAACGTGCGTCTTTCCGCGGTAGAACAACCGCGGCTCCATTGAAGCTGCTTCATCCCGCGCTCACGAAGTTCACGTGCGCGGCTTTCCGCGGTAGAACAACCGCGGCTCCATTGAAGCAGTCCTTGTGGGCTAAGGCCGCAATGCGCGCACACCTTTCCGCGGTAGAACAACCGCGGCTCCATTGAAGCGATCTGGACCTCGTCGGCAAAGACGCCCCGGCCTCTCTTTCCGCGGTAGAACAACCGCGGCTCCATTGAAGCTCGAGCGGGGGCAGCACATCCAGCCCGTGATGCCGCTTTCCGCGGTAGAACAACCGCGGCTCCATTGAAGCTGTTCTGCTACGACGTAGATCGTGTCTCCCCGTTTCCTTTCCGCGGTAGAACAACCGCGGCTCCATTGAAGCTTCGTCGGCGTCCATCAGGGCGAGGAGCGTTTTATCTTTCCGCGGTAGAACAACCGCGGCTCCATTGAAGCGATTCGCTACGTGCATACATCGAAGTGTATGCGATCTTTCCGCGGTAGAACAACCGCGGCTCCATTGAAGCCTAAGTCGATAGACGATCACGCATGCAAATAGTTCCTTTCCGCGGTAGAACAACCGCGGCTCCATTGAAGCGCCAGCGGCGCACAGAGCTTTCGTTGACACCGACAGCCTTTCCGCGGTAGAACAACCGCGGCTCCATTGAAGCCCGTTATCCCTGAAGGGCGACGCCGACCTGTCCCCCTTTCCGCGGTAGAACAACCGCGGCTCCATTGAAGCCAATTTGGCTCTCCGCGATCTCTGCAAGTCGCGACGCTTTCCGCGGTAGAACAACCGCGGCTCCATTGAAGCGGCACTGACATTAAACAGCTTGGCGATGTACTCATCCTTTCCGCGGTAGAACAACCGCGGCTCCATTGAAGCGATCTCCTCTTCCTCGTCGACTTTCTGCGCGCCTTTCTTTCCGCGGTAGAACAACCGCGGCTCCATTGAAGCGCCGCTTCACCCTGGCGACGATCGCCGCGGCCGAGACCTTTCCGCGGTAGAACAACCGCGGCTCCATTGAAGCGACGGCCGCTTGATAGTCGCGGCCCGCGCGATCGAGCTTTCCGCGGTAGAACAACCGCGGCCGAATTGAAGCGTTTCCCGGCGGCCTCTTCGCCTACATGAGTTCCTCCTTTCCGCGGTAGAACAACCGCGGCTCCAGATCCAATCAACACGTGCAACATTCACTCCCGAGCCAATGCAAATGCCCGATCTGCAGCCTCATAGACTACCTTGAGCGGCACTTGCCTTTGCTCGGCGATTTGCCTGCAGGATTCGTACTCTGGCGCGAAGCGGAGAGAACCGTCGGGAAGTCGTGCCAGCATTCCGTCAATCGGTCCGAGCGAGGATTGAACCCGATGTTTTTCTCGAGCGAGCTTGCTGCGTTCAACGCGCTGGCGTCGGACGCCCAACGTGGTGGTCTCTCGAAACAAGATCGATTCCATATCTGGCACGGATGCGGTATCGCAAAGCACGCTGAGCATTACACCTGGCCGGTTCTTCTTCATCTGGATCGCGGTCGTAGAGACGTCAAGCGCACCGGCGGCCCACAATTGGCCGATTGCGTGGCCGACCAACTCGCCGCTGATGTCGTCGAGATTCGTTTCTAGGAGATAGAGCTGCTCGATATTATTGACCACGATCGTTTGGCCGATAACAAGTCGCAACACATTCGCCTGTTCTTCCAAGTCTCTTTGGCCCGAGCCGTAGCCAATGCGCTCAATCGTCATTGATGGCAGGGGCCCATAGCTATCGACAACGGCGGACAAAATGGCGGCGCCCGTCGGCGTGGTAAGCTCACAATTAATCATTGATTCGACGAGCGGAACGCCTCGCAACAATTCAGCGGTTGCCGGCGCGGGAACGGCACATCGACCGTGCGCGATCTCGATGAAACCGGATCCTGTGGGCACGGGCGAAGCTACGATGCGTTCGACACCGAGTAAATCCCAGCCGACTGCCACCCCCACGATGTCGCAGATTGAATCGATGGCGCCGACTTCGTGAAAATGCACTTTTTCGATCGTCGAGCCATGCACTTTGGCTTCGGCCTCGGCCAACTTGCGAAAGATACGGTGTGCGATCTCTCGTTGGCGTGGAGTCAGATTGCTGCCGTCGATCATTGCCAAGATATGGTGCAGATGGCGATGCCTATGCTCCGGCTCATGTTCAACAGTGATCTGCGTCGCGCGAAAGCCATGTTTCTTTACCGGGGTGGCGACCAGCCGAACGTTGGACCAGCCGAGCGTGGCGATCGAAGCGTTGAGCACGTCGAGCGAAACCCCCGCGTCAACCAATGCGCCGAGAGTCATATCACCACTGATTCCACTGGCACAGTCGAGATAGGCGATCTTCATGGAAGCTGATCTTGATGGATGGCGAGGGAAACTTGGCTCCGATTCTAGCACGCCATGGGGGCAAAGAGCGAGTCGGGGTTGGTGCCGCGGAAGGGATGTTAAGCAGTTTTTCTTCTATCGTTCTTTTTCCGCTTCAATGAGGCCGCGGTTGTTTTAGTTCAATGCTACACGAGCTAGAATACCGCTTCAGGCAGCAAGAAAGAGGTTTTCGACAAACGCGGCTCGCGCGAGTCGGCCATTATTACACGGTGTCGGCCAGACCGCTCGCTTGTCCAACTCCCGTCAGTAAGATGCACAGACTATTGGCCCATAACTCCGGACACCGATGAGAAGTCCCACGATACCATGTTCACGATTCTGAACCTGACACCTCCCATTGGTTCATCAGCGTGAACGGCTATGACTGCCCCGCCGAGTGAGACGCTCGAATCATGGGCGGTTTCTTCTCTGCTTTTATGATCGGCACGAAGGTTGCGGGCTTCGAAGAGGTCGGAATCAGGAGGATTGCCAAACGTGCTGCTCACCGTGCTCGTCTTGACTGGCTTTGCCGCCGCACCGCTTGCGCTCGTGCTGGCACGCGCCGGGCTGGCTGGTGCAGTAACGCTACTTCCAGTGGCATTGTTTACTGCGTTCGCCTCGTTACTGCCCGGCATCATCGCCGGGAATGTCATGACGGAGCAGCATGCCTGGGTGCCAAGCCTGGGCGTGATGCTCTCCTTCCGCGCGGATGGACTTTCGCTGCTCTTTGCACTACTCATTACCGGCATCGGAAGCTGTGTGTTTCTCTATGCCGGAACCTATCTGGCAGGCCATCCGGATCGCCCAAAGTTCTTCGCTTACTTGAGTATGTTCATGGGAGCCATGCTCGGGGCGGTGCTAGCCGATAACCTGATCGTGCTGCTGGTGTTCTGGGAGCTCACAAGCATCACATCCTTTCTGCTAATCGGATTTGAGCATGAAAAGCCGCAAGTCCGCAAGGCAGCGCAGCAGGGGTTGCTGGTCACCGTGGGCGGCAGTCTCGCGTTAACCACGGGCATCATTCTGCTGGGCCACGCCGCGGAAAGTTTTCAAATCGGCGAACTCGTCACTCGCGTCGACTCTCTGCTAGAACATGCCGCTGCGCCCGCGATTATTGTGCTGATCGCCTGGGGGGCACTTACCAAGTCGGCCCAGACGCCGTTCCATTTCTGGCTGCCGAACGCCATGGTAGCTCCCACGCCGGTGTCGGCCTATTTGCATTCGGCCACGATGGTGAAGCTCGGAGTCTACTTGCTGGCGCGGCTCGATCCGGTATTTGGCGAACACAAACTATGGACCATCCTGCTTGTTACGGCCGGATCCGCGACCATGCTGACCGCCGCGGTGCTGATGCTGCGCGAAACCGACTTGAAACGCATCTTGGCCTATTCAACCCTGGCGGCACTCGGCACGCTTATGACGCTCGTCGGCCTGTCACACCCTGTGGCGGCAGCCGCGATGGCGACATTTCTCCTTGTGCATGCGCTCTATAAGGCCTGCTTATTCCTAGTTGCCGGCGCGATCGATCACGAAGCCGGCACGCGCGACAGCTCGAAGCTTGGCGGCTTGGCTCGAACGATGCCGATGACCGCTATCGTGGCGATGCTTGGCGCCTGCTCGATGGCCGGGCTACCGCCGTTCATGGGGTTCATTGGCAAGGAGCTGGTGTATGAAGCCGACTTGGGAGCGGCGTTTCCGTGGCTCGCGGCCGGAATTGCCTTGGTGGCCAATGCAGCGACAGTCGGGGCAGCGGGCGTGATCGCGATTCGTTGTTTCTGGGGGCCGGCAGTAAAAACCCCCCTGCGGCCACACGATCCACCGCTCGCCATGCTGTTGGGGCCAGCCCTGTTGGCGTTGCTCGGCCTGATATTTGGAATCGATCCCCGGCTTGTCGAGGGGATCGTCGCGAAAGCGACCGAAACCATGACGAGACATGAAGCACATAGCCACCTCGCGCTATGGCACGGGGCGACCAGGATGTTGATTCTGAGCCTAGCCACCGTTGCTATCGGGACGATCCTATTCGCTATTTGGCAACCCTTGCGGCGCATGCTAGCTTCACGCAGCGAAATCGATCGATTCGGCCCCAGTGCAGCCTACGATCGTTGCCTGGCCGTATTTCCCCAAGTAGCGGCATGGCAAACGCGGCTGATCCAGTCGGGAAGCTTGCACACTTACTTATCCGTGACGTTTGCGACGATGACGGTCGCCGTCGCGGCAACCTTGGTCGTCTCTTGCGGATGGGGATTACCGACTCTCAGCAGCGATATGCTGCGGCCGATCGTGGTTCTGCCGCTGCTGCTCGTGCTTGCAGCGTTCGCAGTGGTCCGAGCCGACAGCTTCATGACTGGCATCGTGGCCGCGGGCATGGTTGGTTTTTTGACGGCACTCGTCTACCTATTTCAAGGTGCGCCCGACCTGGCATTTACACAGTTCTCGGTCGAGGCGCTCTCCGTGGTCGTTATCCTCGCGATCGTCGGCCGGATGCCGATGCACGACGTGGATATGCGCACCAAGGTCCAGCGACGGCGCGACATCGCGATTGCAGTGGGCTTTGGCGCAACGGCGACGGCGGTGCTGCTGGCCGTCACAGCGGCCCCGTTTGACGCACGATTGTCGCGATTCTACGAGTTGGCTAGCGTCGCCAAGGCTCATGGCCACAACGTGGTGAATGTGATCATCGTCGACTTCCGGGGGCTCGACACGCTCGGAGAAATCACGGTGCTCACGTTGGCGGCGATGGCGGCACTCGCGCTGCTGATCAAGTCACCCACCAGGCGACGCAAGCCCCTGGAGAAGTTCACCGCCAATAGCGAGGGCAGGCATCACCTGACGGGCTCGCTCATTCTGCGCTATGTTAGCCGCCTGCTGCTACCGGCGGCGTTTGCGTTCTCGTTCTACCTGCTGTGGCGTGGACACAATGAACCCGGAGGTGGATTCGTCGGAGGTCTGATCGCCGCGGCCGGGGTGACGGCCTACGCACTGCCGCGCGGACGATCCACCATAACCGCTCTGTTGCGCATTCCGCCGCAAAGCATCGCTGGCCTGGGGGTGCTATTGGCATTGTCATCGGCGATGCCCTCTCTCCTGGCGAGGCAGGCTTTCATGACGCACCAGTGGCTGCACTTTGAGTCGGGATTCGCCCTCGGAACGCCATTGGCGTTCGACCTTGGTGTGTATCTCGTTGTCCTCGGCGCGGTGCTCACGTTTTTGTCCTATTACCTGGAGTCGTAACTTGGAACCACTTTTCGCGCTGGCGTTTGGCGTGGTCATGACCATCTCGGCCTATCTGTTGCTGTCACGAAACGTGCTCCGTATCGTGCTGGGCCTCTTGGTTCTGAGCAACGGCGTTAACCTGGCCATTTTTACCGCCGGACGAATGGGCTCGATGACGCCGCCAATCGTGCCTGAAGGAGCCATTGCGCCGGGCGCGATGGCTAACCCTCTCCCTCAAGCCCTGATCCTCACAGCAATCGTGATTTCGTTCGCACTGACGGCATTTGCCGTCGTGCTGTTCGAACGAACTCATCATTCGCTTAAGACGCTCGATACCGAGGAGATGCGCGAGGTCGAGCCTCGTCAGACCACGATTGCGAAAAAGGATGCCGTATGACGCCGCACGCGCTACTCATCCTGCCGCTGATCATTCCGTTGGCAACGCTGGCCTTGTGTATCGTGCTCGCGCCGCTGGGCCGCGTGCAACAGATCGTCAGCATTACCGGCAGCGTGCTGCTGCTCGGATCGTCGCTCGCGTTATTAAATGCCGTGTTCGACGGCACGGTGCTCGCCACGCAGTTCGGCTCGTGGCCCGCGCCGTTTGGAATCACGTTCGTGGCAGATCTACTGTCCGCGGGGATGGTCGTAATTGCGGGAGTGATGGCCGTCGTCGCCGTGATCTATCATCTGGGCGATGGTGGCGGCAACCAACGGGCCAGGGTGCTTTTCCATCCGCTCTACCACGGCCTGTTATTGGGTCTTATTGGCGCATTTTTGACCGGCGACATTTTTAATCTCTACGTGTGGTTCGAGATCATGTTGATCTCGTCGTTCGGTCTCATGGTCTTACAACGGACTCGCTCGCAATTGGACGCGGGAGTCAAGTATGCCGTATTGAACCTGGTAGCAACCAGCGTACTGTTGATGTCGGTGGGCTTTCTCTATGGGCTCACCGGCACGCTCAACATGGCGGACTTGGCGCGTACGATTCCGACGATCTCCAACCAAGGTCTAGTCACGACGCTGGCAATGTTGCTCTTGATCGCATTTGCCGCGAAAGCAGCGGCCTTTCCACTGTTTTTCTGGCTGCCGGCGGCGTACCCCGCAGCCAGCATCCCTGTGGTTTCGATCTTCGCCGCGTTGTTGACGAAGGTCGGCGTCTACGCGCTCTTACGGGTTGTCACTCTACTTTTCCACGGCGGCACGGTAGTCAACGGAGGCCTGGCGATCGGCACCGTGCTTGTGCTGTTTGCTCCGCTGAGCATGGTGACCGGAGTGCTTGGCGCGGCGGCGCACCACGATATCCGCCGCATCTTGTCGTTTCACAGTATTAGCCAAGTTGGCTATATGCTGCTCGGTGCGGCCGTCGCGACGCCACTCGTGATGGCAGGCGCGATTGTCTTTATCGCCCATCACAGCCTTGTCAAATCCAGCCTGTTTCTCATCGCCGGAATGATGCGTCGCGCCGGTGGTTCGTTCGATGTGAGGAAATCCGGAGGGCTCTATCGGCGTGAACCGTTGCTGGCGGCACTATTCTTCGTTCAGGCAATGTCGCTGGCGGGCCTTCCACCCTTTTCCGGATTTTGGGCAAAGTTCGCGTTGATTCAGGCAATCCTTCGCGAGGGGCATTTCATAATCGCGTTCGTTGCAATCGCGGTCAGCCTGCTCACGCTGTACTCGATGCTCAAGATCTGGAATGAGGCCTTTTGGAAGGCGCCCACGGATCCCCGGCACCGTTCCGATTGTGCATGGAGCCGGATGCCCGCCGCACGGCGCTGGGCGATGCTGCTTCCTGTCGGCGTCCTATGCTGCCTGACGCTCGTCATGGGGCTCTGCGTCGAACCGCTCATCGGGTTTGCGCTTCGCGCCGGGGAGCAGTTGTCCCATCCGGCGTCCTATATGGAAACGGTGCTCGGCGTTTCGATACCAGACGTTGACGCAATGCACGTCGCGGAGGCCGCACCATGTCGCTGATTCGCTTGGGTTGGAACTGGCTTGTACTGGCCTGCCTATTCGTTCGAGAATTGACGCTGTCGGTCTGGGACGTCGCGCTGGCGGTAATCAATCCTGCGCGGGTAACGCACAGCGCGATCGTCGCCATGCCGCTCGATGTGAAGAGTGACGCCGGCATCTCACTGCTGGCAAACATGATCACGCTTACTCCCGGCACGATCAGCTTGCATGTCTCCGACGATCGATCGGTGCTCTATGTTCATGTGATGAATTACGCGCCGGATATCGTGGATAAACTCAAGTCTGGCTTCGAACGCCGCGTTTTGAAGGTGTTTCCATGATCGATGCGTTATGGTGGCACGTCGTTCTCGCGGTCTCGACCGGCATGATACTGTTGGCGATGGTGCTATCGGGCATTCGTATCGTTCGCGGGCCGACAGCGGCTGATCGTGTCGTAGCGCTCGACATGCTGGGGCTGCTAGGCACCTCGGCGGTGGCCATCGCGGCACTGGTATCCCGCTCGATCGTATTCATCGACATCGCCCTGGCGGTGGCGCTGATCGGCTTTCTGACGACTGCCGCCTTTGCCGGGTTCATCGAGCGCGGCTCCATTCAGGAGGAAGAGGCATGAACGACTGGTGGGCCGCAACCTGCCTATTGAGCGGCGCGATCATCAGCTTACTGGCCGCTGTCGGCGTTCTACGCTTGCCGGACGTCTTCATGCGAATGCATGCCGCCACCAAGTCAGGGGTCGTCGGTTGCGGATTAATCCTACTCTCCGTCGCGCTCGTCGATGGTGGCGTGGGGACGGCGGTTAAGGTCACGATCGCAATACTATTCTTGCTGCTGACGACACCGGTCGCCGGGCACCTGCTTGGACGAGCCGCCTACGTGAGTGGTGCACCGCTGTGGCGTGGCACCCTCGCCAATCAGTTGGAACCTATCTTGCCGCGAGGACAATTTGGACCGTCTCGATCGAGGCGTTCGGCCGTTGCAACATCGTCAACCGACGTAGGATCCGCCGAAGGCGTCAAGCAAGTCAACATCGCGCTTGCCCGCGGTCCGCATATCGGCGCGGCAATCGGCGAGGCAATTTCGCTAGCCCGACGGCACGACGCTTTGCTGTGCGGCGTCGCCATCATCGACGAACCGCGATTGTTCAATGTCGGGCCGATTCCGATCCGTGGCGGTCATCACGCGACCGAGCTTCGCGAATGGCGATTGACCAAGGCGCGGCAAGCGGCCGCGGATGTAATCCAGGCTTTTGAATCGCAGACGCGAGACGCCGGAGTACAGTGCATGGTGCGCGTCGAGGAAGGTCGGCCACAGACCATCCTGCGAGCATTGCAACTACCAGGACACGTCGTGGCGGTCGCTCCTGGAGGGTGGTTCGATCAGGGAGTCCTTGACCGTGACTTCCATACCGTGCGCCGCCTGGTACACATGGGGGTCCATCCCTTATTGGTATTGGGCATCGCACCGGCCGGCTTGGAGCGAATTCGATTCATCCACGATGGCTCAATCAGAAGCTGGGAGACCTGGCGCTGGTTGCTCCACGCCGATCTCTGGCCCGAAGCGATGCTCATCGTCAGCGTCCCTCCCGGCACCGAAACCGTTGTTGTCGAGCAAGCGATTCAACGAGCGCGTAAACGGGGACGCCAGGCCGAACCGGCCACGAACTTTGGCAATCCAGATGAGTACCTGGTAATTGGTAACGCCGATAGTCAGAGTTGGCTACCACGTTGGTTTGATCGGCGGCGGTCCGTTGGCGATGCGAAAGTTATTGCGGTTGGTTGAGCGGCGCGACGTAGCGGCTACGTCGCTCGCTCCAAACCTGCCGCCTGACAGTGCGGCGGGGATGAGCTAGAATGTCCTGCTCGGCAGGACCTTGGCGAACGCAGGTAATCCTGCTGCTCTTTTTCCGTTGAACTTCGGTCCGCCGCAGATCCCCCGACCGAATAAGTCCGCCGGCCAGAGCCATTTCCATGATTGCGCGAGTTCGTCGGCTTCCGTTAACGGTGCGTCTGCCCATGATGGTCGCTGCGATGATCTTTGCGGCGGCCGTCGCGACCACGCAAATCGTTATCTACGGCCTCTCGATGCAATTCGAAAGGCAGATGACACAGGTCGCGGAAGCCTATCTCGATGGACTCGCTGCCGCGCTGCTGCCATCGGTGACTCAAGACGACCGGCCTGAAATCAAGCAAGTGCTTGACCGAAACCGAAGCCCACCGGCGCGGCGTTACCATCGAAGTGGATGCCCAATTGCCGGAGGTCGTTTCAGTATCGGCGACCGAAGTACGGCAAATCCTACTCAATTTGATGTTGAATGCCGCTCGTGCGACTAGTCGTGGAGGGAGCGTGAAGCTGCGCGGACGTATCGTCGCAAACGAATTGCTATTAGAAGTTATTGACCGAGGGTCAGGTCTTTCGCCCGAACTCGCCCACGGGCTGGAACACGGCCGATTACCGCCCGAGCACGACGGTTTGGGTGTGGACGTGATCGTGCGGCTCGTGGAACGCCTCCAGGGCCGGGTTTCCGTTCAAGCAAGCTCGACGGGTACGCACATCGCGCTCTCTCTGCCCATCGCCGAGGATTTGGTAACGACGCATGGCTGAAGCAGCGGATCGTCATACTTTTGATCATCGAAGACGACGCCGTATTGGGCGGCGCCATCAGCCAACGCCTGCGTCTGGAAGGTTTCGCCGTCCGCTGGACCAAGACCTGCCAGGAGGCGATTGTCGCGCTCCATAAGGCGAACTACGACTTTATTCTGGCGGACATTCGGCTTCCCGATGGCTCCGGTGAAGATGTCTACCGCCAGACGCTGCCCCTGCTTGGTAAGACGCCGATCGTGTTTGCCACCGCCTACGCGGATATCGAACAGGCGGTCCGGCTCGTTCGCGCCGGGGCTAACGACTATCTCACCAAGCCCTACGACGTCGACTCGCTCGTCGAACGCATTCGCGACATCGTCAGGATGCCGGAAGCCGCACCGCCAAGCGATGCAGAAACACTGTCGTTTGGCCTTTCAGAATCGACCGCCACCCTGGCATCGGACCCCTGAGACGCCTGGCCCGGCGAGATCTTACAATCCTGCTACAAGGCGAAACAGGCACCGGCAAAGAGGTCGCCGCGCGCTATCTCCATCACCACTGGGGTTCGGCACAGCCGTTCGTGGCGGTCAATTGCGGAGCGATCCCCCAGGACCTGGTCGAGAGTCAGTTTTTTGGACATGAGCGCGGAGCCTTCACGGGCGCTACCGCGAGTCACATCGGCTACTTTGAAGAAGCGGCGCATGGAATCTTGTTCCTAGACGAGATCGGCGAACTGGACGCCCGCCTGCAAACGACGCTGCTGCGTGTGCTCGAAGACCGTAAATTCCGCCGCGTCGGTGGCCAGCACGACCTGGAGTTTCAAGGACGTGTCATTGCCGCGACGAATGCCGACCTGAAATCGGCCATCGCCGCGGGCCACTTTCGCGAGGATCTATACTACCGCTTGGCAGTGGTCGAATTGACGCTACCCCCGCTTCGCAAACGTCTTGGTGAAGTGCTGCCTTTGGCACGCCAGTTCGCGCACCGGGCACTTGCACGCTTTGCGTTGGACACAACGTTGGAATTCAGCCCCTGCGCGGTCGAGATCCTGTTGGCCCATCACTGGCCGGGCAATGTTCGTGAATTGCTGAATCGAGTAGAACGAGCGGTCGCGCTCACCGATACAACCACCATCGACGCACTCGACCTATTTCCGGAACAGCGTCTCGACGCCGCGACACCACACTCCTTGACCGATGCCAGACTAAAGGCCGAATTGCAACAGATCGATACCGCGCTGGCCCAATCCGGAGGCCGCGTCGGCGAAGCAGCCAAACGCCTCGGGATCTTTCGGACTACCTTGTGGAAGCGACGCAAACAGCAGGGAAACTAACGCCGCGCGGCTTCGCTTACCCACGTGCAAAGCCAGCGGCCGGAGATACCTGCCAGCGTTCACTCCTCGAACTTGATCTCCAGAATCTCGAACTTCATGGTGCCTTTTGGCACGGGGATCTCTACCTTGTCCCCCTTTTTCTTGCCGAGAAGCCCTTGCGCCAGGGGGCTTGTGACGTTGATCTTTCCTTGATCGTAGTCCTCCTCGCCGGCGCCAACCAGAATGAACGTCTCCTCGTCATCGAAATCGAGATCTTTCACCACCACGATCGCGCCAAACACGACTTCATCCTTTGGCAACTTCGAGGTGTCGACCAGGCTGGCCCGAGCCAGTTTATCGCGCAACAGGTTGATCTTGGCCTGCAACATCCCTTGCGACTCGCGGGCGCCGTGGTATTCGGCGTTTTCACTGAGGTCGCCTTCCCCGCGCGCTGCCGCCACTCGAGCGGACGCGGCCGGCATTTCGACTTGCTCCAGATGGTCTAGTTCCGCCTTGATCTTGGCATAGCCGGTACGGGTCATCGGGATCAGGTCTGACATAACAGCGCCCACCAACAAATTCGAGTACCACGAAAATAAAAAAGGCCCCCGCAAGGAGACCGGCCGCCCGTTATTCTGATCGAACCGGCGCGTGCTGTAAACGGTGAAATTCCAAGGCAGGGAGAGAGCAAAATCTCCCACAGCCCAATAGGGTCGCTCCCGAATCGCATTCCCGCGGATCGTTCGGCACCGAGTGATCGGCGCCGAGACCGCTCAGCCCGAACCGTTATCCAGCCGTTGCCGAGCGATCTTCCGGCTTATAGACTAGCCGGCCACAATTGCGACATACAATGGCACGCGCCATTTGCAACTCGGCCAGATTGTTCGGCGTAAGCTGCTGATAGCAACCGCCGCAAAAATCCCCCTGGGCCTCGGCCATGGCATCCTCGCCTTTGCCCTTTACCAACCGATGGTAGGTGTCCAGAAAGTCACCAGGCAATTTCGATTCCGCTGCTTTCAACTCGCCCTCAAGCCGGGCAATTTCAGAATCCAACATGCCGGCTTGCTCGCGCACGGTCTGCGTCACCTTGGCTACTTCGGCCTTCGCGGCATCGATATTCTTCTGTTGTTCTGCAATATGCGCGGCCAATTCGTCGACTTTCTCAAGCGCTTCGAGGATCTCATCGGCCAGCACGCTGCCGGCCATCTGGTCGGCCGCGATCTGGTCCTTGAGCGCTTGATACTCGCGATTGCTGGCTGCCTGGTTGAGCTTGACCTTCAAATCCTCGATTTTCTGCTCACTGCTCCGCAGCAGCAGTTGCTTCTGATCGCTCCGCACTCGAGCCGCCTTCTGCTCGGCCTGAAGCTTGGCTAGATCCTCGTTCTGCTTGGCAAGATTAGCCTCACGAACCTTGATCTGTTTCGGACCGCGGTCTTTGCGTTCTCGTAGATCGCTCAACTGCTTGTGAATTCGATGCAGCTCGGCAAGTGCGCTGGCACTGACACTCATAGTCGTCTCGTTTCCATCCTCGGTGGCGTATGATGCGTGCTGTATTGTATCAGGCTGACGAGGATTTCCAGGCAAAATGAAAAAAAGCCGTGGACCGGAAATTGGCCCACGGCTTGGATTTACTTGACAAGCACACGACGGGCGGCTCGACCACAGGTCGGGCAGTCTCGAAGGAAGCTCGTGCTCGGTCAACGCTTTATCTTCAGGTTCCGCCTTTGTGGGGGTACCCGCCTACTTGCTTGCGCCAAACCGCTTGTGCGTTTGGCGAAATCGCGAGTCTTCCGAATGCATCGGAGGGAAGCTCTCGCTAGCCCGCCATACCGCTCAAAAATCCCTCGAGTTGCTGGCTCCGTACGGGATGCTGTAGCTTGCGGACGGCCTTGGCCTCGATCTGTCGAACGCGTTCGCGAGTGACCTTGAAGATTCGGCCCACCTCTTCCAGCGTGTAGGTGTAGCCGTCTCCCAAGCCGTACCGTAAGCGAATGATTTCCCGCTCGCGATAGGTCAGCGTCTTTAGCAACCCTTCGATCTTATCGCGAAGCATGGATTGCGCGGCCGTGGTCATCGGACTTTCACTTCCAGAGTCTTCGATGAACTCACCAAAACTGCAGTCCTCGCTCTCGCCCACCGGACGATCAAGGCTTACCGGCTGCCGGCCAATGTTCAGCACACGCCGCGTTTCCTCGACGCTCAGTTCGGCCGCCCGCGCGATTTCCTCGGTGGTTGCCTCACGTCCCAACTCCTGCTGCAACCGCTTCGCCACGTTCCGCAGCCGCGAAAGCACATCGATCATGTGTACCGGAATTCGAATCGTACGGGCCTGGTCGGCAATCGCCCGGGTAATCGCCTGGCGAATCCACCAGGTGGCATAGGTCGAGAACTTGAACCCGCGGCGATATTCGAACTTGTCGACAGCCCGCATCAACCCGGTATTGCCTTCCTGGATCAGGTCGAGGAAGCTCAGCCCCCGGTTGCGATACTTCTTGGCGATTGAGACCACGAGCCGCAAGTTGCCGCTCGAAAGCTGCCGCTTCACGAGCTCATAATCCGCATATTGCTTCTCGATCGTTGCGATCCGTTTACGAAGGCTGGCCGGGCTTTCGAGTGCGACCAGCATCAGATCGTGCAACTCCTTGCGGAGGTGTGTTCGCTCGTCCTGCAAAGCCGGCTGAGCCTTGAGCATTTCGAGCCGGTTGCGAATCGAGTCCATACGGCGAGACATTTCCTTGAGCTGACGCACCATCGGCTGCACGCGCCGCGTACGCAGACTCAACTCTTCGACCAGCGCGAGCCCCTTCCAGCGGCCGCGAATGAGTTGCCTGCGGGCGGCAACCGCGTCGGACGCTTCGGTCGAACGGCTGATCAACTTCTTAAAATGCTGCCGATTTCGGACAATCAGATGGTCCAAGGTCGCCAGATTGTGCGGCATCCGAGCCATGATCTGCTCTTTGGTCAGCCGCTCGGTGAGCGACACCTTGATCGTGCGGTCAAACGGCAACACGCCCTCATTGACCTCCTTCAAGATCCGCACGGTCGACGCCAGCGCGTAGTTACACCCCAGCACCGTGCGGCGGAACCGCTTCCGGGTCACTTCGATCTTCTTGGCCAAGGCGATTTCTTCCGCCCGCGAGAGCAGCGGAATTTCGGCCATTTGCGTCAGATACATCCGAATCGGATCGTCACTGAGCTTTGGCAAATC
Organism: uncultured Planctomycetaceae bacterium; assembly: GCA_964598535.1. Classification (GTDB taxonomy): domain Bacteria; phylum Planctomycetota; class Planctomycetia; order Pirellulales; family PALSA-1355; genus JALHMI01. The sequence continues at coordinate 46,602 of CAZRCI010000002.1, read as the reverse complement.
GCGAGCGGGCAGGGGAGTGAGGCCGCCGGCTTCGTTCTCCTCGGCGGTTTCGCCAGGGCTCACGACCGAGAGCGTGGTTGTCGGGTCTTCGCTCACCAACTCAATACCGGCTTCGTCGAGCGCGATGAGCAGATTGTCGAGTTTCTCGGGGTTGACTGCCTCGTCCGGCAGATAGTGATTGACCTGATCGTAGGTCAAATAGCCTTGGGTCTTTCCTTGAACCAGAAGTGCTTGCAACTCCGGATTGGAATGGTCCACCTGTCAAATCCTCCCTGAGCACGCGGGCGTGCTTCTTGTTGACATGAGATGGGCCGGACGGCCTGACGACCGGTGCTTCATGCCCAGTCCGCTGCCGTGCGAGCCAACCGGCTAATTGGTGCATCCTACCCTTCCGTGGGATCGGAAATGCCCAGCCGGGAACGTTCTTCGAGTGCTTGTTGCGCGGCAAGCTGCTGGTTCGCAATCTCCAGCAACATTGCCAATTCATCCTCCGCGGCGAGATTCTTTTGTTTGAGCTGGCTGGTGCGCTCGCGAACTAGTTGCTCGCGCTCGCGATGCTCAAAGCAGGCAAGTACGTCATGCACGAGAACTTGAATATCGGCGACCGCCTTACGGCGTCCCGTCTCGTCAAGCTCCACGAGCATCGTTTTAACCACTGGGTCATCAATCTCCAACAACAGTCGCGAAAAGTCGGGCACGATTCCTTGCGACCACAGTTCCAGACACAACGCATACACCTCGCGGCACACGGTCCCCGACAAATGCTCAAGCCGGACCGTGTCGGCGAACCGCCCGATAAGGTCCGGCTGCCGAAGCACCAGCTCCAGCAATTCGCGCTCCAGTGGCTCAATTTTCTGCGGCACGCTAGCTGCCGGCGACTGAATTGGCTGTTTCGTCGCGTTTTTTCGCCGCAATTGCGTCATCAATTCGCGAACCTGTCCTTCGGGAACGCGAAAATCGGTCGCCAGCCTTTGTAAAAACTTCTCCTCTCTTAACCGATCTTCAACTTGCGTATCTCCCCGCAATCGCGGTGCCTTCGCAATCGTGGCCACGAGCTGCTCCAGGGCCGTCGTCGCCGCATGCAAGTCGTTCTGAATGTCGATCGTTTCGGTCGCCGAGTGAAACGCGTGCGACAGCGCATCCGGGGCGCTCTCGATAAGCTTGCCAAACGCCTCGGCCCCGTGCTGCAACAGAAAATCCGCCGGATCCGCGTTCTCTGGCAACGTCAACACGCGCAAGTCGACGTTTGCCGAAACGAACAGCTCCAACACCTCTTTGGCACGCTTGCGGCCCGCCTCATCACCGTCAAGCACGAGCACGACGCGGATGCGTTCGGCGTCGCGGGCATGGCGTTTGAGAATCTGAATATGCCCTTCGCCAAGCGCCGTGCCGAGCACCGCCACGCAGTTTTCAAAGCCGAACTGATGCGCCACGATGCAGTCGGTGTAGCCCTCGGTCACGAGCACCACGCCCGTCTTGCGAATCGCCTCGCGGGCATGATTGAGCCCGTAGAGCAACTTGCTTTTGGCAAACAGCGGCGTCTCCGGCGAGTTGTAATACTTGGCCGCATCCGCGGGCGCCGCCTGCGGCAAGATTCGCCCGCCGGTTCCCACGGCGCGGCCCTGGGAATCGAAAATCGGAAACATGACCCGGCCCTTGAAGCGGTCGTAATAACCGGGGCCGTTCTTGCGGCGCAAGATCACGCCGACCTTCTCCAGCATCGCTGCGGTATACGGAGTATCCTTGGCACGCTCGAGCAGCCAGCTCCACTCATCGGGCGCAAAGCCCACCTGAAACTTGCGCACGCTCTCCACGGTGATGCTCCGCGACTTGATATATTCTCGCGCCGCCTGCGCCGCCGGATTCTTCATCAGATAGGCGTGATACTGCTCGTCGACCCAGGCCATCGCTTTGAAGAGCTGGCGTTTGTCGTCGGCCGCCCCCTGCATGGCGGGGACTTGTTCCTGGAGCGAAATGTTTGCCCGATCGGCGAGCATCCGGAGCGCCTCGGGAAATTCAACACCCTCCATGCGCATTATGAAGCTGAACACGTCGCCGCCGACGACGCACACCCAACAACGAAACGACTGCCGCTCGGGACTAACCTGCAAGCTGGGCCGCGTGTCATCGTGCCAGGGGCACAGGGCCTTGAAGCCGCCCCCATCACGCCGCAACGGCAGATAGCTGCCGACCAGGTCAACAATGTCCGTGGCCTGCTTCACGCGCTCCTTCAATTCAAACGACAGGCCGGACACAGCTCGCTCCTTCCAGAACCACAGACAAGCCGCTCATCATCGGCTCGGAGAAATCGGAAATCGATTATAGCGAGCGAGGCGAGCGCAATCGAAGGGGCGGCAACGTCCTCGACACGTCGCAGGCCTCTTGTAGATCTACCGTCCAAACTGGGCCGGCCGCTCCTCAACTTCGAGCGTCACGTCCTGCAATTCGCCGCTGCGTAAGATCTTCAGCGTCACGGTCTTGCCCACGGGCGTCTTGCCCACGAGCATCGAAAGTTCCGTGGCATCGTGAATCGGCTGACCGTCCCATTCAACGACAATATCCCCCACTTGCAGGCCCGCCTTCTGGGCCGGCGTTCGTGAAGCGACCCGAGCCACAAGCGCCCCTTCGAGTGTCTGGGTACCGAGCTTCTCGGCCAACTCCTCGTTCAAGTCCTGAAGTTCGACGCCCAAGTATCCCCGCACGACACGTCCGCTCTCGCGTAACCGTCCATAGACGTCTTTGGCAATCGAGGTGGGGATCGAAAAACTCACGCCCTGATAGCTGCGTCCGACGATGGCCGTGTTGATGCCCACGATTTTCCCGGAGACATCCACGAGCGGTCCTCCTGAATTTCCCGGATTGATCGCGGCGTCTGTCTGCAAAAAGTCTTGATAGGCGCTTGTGCCCTGAAAGCCGCGGCGATTTTTGGCACTGACAATCCCCATAGTCACGCTACGATCGAGCCCGAAAGGATTGCCTACCGCCCACACCAGAGAACCGACTTCAAGCTTGTCGCTATCTCCCCACTCGGCCGCCAACAACCCGCCGGCGTCGATCTTCAGCACGGCAAGATCCGTCGTCTCGTCGAGGCCCACGACCGTCGCCGGTCGCCGTTCGTTGCCACTCAAATTCACGACGATTTCCGTGGCGTTCTCGACCACGTGATTGTTCGTCACGATATAGCCCGCGTCGTCGACGATGACCCCCGAGCCCTGGCCCACGGCCTGCCGTGTTGCCCGCGCGCCGAACACGTTGCCCCGTGCTCCGAATTCCTGGATCGTGTCGATATGCACTACGCTGGGCCCAATCGCCTTGGCCACCACGGCAAACTGTCGCGAAATCTCCGTCAGTTCGGGCTCGGGTAACTGCTGACGGGCAACTTCCACCTGAGCCCGCTCGCGTCCGAGTGTCATCGAGTAATACAATCGCTCCACGAACCAGGGCATCAACAGAAACACGGTCAATACCGTGAGCACCGCCAACAGCCAGGGCAGGCCAGAGCCGGCGCGAGGCGTCGGCGGCGAGTGCGGCGGAGGTGTGACGTCGTCTATCGAATCCATGCTGCATTCCGAAGGCAGGGCATCCCTGGAGAGAGCAGGGTGCCGCAGATCGCATACCTCCACTGCGAGTATAGCAATTCGAGCCCTGATTCCATAGCATTCCGGGGATAGAGCGGTACCTCCAAATCCGCGTGAAGCCCCCTGAACGAGTCGGAGTTGAAACCGCCGTGCCTGGCCTCGCAAAATCGAAATTCTTTCCACCCGCCGAGTTGGCCGAACCTGAGGGCGTTGTGCTCTTCGGCGGCAAGCTCACGCCCGAGTGGCTGCTCGACGCTTATGCTCACGGCATTTTTCCTTGGCCGATCTTTGATGGCACCGACATCGTTGTCTGGTGGTCGCCTGATCCTCGCGCGATTTTCGAGCTGGATGACTTCCACGTTTCGCGCCGCCTTGCGCGCACCTGCCGCAGCGGCCTCTTCGAGGTAACCTGCGATCGCGACTTCCGCGGAGTCATTAAAGGTTGCGCGACGGCCGGCGACCGACGTCGCAACACCTGGATCACGCCGCCCATGCTCGAAGCCTATGTGAAACTCTTCGAGCTTGGCCACGCCCACAGTATCGAAGTCTGGCGCCAGGGGGATTTGGTCGGGGGTACGTACGGCGTGGCGATCGGCGGCTTGTTCGCTGGCGAATCGATGTTCCATCGCGTGCGTGACGCCTCGAAAGTCGCGCTCGCGCATCTTGTGGAACACCTGAAATCCCGAGATTACAAGCTTTTCGATATTCAGCAGCGCACCGACCATACCGCCAGCCTGGGGGCCGTGGAGATCTCTCGCGATCAGTATCTGAGCCGCGTTGCCGGAGCTATCGCAGCCCCGGTCACCTTTGGCGACCGGCTCGAAGACCCCCAGAGGCTATTTTCAGGGCCTGGAAGTCCCCTTTAACCAAGCGCGCGACCGATACGGACCCAGGGAGGGGGGAACCTTCCTGAATGCGCAGATGTGAATTCTCGTGAAAATCGAGCTATTGTTCCTTGACCATATGCGTCTGCTATTTGTAAAGTGCACTTTATGCGGGTGGTTGGATGCACGTGCCGTAGGGGACAAGGCCGCGCCGGGACCACCGTGACCGGAGATATAAATTATGCCCAGGCGCAGATCAGCGTTTACGCTCGTCGAACTGCTCGTCGTCATTGCGATCATCGGAGTTTTGGTTGCGCTCTTGCTTCCGGCCATTCAGGCCGCTCGTGAAGCGGCACGTCGTTCCAACTGCATTTCAAACTTGAAGCAGTTTGGAATCGCCCTGCAAAACTATCACGACACCCTAAAGACCTTTCCGCCCGGTGGTGTCGCGGATCCTGCCAATCCAGGCCACGTCTACGCTAGCCCGCATGCGATGCTGCTACCGTACTTTGAAGAAACTGCCTTGCACTCGATTTATAACCATCGGCAACCTTGGTATCACCAGTTTCCCAACGTGGCCAAAACCACGGTCGCCATTTTTAACTGCCCTTCGAACTCCGGCGACAATCCGATGGAAGATCGGAAGCTCATTTCCGTTCTGGACAAAGTCGTGGGCAAGTCGGGTAACCCGACCAATGTCAACGATACATCGGGGCACAGATTTACTGCGGACCAGCAGTTTGGCACAACCAACTACGCCTTCTGCAAGGGGGTGACGGATGCCTGGACGTTAGTCCCATACCGAGGCGGCAACAAAGCCCCCTACAACAGCGAGCGGGGCATGTTCGACATCAACTGGGGCGTGCCAATGCGCAGGATCACCGATGGCACGTCGAAATCGATTGCCGTCGGCGAAGCAGCCTACGGCGAAAAGTGGCAGACCGCCGGTGATACGAAAGGCACCACACGTGCCGCCCGCAACACCCCCGCAAGTGGTCAAGGTCAAGACCGTCGTCCGTACATGTCTTGGATAAATGCCGAGCCCTCGTTCATGATTGGCCCGGAACTTGGCGTGTTCTTGTACGCGTCTGTGGCGTCCACGCTTGAGCCGCTCAATAAGAATCCAGTAACCAGCGCCTGGGTTAGTCTTGCGGAGCTTCAAGACAATCCGTTCAAGAGCCTTCCTGGCGCTGTAGGAACCCGCAGACCCACAAGTTGTGATCGGTCGGATGGAGACAATGATCCGGAAAGTGTCAACGGATCAAACTGTGGTACGCACCGGGCTCCCAACTACCGCAGTGATCACCCGGGTGGTGGTAACTTCCTGTTTGCCGATGGTTCGGTACACTTCTTCAATGAAGATATTGATATGTTGCTTTACCAGCAGCTTTCGACGATCTTCGGTGATGAAGTTATCGAGGTTCCGGAATAGCGGCCCTCGGTACCCGAAGTCCTATTTTCAATTATTGCCGGCTGTAGCCTTGTCCTAGTCTCGCCGGATAGTATTACAGCAGCCGCCGATGCCTCACGCGTCGGCGGCTGCTCCTTTTTGGCCCAATCACTTTTGGCTTCATCCCTCGCGGGACACATGACAACGCACTCGACGACCATCCTTACCGTCCGCCACAACGGTCAGGTCGCCATCGGCGGCGACGGCCAGGTAACGCTCAACAACACGGTTATGAAGGCCGATGCCCACAAAATTCGACGCCTGCTCGACGGCAAGGTGATCACCGGCTTCGCTGGCTCCAGTGCCGACGCCTTTGCCTTGCTAGAGCGTTTCGAAGCCAAACTACGCGACTTCCCGGGCAACATTCCACGAGCCGCCACAGAACTGGCCAAAGACTGGCGCACCGACCGAGCCCTGCGCCGACTCGAGGCGCTGCTCACGGTGATCGATTCACGCCACACGTTGCTGGTCACGGGAAACGGGGACGTAATCCAACCGACCGATGGCGTATTGGGCATCGGCTCAGGCGGCAACTACGCCGTGGCCGCGGCCCGGGCCCTGATGGCCCATTCTTTGCTCGACGCCGAATCGATCGTGCGTCGCAGCCTGGAGATCGCCTCCAGCATTGACGTCTACACCAACAGCAACATCGTAGTCGAGGTACTGCCATGCGCGACCTGACGCCACGGCAGATCGTCGCCGAACTGGATGCTCACATCGTCGCCCAACACGACGCAAAACGTGCCGTGGCGATCGCGGTCCGCAACCGCTGGCGGCGGCAGCAGCTTCCGGTCGAGATGCGTAGCGAAGTCGCTCCCAAGAACATCCTTATGATTGGCCCCACCGGCGTTGGCAAGACGGAGATCGCCCGCCGCCTGGCCCGGCTCACCGGAGCGCCGTTCATCAAGGTCGAGGCCACGAAATACACCGAGGTTGGATACTACGGCCGCGACGTGGAAAGCATGATCCGCGAACTGGTCGAGAATGCGATTCTCATCGTGCGCGAGGGTGAGCGACGGGACGTCGAGGACGAGGCCCGCCAGCGTGTCGAAGAGCGGCTACTCGATCTGCTTGTGCCGCGTCCGCCGGCATACGAAGTGGGCGCGGATTCCCCCAACTCTCCCGAACGCTTCGAACGCACGCGCGAGAAGATCCGCGTCCGGCTGGCCGCGGGCGAAATGGACGACAGCAAGGTTGAAATTCATGTCGAGAAGAAATCCGCGCCCATGATGCTCACCGGCATGGGGCTCGAGCATTCGGACATCGACCTTCAAGGGATGTTCGAAAAGCTGATTCCCAAGCAAACCCTGCGTCGCGAGATGACCGTTGCCGAAGCTCGCCAGATCCTGTTCGAACAGGAGTGCGATGCCCTGATCAACCAGGAAAAGGTCCACGCCAAGGCGATCGAGCTCAGCGAGAATCTGGGCATCGTCTTTATCGATGAGATCGATAAAGTCGTCGCCAGCGATTCGCGCGGGACCGACGTCTCGCGTCAGGGCGTGCAGCGAGACTTGCTGCCAATCGTCGAGGGCACGACCGTCCAGACGAAATATGGCTATGTGAAGACGGATCACATCCTGTTTATCGCCGCGGGCGCCTTTCACCGCGTGAAGCCCAGCGAGTTGATGCCCGAGCTTCAGGGCCGCTTTCCGATTCGCGTGGAGCTTCAAGACCTGACCAGGGCCGACTTCGTGCGTATTCTTACCGAGCCCAACAGCGCGCTTACCAAGCAGTATCAGGCATTGCTCCAAACCGAAGGGGTGCAAATCATCTTCGAGAACGACGCCATCGAAACCCTCGCGGATTATGCCCATCAGGTCAATCAGTCGAGCCAGAACATTGGCGCCCGCCGGCTCTACACAATCATGGAGCGCCTACTGGAAGAGCTAAGCTTCGAAGCTCCCGACATGCACTCAGGCCGAGTGGTAATTAACGCCGCCTATGTTAGGCAGCGGCTCGCGGAACTAGCGGCCGATGAGGATCTGAGCAAATTTATCCTATGACATTCCCAAGCCTGCGGGCACGCGCTTCGTCGCTCCCAAAGGGCACTTATCCCCCAAGTCTGCGTTTCAACTCCGCCAACCGCGTTATCGCTTCTTCGCCGTGGGCTACGAAGTTGAACTCACGCACCTGATCTCCCAGTACGCTAATGGCCACATCGAGCCGATCGGAAGGCATGCACCGCTCCATGCGACCCGCCCACTCGATGAGCACCAAGTTCGGCGGTCCGAAATGCTCGTCGACGCCGAGCTGATTAAACTCGTCATCATCGCGCAGCCGGTAGCAATCGACGTGATAGATTGGCCGGTCTCCGTGATATTCGTGCATCAATACAAACGTAGGGCTTACCACCCCCGCTCGCTCGACGCCGCACGCCGCTGAGATTGCCTGCACAAGCCGCGTCTTTCCCGCGCCTAGCGGACCATCGAGCGCTATCACGCCATGCGGAAACGCCGCCGCCAGCGCTGCCCCCAGCCGTTCGGTGTCCTGCATATTTTCCGCGTGAAATGAATAGGTGACCATCATATCCTCTTCGTTACCCGGTAAGAACGCGTCCCCCAGGCGGCTTACGTCTCCAACGGACGACCTGCTCTCCCCTAATGCTCAAAACCGCGCGGAACGAGCGGCGAGATTTGTCCGTTGGCCTCGCGCTGCCACAAACGCCCGTCGCTCGTAAACTCTCCGACAATAGTCAGACCACAGTCGAACGGCTGCTCGCGGCAAAGCCGATTCGCCATTTCCGGCGACATTGCCAAGAGGAGTTCGAAATCCTCGCCATCACCGAGCGCATGCTCCAGGGGCGTTGAACCATCCGCAAGCTGCTCTGCCCAATTTGCGGCATCCTCAGATACGGGAACCCGGGCGACGTCGAGAATCGCCCCCACGCCGCTCGCTTGGCTCAATCGCCACAAATCGAGAGCCAGCCCATCGCTCACGTCCATACCGGCATTTGGCATGGCATGCTCGCTCAACCACAATGCCTCGCGCACCCGGGGCACAAAATCAAACTGATGCCGTAGCCGGCTGCCGCCAAGCGTTCCAGTAACGACAATAGCATCCCCCGGCTTGGCGCCGGCACGCAAGAGAGGCCCCCCCTTAGCAACCTCGCCGAACAGCGTCACGCAAACGACCAGGGGGCCATCCCAGGTATTCGTATCACCGCCCACAAGTGCCACGCCAAACTCCGCCGTCAACGGAATCAACCCTTCATAGAGCCGCTTCGCAAGTACCAGCGCTCCGTTGCGCGGAAGCGCCAGGGCCACCAGCGCCGCCAGCGGCCGGGCGGCCATCGCCGCCAGATCCGACAAATTCACCGCCAGCATCTTACGGCCAATACGCTCCGGCTCGTCCACGCCCAACACGAAATCAACGCCATCAGTCAACATGTCGACGGTCGTCACCAGCCGCCCGCCAGCAGTCAGCTCCAGAACCGCGGCATCGTCGCGCAGCCCCAAAGGGGCGCGCGAGTCGGCTGGTAATCGCTCGCCCAACCAGCGCAAGAACTCAAGCTCCATGACCGACGCTCCACGACATGAGACGGGTCGCTTGCGGGCAAATGGCAGGTTGCCCACGGCCAATCGTGGATTTTAGCTGCTCGAACTGTCAGAACGAAGCCAGGGAGAAACAGGGGGGACCGTCGCACGATACGCGCGAAGCGGCCTACCTACCGCCGCTTCGTGGTCGAAAGGTGCCCGTAGTAGGTAGCCTCGTTCCGCAGAATCAGAAACTTGACGGGCTGAAGTGAGGAGAATTCATCCGTGTTCAGGATGTAAATCACATTTTCGAGCGAGACCGTTTCCCAGATATGGATTCCGAGCAGGATGTCGCCTTGGCGAATCCCGTCGATTGCCGCAGGACTATCCTTTCGCACCGAGGTGACCAGGAGTCCGCCGCGATATTGCTTTTGATAACTCCGCAATTGGCCGCCGCTGACCGGCTGGAGCTTGACGCCCAACGCCTCCCAGACCCGATCGCTGTCGTTGCTCCTTTTAGGCGCCGAGGCCAACACCAAATCCACCTTCACAGGCTGTTGGTTTCGCTGCACCGTGAGTGCGACCTTCTCACCGACCTGATGGTTGAGCAATGCCCGTTCCAGGTCCAGCGGCCGGCTAACGGTGATCGTGCCAATCTGGGCGATAATGTCACCGGGCTGAATTCCACATTCGGCCGCGGGACTGGCCTCATCGATCTTACCGACGACGCACGAACAGCCCGACGCCGTGTCGCACTTGCTCACGATGCCGTGCCAGGTGTTTGCCGAACGTTCCCGTTCGGCGCACATCAAGTCGGCCGCCACGCTCACCGCCTGATCGACCGGAATCGCAAAGCCGATCCCTTGAGCTCCCTGCCGCACGGCGACATTGATGCCAATCATTTCGCCGTCGATGTTCATCAGCGGCCCCCCCGAGTTGCCTGGATTAATACTGGCATCGGTCTGAATCAGGTCGCTGTAACTTTGCGTATCGCTCACCTGCACGCTCCGCTGCAAGGCGCTAATCACGCCGCGCGTCACCGTGTTCTCATAGCCATAGGCATTGCCCACCGCGACCACGTCTTCACCGATCATCAGGTCGGCCGACGATCCGATTGGGATCACCGGCAGCTTTTGCGCCGTGTCGATCTTGATGATTGCCAGGTCGGTCGTCGGATCGTGGGCCACTCGGCGAGCGACGTATTCCGTCTTATCGGCCAGTGTTACCTCGATCCTCTTAACGCCCTCGACAACGTGATGATTCGTGAGGATATATCCGCGTTCGTCGATAACGACGCCCGTGCCCATGCCGTTGACATTCTGTGACTCGCCGCGACGATAGTTTTCGTCGCCCGGGGCAAGCGTCTTCTGACCGTGAATATTCACGATCGACGGCCGCACCTTCTGCACCAACTTGACGGTGGGCGAATTGCGTCGCTCGCTGGCCTGGCTCTTCGGAGCAGTGCCGCCAAGCAGCATCGCTGCCAGTAGCACAAGGCACATTCGATGGGAGTTGCGAAACCAGGCGCAAGCTGATCGGTCGGGCATGGCGGGATATGTCCGAAGTGTCGCGCGTCGCCGGCAGAGCGCCGGGACTGTCTGGGAATTGCCTGCCCGCTCAAGGCCCGTGGGTCCACCGCTCGCTTACGAGGGCGCGGTCCTTAGCGGTACGAAGCTTTGATCGGTCCCATGCCGCAAAGTCATAAAGGTCACCTACTTCAGGCGGAATAAACGTCCTAATTTGACGCCCGCACAATCGGTAAAGGCACACCTACTTTTCCCACGTTCTCACGTGCGGCCAACGGCACGCGGATTTGGACGCCAAGGGCTAGCGGTCATGGAAACTGGGTTGAGCTGGTGAACTTTTAGTCCACCCGGCTCGGCCGCCGCCACCAGCCATTGCTAGCTTTCTGAGAATGGCTCTGCCGAGGCCCCTGTGATCGGCCGCTTCTTGGATGTGAATAGCAAGAGTTGCAAGGCCAGAAACAGCCCCAGCACACCCACCACCAAGTACCGCCAGACGCCCAGATAGGGCACCTTCATTTGCTCGCCCACGCCCACGAGGACCAATAACAGCAGCGTGAGCATCAATAGCCCGCACCCCAGCGAAGCCATCATGCCTTTGAACGTGGCGTCTTCCGTGTAATCCTCGTAGTACAGCTCGATGGTTCGCGACTTCTGCAGGCTGCGGGCGATCGTCTCGGTCAATTCCACCGCGCGGCAAGCATCGACCCAATCGACAGAAGTTTGCCGTCCTTCGAGAGCGGCAACAAATTGGTCGAGCGCTGCGTTTGTCCAATTCCAACCGGCAAACTCCTGCCGTTGCGGCGTGTCCACGGTTTGCGTTTCCAGAGTCCAGGGGGCATCCTGCGTCGTGAGTTCTGCCGTCACGCGGCCGCGTGTGCCGGTGAGCGTGATCTTGGCTCCCCGGGTATCCTGAACTGCCACCACCGACCAACGGGCATCAATCCCTTGTGGCCCATGCATTTGGACACCGAGCGTCGCATAGTTTGGTGTCCCCGGCGCGCCGGCCATCGCTCCCAGGCGAGTCATCTCGCCGGCGATCGCGCGAATCACATCGACATCGCGAGCAAATTGTCGGTCGACAGCCTGCTTGTCAGGCGTCGGCAGGCAACGCTCCATCACCAGGTGCTCAACCCGTCCGATCGGCGACGCCTCTCCCTGACGCACGATTTCTAGGAGCGCCTGCACGGCGGGATGCAGACGATCCGCCAGCGCCGGCACAATGACCGCGTCCGTATCACGCCGAATCATGTCCAACTCGTAGTACACGAGCATGGAATCCACCACCGGATGCGCCACCAAGGCCGCTTGCTCAACTTGCACAAGCTTTCGCAACTGTTCCGCGCGCAGATCCGCGTCGGGCCCCCGCGCCACGATCACCGCGTCCACCTGCGAGGTTTCGAGCAGCGATTCCCAGGCCGTAAACTGGCGCAACTTGGCCAAAACCGGCCTCAGCTCCGCGGCCGCGTCCATCCGCTCCACGTCGAATTCGCATAGTCCTGCCAACTCAAATCGCGGGTTATCGAGCACGGCGCGCAGCAAAGCGAACGTTGTTTCATCGGTGCCCAACAGTGCTACTCGAATCGGGGCAGGCGTGCTCATGCGGTCGCCTCTGCGGAAGCAGCGTACACGACCTTCGTGAGCGCCTCGACGAAGAAATATTCTCCCCACATCACGGATTCATCCACGCCCAGGTTCTTCTTGGTGTGGTAGACGCCGTGCTTGAGGATTCCCTCCCAACCGGGCGTTTCGCTAGCCAGGTACTCAGGAGTCACCAAAGCGTCGAGCATCGCCAGCGCTGTCTGTCGGTAGATCACAGCCCGATCGAGATCGGCCGTCTGCCGTTCAAGGTCCAAAAGCGCGCTCGCGGCGATCGCGCCGGCTGACGAGTCTTTTTGCGGCCCCCAGGGAAGCGGCCGCGAAAGATCGGCCGCAAAGTCCCAATATGGCACATGATCCTGGGGCAAGTGCGTGAGCCAGAAGTCGGCATTTCGCTCGGCCACATCCAACCACTGCTTGTCGCCCGTCAGGGCATAGACCTGGCTATAGCCGTACATCGACCACGCCAGTCCGCGAGCCCAATTACTCTCAGCGTTCAGCCCCTGATGGGTTGCCTGGCCCAGAAACTCTCCCGTCTCCGGATTGAATAGCCCTTCATGGGCGGTCGATCCGTCCCGTCGCACCAAACGATCGCGCGTGGTCGCGCAGTGCGCGTCGGCCACACGCCGTAATTCGCTATCGCCCGTCTCGCGTGCGGCATAGAAGATAATCGGCACGTTCATCATGATGTCGATGAACAACGATTGTGGGCCGATGAACGAGCACAGATATTGCCCCGGCTCGCGAAACCGCATCGCCAGCGTCCGTCCGGCTTGAATCAACACATCGTGCAGATGTTTTTCCGCCGTCAACTCGTACCAGGGTCGATACGTGTTCAGGAAGATGAATCCCAGATCGTGAACATTGCGATCGTGCTGCCGGTGCTCAAGTAAGCGGCTATAGTGCTCGGCTCGCGTGCGCCACTCGGCATTTTTCTCGCGGCGATAGAACTGCCACATCATGCCGGCCAGAAATCCACCGGTCCAATCGGTCCATAACTCGCCCGCGTGCTGCCATCGGCCATCGACCGTGTAGATCGGAAAGAAATTGGGCGTCCGCTCCGTAAGCGTGACCACCTGCCGCTCAGCAAATTGCAAGGCAGGAAGGTATTTTTCCGCGTGCGCGTCAGTCATCGAAGTTTGCTGGAGTTGGTCGGCGATGGGTGGTCCGTTGCCTTCTCGGCGCCTTCATCCTACCGCGATGCGATAGAACGGCAAGGAGTTCCAGCGACGGTGGTAGCGCCAAGCCGCAAACCACCGAACCTCCCGCAGATCCGGATTCGTTCGCCCCCTGGGAGGAACCGTGGCGTCTAAAAACACACGGGGGCCGGAAGCCACAAAGTGCTTCCGACCCCCGTTGATTTCCATCGTCTTCCCGAACAAGCCCAAGCCATCCGGGCGACTAGGACGCGCTGACTCTACTTCGAGTCGCCAGCCGCGGCATCGGCGGCCGGAGCAGGCTCTTCCGGCTTCTCGAACAACTTCTCGTCAACCGCGCCGTCAACCTTCGTCTCGGTGTACGTCGTTTCGATCGAGAGCACTTCGCCCAACTCGATGTTCTGCTTGTTCGGCAGCTTCACCGCGCCGTAATCGGCATAGTCTGACATGCCGGTGACAATCACGACTTCACCGAACTGAGGATTACTTTGCGTCAAGGACATCCGCTTCAGCAGATCGTCTGCCTTGTCGATGTACATCTTCACCGCCGGGCGGTCCTTGGCCGAAACTTCAATGACATAGTAGTCGACGTCTTCGACCTTCTCATCATCGAGCTTCTTCGCCGTCGAATCGTCCAAACCGATCATCAACAGCGGGCTGACCATGGCGGCTTGCTTGATCTGCAGCGCTTCGTCGCCGTCAATGTCTTGAATACCGTTCATGCCATCGCGCCAGGCAATATCGCCGTTCCAGCAGTCCTTCTGCACGAACACAGCCAGGTCGAGAGCACGCAAAGCCTTCTTACCAGGAATGACCACCTCTTCGACCGAGCCTTCCATCTGGCCAAACGCGCCGTCAACGGCCACGTCGCCCTTGCGCTCGATCGCCTTCAATCCCAAGAGAGCCTCTTTGCCGCCTTGTGCCTTCAAAGATTTTTCGATGACCTCTTCAGCCGTTTGCGCAAACGCGGTCGAGGCCGACATCACCAGGGCAACCCCCAAAACTGCGCACATCTTGAAAACCTGCCCACACGACAAACTCTTCATAGCAAATACCCTCGGTTGATAAGTTGGTTCGTCCCATGCGTCGCGGTTGCTCATGCAGCGCTGGGGGGACGCCGCCGGCCTTCATGAGCATATCAGGCCCAAGACCCAGACGCGAACGAACAATCTTACCCCCATAAAATAGGTTTTGCTTCACCAGCCCTCGGTTACCGCCGCTTTTCCTCAAAATCGCTTGACCAGCAAGCTCACTAACCCCAACCTTGGGGGGGGGGGTCACCAAGGAGATCTCATACGGGCCTGCGACAAAACACGACGGGGCCGGGTGGCCAGAAATGCACGGCCGGCTTTCGTGGGTTTTTTCATCTCCCTATAGCCAAAAGCTTAAGAGACGAGCGCCGCAAGCGCAGTATGAAACGCCGAGGCCGAGTCAGGCCGCACGAGCCGGGCTTGCTCTTTTCCGTCTTTGAGAAAGATGAACGTGGGCCATAACTTGACGCGAAATGACCTGCCCAGCGAGCGTCCGGGCCCATCCTCGACCTTGAAATGCCGCAGATTCTCATAGTCGGCAATCGCCTCGCGAAACGGCCCTTGTGCCGCCTGGCAGTGGCCGCACCAGTTTGTTCCGAACTCCAGCACCGCGGGCCCTTGCCACTGATCGACGTCTTCCCGCGTCAGCTCGGTGTGCCCATATTCGAATTCGGCCATCGCTCGTGTTTCTCCATTACTTGCCCCGGCAATGCGCGGCGCTACTTGCCCGCTGCTGGAGTGCATTCTACAAAAGCCGACACGGGAGACGTCCCTCTCACCAGCATATTTTGAGGATCAGTATCCTATGGCTCGACAACTGGCAGTCGTGATTGGCGTTCTGGCTCTGGCTTTGCATAGCACCGTCGCAGGAGAGTTTCAGGCCGGAGCCACGGCGATCGACATTTCGCCGCGCACGCTTCCCGCCTTGCGCAATGGCGGCTTTCTTGAAGCGACGAGCGATCGCGTGGATGATCCGCTACACGCCCGCTGTCTCGTGTTGACAGATGGCTCGACAACGCTCGCCATCGCCATTGTCGACTCGTGCATGGTCCCGCGAGACGTTTGCGACACCGTGAAACGCCGAGTCGCCGAGACCACTTCGATTCCGACAGACCGTGTGCTGATCGCGGCTACGCACACGCACACCGCCCCTAGCCTGATGGACTACTGCCTTGGCTGCCGCAAGGATCCGGCGTACGCCGACTTCTTCATTGCTCAAGTCGCGGCCGGGATTGCCCAAGCCCAAAGCCGCTTGGCGCCGGCCGAGGCGGCCTCGACATCGTTCGACGCTCCCAACCATACGCACAGCCGTCGATGGCTACGCCGCGCCGAGATAGTCGACCAAGATCCGTTCGGCGAACGCACGGTACGGGCGATGATGCATCCCGGCTATCAGAACCCGGCCTATACCGGCCCGGCTGGTCCCGTCGACACGGGCCTCACCGTGCTCAGCCTTCGCGCAATCGGCGGAAAACCAATCGCAATCCTCAGCAACTATTCGATGCACTACTTCGGCAGCGGAGCGGGGATTTCTGCCGACTACTTTGGCGACTATGCTCGCTTTCTCGAAACCAAGCTCGGTGTGGACGACACCACTTCGCCGCTTGTGGCCATGATGTCGCAGGGAACCAGCGGAGACCTGCACTGGATGGACTATAGCCAACCACAGCGGCGGGACTACTCGCGCGAACAATATGCCCGCGAACTCGGCGAGCTAACGCTGGAGGCACTGGCCAAGCTCGAGTATCGCCGCGATATCACGTTGGCCATGGCCCAGTCGGAACTCGAACTCGGCCGCCGGCAACCCTCGCCCAAACGGTTGGCCTGGGCCGAACAGATCCGGAACCGGCAAACCGCGGAACGCCCCACGAACTTGCCCGAAGTGTATGCGGAACAAGCCTTGTGGATGCGTGACAATCCCCGCGCGACACTCGTGCTCCAAGCCGTTCGTATCGGAGATCTGACACTCGCCGCCATCCCCAACGAGGTCTATGGCATCACGGGCCTCAAGCTCAAAGCCCAGGCTCCGCTTGAACGGCACATGAACCTCGAGCTAGCCAACGGTGCCGAAGGTTACATTCCGCCGCCCGAGCAGCACGATCTGGGGGGCTATACAACTTGGCCGGCGCGCACTGCGGGCCTTGAGATCGACGCCGAACCCAAAATTGTCTCCGCCATTCTGACACTGCTCGAAAACGTCTCCGAAAAACCACGCCGCGAGCTCACGACCGACTTCTATACGCCTGAACAGCGTGAAGCGATCTCCACCGCGCGCGCGGTCGACAACAACCGCGAAAACCGCGGGGTAGGGGAGTAAACGATACGCAACATGCCTGATTCGCAAACCACACCGCGCGAGCCGCAATATCATCCGCGGCTGCACGTCGTGCTCTATCATCCAGAAATCCCGCACAACACGGGCAGTGTGGGCCGCACCTGCGTGGCCACCGGCTGCAAACTTTGGCTGGTCCGCCCCCTGGGGTTCCGGCTCGACGACTATTACCTCCGCCGTGCGGGGCTCGACTACTGGCAACATCTCGAATGGGAAGTCGTTGACGACTGGACAGCCCTGACCGAGCGGCTCCCGGGCCGGCGATTCTGGTATCTCACCAAAATCGCCACGAGACGCTACACGGACATTTCCTTTTCCGAAGAAGATGTGCTCGTGTTCGGCGCCGAATCCAGCGGGCTGCCGCCCTCACTGCTTGAAGCCAACCGCGAACGAGTGATCGGAATTCCCATCCGTCCTCAGGTTCGAAGCTTGAACCTCTCAAACGCCGCGGGCATCGTCATCTACGAAGCGTTGCGACAATGGGACACCAACGCCCCGTAAATGCTGCTCTTAATAAAAAAAGTCCCCCGGCCAATACCGGGGGACTTCCATACACTTGAACCATCCGCGTGCCTACTCGGCCGCCTCCTCCTTGAAATCGCCCGCATCTACGATCACGAACCGACTCGGATCGATATACTTCTTGAGCGCGTCGGCCACCTGTTCGGGAGTCAATGCGTTGATCCGCTTCTCCAAATCGGTATAGAACGCCATCGTCCGATCGGCCTCGAGGTTCTTGGTGATCAGCATGGTCAGCACGCCGTCATTGGTACGCGATACCTGCTGTTGCTGCAAATAACCTTGCTTGGCCCGGGCCAGTTCCGACGCCGTCACGCCATCGGCCAGCAGCTTCACCAGTTCCTCGCTAATCGCGGCGTTTACCTTCTCGATGTTTGCCGGATTGCAGATCGCATTGATAGTCAGGCTGGCGCGTGCATCCAACACACCTGCGGAAACAAACGAGCCCACACCGTACGACAGGCCGTCTTTCTGACGTACGCGATCGCCAAGCCGCGAAGAAAGTGTCCCGCCGCCCAGGATATAGTTTCCGATCAGCACACCGGCGTAATCGGCATCCGACTCCTTGAGCGGAAACGCCATTCCGGCCACGTAAACCGCATTCGCCTTGTCCGGCGTATTGATTCGCGACACACCGCCCGGAACGTCCGGGAAAAATTTGCTCGGAATGCGCGCGTAGGGCTTGTTGCTCGTCCAACCAGCTAGAGCCGATTTCAGACTTTCGGTAGCTTGCTCCGCATCGAAATCGCCCACGACCGCCAATTCGCCGGCCTGCGAACTCAAAAACGCTTCGTAGAGCTGCGCCACCTGGTCGCGATGTACGTTCTTATAGCGTTCGATCTCCTGTTCGAGCGTCGGGATGTAACGCACGTCCGTCTTGGGATACGGCGACACCGTTTTGCGCACCGCGGTGATCGCCAGTGCGCCCGGATCGGTAAGTTGCTCCTCGAGCGACGACAATTGCTGCCGCTGTAAAATCTCGAACTCTTCGGCTGGAATGGTTGGCTCGCGTAAAATCTGCCTGAGCAATTCGAGCACCGCCGGCAAATTTGGCCGCTTGGTCTGCAACGTAAAGATCAATTCCCCCGTGTCGCCGCCCGCGGAAAGCGTCGCGCGATTTTTGTCGAGCTCGTCTTGAATCTGCTGCCGCGTAAGGTGCTTGGTCCCACGGGTCATAAGCAACGGCAGCATGGCGCTCGCGGCTTCATGGCCCTTGAGCGATTCAGCGTCACCATATCGCAACACCAGCCGCAAATTGACCGATTCGCCGCGCGTCTTTTTGGGAAGCAAAACGCCCTTGATGCCCTCGGGCAGCGCTACCTGCTGGCTTCGCGCATCGAGATTCGCCGGCGTGGGATCGAACGCCTCGCCCGCGGCAACATCCTCGCGCCCTTTGTAATTCTCGAACAATGCGGCCAGATCCGGCGAGGCCGGAATCTCGACCTTTTGCGACTTCTCCGAGGGAATGAACATTCCCAACGTACGATTCTCGCGACGCAGATATTTCTTCGCCACTTCGTTCACTCGCTCGGGCGTGACCGCTTCAACCCGGTCGCGATGCAACAAATACAACCGCCAGTCACCTTGCGCGGCCCACTCGCTGAGTTCCACGGCGATCCGACCGGTGTCGGCGGCGCTCAACTCGCGCTGCTTTATCAGTTGCTGTTTGGCACGCTCGACTTCTTCGGCCGTGACGGGCGTCTGCGCTACGTCTTCGACGACGTCTAGCAGCGTGTCGCGCACCTCGTCCAACGAGCCTTCTTTACGGACCTCGGCCGAGGCGTCAAAGACGCCGGGATCGTGAAAGCTATAGGCCCCGGCCGAAACCGTCGTGGCTTTCTTGGTTTCGACCAGCGATTTATACAAGCGACCAGACGGAGCCGCGGCCAACACGTTCGCCAAGACATCGAGCGGCGCCATGTCCTCGTGCCCGCCCGGCGGAATATGATACGTCGCCGCCACGATTCCCACGTCGCCCACGCGGCGCAACGTTACCGAGCGTTCGCCATCCTGCGGAGGCTCCTCGGTATACGTTTTGGGAAGCACGCGATCTGGCTTAGGCAGGCTGCCAAAATGCTTTTCTACAAGCTGGATGGCCTTTGCCTCGTCAAACTTGCCCGCCACGACCAGCATGCAGTTATCAGGTTGGTAGTACTTCTGATAAAAGGCCTTCAGATTGTTGATCGGCACGCGTTCGATGTCCGTGCGATTGCCGATCGTGCTCTTGCCATAGTTGTGCCAGTCAAACGCGGTCGCCATGATCCGCTGGCTGAGCAGGTTGCTAGGTGAATTTTCTCCACGCTCGAATTCGCTCCGCACGACGGTCATTTCGCTGAGAAGATCTTCCTGCTTTACAAAGCTGTTCACCAGCCGATCGGCTTCGAGTTCCAAAGCGAAGTTCAAGTTGTCTTCGCTCGCCGGAAGGGTCTCGAAGTAGTTCGTACGGTCAACCCAGGTCGTGCCGTTGAACCGTGCGCCACGCTCCTGCAACGCCTTGGGGATGTGTGGGTGGTTGGGCGTTCCTTTAAACACCATATGCTCGAGCAAGTGGGCCATTCCGGTTTCGCCGTAGCCCTCATGCCGAGAGCCCACGAGCACCGTGAGATTGACCGTCACCGTGGGCTTCGAAGGATCCGGATACAACAACACCACGAGCCCATTGGGCAGTTTGTATTCGGTGATCCCTTCCAGCGTGCGAACCTTGGTCGCCTTGACCGGCTCGGCCGGCGCGGTGGCTACCGCGGGCTTATCTGCCGCGGCGGGCGAGCTCTTTTCTTGTGCCCAGGTCAATCCTGCGGACAGCAGAGTCGCCAGTCCGCCCGCAAGTGCGAGTATTCGGTTCACCGTCATCGTGTCGTTCGCTCCCTCAGATTAGCCCGCCGCAGTGCCAGCCGACCGCCTCATTAATGGAATAAATTCTCGCGGAGCCGAACGACCGTGCATTGCCTGCCCGAAATCCGGCCCCGCGAACCGCCGATTATACGCATTCCCCCCGCAGGGCAACCCTCTAACTCCGCCTACAAGCAAGCATAGGATACCGACGGACGGCGGCCGCCCCCGGCCCGTCTCGGTTTACTGCACCATACGCACGCGTTCTCTCCGCTGTTCGCCGATTGTCGCACGGTTCGCGCAGCTACCGCGATTTTCCCGGCAATTCCGGCAACTCACCGTCGTTGGCCGTCCGGCCGGTCGCTCCCCTCTCAATCGCTCGGGAACTTTGGCCGCATCGGCGTCGTCCAATACGTTGAGAGGCGTCCGCTGGCCTCATAGCTCATCTTCACCCGGTCCCTATCCCATCAGAGAATTTCCATGCGTACTCAACTCGTTCGCCCCGTCGCCGGGGCCATCATCGGCGGTCTGTTACTTACAGGCTGCGGCAGCCGGCCTGTGTCCGAGGGCGTCGCCCTTATGGCGGCCTCCGCGGATAGCATGGCCTTCAAGAGCGAATCCGCTTCGGCGGACCACACGGCTCGAAACGCGATTCGCGGCCTCAGCGACGTCGGAAGCGTCCCGTCGCATATCAACGCCGATCGAAAAATCATCTATACAGCAAACATCGAACTCGCCGTTGAAGACTTCTCCGGCGTGCCCGAACGCGTGACCGCTCTCGCTCGCGATTTCGGCGGTTATCTGGCAGGCTCGAATCAAAACGGTTCGACGGGCGAAAGTCGTCGCGGCACGTGGACGATTCGCATACCCGTCGAACGGTACGACGAGTTTCTCAAGTCAGCCAAGTCGCTGGGGGAGTTGATTCGCATGGTCACCGACGCGCGCGACGTCAGCGAAGAGTATGTCGACGTCGACGCGCGGATCCGCAACAAAACCAAAGAGGAGGAACGCCTATTGCAACTGCTCGAAGAGCGGCCTGGCAAGCTCGAAGACGTGGTTGCCATCGAACGCGAGTTGTCGCGTGTTCGGGAAGAACTCGAACGTATGCAAGGCCGGATGCGCGTGCTAAGCGACCTCACATCGCTCACGACGGTCGAGCTGACCGTTGTCGAGATCCGCGGCTATCAACCGCCCCAAGCGCCCACGCTGGCCACACAAATCCGCCGTACTTGGACTGGTTCGCTCGCGGCGCTCGAATCTGCGGGCAAGGCATGCCTGCTCGGCACCGTGGCGATTGCCCCTTGGCTCCCACTGGCCGCGATAGTGGTTACGCCAGCCGTACTCGTCATTCGGCGAATATCGCGTCGCGTCGCTCGCTCACGCATGGTTGCCACGAAGAACGACTGCCGGTGAATTGCAGCCTGTCCCGGCCGGCAAGCGGCGTCCTTACGCGGTATCCAAGAGCTTCAAATTCGGGGCGATTTCGGCGATTTGCTCGGCCATTAGCCGCTGAATCCCGGCCATCGTCTTCAGTTCCAGCGCTCGTTTCACGATGCACTCGGCCTTTTCGCGCGTCAGGTGGTGCACAAGCTCCTTGAGCGTCGGCACAAACGCCGGGCTCATGCTGAAACTTCGCAGGCCCATGCCGAACAACAGCACGAATGCGCGTGGCGCACCGGCCATTTCACCGCACAAGGTAACGGGCTTGTTTGCCGCCCGGCAGGCCGAGATCACATGGTTCAACACGTGGAGCACCGGCGGACTGAGAGGCTGGCAAAGATGGTTGACCTTCGGATTGTCTCGGTCGGCCGCCATCAAATACTGCACCAGATCGTTTGAGCCGATCGACACGAAGTCGACGTTTCCCAACATGGTCTCGATGGTCACCGCGGCCGCCGGAACTTCCAGCATCAGTCCGACCTGTACGTCTCCGAATGCCTTGCCGTCGGCAGCCAGACTCTCTCGTGCCTTGCGAACGATTTTCCGCAGCCGCC
Source organism: uncultured Planctomycetaceae bacterium (assembly GCA_964598535.1). Classification (GTDB taxonomy): domain Bacteria; phylum Planctomycetota; class Planctomycetia; order Pirellulales; family PALSA-1355; genus JALHMI01. Next base: position 24,293 of record CAZRCI010000002.1, on the reverse strand, counting down.
GAATTTCTTCCAGCGTGGTAATCATTGGAAACATCATTCGCACGCGCGAATTTGGCTCTGCCGCGGCCTGAAGAATCGCCCGAATCTGCGTGTTAAAGAATTCGGGATGCTCGAACGACAACCGGATCGACCGCCATCCCAAAAATGGATTTGCCTCGCGCGCGTGGCCCAGGTACGGAATCGTCTTGTCGCCGCCCAGGTCCAGCGTGCGAATCGTGACGGTCCTGCTGGGGCTCGCTGCGATGATCTCGCGATAGGCCGTTAGCTGCTCTTCTTCGTCGGGCACATCGGGATGCGTGAGAAACAGATACTCGGTTCGAAATAACCCGACCCCCGAGGCTCCCATGGCTCGCGCCGCTTCGGCGTCACTGACATTATTGATATTCGCCAACAGTTCCACCGCCTCGCCGTCGGCGCTCAGGGCCGGCTGATCGCGGTTCTCTGCCAGGGCATCTTTCAAATAGAAGAACTCGCGTTGAAGCTTCAGATAGGCACTCGCCGTCTCAGGATCCGGGTTCACGATTACGTGTCCGCCGCGGCCATCGACCACGACGGTGTCGCCCGTCTTGATGGAGCGCAAAATCCCCTTCAACCCGGTCACTGCGGGCACGCCACGGCTCCGGGCCAAAATTGCGGCGTGACTGGTCCGGCCACCAGTCTCGGTGACGATTCCCGCCACTTGGCGTTTGCCCAGCGTCACGACCTGCGAGGGCAGCAGTTCTCCCGCTACCAGAATCAAGGGCTCCGGCAACGACGCGAGTTGCGGCTGCAACACATCGGTTAGGTGCCCGCTAATTCGGATCACCACGTCCCGCACGTCGGCCAGCCGTTCCTTCAGATACTCGTCTTGCGTGCTTTCGAACAGCTTTGTGTATTCTTCCAGCAGCCGGTGCAGGGCACTCTGCGCACTGTGCTGCTCATCGACGATCCACGAACGGACCTTCGAACGAAAAGAGGGGTCGTGCAGAATCGCTTCGTGAGCACGAAAAATCGCCGCCTCGTCCGCCCCGACCTGGGTCGCAACCTTGTGATGCAACGCCCGGAGGTCTGCGGCCACGCGTTCGCAAGCCCCGTCGTACCGCTCGAGCTCGGCCAGGACCTCCGACTTATCGATCTGCCGTTTCTCAGGATGGACGTAGATCTCGTGGATGCAGTACGCCGTACCGATCGCTACCCCTGGTGAAACGCCAATCCCTTTTCGCATGTTCAAATCGTATCAATGCTTGCGGAAATGGACAACGAACCTGCCACGGTAGACCGGAGAACCGCAAAAATCCATATTCTGGACCTGCCCTTCGTCACGATTAGCCGCGATAGACGCCAACGGACTTCGCCACGGTAGCGCGTGATATTCCTTGCGAACGATTCAGACCATGCCCCAGCCAACGTGTGACAATCCCGCTCATATCGTCGCCTGGAACCATGTATGTTCTAGCATGATGATCTGGATGCTTGGTTCGACTTTTGCGATTTAACGGTGCGATTTGACTGCATTGCGGCCGGATTCATTCGACGTTGATGACCTTTGGGTCCCCATCCCATCAAGTGCCACGCCCCACCCCGCCCCGAGATTATAGGCCGCTGTCAGGTCTCTCTGCGAAGGGCTGGTATGTGCCTTGGAGGCAATATTCCTCATTCCCCGGCAATATTTCCCCGGCACGCTCGAAGCGGCGCCGCTCACCCCGAACAATTCTGGCCAAGCCAGCCCGCATGCTTGTTTAATTCTGTCAATCCTGGACCGATTTGGTCGAGATATTCGGTCGAACGGATAATTCCCAAAAGAAAGATTGCCCCAAGGACGTCGCGAAAGGATGTTGACCTTCGAGGGCGCGGAGTACACTTTGGTGGCAGGAAAATCATCGGCGTCCCCCTCGGCTCATCCTCTGAAAAATTCGATGACCACCAATTCAAGGGCCGAACGAAGGTTGGCTGGCAAGTCATTGCGGCAAATGGTGACTCGCGAATCGCAGGCCGTCTGGGACGCTCAAGCTTACCGACGTGATGCCCTGGAAAATCTCACGCTTTCCAACCAGGGCAGAGTCCCCGAGTTAATCCCGATTCGCTACGGACGCATGCTTCGCGATCCCTTCGCGTTTCTCCGTGGATCGCCCGGGCTCATGGCACAAGATCTTGCGCATACTCCGGTCACAGGCGTCCGAGTCCAAGCCTGCGGCGATGCCCATCTGCTGAACTTCGGTTTTTTCGCCACTCCCGAGCGAAACTTGAATTTTGACATCAATGATTTTGACGAGACACTACCCGCTCCCTGGGAATGGGACGTAAAACGGCTCGTGACGAGCTTTGTGGTCGCCGCGCGTGTGAATGGCATCGGAGACGGGCGTGCCCAAGAAATTGCCGTGGCCTGCTCGCGATCCTATCGCCAGCACTTGCGCGAGTTCGCCGAGATGAACCCCTTGGAGATCTGGTACTACCGCATCGGCGCCGAACATCTGGCAGTGATCGCTTCGGAACCCAAAGCTAAAAAACGTCTTGAAAAGTTCGCGGAGAAGGCCCAATCGCGACTCGGTGAGAATCTGGTTCCCAAGATTACCGAAGCCGTCAGCGGTCAGCATCGGTTCATCGAGCAGCCGCCCGTGATGACGCGCGTCACCGACCAGGCCTCTCTGGATCTCGTCCACGAAGGCCTCGAGCACTACCGAGCTTCGTTGCCCGAAGATCGCCGCGTGCTGTTCGACCGCTACCGCGTCGAGGATTTCGCCTTCAGAGTTGTGGGCGTCGGCAGCGTGGGAACACGTTGCTTCGTAGGGCTGTTTTTCTGTGACGACGAGAACCCTTTACTCTTGCAAGTCAAAGAAGCACGGCCGTCCGTGCTCGCACCCTATGCCGGCACAAGTTCCTTCGACAATCAAGGCCAACGCGTTGTCGTTGGGCAGCGAATCATCCAAGCCGCCAGTGACATTTTCTTGGGCTGGGCTCGCACGCGCAAGAGCAATGACTTTTACGTCCGGCAACTACGAGACATGAAGTTCTCGGCGCCAATCGACGAATTCAGCGCGGGACGTTTGGAAAACTACGCCGAGGTCTGCGGATGGACGTTGGCCCGAGCCCATGCCACGTCGGGCGATCCCGCTAACATCAGTGGTTATCTGGGGCGCGGCGACAGGATGGACTTGGCCCTGGCTGGCTTTGCCCTGAAGTATGCAGACCAGGTCGAACAGGACCACGCGGCATTCGCAGCCGCGGCACATGCTGGTCGCGTCGAGGTAGCGGTGGAAACAAATCGGTGACCGCGTCCCCTGGCAGGCGGTCGCGAACGAGAGAATCAAGAACGGACTACGATGTTCAAATTATTCAGCAATTTTGTCACTGTGCTCCGAACTCCCCCAGCGGACGCTACGCCATGCATGGATCAGGCGAATTCTTATCGCGAGGTGGTCTCGTTGCAGGCAGTGTTTGTGACGTTGACCATTGCCCTGGTGGCCTACATTCAAACGGATCCGACTTTTCAAGTCCGGGTCGACGCGATGTTTATACTGTTGGCGACCGTGCCAATCGTGGGGCTCTATCACATCGTTCGTGGACGAGTCAAAACGCCAACCGGCGAAATCTACGTCTGCACCCAACCGGTCCGGAATTACGCTCGACAGGCATTTATCTTGGACCTGCTGATCGTCGCGACGGTATCGATTCTGTACTGGCGAGGACAATTACCAGGCCAGTAGCTCTCACGGGCGCTGCGATTATCACTGGCACCTGCTTGAGCATGTTTCAGTTCGCACACACTCTCTGGCGCTGCCCTCAATCCGTTCACCGGCGCATGTCTCGCACGTGGTAGCGCACATGCAATCCGCGCGGCAGGGCTCTCTGTTACCAATCTTCCGTGGGTGATCTGCGCCGTGGACACCCGCCTCGCAAATCCGCTCAACTGAGTTCCCACCGTCCGCTACAATACGTCCGCTACAATACGGCCGCCGTTCACGCCCCATTTTCGCCGTGTCGAGGAGTATGTCCGTGGGCAAATCGCACCGTTTGCGAAAGATGCTGCATCAGCGTCGCACGGCGCCGCCACCAGCGCCCGGAACGCTGGTCGTTGACCCCCAGGCGTCAAAGCCCACGGTGCACGTGATTGCCTACGATGGCGACAAGCTCACGGAGCGTGATCTGCGCACCGCGGCCGATTTCAAGCTACTGTCCCAGATCATCGAGCAACACAAGGTTACCTGGGTCAACGTACAGGGAATGGGCGATGTCGACGTCATTCGCCGGCTGGGCGAGATTTTTGGCCTGCATCCTTTGGCGCTCGAAGACGCGTCGAACAACCACCAACGTTCCAAAGTCGAACAGTACAACACGAATCTATTCATCGTTGCCCGGATGTTCGAGGGTGGAACGGCGTTGGCCAGCGACCAACTTGGCATGTTCGTGGGCAAGAACTATGTCGTATCGTTTCAACATTTGCCGGGCGATTGCTTCGATCCGCTACGAGAGCGTATTCGCCGCGAGCGAGGTATCATCCGCACTTCGGGCCCCGACTATCTAGCCTATGCGATGCTGGACGGCGTGGTCGACTCGTACTTCCCAATCCTCGAAGGATTTGGCGATCTGATCGAAGTGATCGAGGAAGAACTCATCCGCGAAGTGGACGGCGACCTGCTGACGCGGATCCATCACGTGAAAAGCAAGCTCCTCGTTCTACGCCGTTCAATTTGGCCGCTACGCGAAGCGCTGCACCAATTGGTACGCGATCCTACTCCGCAGATCTGCGACGAAACGCGAATCTATCTACGCGACTGTGCGGACCACACCTTCCAAATCATCGATTTGGTCGAGACCTACCGCGAGTTGACGTCAAACTTGATGGATCTCTATCACTCGGCGCTTGCGAATCGCACGAATGAAGTGATGCAGGTATTAACCGTAATCGCCACGATCTTCATCCCGCTCACGTTCATCGTCGGCGTGTACGGCATGAACTTCGACCACATGCCCGAGCTGCGCTGGAAGTACGGCTACTACGCCGTTTGGGGCTTGATGTTCGCGATCACCGGTGGCCTGCTGTGGTTCTTCAAGCGCAAGAATTGGCTACCGGTGGCTGGTTCGCGTCGCAATCGCTAAATTCCGGAAACGGCAATCCATAGCGGTAAGTGTCTATTCGTACGGATTCGCCACCGGCTGCTCAACCGGGCGAGGCTTGGCCGGCGTTGGCTCGCGTTTGGCCATCCGCTCGACTCGTTGGTCGCCATAGAAGTGCGTGGCTTCTTCGGCCGCGAGCTTCGTGTTCAGCGACTCGCAGATCACTTCGGCGCGGAAGACGTGATTACCAGGCTGCCCCGCTCTCGAACGCACGTGGAACACGGCGATTTCACCGGCGGCAAGCGAAGCTAACGGCTCGAAGACAACCTGACCGTCACCGATCTCATGCGTACCGCCGTCGGCGGCACTAGGCTCAAGCCCCTCGGAGAAAAACACCGCCAGGTCGATTCCCTGGGCCGCTTTGGTCCCTCGATTGTGAATCCGAACTTCATAGATCGCGTCGTCGCCGACTGCCACGGGGCCCTGGGGATCGCGAACCTCGAGCTTCAAATCGGCGATCGCCTCGACATGCGTGCTGCATGTCGTTGCCGCGTTGAGCTCGCCCGTCGCTTGCGCGGCGACCTGCAAGCGATTCTCGCCCGGCGTGTTCAGGGCACACTGCAATTCAAACGTTCGCTGCCCGCCGGCCGGAAGCGAGCCTACGTTCCACGTCACGCGAGCTTGCTGCGGATCGATCCGGCCGCCACTGGCCGAAAGAAATTTTGCGTCAGGCGGCAGGATGGCCGACAACGTCACGCCATCGGCCAGCGCATCGCCCGTATTTTCGACAAGCAGGGAATAAGTCGATGGAGTGCCGGCATACTTCACGTGCGGCGCTTCGACCACGACTTTAAGCTCCGCGCGGCGGACGCGCACTTCCTGCGACGCCTCGGCCCGAAGGCCGCCATCGGCAAAGGTCTGGGCCTTGATCTCGATGGCGCCGGCTTGGCGCGCGGTCAATTCGATATCGATCGTCTTGCTTTCCCCCGCCAACAGATCGCCGAGCCGGTGCGTACCAGGGGCTTCGCTACCGTGGCCAATGGGCAGCAGCGTAACCGAGACGTTGTGCGTATCACCATTGCCGGGGTTCGAGATTGTCAGCTTGTAAACCTTCGTCTGGCCGAACAGCACCTCGCTCGGCCCTGACAGACTCATCGCTAGTTTTGGCTCTTGCACTTCGACCATCGTTTGCGACGTCTCGGGCGTAAACGTGTAGCTAATGGCCAGGTCGAGCGGCGAACTCTTGCGCGGAATGAGCTTCAGCGTCAACGTTTCCTCGGCGCCTTCTTCAAGCCGGTCGATCGTCCATTCGATGCCCGCTTGGATCTCCGTTCGCGACGGAGGTTGAGCCGAACCCGTCGTGCCGCGGCATGACGCGACATCGGCATAGCTGGGCACCACGATCTTCACCACGACGTCGTTCGCCGGCGCTCCAGAGTTCTTAACCTTCACAAAGAACTCAGCTTCCTTGCCGATCATGACAGTTCGTGGGCCGGCCGCGGCAACACTCAACACAGGACTCTGGGCCATAAATAAAACGCCTTCCGCAGACTCGGCAACCAGCGGCTCGGCATTCGGCTCGGAGGCGACCGGCATGGCCGTCTCGACCGGCGTCGCAACGATCGGCTCTGGGGTCGACTCAGGTTCTGCCACGGGTCGCAGCGCGTTCGAGAACTTGGAACTGCTTTGAAGCGTCGAACGCGGCTCGTCGACCGGCTCGTCTTCGATCCGCGAAGCTTCGTCGGCGCTTTCGACCACGACCTCGATGTCCTCGATCGCCTCGGCTTGCTCTTCATAATCGGCCGATAGCTCGTCCGCTTCGACGGGTATCGCCTCGATAATGGCTTCTTCGTCGGCGCCTGCGATGTACGCGTCAGAATCGGCAAATGCGCGGCGGCGAGCTTCCTCGACGGGGCGGAGCATCGTGCTAGTACCCGCGGCGCCCGGCGTGATAATCGTGACAGGGCCTTTGCCGCCTTGCGCCCGGCGTGCCGACTGCATTTGCATCCGCTCTGGCATATTGACGGCCTGAGGCGAGCTCGGCGCTGGAACCTGCATCTCCCCGGTGGCAAGCGTCGGCTGCGGTGGAGGCGGCGTTACCATCGTCGGCCGCGCGCCACTCTCGGCCTTTTTGTCCGCATTGGCCGCGGTTGGCCGATTCTGCTTTGGCGTCGCGGTCTGCTGCTGTGAACGCGTCGCTTGCTCGCTCTGGCCAAACACATCCTGACGGAAGCGCTGGAGACGTTCGCTGAGCGACGGGCGCCGCGATTCCGGCTGAGCATGCGCGCTGGCGAATGCTGTCAGTGCAAGGATCGAGACCAGGACGAAAGTGGCGATCCGGCCGTGCATGGCGCAGTCCCCGACAGTGAATACGAGTGGAATTCGTCTCCGTTATCGGTCGTCAAAGTTCGCCGGTTTGAGAGACTCTTCGGATTTTGGCGAAAACGCCGATGCGAAGCGTAAAACCTGTAAAGGGAGATAACTTCGGTAGACCTATGGGTGCTATGAGGGCCGGGTTAGAAGCCTCGGCCGGTCGACTTGCTAGCAGCCGAAGGCCCCGCGAAGCTCGCTCGGCAACGAGCCCCCGACGCTTCCGTCTCACGCTGACGGATTGGCGCAAACCGGTTCTGACAACGCCCCCCTCTGGCTGAAAGGGGTCGAACCATAGAATTCGCTCCAGTTCGGGGGTGCGGTTCTGGAAGGACAAATTCCCTGGCCACCCCACCTAGGTAACTGGCCGCCAGCCCGTTAGAATGCAAGGCTTAACTACCCTCAGGCGGCCCAAACTCACTGGGTGAGTGAGATGTAATGCCCTTTGGCCGCTCCGAGGCGCGAGCGCAGGACGCTGCTCCCCTCGGCCAGCCCCCATTGCCAGCACGGCTAGGACCCCAGTCGCTTATGTCAACCTCCAGCGCGGTCATGCAACGCGAAGATATCCGGAACATTGCCATCATTGCCCACGTCGACCATGGCAAGACGACCCTGGTCGACGCCTTGCTGCGCCAAAGCGGCGAGTTCCGCGAGAGCCAATTGCAGGGAGACTGCATTCTCGACTCGAATGACCTGGAACGTGAGCGCGGGATCACGATCCTGGCCAAGAACATCGCGATTCCCTACCGCGGGGTGAAGATCAATGTCATCGACACGCCAGGCCACGCCGACTTCGGAGGCGAGGTGGAACGCGTGCTGCGCATGGCGAGCGGCGCGCTGGTGCTCGTCGATGCCGCCGAAGGCCCGATGCCGCAAACGCGATTCGTGTTGACCAAAGCGCTCGAGGTTGGTTTACAGCCGCTGGTCGTGATCAACAAGATCGACCGCCCCGACGCGCGGCCCAGCGAGGTGTTGGACGAAATCTTCGAATTGTTCCTGGAACTCGGCGCCGAACATCTGGCCGACTTTCCACATATCTTCGCCAGCGGTCGCGACGGCTACGCCACCCACGACCCCGCGGTTAAGGGCGACTCGATTCGCCCGCTCTTGGACATGGTGCTCGAGCACATTCCCGGCCCCGAAATCGAAGCGGAGGCGCCGCTGCAAATGCTCGTCACGACGCTCGATTGGTCGGACTATGTCGGCCGCATCGCGGTCGGCCGCATCTTTTCGGGCACGCTCACCAAGGGGCAACAAATCGCCCTCATGCAAGGGGACGACCGGCAATCGCTGTGTAAAGTGACCACCCTCTACACGTTCGACAAGTTGGGACGCCAAGAGGTCCCCCAGGCCACGGCCGGCGACATCGTCGCTCTGGTCGGACTTGAAGGTGTCGAGATCGGCGACACCGTCAGCGACGTGAACACGCGCCGGGCACTGCCCCGGGTGGCCGTCGACGAGCCCACGCTTCAGATGATCTTCAGCATCAACAGCTCACCGCTGGCCGGTCGCGAGGGCAAGTACGTTACCAGCCGGCATCTACGAGACCGGCTGCTCAAGGAGCTAGAACGGAATGTCGCCCTGCGGGTCGAACCCGTGGCCGGCGCCGATTCCTACGCCGTGAGTGGACGCGGCTTGCTGCACTTGAGCGTGCTGATCGAAACCATGCGCCGCGAAGGCTATGAACTTTCGGTCGGCAAACCGCAAGTTATTTTGCGCGAGCGCGAAGGAATCACCGAAGAGCCATTCGAGTCGCTGATCGTCGAAGTGCCGCACGACAAGCTGGGCACGGTGATGGAGCTCGTCGGTGCGCGGCGCGGACAGATGCTCGAAATGAACACCCGGGGAGAATACGCACACGTGGCGTTTTCGATCCCTGCTCGCGGCTTGATCGGACTTCGCACGCGTCTGCTGAACGCCACCCAAGGCCTGGCGATCATGCACCATCGGTTTGAATCCTATCGACCGCTCGAAGGGGAGATCACCGGCAGGGCCAACGGAGTGCTCGTCTCAATGATCTCCGGCAAGGCCGTGGCCTTTGGGCTGGACGGGTTGCAAGAACGCGCCGAAATGTTCGTGGCCCCCGGCGACGTAGTCTATGAAGGCATGATCGTGGGCGAAAACAGCCGCTCGGAGGACATGGCCGTCAACCCAACCAAGGAAAAGAAGCTGACCAATATGCGGGCCTCGGGCAGCGACCGCAATATCCTCCTCAAACCGCCCCGAGTGCTGACGCTAGAAGCAGCGCTCGAGTACATCGAAGACGATGAACTCGTGGAAGTAACGCCAACCAACGTCCGACTGCGCAAAATCATCCTCAGCGAGACCGAGCGTCGCAAGCTATCCAGAAAACGACCATAAGCCATTACCATAAAATAACTTAAGGCCATTCAACGCGACCCATAAACCACTGTTTGTTGGTCGCTCCGCTTCGGCTACAATCCGCCTCCCCATAAAGAGGCACCCGCCCAACTCGTCGAACCCCTTGGGCGGGCACGATTTTCAAGCAAGAAGCGAGACTCGTTGCGACATGCGTTGGCGTTTGTGGGCGATAATTCTGACGGCTACCATGGCGGCTACCGGGTGCGGGACGACCAAGTGGTCCGACTCGCCCCGTACCGCCACGGAACAACTCCTGATCTCAGACGCGGTGGATCGCGCAATCAGCGAGGTCGACTTCAGCGCGCTCGAAGATTGCAGCGTCTTTCTCGATACGCGGTTCATCGCAACCACGCTCGATCAGAATTACGTCACCAGCACACTCCGCCAGCACATGCTCGCCAGCGGCTGCATCATTAAAGACAAGCCCGAGGACGCCGAATATGTTGTCGAAATACGAACCGGCGCGCTGGGCACAAACCGCAACGACGTAATGATCGGCGTACCGGCCACCCAACTGCCCAACATGGGCGTACTACCCACCGGGGCCGCGGCGATTCCAGAAATCGCCCTCTCCAAACGTACCAGCCAGCAAGCGGTCTGCAAGATTGCGGTGTTCGCCTATGACCGGATGACAGGCCAGCCGGTCTGGCAATCGGGCAATCGCAAAGTGGCCAGCAGCGCCAAAGACACCTGGCTGATGGGTACCGGACCATTCCAACGTGGCAACATCTACGACGGCACTTCGTTCGCCGGCGAAAAGATTCGTCCACCGCTCGGTCGTCGAAATGCCGAACTAAAAACCGCGGCAAATAGCTCGGTTGGCGCCGAACGACGCTTCGATCTTGAACGCGAAAACAGGCTTCACGATCGCGGTAAGGTCGAAAATGCAGGATACATGGCGCCGCTGACGCAGCCTCCGGCGACCGCGCCTGGCACCCCCATCGACGCAGAACAACCGGCCACTTCGCAGGAACAACCGGTGGAGAAGACCGCGGAGAAGCCTTCGCCCGAAACGGGAGCCGCGAAGGAAAACGCCGTGCCGGCGGCAAACACCACGGCCAAGGCGGAACCTCAGCCCGCGCGGCCGGCTTATACTCCGCCCGTCTCAAGTCCGGCCACCGCGAATCCGGCCGGCAGCGGCCTGCAAGGAGAGCTCGCCGATCAACCGATCAAGCCGGTCACCAACGCAGCGCTAACCACGGCCAATGCCATCAACACCTACAACATGGCAAAAGACCTGATCGACGGAAAATAGGCCTCGCGCCGTCCCCACGTGGCCGCTTCGATGGCGATTGCCGGCCTAATCGCGCTGCTCGAAAATCAGCGGTTCGTCGGCCAACGGGTCGCCCACGCGCACGGACAGCTTCCCAGCCAGCAAATCGTCGATCATACGTCCGACGATCTCGGCTCGCCAGCCGCGTCCCAAGAGCGGCGGCTCGCCGTTGGCGTTCCCCAATCCCAGGCGGTAGGCGGCGAGTTCGCGGACATCGCTGGCCGTGCCGACGATGCTCGGCGCCAACTCGTTTGCCCGGCAGATCCCGGCCAACGCGGTCGAGAGAAACTGGCTGAGCACGTTGAGCTGAGCCGGCGTCTCACGCTGGGCCGGAGCAGGACATTCGTTGTCCGGAAGATCGAGCCCGCGTTTGACCGCGGCGGCCAATTGCGGTAACAGGCGATCCAAGTCACGGCGTTCCATGCCTCGCAAAGCCCGAATTTGCTTAACGTCCGCGCTCTTGCGTTTGGCAATCTCGACGATCAGGTCGTCCCGCAGCACGCGCCGCGGGGGCGAATCGCGTTTCTCAGATTCCTGCTCGCGCCACTTCCAGAGCTCTCGCACGATCGCCAGATGCCGGCGTGAAAGACCGTTGATCCCCGAAACCCGCCACCAACGATCATCGCTGCGCGTCGCACGGACATCCTCCTGCCAGGACTCCATCTCGGCGTCGAGCCAGCTCAAACGACCGAGCTCGGCAAGCCGTTTCCGCAACGCTTCGGCCAGCGGCGCAAGGTAGCGGACATCGTCGAGCGCGTAGGTAATCTGCCCCGCGCTCAAGGGGCGCCGTCGCCAATCGGTACGCGTCTCGCCTTTATGCAACCGGGTTCCCAGCAGCTTAAACAGCAGCGAACCATAACCGGCCGGGTACTCATGACCGACTAGTCCCGCCGCGATTTGGATATCGAAAAGCCTCATCGGCGGAGCGCCGACCGCCGACAGGCAGAACAGCAATTCCTCGCGGCCCGCGTGTACCAGCGTGTCGTGCCCCGGCGCCGCCAGCACTTCCCAAAACGGTGTCACGTCGGAAATCGACTGGGGGTCGATAACGGCCATGTGCTCGCCGGCCGCGACCTGAATCAGGCACAACTCGGGGCGATAAGAATGCTCCGAAACGAACTCCGTGTCAAAAGCGATTAACGGCGTATCTGCCAGTTGATGGCAGAACTCCCGCAACTGACGATCGGTAGTGATGTGGTCGTAGTCCGCGCTCACGGGAAGGCGCGGCCCGGCGGGCCGCCCATGATTGTTGATGCCCCTTGGTTGAACCCATCAATTCTAGCAGCGCTGACGGAATAGCGCCAACGGCCAATGCCCGGCGGGAAGTCGCTCGTTCGAGACCGCGAGCAGGGGCAGGAATGACCAACTTGCAAGCCATCGCCCTTTAAAATCCACGTAGAAGGCACCGCCCAAGCGTTGTCAGCCTTGGGTGGTGTCCTAAGAGTGTGTTGCTGGAAGGGAATGCCTGTGTGGCACGCTCAGAGCGCAGCGTGGGCGTGCTGAAGTTGACTCGGAAAATCATGGTCATTCTATAGCACGCCCTTCGTTTCTCAGGGCCGTGCCACCTCCGGCAACACACTCTTAGGACACTACCCAACCTTGGCGCGACTGGCAGCCCAAGTGACGAGTCTGCTACACTGCGTTCGCGCGGTGACTGTGAATGCCCCGCCCCAGCTACTTGAGCACATCCCTGGCACGATCTGCATGGAAATCTGGCTGCACACGAATCGCCGCGTCCTGCTATTCGGCATGATTCCGCCCGCGATCGTGGGCGTGATCGGCATGCTGCTCGTCTTCGGCCTGCCCGGCCGCGAACCTGCCCCTCTGGTTCGATTCGTCGGAGGCGTCTTGCTGACGGTTGCGCTCTTGGCAATCGGTATTTTGGCATGGAACATGCGCAAGCCGCGACTAGCCTACCACGATCGTCATCTGCTTATTTGGCTGCGGTCTGGCCTTCCCATTCGTGTTCCGCTGGAAGTCGTTGAATGCTTTCTCTTGGGGCAAACGGCGAGCTACCTTCCGGGCGGAGACGAACGTCACGTCGAAACGTCCGCGCTCGTCGTTCGCTTGGCCCAAAAAGCCGAGGAATGGCAGCATTTGGAAGTCAAACCTCAGCTTGGTTCCTGGTGTCAGGGTTATGTCACAATTCGTGGCACCTGGTGCGAGCCGCTCAGCGTACCGCTCGTGAATCGGCTAAATCAGCGACTCTACGATGTCAGCCGCGAAGATGTCAGCCGCGAAACGTCGAAAGCCTGATCGTCCACTCGCCTGCCAACGCTCAATCATGTCGCATTCTCAACTCCTGATTAGCGTTCGCAACATCGCCGAGGCCACCGACGCCCTGGCTGCCGGCGCCGACCTGATCGACGTCAAGGAACCTCAGCGTGGCGCGCTAGGGATGGCCGACGATGAGGCCGTGCGAGCGGTGCTAGAACTCGTGGCTGGTCGAGTTCCGACAAGTGTCGCCCTCGGCGAACTCGTCGCGACAGAACGTATACCGCGCTTCGAGCGGCCGCCTACGTATGTCAAATTTGGGCTGGCTGGCGCCGTGCGGCACACCGATTGGCCCGCACAATTGGCCAAGGCAATTGCCGAACTGCCTCCGAACGTTCGTCCCGTGGCCGTGGCCTATGCAGACTGGAATATCGCAGCCGCGCCGGCGCCCGAGGAAGTTCTCTCGGTGGCCGGCAAATTACGCTGTCGCGGCGTGCTGCTGGATACGTTTGACAAAAGCGCCGGTCCGCTGCCGACTCATTTGGCTTTCGATCATACGCGAGCGTTGCTCGACGAGGCTCGCCGGCAAGGTTTGTTGACGGTCTTGGCGGGCGGCCTGAGCGCGGACGATTTGCCAAAGCTTGCCCCGCTCGCTCCCGACTATTTCGGATTTCGCGGCGCTGCGTGTCGCGGCGACCGCACGCGGACCATCGACGCTGAGCGAATCCATTTATTGCGAGAGCAACTTGAATCGTTGCGAGACGCGGCCCCGCTCGCGCACCAGCGAACCACGTCATCCGTTTGAGCGATTTTAAACGCCCGCCGCGGAGGCTGCGTACGCCATCTTGCTGAAATCGCTCGCGAGGCGTGTGCGGAGCGGGGGCAAAATTGCTTGACAAACCCGCCCCTGGCGGAATACTCAACAGCAGTGGGCAAATCCTCGTGGGATTAGGATTGGCCACGCCTTCGCCTGACGGAGCGGCAACGTCTGCTCTGCAGAGCAATGGGGTCTGCTCTGCAGAGCAATGGGGTCTGCTCCCATTGCGGTGGATTCCTCCGTGGCTGCGATGTTTTGGGAATGCGTGGCGCGCTTCGGCCGGATCGAACTCGAGCAAGGAGCTATGGCGGTGCCTGACTCAATCTTCGAACCGCAAACGGTACTGGACGCCATCCGCCTGAAGCGATGGAACTTCGAGCCCCACGACATCGCCCGCGAGGATTACGAGGCCTGTGGCTCGATGCCGGGCACGCCCGACAAAATTTCCATCCTTGCAGAGCGAGTACGTCGCGGGTTGCCACTGTGGCATCCAGCCGATCGCCAGGATTGCGAAGCCCCTCTCGAATGACGGCGTCTCGGTACGGCACGAAGCTGTTCCCTCGCCGCGTAATTCCCGCTAGGATAAGAAGCAGTCGGCCACGGCTCCAGCGCGTTTGCCGTTGGGGTTCTAGCTCGATTGCAACAACTGGCGAGACACCAAATTCAGTCTATTTTCACAGGGTCAAGAGCCATGCCCAGCCTTTCGATCGCGGTGCCCCATTCGTTGACAGCCGAAGAAGCCACGGCACGTTTGAAATCGCTGTTTACCAAGATCAAGGAACGACACGGCGACAAGGTGAACAATCTCGAAGAATCCTGGGATGGCAATAAGCTCGCCTATGCCTTTTCGACCTTTGGCTTCAATATCAAGGGCGACCTGAACGTCGAATCGAACGAAGTGCAAATCAACGGCACGATTCCGTTCGCCGCCATGATGTTCAAGGGCAAGATCGAGCAATCGGTCCGCGAAGAGTTGGAAAAGACCCTGGCCTGAGCCGTAACGCCGCATGTCGCGCGTCGCTTATCCATGCGCCCAGGTTGCACGCCTCGGAAGTTGAGAAGCCGTACCGCTTCGCCTCCCGAGATCCTTTCGGTTTCTCAGGGCCCAGCGCGTACGTGAACTCGCTTGCCTTGGCGATGGGCCTGGAGGCCGGTCTCTTTGAAAATCGCGTTCAACAGTTCGTCGAGCGTGGCGTCTTTGACCTGCACCGTGACGAGTTGGTTGGACGGAATGCCGGCGGCTTCAGTCGCGGCTCTGTCCCAAGTGAATTCAAGCCCCAACCCCGGCGCGAGCTTGAGATCAATGAGCCGATCGAGCGCGGCCTTTTCCGCGGTCAGCGTATAAACTTGCGGGCCGCGGGTCACGGCCGACTTGCGGGTTGGCGCGCCCTTAAGACGGCGTTCGATTTGCTCGTGATCGTCGAGCGATGCGGCGACTTCGAGCTCTTCGCCCTCGACCTTGATCTTCGCGTTGGGCATTTCGCGTTGCCAACGTCGGGCCAGCCCGCGGGCATTCCGACCGCCGTGGTAGTTGCGGACCAGCAGCACCTGCTCTGGCATATCCACCAGTTCCACACGGCGTCCCGCATCGACCAGGCGAAACGTCAAATCGAACTGCGCCGCAAGAAGCGTCAGGCGATCGCCCCAGTTCAATAGCGGTAGATCGGCGCTAGGCCAAAGATCGTGCGGAATGCGCTGGGGGTTGACGATTTCGACGCCTGCTTCGCGGGCCAGTTCGTCGAGTAGCGCACGTGGCTCGGCAGCTTCCGACCAGGCCCAGGTGCGCAGCAGCAATAATTTTTCACGGATATCGACCGATGCCTGGCGAGCCTCGTCCTGACGCAACGCGGCGAGCGACGCGATGCGCTCGGCGACTTCGGGCGGACCGATGTAAGCGACCGAGCCGAGCTGCGCGTAGCCGGCCTCGATGTGCGCGGCGAGGTTTTCCAGCCCTTTGCTCAGCGGCACGCCATCGATCGTGAAGGTAAGCTCTTGGCTCGGGTCGATTCGACGATCGCGCACAATCGCTACCCGCTGCGTTGACGCGAGGCTTTCGAGCGCACGCGAAAGCGGAGTTTGATGCCACGAGACCTTGAGCGGGGCGCCAAGCTTCTGGGCCAACTCGCGATCGGTCAGCCATGCAACGGGCTCTGCCACGCAAAGCGCAGTTGCAGCACTTGCGCAAACGATCAGCGTGGGCAAACAGATCTGGCGGAATGGCGTCGCGAGCAATCGCATGCAAGCACCGGCCGCGAGTTAAATAGTGAGGAAGCACGCTAAAGCCAGCTCTCTTCATTATTGTGCTTCAAGGGAGCAGATCGCCCTAGCAAAAACTCGGCATACAGGGCCGGTTTGTAATTATGGGCGGTCCGATTACACTAGAAGAATCGACCTCGCCGGCACCGAATTTCCTTCGGCATACACGAAGCCCCCACCGTGGCACCCCCCCGAGACGATTGACAATGAGTTCCAGCCATCGCGGGCCGCTGCTTCTTCAAATCTACAAGGCCTACTTGCTCGATCAGTGCACCGAGCGGTTTCAGTCAACCGTGGCGAAGCACTACCTGCCGGGGACGCTCGAACGGATCGCGGAAATAGGCGACCGCATGTCGCGACGTGCCGCGGTTCTGGCCTTGTCGCTGCTGGGCGACTATCGCTCGAATACGGTCATGGGGCGAGCGCTCCGGGATGACGACCGCGGCGTGCGGATGCTCGCTGAAAACGGCATTCGCACGATCTGGTGTCGCGATGGCGACGAGCATCAACAGCGTTTGTTGCAAGAAATCGTCGAGCTGAACGGCAGGCGGCGTTTTGAAAGCGCGATTCGCCAGGCAACCCGGCTCATTGCACAAGCCCCGTGGATGGCCGAAGTCTGGAACCAACGGGCACTCGCGCTATTCAGTTTGCGGCGTTATCGCGAATCGATCGAAGACTGCGAGCAGGCCATCGAGCTAAACGCGTACCACTTCGGCGCGGTGACGGGCATGGCCCAGTGCCACATGCACCTGGGCGATCGGCCACGTGCCTTGGAGTGCTTTCGACGCGCGCTCTCGCTCAATCCAAATCTCGAAGGCGTTCGAGCCCACGTGCACTATCTACAGCGCACGCTCGAGAACCAGGGTTAGGGGGCAGCGAGGTCCTCGGCGGCGCCACGTCCTTGTGTGCTGCCGGTGGAATCCTTCGACGGGCTGGCTCGGTTCTGTCACAGCTCCCGCCGGCTCGCTCAGGGGTTCGTGGCCCGAGACAGGCGGTTGCGGCTGTTCAGCTTTTCGCAAAGCCGGTATTCTGAGCGGCGTCGTCCCCGCACTCTTGCCTGGCCGCAAACGCGGTCCCTGTCGGTATGCCTGACAACTCGCCCACCGTGCTCGTTCTTGGCGCTGGTATCAACGGTTGTGCGATTGCGCGAGAACTCGTGCTGAACAACGTGAACGTATGGGTGGTCGACGCGGCGGACATCGCCTCGGGCGCCACGTCGGGCTCATCACGACTCATCCACGGAGGCCTGCGGTACCTCGAGTACCGCGAGTTCGACCTGGTCAAAGAATCGCTTGGCGAGCGAACGCGGCTGCTCAGATTGGCGCCGCAATTCGTGCGACCATTGCGACTTTGGATTCCGGCGGAAAATCGGTTTGGCGGGCTGATGCCGGCCATCGGCAAGTTCATGAACTGGAATTGGTGGCCCCAGCCGCATGAGCCGCGAGGTTCGGCGCTCGTCCGGGCGGGCCTGATGTTTTACGACGCCTATGCTCAGGATGACACGCTGCCGGGATACCAATGCGGAGCCGTCCAAATGGACGGGGTGCCCAAGTTCGATCCGCAAGCGTACCGCCGGGCTTGCTCCTACTACGACGGTCAGGTCGAATTTCCCGAGCGTTTGCTAATGGCAATGCTCAGCGACGCCGAAAACGCGGCGCGCTTGCGTGGTCTGGAGTTTCGCGTGCTGACGTACCACCAGGCGAACCGCCGGCGAGATGTGGTGACGATTACTCCTACTTCGCTCGCGGGCAGCAACCAGGATGTTCGCCCCGGTTCAGACGCAATCGAATTGCGGCCCGACATGATCGTCAACGCCACTGGAGCCTGGGTCGACGAAACGCTGGAAAAGCTTCAGATCCCGGCTGAACGGCTGATGGGCGGGACCAAGGGCAGCCACTTGTTTTCTTTTTGCCCGCGCCTCAAAGCCCAACTCAACGGCGAGCAGGGCGTGTATGCCGAGGCCCGGGATGGCCGCCCGATCTTCATCACGCCATTGGGCGACACCGTACTGATCGGCACGACCGACGTTAAATTCGAAGGTCCGCCCGAGACGGCACAGGCCACGGAAGACGAAATAGCCTACTTACTCGCCTCGACGAACGAGATTCTGTCCGACGCAAAGCTCGAACGCAGCGACATCGCGTTTCACTACAGCGCCGTGCGGCCTCTGCCTTATATCGATGCGCGCACCACGGCTGCCATCACGCGACGACACTTCCTTGTCGAACACGCGGCCGAAGGGGTTCCGGTCGTCTCGATCGTCGGCGGCAAGCTGACCACCATGCGTTCGCTGGCCGAGCAGGCCGCGGCCGAGGTGCTCGAACACCTGGGACACAAGGTACAGGAACACTCTCGCGAACGTCTTTTCCCCGGCGCGGAGCATTATCCACGAAATGCACGCGATCTGGGGGCCGAACAGCGGGCAATCGCCCGGCGCACAGGCTTTACCTTGCCGAGCGTAACGTGCTGCTGGACGCTCTACGGCACAGGCTGCGAATCGATCCTTGCCACGGCCCCGTCGCGAGAACTCGTGACGGACACCGCGCTGCCGGTCGCGGTGGTTCGCCACATGATCGAGCGTGAGCACGCCGTTCATCTAGCCGATCTGGTTGAACGCCGTGCAATGCTGCTCTATCAAGAGCGACTGACACGAGGGTGCCTCGAACACTTGGCGCGAATCCTCGTCGACGCGGCACGCTTACGCGCGACGGAGGTCGGCGCCGCCGTCAACCAAGAGCTCACACGGCTACGCGAGCACTTCGGTCGAACCGTGGCCTGAGCCACCGCCGCCGACAATTCACGCTCCGCCGTCAAGGCGGGACTTGAATGCTCCCCTCAGCACGATTCCAATACGTGGCGTTGGTTCCACAAGCGCACATCGAACAAAGGCGAACGCATGGCGGGCAAATACATTCTAGCGCTGGACCAGGGCACAACCTCCAGCCGGGCAATCGTCTTCGGCCACGACGGAGCGATTGTTGCGGTCGCCCAGCAAGAGTTTGAACAGCTACTCCCCTCGCCGGGTCACGTGGAACACGACCCCGAGGCAATCTGGTCGTCGCAACTCGCCGTGGCCCAAGAGGCACTGGCCAAAGCCAAGCTCACGGCTCGCGAAATTGCGGCCATCGGCATCACCAACCAGCGTGAAACCACCATTCTCTGGGAAAAAGCAACCGGTCGCCCGGTCACCAATGCGATTGTCTGGCAAAGCCGTATCACGGCCCCGATCTGCGATCGCCTGAAAGCCGATGGACTCGAGGAAACGTTTCGCGAAAAGACCGGGCTCGTCGTCGACGCCTACTTTTCAGCGACCAAGATCACGTATCTGCTCGATACGATTCCTGGCCTCCGAGATCGTGCCGAGCGAGGCGAAGTGCTGTTTGGCACCGTCGATAGCTGGCTCATCTGGAAGCTCACCGACGGGCGTGCGCACGTCACCGACTATAGCAACGCCAGCCGCACGCTGATCTACAACATACATAAGCTCGATTGGGACGATGAGCTGCTGGCAATTCAGAAGATTCCGCGGGCGATGTTGCCTAAAGTGTGTCCCTCGAGCGGCCACCTGGGAAACGTCGCGGAGAAGTGGCTCGGCGCATCCATCCCCATCACCGGTTGCGCCGGCGACCAACAAGCCGCCACGTTTGGGCAAGCGTGCTTCGAACCCGGCAGCGCCAAGAATACGTACGGCACGGGCTGCTTTCTGTTGATGAACACCGGCCACGAAGCCGTCGCGTCGAAAAATCGGCTACTGACGACCATCGGCTGGGGGCTGAACGACAAGATTACTTACTGCCTGGAGGGCGGTGTATTCATCGGGGGCGCCGTCGTGCAATGGCTTCGCGACGGCCTGAAAATCATCGAAAATTCCGTCGATGTCGAACGCCTCGCCGCGCAAGTCGACGACACCCACGGCGTGTACTTGGTGCCGGCCTTTGTCGGGCTCGGTGCTCCCTATTGGGATCCCTATGCTCGCGGCGCGATCGTCGGAATTACGCGTGGTACAACGGCCGCGCACATCGCGCTCGCCGCCATCGAATCGATGGCGTTTCAATCGCGAGATCTGGTCGACGCAATGCAGCGCGATAGCGGCTTAAAGCTGAATGACCTGAAGGTCGATGGTGGCGCCAGCGTCAACAACCGCCTGATGCAATTTCAGGCCGATCTGCTAGGAACCACGGTTCGCCGCCCCCTGGTTTCGGAGACCACGGCACTCGGCGCGGCCTATCTGGCTGGCCTGGCCGTCGGCTACTGGAAAGACGAGCAGGAAATCGCCAACAACTGGATTCTCGACAAACAGTTCGAGCCCGCGATGAACGAGTATGACCGCGAGGGCCGCTATACCTTGTGGCAAAAGGCCGTTGAACGTTCTCGCGACTGGGAGACGCACTGACCCCCACGCGCGAGACTCTACGGCGTTGGCCGCATCGCCTGATAGGTCGGTTGCCCCAGCGCCTGGCTGGCTGCGGTGGTGTAGTGCTGCTCGTTTTGCTCGAACTTCGCCCGTGAGGCCTCGTCGGCGAAGAGGTAGATCTTTCCATCGGCGCCAAACACGCCAAACTCGCGTTTGCCAGGCACGGGCTGCTGCGCATCTATGGCATGCACCGGATCGAGGCCCGAGAGCGCGGGGCTGAAGCGATCGGGATCCGCCAGAAACTTGTCTCGCTCCTGCGGGCCGAGGAACAAGTAGGTCCGTCCACGGTGTACCGCGCCAAAGCTGGTGTGACCGACGGCCCAACGCTTGCGTTCAACAAGCGTGACCGCACAGTTGCCGTCGAGCGCGACGGGCGGACACCCCGGCGGAAGCTGCGGTACATTGGCTTGCGGCTGATAGACCGCGGCTGACGCCTGCGGACTCGGCGCTTGTGGCGCGGGAGCAGCACCCACCGGCGGCGCCGGTGGATTGGTTGCCGCATACGGGTTAGCCGGAGCGCCAACCGGGGCGTACGAATCCACGGGCGACGTTGAGTAGGGATTTACGGGAGTGTTCACCGCGGCATACGGATCGACGGCCGGTGTAGCCGCCGGCGTGGCATAGGGATTCACCGCCTCCGCCAGCGGCGTTGTCGGAGCACCCGCCTGAACCGTGGCATAGGGATCGCTTACGGGCGGATTCTGAGCATAGGGATCGGCGAGCGGCGGCTGGCCGGCCGGCATCACGGGCGCAGCCGGCGGGGCGTACGCCTGTGCTGGCGTCACCGGACTGGCGGATACATTGCTCGCAGTCTGAGAGGGGGGATAAAACTCGGCATAGGGATCGCCAGCGGCCGCCGCCGGCGGCGCGGCATAAGACGCCGGCGTTTGAGCAACACTAGCGGCCGGTGGAGCCATCCCCGGCGTGGCCACTGCGGCGGGCGCAAATTCCGGCTGCGCCGAACCCGGTGGCGTTCCCACGGCGCTAACCTCGTTCGATTGCCGACGCGCCAACGAACGGTGTCCATCGGCGGCACGGTTCATCATTTGGACATATTGGGTAGCCGTCGGCGGACTCTGCAATTGCGAAACGAGCCGACCGTTGGGCAGTGTGATAACATCGGATGGAAGGCTCGAAACGCCGTACAGCCGAGCCGTGCCCGGTGCCTCGTCGGCATTGAGTTTAACGAGCACAAAGTTGGCTTCGAGACCTTTGGCCGTCTCGGGCTTGGAGAACACGTCCTGCTCCATGCGCAGACAGGGGCGGCACCAGGGCGCCCAAAAGTGAATAAGCACCAGACGATTTGTCTGGGCCGCGACGCGTTTGGCCGTCTCGAGGTCGGGCTGCCACGGCATCTGATTATCAGCGATTGCCGTCGTCGAAACGGCAAGAACCAGGCAGACCGTCGTCGTTTGTAGGATCGCCCGCATCGGAAACACTCCCCCGGCGCAACGTGAAAAAGGACGTGATCAGTAGGGCTGTATCGGTCGCACCGCGGGTGCTAGTTGTGTAAAACTTGCCGGCTGGTCAAAGATTGCGGGGACAGGGCGGCGCGTCGCTATTTGGTTCGGTCAAGTTGCAGTGATGGTGGTAAGGCTTCCGGCCCCATGACAACCGGTATTCCCGGTTGCCAGCGTTACCAGCGGTCCGAAATGCCCGACAAACCTGCCCAGTTTGCCAGCATTTGGCTCGATTGGTCGCTTGACATCGGTCGAGAGATGACTAAGATGTCCGTAGTTTTAAGTTCTGCCGTGCAGGCAGACGCCGCGGCCCACTTGGCACGCCTCGCCGAAAGGCATTTCCGCTTCGGGCGGAAGTTTTCCTGGCGAGTTTGTCCACCGGACAAACCAGTGGGTCTCCCCAAGAGTCCAAGATGCTCGACGCTCGTGCGCTTGCGGCTTCTAGATGGGGGATAAGAGACGCTTCTGGATTACCAGCTCCCGCTGAGGCAGTAAGCCGCGTGGCGCCCGAAGCAAGTGGTGCGCAACCGGCCCAAAATCAGGCTTGGTGTATAGTACGCCCGACCTCCACGGGACAAACGGTTGCCTGCGACGCGCTTGCAGGCAAAGGTGCGACCGAGTTCGCGATTGGTAATATCCGAAGTGCTCATTGGCGTTTCGCAAGCGCACTGCCGGCGATATTCGGCCCAAAGTTTGCACGAAGTTTGTTTTCTTGAATGGGTTGGCCCATTGGCCAGTCGTTCTGTGTTCCTTTGGTAACGGCTAAAGGACACACATTTTCGCCTTCGCGATCCGGGGTATGGATCTTCCTGCCCATGCTCGCGAAGGACCATTTTCGGTTTTCGTCGCGTGACGAAAATTAGCTTCTTTTGACAGGGCAGTCGGCATCGACGCTGAACCGCCACGTGTACTGGCTGATGGCTATTGGATTGCGCCGGTGCTCCGCGCCGCGCGTAGCACAGATGCTGTAGCCTCCTTTTCAGGTGAGATTCATGGGTAAACGCAAGAAAGGTCGTTCTCGCGGTCGTGGTGGCATGGGAGGCCCGGGCGGTGGCGGCGGCGGTGGTCCGCAAAATGGCCGCATGCGGGGACGGGGGGGACGCCGGTACGGCGGGCCTCGAGATCAAGGCGACCGGCCGCCCATGAGCGAAGCCGAAATCGCGGCCGACAACGGCGATCCTGGCGTTGTCGAACCTGGCTCCGGCGTACTCGAACTGCACCCCAACGGGTACGGCTTTCTCCGCAATCCAGAAACCAACTACCTGCGCGAGCGGACCGACCCGTTCGTGCCGGGCACCATGATCGAAAAGTTCGGCCTGCGTGAAGGCGTCCTGATCCACGCCATGGTGCAACAGGCACGCAAGCAGCAGGGCCCACGCGTGCGCGAGATCCTCGACGTCGACGGCATGAAGCCCGAGGAATACGTAAACGTCAAGAGCTTCGACTCGTTGACGCCGATCAACCCCGAAAGCTGGCTCCGCCTGGAAACCGGCCCCACGCCGATCAGCACCCGGGTCATGGACCTGCTCACCCCGCTCGGCAAAGGCCAGCGTGCTCTGATCGTTGCTCCGCCGCGAACCGGCAAGACGTTTCTCTTGCAGCACATCGCCAACGCCATCACGACCAACTATCCCGAGCTCACGTTGATTATGCTGCTCATCGACGAGCGGCCCGAAGAAGTGACCGATATGCGACGCTCTGTGCAGGGCGAAGTGATCGCCAGCAGCCTCGATCGCGATGTGGAAAGCCACGTTCGGCTGTCGCAACTCGTCGTCGAGCGCGCCAAACGCCTCGCCGAAATGGGCAAGGACGTATTCTTGCTCATGGACTCGATCACCCGCATGGCCCGCGCGTTCAACAAGTGGGTCGGCAATACCGGCCGTACCATGTCCGGCGGCGTCGACATCAAAGCGCTCGATATCCCCAAGAAGCTGTTTGCCACGGCCCGCGTGTTCGAAGAGGGCGGATCGCTCACGATCGTCGCCACCGCGCTGGTCGATACCGGCAGCCGCATGGACGAGCTCATCTTCCAGGAGTTCAAAGGCACCGGCAACATGGAGCTCGTGCTCGACC
>CAZRCI010000001.1:78960-243636 GCA_964598535.1 uncultured Planctomycetaceae bacterium | reverse complement strand
CCAAGGCCCAAAAAGCCAAAAGCCCCCAAGAAGCGATCGAGGTTCTCAAACGGGGATTAGCCGAACGGGGAGCGTTCCATCACATTGCCACCAACAAGAACCAGATTTCGGCGCTTCGCGGTGGCCCGTGGTCGCCTAGATTCGAGGAGTTTTTCAGGAAAGCTGGCATGGCCCTCGAGGATGTGGACAATGTCGTTTACTTGCCCGCGCATAAGGGCCCGCATCCGGAGGAATATCACAAAACAATTTATGCACGACTCAGAAAAGCAACAAAAGGAAAAAAAGAGGGGGCGGAATTCAAAGCCGCGTTAGTAGCGGAGTTAAAGAAGTTAGCAAAGGAAATAGCGACCCAAGGTACCCAATTGAACCGCTTATTAACCTCGAACTGAGCACGTTGTCCATGTTGAACTATTTTGAGATCTCGCCAGATTTCACGCTGTTTGCGGATCAGTGGTTTCTCAACGATCCCGTGGCCGCCAATGGCGAACGAGTCGAGGCTGATGTGTTCATCGACGGCGTTCCCTATCGCGGCCCCATTCCCGTGCGGGTGGCGATTGGAAACCCTGGCCGGGAGGTGCAATTCTCGCTCTCCGCGTTCGACATGCCGGTAGTCTCGCACGCCGTGGCGAACGCCGTGCGGCGGATCGCGCCCGACGACGCAGAGTTCTTTCCCGTCGAGATCGCAGACGCCAAGGGCAGCTACGAGATCATGAACGTCGTGAACCTGCGCGATTGCCTGGATGAAGCGCGGTCGGATTTCACCATCTGGACGGAGGAGGACGGCGATCCTAGCCTGACGGGGCGATACCAGATGCTTATAAAAACAGTTATCGACACGCAACGAGCCGGCGGAGCCCACTTGTTTCGCCTCTCCAAGTCCGGCCTGGAGCTCTTCGTATCCGATGTCATCAAGGCCGAACTCGAGGATCGGCCGAATCTCGGAATTACCTTCCGCCCCGCCTTTTGAGATGTGGCGCCGAGCGCGCTTGAGCTCCTCTTCATTCGCCATCGAATTTTCTCGGGCTCCTTGTGATCCTCGAACGCATTGGATCGCTGCGCCGAATTGACGCGCGACGTGCTACGGCTGGCGGACGCCGCGCGGCCGGGCGAGCCGTTCGACGTGGACGACGAGCTGAACGCGATCGATGCGCTCGTCTGGCGGCACAACGACCTGCTTGAATCGGCGCGAGAGATCTGGCTGCGCAAGAACCTGGGCGCGGCGGAGTTCGCCGAGTTGGACCTGGGGCCGACGCCGGCATCGCTCGGGCTGCCGCTGTTCACCGACGCGCGGCAAGCGGCGCGGGCGGAAGCGCAGCTCACGAAGATCGGCGCGCGGCTGAAGCGGAAGATCGTGTTTTTGGATCGCGTGATCCTCACGTTCCAAGCGATCGAGACGGCGCGCCATATCGCCAGCTTCCTGCTGGCGGGTGGCGTGCTGATCACGGCCGCGATGCAAGGCGGCAAGATGGTGTTGATCAAGGCGACGGCGCAGGTGGGAGCTTCCCTGGACGCGAGCGCCGCGCTCGGCGATGAATCCCAATGCTACGCGCGAAAAGATTCTTGACGAAGTGACGAGAATCGACGAGTTGTTTGGCGGCCAATTCACTCCACCGCGTTAGGAGTCAAAATGTTCTTCGTTCTCGAACCAGAAAATGCCGAAAGGCTTGGGGATCAGAGTGTGGTCGACGTATCAACCCACCTACCGCAGGTATTCGAATTGCACTTCATATTAGACGGTTGGCTGGGGAATGACATCCTGGAGTCGTTTCCTTGTTATGTGATTACTGAAAGGCTTCGTAATGCACTCGAGTCATCTGGTGTATCTGGCTGTGAGTTTGCAACCGCTAACATAATGACGTCTACGCTATTCGAAGAGCTTTATCCTGGAAGGATTGTTCCCGTGTTTCACTGGTTGAAGGTCACGGGGCAGGCAGGCGTTGATGACTTCGGGCGCGCAATAGACGATCGACTTGTCGTATCCGATCGAGCCTTGAAGATCATGCGATCCGTTGGTCAGCTAAATCACTGCGAGATCACGGAATGGGAAACCTGAGTTGGGCTCATGCTGGCTCAGGGGTGAGTGCTCTAGCGCCCCCCCCCGCAAATGGGTTTTGGAAATCAGATATGCTCGTTGTGAATGAGATCGCGGGAGGCATCCTGCGGGTATCGCTGGTACATTGATGGAACGATTTCGGATACTTGTCCGAACATCCCCTGCGATCGCAAGGCCGAGGTAAAATTAGTAATGTCCCCGTTTTGCATGCGCTGGCTGGCGCTCGTGGCTGTCTTGGGAACGGCAAGCGACGCGAAGGTTCTGGCGCATCAGCCCGACCATCCGCCCCACGTGGCGCGAGGCGTTCAGCAAGCGAGTCAGCGGGGCGTCTACGAGGTTGAACTCAACGGGCCCCGCGACGGTCGATCGCACTTCGAGCGTCCTTGGCGGGTCGCATTCACGCGGCCCAACAATTCCACGGTCACGGTGGATGCGTTTCCCGACGGCGAGGGTGCTTACCGGGCGCGGGCCTATTGCGATCAGGTGGGCCGCTGGCAATGGTCGACGAGGGACGACCCGCGGGAGTTCGCCCCGCAATCCGGAGCATTTCACGTCACGGCAAGCGACCTGCCGGGCAAGCTCCGCAAACACCCCCAGGATCCCCGACAGTTCGCCTACGACAACGGCGCGTGGTTCTTGCATCTTGGCGATACCGGCTATCGCTATGCGACCGACTCCGAACCGCGCTGGCGGGAATATATCGACCAGGCCGCGCGGATGGGCGCCACGAAGGTCCGCGTCTGGTTCTGCCGATCGCGACACGGCGTCGAAGCTCTGCTAACTTCCGACCGCCAGGCGCTGAATCTTTCCTACTGGCAGGAAATCGATCGGCGGGTGACGTACGCCCTCGAACGGCATCCGCACCTGATCTTGCAATTGATCCCGTTTGGAGAAGACACGGACGAACTGCGGCGCTACGCCCAGGGCGACCCGGCCGCTTTTGAAATCGCGCGGCACGCCCAGGCGCGGTACTCAGCGTTTCCCAATGTCCAGTGGTGCATTTCCAACGACATGATTCTCGGAAACGCCCGGGATTCGCAAAAGGGCCATCGCCGTCTCGACGCCGAGGTGATCCATCGCATTGGCGCGGACATGGCGCGGCGAGAGCCCTGGGGAACCTTGCTGACGAATCACCAATCGCGCGGCAGCGGTTACAACTTCACCACCGCGCCGTGGTCGGACGTCATCACCCTTGAAGACATCGATCAGGTGCATGGAAGGCTAATTCTCGAATATCGAGAAAAGGCACGCGTTCCGGTCGTCAACGACGAAGACCGCTACGAACACTACAAGCCTCCCGCCGACCCGCGCTACTTCTTTCGCCGGCTCGCGTGGGCATCGCTGCTCTCGGGCGGCCACGCCACCTACGGCGGGCTGAAGACGTATGAGCCCTTCGACGGCCAATTGCAGGGCGTGCAAGGGTACTTCGATGCGCGCCGGCGCGGCGCGCTCTCCGGCGGCGCCGATGACTTCGCGCCTATCCATACGTTCTTTCGCGACTCGGGGCTGACGCTGGTCGGCTATGAGCCCGACGACGCCTGCGTGGGCAATGACCCGCTCCGCGTAAAGTGCCTCCGGAGCGCGTCGAGCTACATCGTCTATCACGCCAATCCCTCGGAAGCCAAACCGGGAATGGCGCGCCCGGGCGACGCGCCGCCGCGGGTGAACATCGCGCTCCCTGAGAAGGCGTTTCGAGCTCGCTGGTTCGAACCGACGACCGGCCGATGGACCGATTCTGATACGGTCCGCGGCCCGCGGGCGAATCTCCAGGCGCCCGGCGGTGGCGATTGGGTGCTGCTGCTCCAGCCGAATTGAGAGATCCATGCCCCGACGGTCATCCTGGGCGCGGAGCAATTCTTGGGGCGTAAGCCCATGTGAAAATTGCGCCCATAGCTTGTGCCAGCCGAGCGCGGCAAGATAATCTGTCACTAATTAGTTCTTAGTTCTACAGCATCAGTTGTTCGCGCGTCGGACGATCGAGCCGCTCGGCGACCATAGGCTTCTCGATTCCAGCGCGTATCATCTTCGCTCGTTGGATTTCGCTAAGGAGCTCCGCTCATGCCACGGTATGCCTGCTTGACCGCGACGTGCCTCGTGCTTGCCCTTCACACGCTGGCCGGAGCTTCGCACTTCGTCGTGAATACCTCGGGGCCGCACGATTCCGTCGGCCCGTGGTTCACCAGCGGCAACGAGGTTCTCTTTCCAAGCTACACGGGAACGACATATCTCGCCGACAAGATCACCGTGAGCGGAACCCTGACACAAGTGCACCCCGAGTCGTACGCCTCGGACTCGAGCTGGTGGCTGCGGGCGTCGACCGGCACCGGCACGGCGTTCAGCATCATTCCGCAGATGACGTTCACCTCGAACTACACGTCCTTGAATCTCAGTAAAGACACCCACGGCGGCTACTGGATCAAGAATTATCCGCAGTACCGCTTCGAAGCCGTGGAGATGGGCATCGGCAATGGCGACCAGCCGGGCGTCGATGCCCAATGGACAAATATGACCTTCGAGTTCCATCCGCAGGTGCCCACGATATCGATCGGCTGGAACACCAGCGGGACCGCCGTTTTCGACACGGGCGGATCGAGCTTCAGCACGCAGCTTGGCATCTATTCCTGGGACGGCATCCTGCTCGACCACGTCGCCGGCGGTTCCGGCAGCATTCCGACGCTCGACGCCGGCAACCTGACGCCGGGCGACTACTACCTAATCGTCGCCGCCAGCGACGGCACGTTTCAGGACTTCGCCGCGATGCCGGGTAGCGAGAGCGGCGATTTGACGGTGAGCTTCAACGGCGAAAGCCTGTTCGACGGCACGCTCGCCGCGGAACGCGTGAAGATCATCAATCTGCGGGTAGTGCCCGAGCCTTCGACCTGGGCGTTGGCCACGATCGCGCTGCTGGCGAGCATTGCCCTGCACGGCAAGCGGAAGCACGGCGATTGCCGCGTTTGAACGGCCCTCGCGAAATCAGTTCACCGCGGCCAGCGGCAGGCGATGCTCGGCGGCCCAGGCTTCCCACTCGGCGGCCGTGCGCGCGGCGAGCGCAGTGCGAAGCTCGTCGTAGGTGCCGGCCGTAAGATTCAATAGCTCGCGAAGCCGTGCCCAAAATTGCGGCTCGAGCGCGGCCACGGCCAGCCAGCCGGAACGCGTGGGGTAGAGATTGTAGTTGGGCAGCGCGCCGCCCAGATAGCCGCCTTCGACGGTCATGCCGTGCCGCAAGGGAAGCGTGAAAAAGTCGAGCGCCGCAGCGATCGGCACGAGCGACTGCATGCCCTGCCCCGTGCGTTGCCGCTCGGCCAACACGGCGAACGTCTCGGTCACCGCCTGTTGCGCGCCGGCCATGTCGCCCAGAAGCGTGGCGGGCAGCGCCGGCGGGCGCACCAGGCCGACATGGGCCTGATACGTCAGATCGTGGCCGGTGAGCTCTTCGTCCGGCGGCGGGTAACCGACGATCGCCACTTGGCACAAGCGCGGAAAATCGGCATGCAATCGTTCCCAAGCCAGGTTCATCCGCGCGAGCGATCCGGGCAGGCTCGACGTCACCAGCACGTCGGCCGTGGCCAGGTGTTCGTCGAGCCGCGCGCGGTCCGCCGCGTCTTTCAGATTCAGCCGCACGATCTGCTGTCCGGCCGAGAGCTCCTCGTACAGCGCCGGACAGCCGCGCGCGAGCGGATCGCCCGTGGGCGGCTCGACCTTCACGACGCGCGCGCCGTAGCGGTGCAGCCTGGCGACCGCGGCGGGGCCAGGAAGATTGAAAGCGATGGTGACGACGTTCGTACCGGCGAGGGGTTGCATGGAGATGATTCTAGTGAGAATTCGTCCCGGCGGCGAACGCGGCTCGGGTTACAATGGCCTTATGGCCGAACAGAACGACCTACAGGAACGACGCCGTTGGGTGAGCGCTTGGATCGCGACGGCGCTGCTCGCGACGGGGTTCGTGCTGCTGTTTTCTCCCACGCTGCGCTGGATCAGCGCCCTCCTGCTGGGCGCCTATCTGGTAATCGTCGAAATCGCACTTCGCTATGCGATCTTGCGAGATTATTTCGTTTCGCGGTACGGGCGCCCGGACGATGGGCGGCAACCGGTGCCCTATGAAGAGCGGGTTCGGATTCGGCCAACGCCCGAGGAATAGCCAGCGCGGACGAGCCGTCGCGACGGGCTGATGGCGCCGGCGAAATCACGGGCAATTTCCCGGCGAATCGGGCGGTTGTCGCCCCCGGGTTCGAGCGTGGTAAGATAGTAGGGTTTCGAGAAGCCGCCGACTCGTCGCACCCCGCTCCAGATATTCCAATTCCATGGCCCAAGCCGCCAACTCCGATCAACTGCTGGTCGCACGCATTCGCACGGGCGAGCCCGAGGCGTGGAACGAATTGATCGCGCGGTTCGAGGGACGGCTGTTGGCGTTTGTCGAGGGGCGGATCGGTCGCCGCAACGTGGGCGAGGACGTGGTGCAGGAGACGTTTCTGGGCTTTTTGAACAGCCTGCCGAACTTCAACGACGAGCGGCCGTTGGAGAGCTACTTGTTTTCGATCGCCTCGCACAAGCTGACCGATCACCTGCGGCGCGAGGGACGGCGGCCCACCTTGCCGCTGGCTACTGGCACCAGCGGCGGCGATTGGGAGCCGCCGGCCGGCGGACGCGCCGTTTCGAGCATGATGCGCAGCGGCGAGCGGCGCCATCTGGAAGAACAGGCGCTGGTACAGGCCTTGAGCGAGCAGCTCGATCGGCTCAAGGGAAAACGCGAGTGGCAAAAGATCGCCTGCCTGGAGCTGTTGTTCGTGCGCGGCTGGGCGAATCGCGACGTCGCGGTGGAGCTCGGCATGTCCGAGCAGCAAGTGGCAAACTTCAAGTTCGAGTTCATCGCGCGCATGCGGACCTTGGTTCGCAAGCAGGGATTGTCGGAAGACGTGTTCCCGGAACTTATTGAGCGTTCGTAACTGGGGAACCGTTCGTAATTTGTGGACCGAGGACGATGGCGCACGCCTTTACGCAAGCCGACTTGGAAGCCTATCTGGACGAGGCGCTGCCGATGGACCTGATGGCCCGGATCGAAGCCGCGCTGCGCGACGATGCGTCGCTCGCGCAGCAGCTCGTGGCGATCAACGGCCGCCGCGACGCGGGCCTGCACTCGCTGGGCGAAGTCTGGCGGCGGCATCGGCTCACGTGCCCCTCGCGCGAGCAGTTGGGCAGCTATCTGCTCGCGGTGCTCGACCCGGACGAGCTCGCGCACATTCGTTTTCACCTGGAGGTCTCTGGCTGTCGCACCTGCCAGGCGAACCTGGACGACCTGCAAACGCGGCAAACCGAAGACCGTACGACCATCGAAGGACGGCGGAAGAAATACTTCCAATCGAGCGCGGGCCAACTGCGGCGGCAATAAGTTGCTTGCTGGCCGGCGCGAGAGAAGCGACAATGGGTCGGCTTACTCTGTCTTTGCACCCTCTGAGAACTGGTTTGATTCGTGATGCGATTGCGCCTCTGCCCTACCCTGTTTGTCTGCGTGCTTGCGATCGTTCTTGCGAGCCGCACGGCCCCTGCCCTGGATTTAACACAAGCGGTGGTGGTCGCGCCGCGGGAGCTTTCGCCGCGCGAGCAGAAGGCCGTGACGATGCTCGTCGAAGAGGTCGAAAAACGAACCGGCGTGCGGTGGGCCACGGTCGCCGAGAAACCTGCGAACGCATCGCCCGCCATTGCGATCGCGCCGGCCGCGAACGACAAAGCAAGGAAAGCCGAATCGTTCCGACTCGACGCGGCGCCGGCCGGGGTCAACATCTCCGGCGCCGATGAGCGCGGCACGCTGTTCGGCGTCGGCTATCTGCTGCGGCAGATGCGCATGACGCCGGGCAAGATCGAGTTGGCCGACAACTTGCACGTCGACAGATTACACGTCGACAGCGCGCCAGCCTATCCGCTGCGCGGGCATCAGCTTGGCTATCGTCCCAAGACGAACAGCTACGACGCCTGGGACTTGCCGCAGTGGGAGCAATATTATCGCGATTTGGCGGTGTTCGGCTCGAACGCCGTGGAATTGATTCCTCCGCGGAGCGACGACGCGGCGACGAGCCCTCACTTTCCCAAGCCGCCGCTGGAAATGATGGTCGGCATGTCGCGCCTGGCCGACGAATACGGCCTGGACGTGTGGATCTGGTATCCGGCGATGGACAAGGACTACGAAAATCCGAAGACGGTCGACTTCGCGCTGAAAGAGTGGGAGGTCGTCTATCAGGCGCTGCCGCGGATCGACGTGATCTTCGTGCCCGGCGGCGATCCGGGACACACGCAGCCCAAGCACCTGTTTGCGCTGCTGGAAAAGCAAACCGCGCTGCTTCAGAAGTATCATCCGCGGGCGCAGATGTGGATGTCTCCGCAAGGGTTCACGGCCGAGTGGATGGACGAGTATTACGAGTTGATGCGCGCCGAGCCGGCATGGCTGAGCGGCGTCGTCTTTGGCCCCCAGGTGCGCACGAGCTTGCCGGAGCTGCGGGCTCGAATTCCGGCGCGGTACCCGATTCGCCACTATCCGGACATCACCCACAGCCGGCAGTGCCAGTATCCGATGCCCGATTGGGACCTGGCACACGCGGTCACGTCGGCCCGCGAGCCGATCAACCCCCGGCCCGAGGGCCAGGCGGCGATCTTTCGCTTGTTGCAGCCGCACACGATCGGGTTTCTCACCTATAGCGAGGGCTGCAACGACGACGTGAACAAATTCGTGTGGAGCGGTCTCGGCTGGTCGCCGGACGCGCGGGTGAGCGATATTTTACGGGAGTTTGGCCGTTACTTCATCGGCGAGGAACTGGGAGACGATTTCGCCCAGGGGCTGCTCGCGTTGGAACGCAACTGGCAAGGCCCGCTGCTCACGAACACGAACGTCGACGTGACGCTCGCCCAGTTTCAGGCAATCGAGCGTCGCGCAACGCCCGCGCAAAAGAAAAACTGGCGTTATCAGCAGGCGCTGTATCGCGCGTACTACGACGCCTATGTGCGGCAACGGCTGATTCGCGACACGGACCTGGAAGCTCGGGCGATGGATGCCCTGCGCACGGCCCACGAGGCCGGATCGCTGGCGGCGATGGACGCCGCGGCCAAGATTCTGGCCGAAGCCGACGAGCATCCGGCCACCGATCTGCGGAAGCGGGTGTTCGAACTGGCCGACGACTTGTTCGCGAGCATTCAAATGCAGACCAGCGTCGGCCGGTACAAGGCGATTTCGATCGATCGCGGAGCGACGCTCGACACGGTGGACGTGCCGCTAAACAACCGGCAATGGCTCGAACAACGATTCGCGGTGCTGCGCGAAAAGCCCGACGAAGCGCAGCGGTTGTCCGGCATCGACGAGATCGTGAATTGGACGAACCCGGGGCCGGGCGGGTTCTACGACGACCTGGGCAAACCGGCCAGCCAGACGCACCTGGTGCGAGGTCCGGGCTTCGAGCAGGATCCCGCGTTTTTGATCTCGGCCAAGACGGGCTTCGCGGGCTTCGGCCCGATGCGCACAAGCTGGAAAGACCATGCCGAGGCGATGCTCGACGAGCCGCTACGAATGCGCTGGGAAGGGCTCGATCCGCGGGCTCGCTACAAGCTGCGCGTGACCTATGGCGGCGACGGCGCGGAAAAGCCGATTCGCTGCGAAGCGGCCGGCGGTGTCGAGATCCATCCTTATCTCGAAAAACAGCGCCCGGTTGGACCGGTGGAGTTCGATCTGCCGGCCGCGGCCACGCAAAGCGGCACGCTCGAGCTGGCCTGGCATGGCCCCAAAGGACGCGGTGGCAATGGGCGGAACGTACAAGTCTCTGAAGTGTGGATCATCAAACAGCAGGAAGGCGGAAAGGCGACGGATGAATAAGGCACTCGGTTTGAGCGTTTTGGTCGGCCTCCTCGCGCTCGTGGCGGGACACTGCCGGGGCGAGGGGCTGCGCGTGGGAGCGGCCGCGGTAAACATCGCGGCCGACGACTCGATGGTCATCGGCGGCGGCATCGGTCCGGGCAAGGCCACCGGACAAGAGGGCGAGCTGCGCGCCGTGGCGACGGTCGTTTCTCAACCGGACGTCGCCACCGTGGCGATCGTGGCCTGCGATGTGCTCTTCGTCGAGCGAGACTTCATCGATCGGGCGCTCGCCCGAATCGAAAAGCAGACCGGCATCCCGGCGGCGAACGTGTTGGTGAACGCCACGCACACGCATCACGCGCCGACCACCTCGACCCTGCACGGCTACGAGCGCGAAGCGGAATTTGTCCGCCGGCTGGAGGACGCCATCGTGCTGGCGGTCGAAACGGCCGCAGCCAACGCCTATTACAGCGATAACGTACGAACGCTCTACAAGCTCGGCGAGGAACGCACCGTGGGCGCGAACAGCCGCGTGCTGCTCTCGGACAACACGATCTTTTGGATCGGCCCGATGGACGACGCGGTGCGGCACACCGGGCCATTCGATCCGGAGCTCCCCGTGCTCGCCTTCCGCAATGGCGAAGACGACAAGCTGCTCGCGGTGCTGTTCAACCATTCGACGCACACGATCGGCACGCGGCAGCCGGGCGTGCGCTCGCCCAGCTTCTATGGCCTGGCGGCGCAAGAGCTTGAAGGTGCATTGGGCGCGCCGGTCGAGTTCCTGGAAGGCGCTTCGGGCTCGACGCACAACATCGTGCCCGTGCCGGTCGACGTGGCAATCGCGCGGATGAAGGCCGCGGTGCTGGCGGCGCTGGCCGAGGCCGAACCGCAGGACGTGCAGCGCGTCGCGTCGCTCAAACGGCCGTTCGAATTCAAGGTCCGCACGTTCGACGAGTCGGTCGAAGACGAAAAAGTGTCGAGTTACTGCCGTAAACGAGCGCCGTCTCATGCCGACGCGATCATCGACGTGTTTCGCAACATGCGGCAGAAGCTCAAGCCCGAGCAGGGCAAAACGCGTGAGACGTTCTTGCAGACGATCGCCGTGGGCGACGTGGCGATCGTGGGCGTGCCGGCCGAATACTTCACGATCTTCGGCGTCGACATCAAACGGCGTTCGCCCTTCAAGCATACGATCGTGGCCGAGCTGGCGAACGATTGGATCGGCTATCTGCCGAACCGCGAGGCGCACGCCATGGGTGGCTATCAGACCTGGATGGGGCTGCACAGCTACGCCGAGGAAGGCACCGGCGAACGCATTGCGGATGAAGTCGTGAAGATGCTGAACGAGCTTGCCGGAAAGTAGTCGGTTATGCGCAGCGCGGCGGGGGCCCTGTTATTGATGTGCGGCTGTGGCCTCGCGCTGGGCGAAGAGCCGCCGCCGCGCACGAGCCCGCTTTCGCCCGCCGAAGAGTTGGCAACCTTCGAGCTGGCGGACAAGCGGCTCTCTGTCGATCTGGTAGCCGCCGAGCCGGAAGTCGATAGCCCGGTGGCCGTCTGCTGGGACGGCGCGAACCGGATGTACGTCGCCGAGATGATCGACTACCCGGCCGGTCCCGGCACGGGCCGGATTCGGCTGCTGGAGGACCGCGACCGCGACGGCCGCTATGAGCACGCCACGGTGTTCGCCAAGGGGTTGTCGTTTCCCAACGGACTGCTCGCCGCGCGCGGAGGGTTGTTCGTCACCGCGGCGCCCGACTTGTTGTTTCTCAAAGATACCGACGGCGACGGTGTGGCCGATGAGCGCACGGTGGTCTTCACCGGCTTTGGCGAGGGCAACCAGCAACTGCGCGCGAACGGGCTGACGTGGGGCCTCGACAACTGGATCTATGGCGCGAACGGGCGCAGCGACGGCGCCGTGCGGCGGCCCGATCAACCGGCGGAACAAGCCGTTTCGATTCGCGGCTGCGACTTTCGCTTCACGCCCGACGGCACGCGGTTCGAGGCCACGAGCGGGCAAAGCCAGTTCGGCCAATCGCGCGACGACTGGGGCAACCGGTTCCTGTCGTGGAATACGATCCCCGTGCGTCACGCATTGTTCGATCGGGCGTTCATCGAGCGGAATCCGCGGCTGGCGACGTTCGCGGTGCGCGATATTGCCGATCCGGCGGACACGGGACGAGTGTTTCCGATCAGCCCGCGGCCGAAAACGTTCAATCGCGAGGCGGTCGACTTTTATAACGCGCTGGCGGGCATGAGCGTGTATCGGGGCGATGCGTTGGGGCGCGATTACGCCGAGAGCGTGTTCGCCGGCGAGTCGCTAACGAACCTCGTGCATCGGCGGGTGCTGACGCCACAGGGGGCGACGTTCGTCTCCCGCCGGGGCGAACACGACCGCGAGTTTCTGGCCGCGCGCGACGGCTGGTTTCATCCGGTATTCACGACAACCGGCCCCGACGGCGCCCTCTATATCGTCGACTTCTATCGCCGCTGGGTGGAGCATCCCGCGTTCGTGGCCGAGTCGCTCCGCGAAGGTGTCGACTGGCGCGAGGGCGCGGGGCACGGGCGCATCTGGCGCGTGAGCCGGCGCGAGCACGCCTGGCCGCCGCGCGAGCTGCCCAACCTGGACGCCGCTCCGTCGGCGGAGCTGGTCAAGCAGCTCGAATCGCCAAACGGCTGGCGGCGCGACACGGCACATCGGCTGCTCGTCGAGCGGCGCGACGAAGCGGCGCTGCCCGCGGTGCGAGCGCTGCTGGCCGGCACGAACGTCTCTCAGGCCAAGGTGCATCTGCTGGGCGTGCTCGAGGGCCTGGGACAGCTCGACGATGCGCTCTTGATGCGGGGGCTGGAAGACGGCGAAACGCGCGTGCGGCGGTTCGCATTGCGGCTGGCCGCGCCGCGACTTGCGGAATCTGAGAAGTTGCGCGCGGCGGCGCTGGCGATGGCCGACTTTCCATCGCCGGCCCTGCGATTCGAACTGGCCACGGCGCTGGTCGGTATCGAAGGGCCGGAAAAGATCGCGGCGCTCGTGCGGCTGGCCGACCTGGAAACGCGCGACACGATCGTGGGGCTGGCAATCGTGGGCAACCTTGGAAAGTCGGCCGGGCCGTTCTTGGAGGAACTCGTGGGCAAACATCCCGAGTGGCGCAAGAAGCCCTCGGTCGATCAATTGCGAATGCTGCGCGAGTCGGGGGCGGCCGTGGCGGCGGCACGCGACGACCGGCAGCTCGTGGCATGTTTTGCCCTGATCGC
The DNA here is from genome assembly GCA_964598535.1 of uncultured Planctomycetaceae bacterium. Classification (GTDB taxonomy): domain Bacteria; phylum Planctomycetota; class Planctomycetia; order Pirellulales; family PALSA-1355; genus JALHMI01. The sequence continues at coordinate 230,500 of CAZRCI010000001.1, read as the reverse complement.
GCCGGCCACGGCCGCGGACGTACGGCCGGGCGACTTGGCGCTGCTCGCCGGCTTTGCCCAGGGAATCGCCGATCGCGGCTATTCGCTCAAGGCGCTGCTGGCGAATCCGTCCGCGGGACTGAAACCGCACGTGCCGGCGGTGAACCTGCTGCTCGAAGCGGCCCGCCAGGTGGCGGCGGCGGAAGATCGCAAACTCGAATATCGGCTCTCGGCCATCGACGTGCTGGGAACGATCGACGCCGCGAGCGGCCCGGTGCTGGTCGGCCTGATCGGTCCCGAGCAGCCAGAAGCATTGCAAACGGCGGCGGCGCGGGCCCTGGCCGACACCGATGCGGCGAGCGCCGAACGGATGTTCGCGCGGTGGAACGAACTGACGACCAGCACGCGGCGCGCGCTGGTGGCCGCGGCGTTGCGCTCGGCGACAACCACGACGGCACTGGTCACGGCGCTCGAAACAGGAACTATCTTGGCGCGCGAGCTGGAACCGGCCACACGCGACGCGCTGCTCGCCGTGCGCGCGCCACAGCTCGAACCTCGAATCAAGCAGTTGCTTGAATCGCAGGCCGCGGCGCGCAACCGCGACGAGATTGTGCAGCGCTATCACGCGGCCCTGGAAATGGCCGGCGATCGCGGCCGCGGCGCGGCCCTGTTTGAAAAACACTGCCTGGTGTGTCACACCGTGCAAACGCGAGGGCATCGCGTGGGACCCGACTTGTCGGGCGTCGGCTCGCGGCCGAAAGAAACGATTCTGATCGACGTGTTCGACCCCAGCCGGCAAGTGACGCCCGAGTTCGTAGCCTATACGCTCGTGACCAACGACGGGCAGGTTCTGAGCGGACTCGTAGCTTCTGAAACAGCCGACAGCCTGACGCTGCGCCGGGCCGAGGGGGCGGAGGACTTCATACGGCGGAACGACCTGGAAGCGCTGCGATCGACCGGCAAGTCGCTGATGCCCGAGGGTTTGGAAGAAAATCTCACGGAGCAGGACGTGGCGGATTTGCTATCGTTCCTCGCGCAGCCAAACGCTGCGCTGTTCTCGAAGCCGATGATGCCCGAGGGGCTGAAGCGGTAGGTACCGTGCTCGCGAAGTCCAGCCGATGCGCCGAACAGTTCGTTCAGTCGCCCGGCTTCACGAGGAAGGGCACAGACACCGATTGGACTTCGACTGTTTCATCGACACGGGTGAATTCGTCGACCTCGAATGGACGGCCGATAGCATTGCCGGCCAGGTCTTCCAGCCGCGTGTCGGCGGTGAGCTGATAGTCGCCGGCCAGCCAGGGCTCGTCGGGCGTGAACTGCCAGCAGGCTTCGCTGTCGCCCGTGGCGATCGTGCCGGCGATGCGCTGGCCGGTTGGTCCGAGAACCTGGACCACCCGCTGAAGCAAGGAATGGTCGAGCGGCTCTCCAAAGCGTACGAGCAGCGGATCGCGACTCGCGGCCGTGGGGGGCGTCAACCGCCAGTCGGCCGTATCGATTGGCTTTTCATCCGGCGGACCTACGCGAAAGTGCTTGCGCGCGCCAGCATTGAGCGGCGTGCGCGTGGCGTCGCGCCAGGCGCTATCGATAACCAGGGAATAACCGCGCCCCTGGATGATCGCGGGACCTAGCTCTTCGCGCGGCTTGAGCCCGCGCTTGACGCGACCGGGATCGAAAAGCAGCGTGAAGCGTGTCTGCTTGGCATCCCAGAGCTCTTCGCCCAGTTCGAGAAAGACACCTTCCACCTCGCGATCGTTCTCATCCAGAAGATGGACGTGGCGGTAAGCTTCGCCCCGGCTCATGGACGCGGAGAAGTGAATATAAAACTTGAGCTGGTTTTCGGGCAGCACCTCGGCCGTGGGATAAACCTGGGTGACGACGGTCGTGGGATCGGATTCGCCGGCGGGAACTTCGACGATCTGGACCAGCGGCGGCCCCTCGGCTTGCGGCTCGACACGCAACGCGGCGCGATAGCTCGTGCCCGGCTCGAACGGATAGCGCGGGCGAAAACGCAGCCTGTCGCCGTCGACCGAGAGCGAACCTTCCAGCGGCGGCAGATCGGCGAATTCCGAATAGACGGTGACGGTGAGAGCCCGCGAACGTTCCTCGGCCGAGAGCGCCGCGAGCGTTTGGAGCGTGGCTTCGGCGAGGCCGGTGATTTCGATCGTATGGCCAGCGGCGGTGGAACCGGCAAGCGCGATGCGCGGCGCCGCTTCTTGTGCAAGTGCCGCCGCGCCGAGCGTCCCCATGCTCACTGCGACGACAATACAGGGCCAGGGTTTGCGAAGCGTTGTGGAGAGCATCTGCGCCGATCCTCTACTCAGGACATTCACATTCTAGTAGCGCCGAACATTCTATCAGGAAATGCACACGGACGGCCCCGGCAGCACCTGGACCGTCCGTGAACGAGGTTTTTCGGCGTATCGCCGGGCACACAATACTACGGCAGCTCGATGGCCTCGAGGTTAAGCGACCCTGAATCGGTTTGCACCAGGACGAGGGCATGATCCTGGTCGAGCTTGTCGAGCTGGGTGACGCCCTTGAGCTCGCCGATCGTGTCGTACGGCAGGCCCGCCGTGCCATCGATACGGTCGGATATGCTATCCGCTTTATCGATGTTGCCGACGTCGACCTTCATCACGCCACGGCTGCTGTTGGCCATCAGCAGATAGTCCTTGCCACCCTTCTGATAAACGATCATGTCGAGCGGCCGGTTGCGGTTGCCCAGTTCGGCGACGGTGACGCCGCGCACCTTGGCGCCGGGCTTGAGGTCGGACAGCGGAAACTTGACCAGCGGCGTACAGGTGTAGGCGGCCAGCACGTTCGGCTCTCCACTGATATCGAACACGGCCAGCGTGCGGACAGGCGAATGGGTTTCGAGCTTGCCGTGAGCGCCGTGATAGATTTCAACGCCCGTGCCGCCGGCGACTTCTTTGAACGGAAACTCGAGCACGCGAAGCTGCGAAGCGAACTCCTCGTTCGAGAGACCGGCGACGATGACCTGTCCACCGGTGAACTGCAAGTCGGTGGTCACCTCCTGCCGCTTGCGATCCTCGGTCGGAGCGTTCGGAAGCTGGGCCTGCGAGAACCGGACGCCTTCGAGCTTCACTTCGGACAGCTTGCCTGCCGCATCCAGCCGCACGACGACGGGCGCCGCGTCGGGGCCCGTGCCGCGCGAGACCGAGAAAAAGGCGTTGCCGGTCTCGGGATTAACGGCCATATCGTTGATCAGAATGCCCTTGGACGTGGCGCCGAGCAGCGCGGCGATCTTCTCGTCGACGTTTTCGACGTTCCGCTTTTCGCCAGACGCATCGGCGGCTTTGTCCTCGGTGGCGACGGCAAAAATCGCCGAGCCCTGCGGATCGCCGATCAGCAGGATGCTCTGCGGGGCGAAGGTGATCGGACCGATCGACTTGAGCTGGGGCGTGCCCTGCTGCATGCCAGTGGTCAAGTCGGCAGCCAGCGCGGCGCTCGCGGCGAGCGAGGCGGCCAGCGAGGAAAGGAGCATGGTGCGAAGCGACATGTGGAAGTCCTCCTGTAAGATGCGATAGGTTCGCGTCGTGGCTGAGTAACAACCCTCAAGGGGGTCGGACAACCCTTGGGAATAGAAGAGATGACAAACGCCGCGACACGAGTGGATTGCCCGTGCCGCGGCGCGTTAGTGTACCAAGGTCGGTACGACGGATCGAACGTTTACTTCGAGCGGGTGGCTTCCCAGTCGCGGCTCTTACCGCCGGAACGTCCGCCGCTTACGGTGCCGGTGATCTTGTCACCTTCGACCTTACCTTCGAACTTTTGAACGATCTCCTGGCCGTTCCGTTCGCCTTTGACCTCGAAGCTGATCTCGTCTCCCTTGATCGTGCCCTTGGAGATTTCGGTCGCTCGTTTGCCGCGCGACAGTTCGCCGGTGAGCGACTCGCCATCGGCCTTGAGGGTCAGCCGGTTTTCGAACTCCTTGCCCTTCTTGGTCTTGGTCGTCCAGCTCCAAGCGCCCGTCACGTCGGCGGCGAGCGCGGTAACGGCAACGGTGGCAATCAGCAGCAACGCCATAACCGGAGGAAACATTTTCTGCAAACTCATGGGGAACTCTCTCTCAGTAACAGTATGGAAACAGGTAACTGGGAGTGGATGGATGATCGTCGGGTGATCGCGGGGGAAGGCCGCGATCGAAGGTGGCCTTAGTTTACTTGATGTGGCTTCGCTTACTTCTTGGCGCGGGTGGCTTCCCACGACCGGCTGCGCGTCTGGTCGCCGGCGACGAACTCGACGGTGCCGGTGATCTTGTCGCCTTCGACCTTGCCGTTGTAGTTCATCTCGAACTTGTTGCCGTTGCGCTCGCGAACGCTCTTGAACGAGACTTCATCGTCCTTGAACGTGCCGTCGGTAATCTCGGTCTCACGGTCGTTGCTGTAGATTTTGCCGGTGAGCTTTTCACCATCGGCCTTGAGGTCGAGCTTGATCTCGATTTCGTTGTCGCCGCGTTGGAAGGTCCAGCTCCAGGTGCCATTGGGGTCGGCGGCCAGGGCCGAAGCGCTGAAGGCCAAAGCGAACGCCAGAACGGTGAAAGCCAGGATACGAGGCTTCATAAAAGGGCATCTCCGAGATGGTCGGTAGGGGTTGGCCGCAAGCCATCGCTTGCGGCGCGGAGGTCATCTTGCCGCGCAAGACCAAAGCCGTCAAACAACGTGCGGCATTTGGCAAATTCGTGGGGGGGCGGCCTCATCCCCTATTTAGCCCCGCTAGCAGAAAAAAGTTCCGGGGGAGAGGAGCGGCCCTGGCCAGATTTTGTTCGGCGGGGAGGAAACCGGCCAGCCGCCGCGCAATCGCCCCCGCGCGCGGCCAGCCCTTCACTTCTGCTCCAGGCGCCCCTCGCCGGTGATCAGCCGGGCCGCGCGGCCCCGGGTAAAGTAGCTGTAAGCCCACTGAAAGAGGACCATCACCCGATTCTGGAACTGCACAAGGTACATAATGTGCACCAAGAGCCAGGTGATCCAAGCGAGGAATCCGGAGAGCTTGATCCACCCCAGATCGGCCACGGCGGCGGAACGTCCGATCGTGGCCATCGTGCCCCGATCGTGGTAGCGGAACGGTGCTGGTGAAGGGGCGCTCGACGCGCGGCTGCAAATCAGCTTCGCCACGTAGCGCCCCTGCTGCATCGCCACGGGAGCCAGCGCCGGCAACGGTTTGCCCTCGTACGTGTAACTGGCAATGTCGCCGATGGCGAACACTTCGGGACGGCCCCGGAGCGAACAAGCCGCGTCGACCGGAACGCGGCCGGAACGATCGAGCTCGACGCCCGCGGCGCGGGCAAGAATCTCGGCCAACGGCGAGGCCTTCACGCCGGCCGTCCAGAGGATCGTCTCCGCATGAATCGTTTCGTGCCGCTGCTCGCCGGTCTTGAGCACCACGCACTCGGGCTCGATCTCGGTAACCGCGACGCCGGTCCGCACGTCGACGCCGAAGCGCGTGAGCTGTGCGAGCGCCTTCTGCCGTAGATCTTCGGGAAACATGCCGAGAATCGCCGGCTGGGCTTCAACCAGCACGATGCGTGTCTGCCGGGTGTCGATGCGGCGAAACTCGTGCCGGAGCGTGCGATAGGCGACTTCGGCGATGGCGCCGGCCAGCTCCACGCCCGTGGGACCGCCGCCCACGATGACGAACGTCATGAGTTGCCGGCGGCGCTCGACGTTCGTTTCGAGCTCCGCGGCCTCGAACGCCCGCAGCACGCGAGTTCGAATCGTGAGAGCGTCTTCGATCGACTTGAGCCCCGGCGCAATGCGCTGCCACGGATCGTGGCCGAAGTAGTTGAAGGTCGAACCGGCGGCCACGATTAAGGAATCGTAGGCGACGGGCTCGGGGTGCCCCTGGTGAAATAGCACCCGGCGATTTTCAAGGTCGATGTTCACAACCTCGGCGAGCAGGATCTCGACGTTCTTCTGACGGCGCAATACGGTGCGCAGCGGGGCCGCGATGTTGGCCGGCGAAAGGCCACCGGTGGCGACCTGATAGAGGAGCGGCTGAAACAGGTGAAAGTTGCGCCGGTCGATGAGCGTGACGCGCGCCGCGCGGCATCTGCCCAAGTACTGGGCGGCGTACAGGCCGCCAAAGCCGCCGCCAATAATGACGGTATGATGCGGCGCGGGGGGCTGGTTCATGCTCCGTCTCCTTGGGCTGCGCCGTTCTGCTTGCGCAGTTCGGTGCTGGAAACATCCTCGCGGAAATCTTCAACCGGCACACCGCGACAAAGCAAGACCAGACGCTCGGGCAGTTCGACGTCGTCGAGCGTGCGGAATGCGCCTCCGATCGATCGCCCAAACACCAGGAAGCGACAGCCGCTGGCGGCGATCTGGTCGATCGCTTGCAGCATCGCGGCAAGCGAGCCGTAGTAGCGCTCGTGGCCGATGCGTTCGAGCGTGTCGACGCCAACCACGAACGTGCAGCCGGGAAACAACTCGGATTTTTTGACAAACGTCGGCGCGCGTGTGAGCCAAACGGCATCGTCGACGCCGAACTGCGCGAGGCGCGTATGAATTTCCAGAAAGTCGAGCAGCGGCTTGTCGACGTTCTCGATCGAGATTTCGAACGCCACCGGAACGCCCAGCAGCCGGGCGGCAACCGCGGCCATCTTGCGATGCCCCGCATGCAAGGGATTGAATGCGCCGGGAAACACGGCCCGGGGAAGCTCGCCCGATTTGGCTGCGCAGCGGGCGAGAAGTTGTCGCGTGTTGGCCAGCAGCCCCTGCTCCGCGGCCTGAGCGCGCGTGAGCGTATGCTCGACGTGTTCGCCAGCGAGCAGGGCGAGATCGATGCCCGCGCCGGCGCCGGTCGCCTCGGCAATGGCCGACAGAATCAGTTGCGCTACGAGTTCTTCCTCTTCCGCCCGGGTGCGCGCGTCCTTGGCAAGTTCGAGATGGGCCGTGGCGGTCGCCTCGGCCGATTGCCAGGCGATGTAAACGCGGTGCGGCCCCCGCTTGGGGCGGTCGCTCGCCAGGCTGGCCGTCGCGGCGAATCCAAGCACGGACGCGTCGGGCGCGAGCCGGCGGGCTCGCAGGTACGCGACCATCGCCATCGCCCGGGCGGTTCGGTCGGAGCAATACTGTTCGGGCTCGCTCCCGAGCCAGTCGCGCAGGGCCCCGGCCGAATAGGGAATCGTGGCTTCGAGCACGGTGCGCGACGCCCCGCTTTGGGTAAGCAAAGCGGAAATCGCCCGGCTGCCGCCCCCCGTGACCGCTAGCACGAACGGTTGTGATCGGGCGTGAACCTCTTGCACCAATTGAACTTGTGTCGCGAAGCTCACATCCGTCCCGGGGGGTTTGAGGGGGAAATCTTATCCGGCAGCGCGTCTCTACAGGGTACCCGGTTCGGACTGAGGCGTGAATCGTTGGCGCTTTCCCCTCTGGTACAGGCCGCTCGATGGCACGACTTGCGCAAACCCGCGGAAAAACTTCAAGTTCGTGGGCCAAGAGCCGCACGGGCCCGGCGAATAGCTTGCTGGGACGGCGGATTTCGCCGGCCGTCACCTCTTTTGAACCAACATGTCAGACCCGTCGTGTGGGAGGCCCTGGATCATGATCAGGAAAGCGATTGTTACGGCAGCGGGCGCAAGCCTGCTCGCGGTTTTGTTCTTCGGAAGGGACGCCGCTAGTTATGTTTCGACGTCGTTCGGCTGGATGAAAGATTCGGTCAAGTCGAACGTGCCCGTGGAGTTCGAAATCGAACGGGCGCGGCGGATGGTGAAAAACCTGGTGCCGGACATTCGCCGCAACATGCACGTGATCGCCCAGGAAGAAGTGGAGATCGAGCGGTTGGACAAAGAGATCGCTCGCACCGAATCGACGATGGGCCGCGAGAAGACCGAGTTGATGAAGCTGAAGGACGACCTGTCGCAAGACAAGCCGTCGTACAAGTATGGCGGGCGGACCTACACCGTCGCGCACGTGAAGGTCGACCTGGCCAACCGGTTCGAGCGTTACAAGACGCACGAGGCCACGCTGGCGAGCCTGCGCGACATTCAGTCGGCCCGGCGGGCGAGCCTCGACGCCGCGCGGCAGAAGCTGGAAAACATGCTGGTCGCCAAGCGGCAACTGGAGGTCGACGTCGAGCAGCTCGAAGCCCAGTACAAGATGGTTGAAGTCGCCCAAACGCTCAGCGAGCACAACATCGACGACAGCCAGCTCGGCCGGGTGAAAGACCTGATTGCCGACATTCGCACGCGGCTGAAGGTGGCCGAGCGGTTGGCCTCGACGCCGATCGTGGAGGGTGAGATTCCGATCTCGGCTTCCGAGTCGGAAATCGAAAGCATCGTCGACCAGGTAACCGAATACTTTGGATCCTCGGCCGAAGCGGTGCGGTTGGCCGACGCCTCGAAGCGGGATCAGGACGACGACTGATCGACTTTGAGAGTAACAAAACGGACGGCGTCTTTCCCAAAGCTGTAGCCGGGGCTCGTTATGGTCGGAATTGGCGCGCCACGAGCAATGGTTCGCCAGGCGGCAAGTTTCCCGGAACGACCATGACGAGCGGCTACGGCTGGCGGTGCGACGGCGAAATGATGAACAGGTACCGAGATTTGGCAATCCCGTGGCGGAATTACCTGGCAGGATCGCGCGAGGCGCTGCGCTGGTTGTGGCATGGCCCGCGGCCCGCGGCGCGAGGCACGAGCGTGGCAAGGAACGCAGGCATGATCCGATCCGCGTATCCTGTTTTATCTCCAACGGCAGATTGCGTACCATGGACAGAAAACGCCGTGAATCACGCAGCCAGCAAATCTCGTCTCCTATTGTGGGTCGACGCCGTGGGTGGGTTTTTCGTTTGCCAGGGAGGCGAAGTTCGCCTGGGGCAGGCGACCCCCGACGCCGCGGTGGATCTCCCGCTGTTGGCCGATCTTTCGCGGCATCATGCCACGTTCCGCCGCGACGAAGAAGGGTACACGATCGAACCGGTACGCGACGTGACGCTGAATCACGAGCGGATCGATTCGACCAGTTGGCTCAACGACGGCAGCCTGCTGGAACTAGGGCCGGCGCTCAAGATGCGCTTTCGCCGGCCGCATCCGCTGTCGGCCACGGCACGACTCGATTTCGTGAGCCATCATCGCACGCAGCCTTCGAGCTCCGCCGTGTTGCTGATGGCGGATACGCTGATTCTAGGGCCGGACGCGAACAATCACGTGGTATGCCGCGGCTGGCCGCACGACGTCATTCTGCACCGCCAACACGGCGCCCTGTTCTGCATGAGCGCGACGCCCATCGAAGTGGATGGCCGCCGGTACGAGTCGCGGGCCCCGCTCGAACACAACGCGCACGTGGTGGGCGAGGGCTTTTCATTCAGCCTGGAAGAGATTTGAACGGAACCTGAGCAGGCCCGAGCCGCCGGATCGGCCGGGAACAACCGGTTTGGCAAAGGCCGAGAAAGACGTGTGACGAAAAAAATCGAGGCAAGAGCGAGGCGCCGCAAACGAATATGAGGCAAACGACACAGCGACCGCCAACCCGGCCCCTGTGAAACCGCCAGGAAACCACCGCTTTGGTGACCGCGGTTCGCCGTGTCATAATCATGGATTATGGGGACCTCCGCGACCGACCGACCCGCAGCGCCGGTTTGCGACGGGGGCAGCAAAGGTTCGAACATGTTCCTCCGGACTGAAGCCACGGCCCTCTCGCCCGAACCCACTGACGACCCGATGGATCCACACCTGACGCACGCCGAAGATACGCCTCGCGGTGGACCTCCGCGGTTCACGTATACGAGCGGTTCGCGCCCGCTGGATGGCTACACGATCAAGCGTGGGATAGGCCGGGGCGGGTTTGGCGAGGTGTACTTTGCCGTCAGCGATGGCGGCAAGGAAGTAGCGCTCAAGCTTATCCGGCATAACCTGGAGGTCGAGCTCCGCGGCGTGGCCCATTGCTTGAACCTTAAGCATCCCAACCTGATCGCGCTGTACGACGTCAAGCAAGACGACCAGGAAAACACTTGGGTGGTGATGGAGTATGCGGTGGGCGACTCGCTCGAAGAGACGCTCGACCGCAGCCCGAAAGGCCTGACGGCGGACGAGACCTGCGAGTGGTTCAACGGCATCGCGGCCGGTGTGGGCTACCTGCACGATCACGGCATCGTGCATCGCGACCTCAAGCCGGGCAATATCTTTCGCGACGACGGGCAGGTAAAGCTGGGCGACTATGGCCTCTCGAAGTTCATCTCTTGCAGCCGTCGCAGCGGACAAACCGAGAGCATCGGCACGGTCCATTATATGGCGCCCGAGGTGGCGAACGGCCGCTACGGCAAGGAGATCGACATCTATGCCCTGGGGATCATCTTGTACGAGATGCTCACCGGCGAGGTACCGTTCGAAGGCGAAAGCGTCGGCGAAGTATTGATGAAGCACCTGACGGCCGAGCCGTCGCTCGACAAGGTGCCCGACGGCTACCGGCAGGTGGTTGCCCGCGCCTTGGCCAAAGACCCGACGACGCGTTTTGCGAGCGTGGCCGAGATGGTGCATGCGCTGCCGCCGATGGCGGCGACCTCGGCCTACCGTCCACCGCTGCCGGAGACGCGTTATCTCCACGAGCAGCCGGCGGACGCGCACGCGAAGCCCGCCGAGGGCGCCTCAGCGGACACGGCGAGCGAACCGATCATGGCCCAGATGGCGGCCGCGGCCGGCGCGATGGCCGAAGAAGACGATCCGGTATGGAAGGCGGTGCGCGAGGGCTGGCGTAGCGCCCGCGATAGCTGGGACGGGCTGAACATGCCGGCCAAGACCGCGGTGGCCGTGATCGGCTGCGCTGCGCTGGCGTACAACTTCGAGCTGATGCTGACCCTGATCGTGCCGACCGCCGGGATGTACGTGGCCTATCGAATTGCCCGAGCGGTGATCCTTCACCACGAAGAAAAAAAAGCTCGCTGGATTCCTCTAGGAAGCGGTCCGGGGCCGGCGGCGCCCCCTGCCCCGCCAACGCAGCCAGGGCCGCATCCGATCCAGCCGGTTGGCAACCTTGAAGCGACGACCTATCAACCAACGGCGCAAGCTTCGACCGCGGCGGGCAAGCCCGGCAATTGGCGCGCGGCGAACGCCCAAAACTGGAAACGCAAGAGCTCGAAGCGTTGGCGGCAGGAAGCGGCGCAGTCGTTGGCCGTGAAGGGCGCCCGCGAGCGGATTGCGGATCTGACCGGCTCGATGCTGGTCGCGGCGATCGTGGCGGCCGTGATGAGCGTCGTGGCCGTGATTTTGCGTGGGCAAACCAGCGTCGAGCAAAACCAGTTCGCCTGGCTCACGTTGACCAGCGTGCTGGGAAGCTGGGCCGTCCTGATTCCGTCCGCGTTTTGGGCCGGCACCGACGGCGACCAGTCGTTGCGCCGGGTGACAATGCTCGTGGCGGGATTGCTGGTCGGCGCGGCGGCGTACCTGGCCTCGACGACGCTGCTGGTTCAGTTCGACGACGCGACGGCAGTGCATAACTTCATTCAACTCGATTTCAGCAAGAACTTCTACGACGCCAAGGGCTCGCCGCAGTTGCCTGCGTATCTGGCCTACTTCGCGGCGATGCTAGCCAGCATCCGCTGGTGGCGCCAGGCCGATCCGCTCCGCCGCACGCGGCTGAGCGTGTGGAACGTCGGCGCGGCGGTGATGGGAGCCTGGGTGGTCGATTGGTTCTGGCGCTTTCCGCAACCCTGGGGCCTGATGGTCGCGGCCATCATTTCCACCGCGGTGCAATTGGCGGCGCCGCAGGTTTCGGCTCCCGCGGATGAGCACGCCGCGAAGGAGAGACGGACGTGATATTGCTGGCGAGTATCTCCTGGATGGGCCTGGGGCTGTTGCTGCTATTCGGCTTCGCCATGTTCAAGTGCACGCGCGGAAGCTGCGGCCACGAGTCGGGATTTCTGGCCAAGTCGATCGGCATCGTCGCCGTATTGGCGGGCGTGTGGATGCTGGTCCGCATTGCCACGTTCGATCACGACGCCGGGCGGCCGGCGGCGATCGAAAGGCTCGAGTTCGACAAAGGCGTATTGCTCGGCCGCGGTTTCAACTCGCTGGAGGATGATTTTGATCCGCTCGCAGGACACGAGCCCCGCGTTGTGCGCTATTCGGCTCCGCGTCTGGGAATGTTCATTCTGCTGGGCGCGGGCCTGATCATCCTCGGCGCGATGCTGTTCGGCCGCGATCGGCAACGGCCGTTCGCGCTGCGGGCGATTACCTGGCTGGGCATCGGAGCGATCCTTTTCGCGGTCGCGAACTTCTTTGTCGAAGGGCCTCGCGCCGACCGGGTTTCGCGGCGCGTCGTTGATGCCCACGACCGGCGGGCAGAAGCGGAACGCGCCTCGCGAAAGTCGCCGCGCCCCGGCCGAGCCAAGCGCCCCGCGCTACGGCCGGAGCGCCCATTGCTCGGAAGTTCGACCGGGGATTCAAGCCGCGGCGAAACCGCAAGCTTACTGCCGCCGCGCGCCGGCTCGATTCCCGTGGAAATCGAAATCGCCAAGGCGGCGGCCAAGACCAAAGCCGCCGCGGACGACGAGCAACAGGAGTCGGTAGCCCAGGCCACGACCGCGGCTGTCGGTGCCGAACAAGCTCCCGAACCCGTTCGCGAGCAAAAGCCAACCATCGAAGACGACGACTCGCGGCCAGTGGCGAAAGCTCTCCTGCCGGATGGGCATCGTAACCGTTCGGACAGAGGGCCCGCGCTGATCGGCGGCGTATACCGAATCACGGTCAGCTCGGGACCGTGGTCGACGGTGCCGGAGTGCCAGCGTGCCCTGGATGACGAGGTGCTGGCCGCGACGAACAATTACATCAACGAGTACCTGGGAGACCCGCAGGCGGCCGAAATGGTGAACGTCTCGCCGGCATATCTGCGGCAGCGCGTGTATAAGGCCGAGCACGCGGAAGTGATCGACTCGCCGGCGGTCGGCGCCATGCACCAGCTTCACGCTGACCTCGAGTTCGACGCTCGCACGCGGGCCGACTTCAAACAAATGTGGCGGAACGCGGTCGTCGAAAGCCGGCTATGGTACGTCGGCGGCGGCGGGGTCCTGGTGCTCGCGCTATTGGCCACGCTCTACGGCTATTTGAAGTTCGAAATGCGAACCGACGCGGCGCATCGAGGAAAACTTCAACTAGCCGCGACGCTGGTGGCGCTAATCGTGGCCGCCGGAGCGCTGCTGGCGCGGTGGACCGTGGTGTTCTGAGCCGTTCGCCGAAAGCAAATTCTCTCAAGACGCACGGAGCATGTGTTCGAGTGTGAGCACGAGAGCGCCCAGCGCCGTGGTCGCGAGCGTGACCGGCATACCAACGCGAAAAAACTCGAGGAAGCCCACGCGGGCGTCCGCTCCGCCATCTTGCATTCGCGCCGTTTCGAGCACGATCAGCGTGGCGACCGAACCGGGAATCGTGAGGTTGCCGGCAAACGTGCTGGCCATGGAAAGCACGAGCCACATCAGCTCGGGCTCGATGAGCTGCGGCACGATCCCCCGGGCAAGCACGACCAGCGGCACGTTGGACACGACGTTGCTGGCCACGACCACCAGCGCGCTGAAGACCGGAATTTGCGTGGCCAGCGAGTCGCCGTACATCGGCTGTGCCCAATGGGCGGCGTCGGCCACGAGCCCGGTACGCTCAAGGGCATGGACCACGATGAACAGCCCCGCGAAGAACGCGAGCAGCACCCAGTTAACGCGGGCCAGCACCGCGGCCGGGGCTCGACCGGAAACGAGCAGCAGCACGGCCGCCCCGCCCGCCGCCACCACGGCCAGATCGCCGACAACGACAAAGCCGACCAGCACGCCCGAAAGCACGAGGAGCGACTTTACCAACAACGGGCGATCGACGTGCGCGGCGGGGGCACTTTCGGACACGTGGTTCATGGCGGCGCTCAACTCGCGGCGATACCAGACGAGCAGGATCGCAACCAGCGCCGCAAGCCCCGCCAGGCCGACGACCGCCATCTGCGCAAAAAAGTGCGCGTAGCTCCAGCCGCTGTAGATGCCGATCAGCATGTTCTGCGGATTGCCGACCAGCGTCATCACGCTGCCGACGTTGGCGCCCATCGCGAGCGCTACCAGGTACGGCACGCAGGGTAGACCCGCGCGGCGCACGATGGCCAGCGTGGGCATTGTCAGCATCAGGCAAACCGTGTCGTTGAGAAACAAGGCCGAGAGCACGCCGGCCAGCAGCACCAGTCCCGCCAAGAGTTGCCGCGGCGAGCGTGTGCGGGCGAGCACCCGCGCGGCGGCGAGTTCGAAAAAGCCGCTGTCTTCGAGCAAGACGTTGAGGATCATCATGCCCAGCAGGAGGACGATGGTGCGCGCGTCGATGGCGGCCCAGGCATCCTCGAACGAGAGCACGCCGAACAGAATCATCAGGACGGCGCCGCAGACGGCCGCGCCCGGCCGGTCGAGCGCCAGCCGAGGCAGCCGGGCGAAGGCAATCACCAGGTAGGTCGCCGCGAAGATGACGATGGCCGCGATAAGTTGGAACTGCGACATACCGACGCCGGCGCCTACGAGCGGAAAGCCCTCGCACATGCGGGACGAGTGTAGCGTGTTTGCCGGCCAGTCAAAAGGCCCCGCACGCAATTGCGTCCTCGCGTAGAACTACTCGAGCAGGTCGGCGATTTCGGACATCGAGAGCTCGCGCTTGCGAACATCGGCCACCAGTGTCCGGCGAAAGATCGTGGCGAACGGCTCGGGCACTTCGGCCGCGTAGCGCTCGCCGTCGATGGTGTCGATTTGCCGGAGCACTTCGAGCAGGTTGTCGCCGCGGATCGCCTTTTGGCCGGTAAGCATCTCATAGAGCATGAGGCCGAGCGAGAACACGTCGCTCATCGGCGAAGCGGGCTCGCTACGGGCCTGCTCGGGCGACATATAGGCCGGCGTGCCGGAGAGGCCCGAGGGATCGACCGTGGCCCAGGAACCGGTTTCCTGCATGGGCGAGCCGCGATGCTTGCGGTGGGCAAGGCCGAAATCCATGACCTTGGCCAGTCCCTCGGTGCTGACCATGATGTTGCCCGGCTTGAGGTCGCCATGCACCACATGGCCGGCATGCGCGGCGGCCATGCCCAGGGCGACCTGCCGGCCGAGACCTTTGACTTCATCCGGACCGAGCCTGCCTCCGGAGAGAATCGAATCGAGCGGGCGCCCGTTGACGTATTCCATCACGATCATCGAAATGCCGTCGCTTTCGTCGACGGCGTGAATCGTGCAGACGTTCGGATGGTTGAGGGCCGCGGCGGCGCGGGCTTCGTCGAGCATGCGGCGTGGCGAACCGGCCGGGCCGGGTCGAAACACCTTGAGCGCGACCGTGCGCTGGAGGGTCAGATCGTGCGCGCGGTAAACCACACCGAACGCGCCGGAGCCGAGTTCCTGCTCGATGCGATATTGTCCCACGACGCTGCCTGGGCGCAATACGCGCGTCGGATCGAGCACGGGCGCGTCGCGGCTCCAGCTTTCGGGACAGAGACCACCGGTTTGCAGGCCGTCGAGCACGCGCACAACCTCTTCGCTGCGGCGGCCGACGCTAAGATTATGCACGACCTGATATTGCAGCACGCCGTTGGGGTCGATGATGAACAGCCCGCGGAGGGCGACGTGCTGTCGGGGGACGAGCACACCGTAGGCCTGGCAAACCTGGCCGCTTTCATCGCTGGCGAGCGGAAACGCGAGCCCACCCAGGCCCCCCTGGCTGCGCGGCGTGGCAATCCACTTTTGATGGCTCGCAACCGAGTCGGTGCTGATGCCAAGAATGTCGCAATCGCGGCGGGCGAACTCCTCGAACTGGACACTCAGCGCAGTCAGCTCGGTCGGGCAGACCATCGAGAAATCGCGCGGATAAAATAGCAGCACCAGCCAGCGATCGCGGTAATCGTCGAGCGTGACCGTACGTTCGGCCGTGTCGGGCCAGGCTGTGCAAGGAAGCGTAAAATTCGGGGCTCGGGAGCCCACCATGACCGGCGCCGCGTGGCCGGCCGTTTTCGATTGGGTAACCATGATGTGCTATTCTAGGTGCCAGTGCCGCTACGAGTCCATCGACGATTCTGGCCACTCAAGAACAGAGATTGGCCCGGCCCGACACATGGAATTGCGGGCGCGAAAAACTTGCATTTGGCCGCGTCAGCGGTTTGAATCAGGGGGCGTTTCAGCCCCCCCGACACTCCGGCTCTCCTTCCCTCCCTGGAGCACCTCCGCTATGCACGACGCCCGCCCGCGCGCCGCTTTTGTTTCCAACCGTCGCGAGTTTTTGTTTCACGCCACGGGCGCCAGCGCCGGGCTGCTGGCCTATGGCGCATTGCATGGTGGCGCGCGCGCCGCCGAGGCCCAACCGCTCAAAGTGGCGTGCATCATGACGGCGTTCCATCATCGCAGCCATGCCCATGTGATCCTGGAAAACTTCCTGCATCCGTATTTATTCAACGGCCAGGTCACGCAGCCGGGCATGCAGGTGGCCAGCTTCTTCGTCGATCAGTATCACCCCGAGGACATGACCCGCGAGACGTCGAAGCGGTATGGCATTCCGATCTATCCGACCATCGCCGAGGCGGTCACTTTGGGCGGCGATAAGCTGGCGGTCGACGCGGTGATGATCATCGGCGAGCACGGCAACTATCCGGTGAACGCCAAAGGGCAGATGGAGTATCCGCGCAAAAAATTCTTTGACGAAGTCGTGAGCGTGTTCAAACGGAGCGGCCGCGGCGTGCCGCTGTTCAACGACAAACATCTGTCGTACCGCTGGGACTGGGCCAAGGAAATGGTCGACACGGCGCGCACGCTCGGCTTCCCGCTGATGGCGGGCAGCTCGGTGCCGCTCGCCCAGCGACGTCCGCCGCTGGAACTGCCCGAGGGCGCGAAGCTCGACGAAGCCGTGTCGATTCAAGGTGGCGGCATCGAAAGCTACGATTTCCATTGCCTCGAAGTGCTGCAATCGCAAGTCGAAGCGCGGCGTGGGGGCGAAACCGGCGTGGCGCAGGTCCAATTCCTCGATACGCCGGCGCTCTGGAAAGCCGCGGCCGAGGGGTTCTGGTCGCCCGATCTGGCGGCCGCGGCGATGGCGGCCGAAGTCGGCACGGACGATCCAATGACCAAGTACCTGGCCTCGGGCGGCAAGGACGTGGGAAGCGGCGCGCCGCCGACGCACGCGATCGCCGTCCACTACCAGGACGGGCTCCGCGGGCTGGCGCTCAAGGTCGGCAACAGCTCCACGCGGTGGAACTTTGCCACCCGGCTGCCAGATCAGAAGGAACCGCTGGCGACGGCGTACTACGTGGGCCCCTGGCAAAATCGCAACTTGTTCAAAGCGCTCTCGCATGCGATTCAGACGTTCTTCCGCGAGAAGAAGTCTCCCTATCCTGTCGAGCGCACGCTCCTGACCACCGGCGTGCTCGACGCGGCGATGGATTCACGCGTGGCCGGAAACAAGTTGCTCGACACACCGCAGCTACTGTTCGGCTATGCGCCGCAAGACTTCCGTGCCATGCGCGAAATGGGCGCAAGCTGGAAGATCATTACCGAGGAGATGCCCGAGCACGAGGGAATCAAGCCGGTCGGGGTTTGACGCGCGAACCGGCAGCCGCGCCGGGAGTGTTTTGTCACCGTCAAGAATTGGAGTGGCACGTCCTGAGCCCCCGGCGAAGGGCGTGTCATCTACGGATCCCAAAATTTAGCGGTGACAAAGCAGAAGCCTTTAATTCAGCCCCAGGTCCTCATACATCGCGGTGAGAAATCTGCGCATCCGCAGGTTGTGCTTCGGTTCGCCGGGCATGCCGTTAAAAACCACGGCCGCGACGAGCGCATGCTCGAGATCGCAAAAACCCACGGACGACTGTGCGCCGCCGTGTCCGAAAGCGCGCTGCGAAGCGTGCAAGCCAAAGCCGTAAGGAATCGTGTCCGCGCCGTAACGATTGCCGTCGACGATCAGGCCCAGCCCCCAATCCATCGTGTGGCGGAAGGTTTCGTCGAACATTCCCGCGCGCTGGCGGCTAGTCATCGCGCGGACGCTCGCTTCCGAGAGGATTCTCGCGCCGTCCCACGTGCCGCCGGCGGCGAGCATGTGGTAAAACCGGCCCAGATCGTGCATCGGCCCGAAAGCGTTGCCGCCCGGAACGCACTGGCTGGCGGCCTCGGACGTGGTATAGCGGTGCGGCGGATGGCTGGCCCGGCTGGTTTCGATCATGATGCCCAACCGGTCGCCATACGCCCGGTAGCGCTCGACGGGCATCCCGATCCAAGAGTCTTCCATTCCCAGGGGAAGAAAGATTTCCTCGCGCACATATTCCGAGAACGGCCGGCCATCCAAGCGACGGACCAACTCGCCCAGGATGTACCAACTCGAATACGGATGGTAGCCGGCTTTCTGGCCGAGCGGCCAATCGGGCTCGAGGGGCGCGGCGGCGATGCGGGCAATGATCTCGTCCCAACTCGTTTGCGGCCAGCCGATGTCGACGTTGCGAAAGCCGGCCGTGTGCGTGAGCAGGTGCCAAACGGTGATCGGCCGCTTGCCGCCGGCGGCGAACTCGGGAATGTATCGAGCAACCGGGGCAGCGAGCGCGAGTAGATCGCGCTCGACAAGCTGCATGATCGCCGCGGCCGCGACGGGCTTGCCGGAGCTCATCCACAGGTTGAGCGTGTTCTCGCTCATCGGCACGCCGGGTTTTGCTGCGCCGCGGCCGAAGTCGGCCACGATCTCGCGTCCCAGCGCGACGTAAATTTGCACGCCGACGTGCAAGCCGACTTGCATTCCCTCGTCGATCACACGGACGGCCGTGGGCAGCGCTTCTTCAGGCGATTGGACGGGCGGGATCAGGACGGACATTTATTACGATTCCGGCGCCAGCGTGCCTTGCCAATCCTGGGCCGTGTGGAAAACGTGCAGAATTTCGATCAGTTATTGACGGGCGGGGCTCTCGAAAGCCAGAACCACACCTTGTCTGAATTATAAGGCCACAACCGCCGTGCATCCCAGGCGGAGAGTGCGTCCGTCGGAAATTGGTCAGATAGCTCGGTGCTTCGCGCGCTGGTCGCGTCTAAGCCAATAGCCAGCAATGCCACTAGTTGTTGCAACCAAAGCTGAGGTTGCCGCAATCCGAACGCCCTGCAAATAGAATTCTCTGCTCGCACCAGGTAAATCAATGAACATTCGCCCAAAAACGGCAATCGCGCCAATTGCAGCAAACAGGGACACTACGTATAGAAGAAGCCCAGCCACAGCTTTCAGGCGTTCCCACAAGCATAGCTGCGGCCTTTGTGTTGCCTGATGCTCGACCGGTGACCGATATGGGTTTTCGCGCATATGGCCAATATAGCCGGAGAGAGCGTACGCCAAGAATATCGGTAATGCCTCAGACAGGGCCTTTCGCTTTTTGAAAATGGAATAAAAATAAAGTTGCCAACGGATGAATTCAGCGCAGCCATTCATCCCTGCGTTTGGCAAGTTCCGCGTCCGCTTGTTCAGAAGTTAACCCGCGACCTTCCGCGATACTCGCCGCCGCGCGATCGATGTGCGCCAGCCGTTCCGGCGTGAACAGATGGTCGAAGTTCTCGTCGTCCTGCTGCTCCTGCCGCAGAAGCAACGCGACGTATTCATCGGCGCTCGCGCACCCCGACTCCGCGGCGCGGCGCTGAACATACTGGTAAAGCTGGTCGTCGAGGCTGATTTGGTGCATGGCGGGCATACCCCCGAAAAACCGTGAAACGCCTCTATTATAGGGTGCAAAGGCCCCGGGGGCTCCCTCCGCGGAACGCATCCGACTCGAATTGCTCCCGGCTCGGCCGGCTGCTATTCTGGGTTGCTTGTAAGCCCCTGGGACGGATCGTGACGAACCGATCCGACCGCAGCGGCCAGGGACGCCAGCAACGGCGTGCCCCCCACAAGATTCCCCATCGTCTAGAAAGCCACCCAGCCATGAGAACTCGCCCGCACAGCAAATTCGTTCAGACCCTGAAGGCTCGCCGCTGCCCGAAATGCGGCGCGGCCGTGAATCCGCAACGAAAGCGCTGCAAGCGGTGCGCGGGCTCGCTGGCGAACCGGCCGAAGAAGTAGGTCGCCGAAACCGCCGTGGAAGAATTCGGCACCGACCGGGAAGGCCGAATCGCAACCCATTGGCACAACACGGGTTATGGGCCACGGCCGGCCCCGCGCCTCGCATTGCCCGAAGCGCCTCAACTTCTTATAATCCAACCGGTTACGTTTCCCGCCCCTACTTCCTGATTTTCGTCTGCAACAAGTAGCCAGCGACCGCCATGGCTCACAACCGGCAGTTCCTTTCGCTGGCTCAGGCTCGCGCCCCGTACTTCGTCGGTGTCGACGTGGGCGGCACGAACATCAAAGTTGGCGTCGTCGACGACGATGGGCAGCCGCTGAGTTGGGTGAGCATCGCCACGGAGGTCGAACGCGGACCGGATCACGGCGTACACCGGATGGCCGAGGCGATCGACCGCGCCGTGGCCGAGGCGGGACTGACCAAGCAAGACATCGCGCGCGTCGGGCTGGGCACCCCCGGCACGATGGACATCGAGCAAGGCATTTTGCTCTCGCCGGGCAACCTGCCGGGCTGGTGGAACTATCCGATCCGGAACGCCCTGCGGGACGCCTGCGGCCTGCCGGTGACGTTTGCGAACGATGCCCGAAGCGCAGCGTATGGTGAGTATTGGGCCGGCAGTGGCCGGGTGTTGCACAGCATGATCCTGTTCACGCTGGGAACCGGGGTCGGTGGCGGCATTGTCATCGGCGACCTGCTGGTCACCGGCGAACATAGCGCCGGCTCGGAGTTGGGACATTTGATCATCGACCTGGGCGATAACGCCCGAATGTGCTCCTGCGGCCAGCGAGGCCACATCGAGGCGTACGCCAGCGCCTCGGCGGTGGTCAAGCGAACCGAAGAGGCCCTGGCCACGGGGCGGCCGAGTTCGCTCCGAAAGCGGCTTGCGGCCGGGGAAGAACTGACGCCGCTCGTGATCGACAATGAGGCGGAGAACGGCGACGAATTGGCATTCGAGATCGTGCTGGAAACGGCCCGCTATTTGGGAATCGGCATCACCTCGGCGATGCACGCGATCGACCCGAACGGTGTCGTGATCGGCGGAGCGATGACCTTTGGAGAACATGCAACGAAAACCGGCCGGGCGTTTCTCCAGCGGGTGAAGCAAGAGGTTCGAGCCCGGGCGCTGCCGACGCTGGCCGATCTGACGACGATCGACTTCGCCAAGCTCGGCGGCGACGCGGGCTTTATCGGCGCGGCCGGACTAGCGCGGCGCGACTATCTGCAATCAAGACCATAATAGCGAACGTCCGGGGCACCGGAAGCGCCATGCCACATGGCCCTCCTCGCGAGCGATTCGGACCAAGTTCCCACACACATACCAGCAACGACGGCGTATTAGAGACTCGAGGCAGCATGCCACCTATCGACTGCAAACACATCCGCAACTTCTCGATCGTGGCCCACATCGACCACGGCAAAAGCACGTTGGCCGACCGGATGCTGGAAAAGACCGGCACGCTCGACAAGCGCGAGCTGCGCGAGCAGACGCTCGACGACATGGAGCTCGAACGGCAGCGCGGCATCACGATCAAGGCGCGCGCGGTGGCCATGAAGTTCCAGTACAACGGCGAGGCCTATGAGCTGAACCTGATCGACACGCCGGGCCACGTCGACTTTCAATACGAAGTTTCGCGAAGTCTCGCGTGCTGCGAAGGCGCCGTGCTGCTGGTCGATGCGTTTCAGGGCGTCGAGGCCCAGACCGTGGCCAACGCGTTCGCCGCCATGGAACACGATCTGACGATCGTTCCCGTGCTGAACAAGGTAGATCTGAAGCACGCGCGGCCGGACGAGGTGATCGCCGAGATGGAATCGGTGCTGGCGGTCGACCCGGCCGAGGTCTTGCGCTGTAGCGGCAAGAGCGGCGAGGGCGTCGAGTCGCTGCTGGCCGCGGTCGTCGAGCGCGTGCCGCCGCCGCAGGGCGACCCCGACGCGCCGCTGCAAGCGATGGTCTTCGACAGCCACTACGACGAATACCGGGGCGCGATCACCTATGTCCGAGTCATGAACGGCACGGTCCGCAAGGGGCAGAAGATCCGCTTCATGAAGGCCGGAACCCAGCACGACGTGCTCGAACTGGGGCAATTCGTCCCCCAGCGCCGCTCCTGCGACCAACTGCAAGCCGGCCAGGTAGGCTACCTGATCTGCAACATCAAGTCGCTCGGCCAGGTCCACATCGGCGACACGGTCACCACGGCCGGCGACAGCGGCGCGCAGGCGCTCGCCGGCTATCGCACGCCCCAGCGGATGGTGTACTGCGGGCTGTATCCCTCGGACGGCCAAGACTTCGACGAACTGCGCGACGCGCTGAACAAGCTGGCGATCAACGATCCCAGCTTCGAGTTCGAGCCCGAGACGAGCGACGCGCTGGGGTTCGGCTTCCGCTGCGGATTCCTGGGGCTGCTGCACATGGAGATCATTCAGCAGCGGCTCGAGGGCGAGGCGAACCTCGACCTGGTGCAAACCGCGCCAAACGTGACCTATGAAATCTTGACCACGAGCGGCGAAACGCTGCACATCCACAATCCTCAAAAGGTGCCAGAAAGCGGCCAGATCGAAGAGTTTCGCCAGCCGATCGTGAAGGTGAACTTCGTGCTGCCGACCGACTGCATCGGCCCGGTGATGCAGCTTTGCACCGATCGCCGCGGCGAGTACGTGCGCACCGAGTATCTCTCGCCGACGCGGGCCATGCTCACGTTCAATCTGCCGCTGGCGGACGTGATCTACGACATGCACGACCGGCTCAAGAGCGTGACCCGCGGTTACGGCACGATGGACTACGAAGTGATCGGTTATTTTCCGGCCGACCTGGTGCGTCTCGACATCCTGGTTGGCGGCAAACGGGTCGACGCCCTGAGCATCATCTGCGATCGACGCGACGCCGACCGCCGCGGCCGGGCCGTGGTGAAAAAACTGCGTACCGAGATCGACCGCCATATGTTCGAGATCGCGCTGCAGGCCGCCATCGGCACCCGGGTCATCGCCCGAGAGACGATCTCCGCGATGCGAAAGAACGTGACCGCCAAATGTTATGGCGGCGACATCAGCCGCAAGCGAAAGTTGTGGGCGAAGCAAAAGGAAGGCAAGAAGCGGATGAAGTCGATCGGGAGCGTCGATATTCCGCAGAAAGCGTTCCTGGCCGTGCTCGACACCTCGGAACAAAAGTAGCCCCCCCGCTCGAAACCTCGAACCGACGCATGCCATGCCCAGCCTTGCGCTATCGCCGCCGGAATGTCCCCTCGTCAACGGTCGAAAGCGGACGGCGAGCGCCGTTGGCGTTTCCTCGGCAACGGCCGCCGGGATGCGCAGCGTGGTGCATGCGATCGTGCTCACCGCCATCGGCGCACTGGTGGTGAATACCTGGCTGGTCTCGGGCTTGCTCGTGCCGGCAATCGTGACGGGCAGTTCAATGGCGCCGTCGCTGATGGGGCCGCACTATCGCTGGCAGTGTGCGGGCTGCCAGCGGGCAATCCATTGCGACCGCGACGCGCTGCCGGCGGCAGGTGGCGATGTGGTCTGCCCGCGCTGTGGCGCTCGGAACGACACGGCCTTGGGAACGCCCGCGGCCGGCCAGCGGTTGTTTGTCGACCGGGCGGCGTTTGGCTGGCGGGCGCCGCGGCGTTGGGAACCGGTGGCGTTGCGCTCGCCCGAGAACGGCACGCTCTGCGTGAAACGCATCGCGGGACTTCCTGGCGAGAATGTCGAGCTTCGCGCCGGCGACCTGGTGATCGACGGGCAACGTCCGCGCAAGCCGCTGACCGTGCAACTGGCGATGGCCGTTACCGTGGCCGATGAAGGCGATCTGGCAAGGTGGCGTTCGCTGCGCGAGGGGGCGTGGAAGCTGGCGGGCGATCGCTGGCAGCATCGCGCCGGCCCGGCGGAACGGATCGACTGGCTCGAATATCGGCACCAGGAACCCACGACGCCCGAGGGCGATGGCGATGGCGAATCGCCGATCCTCGACGGCAGCCCGGTGAATCAGAGCGAATCGCGGCGGCTGAACGAGGTTTCCGACTTCGTGCTCCGCTGCACGTTGCACGGTGCGGCCCAAGACCGATGCTTCATCACGATTCACACCCGCGGCGACGAGTTTCGTGTGTTGTTGCCGGTCGGGGGCGGCGGCGCGCGGCTTTCGCATAACGGCAACCGGGTGACCGGCGGCCGGGTCGCGTCGGGCCAGCACGCCGCGCTGGCGGTCGAAATCGTCGTGGCCGATGGCCGCTTCACGCTCCGGGCGGCCGGCAAATCGATTTTGGAGCACGCCTTCGAACCGCTGCCGCACGTCGAGGGCGCTCCTCTGAAATTGGCGATCGGGGCGGACGAAGCGGCGCTGGCAGTCAGCGGGCTGAAGATTCTGCGGGACGCGCATTTTACCCCCGGCCCGCAGGGCCAAACCCGATATCGGCTGAGAGCGAACGAATACTTTGTGCTCGGGGATAACAGCGCCAACTCCGTCGACAGCCGCGCGTGGGTGGCGGTGGGCGGCGTGAACGGGACATCGCTGTTGGGCCCCGTGCTGGTCTGGTAGGGAGATCGCATGAGCAAAAAGAAAACGGCCAAATCGACCGTCTCGGCAAAGTCGCCCCCTGGCGACAAGGGAACGCGCCCGGCGGACCAGGGGGCGCTCCCCGCGTGGCTCACGGAGCGCGGCCTGCGCGAGCCGATCGAATCGGTGGTGGTGGCGTTCATTTTGGCGTTTCTGTTCCGCACGTTCGAGGCCGAGGCGTTCGTCATTCCCACCGGCTCGATGGCGCCCACGCTGATGGGCGCGCACAAGGACATCGCCTGCCCGGTATGCGGCTTTCAATACGCGGCCGGCGCGAGCGGCGAAGACGAGCAGATGGCCCAGCAGATGGGACGCACGCGCCCCGTCTCGCCGGTGGAGAAAGCCTGCTGCCCGATGTGCCGGCACTTTGCCAACGTCGGGCCTGGCAGCGGTCATCGGACCTACGGCGGCGATCGGATTCTGGTCAGCAAGTTCGCTTATGACTTCGCCGATCCCGAGCGCTGGAACGTGATCGTGTTCAAGAATCCCAGCGAGGCACAAACCAACTTCATCAAACGCTGCGTAGGACTGCCGGGCGAAACTATTCGCATCCAGCACGGCGATCTGCTGGTGCGTGCCCCGGGCGAAAACGAGTTCCTACGCCCGCAGCGCGGCCCGCTCGAACAGCGGGCGATGTCGCAGATCGTGTACGACAACGACTACGTGTCGGACGTGCTGACGCGCGCGGGATGGCCGCTCCGCTGGCAACAACTGCCGGCCGACGAAAGCGGCTGGAAGAGCACGGACGGCGGACGATCGTTTTCGATTGACGGGGGCGGCCAGGAGAAGTGGCTGCGCTACCAGCACTTCGTCCCATCGATCGACGATTGGCGCGCGATCGACAGCGGCCAGACCACGCGCGACGTGAAGCCGCTCTTGATCACCGACTTCGTGGCCTATAACACGAGCGTCGACCGCAACACGCGCATGGACGACCCGCGAATGCTCGGCATGCACTGGGTCGGCGACCTGATGCTCGAAGCGCTCGTCGAGTCGACGGACGGCAAAGGCGCGGCGGTGCTCGATCTGGTCAAAGGCGGCCACCACTTCCGGGCGACACTCGACTTCGAATCGGGGGACGTGACGCTCTCGGTCGACGATCAAACGCCGCTCGCCAAGACGACCGCCGACATTCGCGGCGCGGACGAGCATCACGTGATCTTCGCCAACATCGACGGGCAGCTCCGGTTGTGGATCGACGGCAGCGTGCTGAACTTCGACCAGCAATCGGCCGTCAGCTATCCGAACCTGGCGGCCGACATTCCGCGCAGCACGCCGGCCGATCCGCTCGATCTTGCGCCGGCGGGCATCGGTTCGCGCGGCGCCGGACTCGCCGTGCGGCAGATCAAATTGTGGCGCGACCTGTATTATGTCGCCTCGGACTCGATGCACGGCCCGCTGGCCGACTACAACTACGCGGGCACTCCGCCAGCGATGAACTACGCCGAGCTGTACGAATTCTGGTCGAATCCGGCGCAATGGTCGCCGGACGGCCGCCGGAGCCCGTTCACGTTGCGGCGATCGGTCGACTTCCCTCTGGCGGCGGATCAATTCTTCATGTTGGGCGACAACAGCCCGGCGAGCAGCGACGCCCGCCTGTGGGAAGGTGAGCGGTACGTGGCGCGCGAGCTACTCGTGGGCCAGGCGCTGTTGATCTTCTGGCCCCATTCGTTTCACCAAATCCCGGGCACGGGCATTCCGTTTCCGTTCTTTCCGAATTTCGCCCGGATGGGCCTGATTCGGTAACATCGAGTAAACCGAGATGGCAAGCACACCTGTCACCACCGCGGAAACGAGCGAAACGCGTCCTGCGCGGTCGAAGAAGCCGAATGGCGTCTCGCGCGGAATGCGCGAGACGGTCGAGTCGATTGCGATTGCCCTGGCGCTGGCGTTTCTGTTCAAGACGTTCGAGGCCGAGGCGTTCGTCATTCCCACGGGGTCGATGGCGCCCACGCTGATGGGCCGCCACAAGGACATCGTCTGCCCGCAGTGCGGCTATCCGTACACGGCCAGCGGGAGCGACGAGACGGACGACAAAGGCTACGAGCATCGCGACCCCGCGCGGCAAGTCGTGGCCTGCACCTGCCCGCTGTGTCGGTACACGATGCCCACCGAGTCGCTCGATCCGACGAGCGAAGGGACGCCCAACCCCAGCTATAGCGGCGACCGCATCTGGGTCAGCAAGATTCCCTACCAGTTCAGCGATCCGCGGCGTTTCGACGTGATCGTCTTTCGCTTTCCGAAAGAAGCCGAGACCTACTTCATCAAACGGCTCGTGGGTCTGCCGAACGAGACCGTGCAGATCCGTCACGGCGACTTGTACGTGAAGAGCGCGGGCGAGCAGCAATTTGAGATCGTGCGCAAACCGGCCGACAAGCTGCGGGCGATGGCCCAGGTGGTTCACGACAACGACTATGTCAGCCAGGCGCTCTTGGACCGCAATTGGCCCACGCGCTGGCAGGAGTGGGGCCTCGACGCACAGAACCATTGGCGTGTCTCGGCCGACACGCGCACCTACAGCATCGACGGCCAGCAGCCCGGCGACGCCTGGATTCGTTACGAGCACACCGTGCCGTCGGAAGAAAACTGGTATCACGAGCAGTGGCCTCCGCAGTTCCAGCCGCGCCCGCAGTTGATCACCGATTTTTACTCGTTCAACACCGATATCCTGCGGCACGAGGGTCAGCCGCAGCCGTTCGCCCTGGGCTATCATTGGGTCGGCGATCTGCTGCTCGAGTGCGAGGTGGACATCCAGAACGGCCAGGGCCTGGTGCTGTTCGACCTGGTCAAAGGCGGTCGCCACTTCGGCTGTCAGATTGACGTGGCGACGGGAAAGGCCACGCTCTCGATCGACGGGGTGGCTCGCTTTGCGCCCACGGCCACCACGGCGCTGCGCGGCCCCGGAACCTACAACATCGCGTTTGCGAACGCCGACCGCGAGCTGACGCTCTGGATCGACGGCAAGGTGGTCGCGTTCGACGCGCCGACGGTCTACGAAGATCTGGGAAACGATCGGCCGCTCTCGACGCCCGACGATCCTGGCGACCTGGCGCCGGTGGGCATCGGCTCGCGCGGGGCGGCCTTGGAAGCGAGCCATTTGCGCGTGCTGCGTGACATTTACTACATTGCCGACCGCAACTCGGGGCGGGGCCCGATCAGCGATTTTCCCAACCGCTCGTTCATCATGGGCCTCAACCGCCGGCAATTGGCCGACTTTCTGGCTTCGCCCCAAAAGTGGGAGCGCGGCGGGCGCAACGTGTTTGACACCCGGCAGGTGGAATCGTTCGAGCTCGGGCCCGATCAGTTCTTCGTGCTGGGAGACAACAGCCCGGCGAGCGCCGACGCCCGGCTTTGGGAAGAGCACTTCGTGCATCGCGATTTGCTGGTCGGAAAGGCGTTGTGCGTCTACTGGCCCCACCCGCTCCGGGTGTTCGTGCCGGGCACAAACATCGGCCTGGGCATCATCCCGAACTTGCCCGAAATGGGGCTAATCCGCTAAAAGAATGCGGCGGCGCGGCCCGGACTGGTTGCTCGCACCGCTAGCACGTCGTGGTCAGGAGGACCCAACGCATGATAATTCTGCAGGCCGCGGGACTGGTAAAGACCTACGGCCGCCGCCGGGTGGTGGATGGCGTGAACTTTCAAGTCGATGCCGGCGAGATCGTCGGGCTGCTCGGCCCGAACGGCGCCGGCAAGACCACCAGCTTTCGCATGACCTGCGGTCTGGTCGAGCCCGACGCCGGGCGCGTGACGCTCAATGGCCACGATGTGACCACGTTGCCGATGTATCAACGCGCCCAACAGGGCATGGGCTACCTGGCACAAGAGTCGTCCGTCTTTCGCAAGCTGACCGTCGAGAACAACCTGCTCGGCGTGATGGAAATGCTGGGGCTTGACCGCGCGAAACGCAAAAACCGCTGTGCCGAGTTGCTCGAACAATTCGACATCACCCGCTTGAAAAAGAGCCGCGCCGATTCGCTCTCCGGCGGTGAACGCCGGCGTCTGGAGATCGCACGCTGCCTGGTCTCCAATCCGAAGATCATCCTGCTCGACGAACCGTTCACGGGCATCGACCCGGTCACGATCAACAGCATCCAGAAGATCATTCGCGATCTGCGCGAGCGGGGCATCTCGATCCTGATCACCGATCACCAGGTGCGCGAAACGCTGCAAATCACCGATCGCAGCTATGTGATCCGGGCGGGCAAAGTGCTCTGCCACGGTCAGCCCGACGAAGTGCTGGCCAATCCCGAAGCCCGCAAATATTACTTCGGCGAAGGGATGGAAATTTGACCGGCGTGGTCCATGATTGGCCAGGGCGCCGGATCGCCGCTCGCGCTCTGGAATCGGCCGCCGCCCGTTCGTAAGATGACAACCACGTTTGCCGCGCGGCGGCGGACCCGACTGGTTCGTGGCAACCTGGTTTTTCGATGCTATCTCTCGATCCGCTCGACTTTGCGATCACGGCGCTATTCCTGGCGCTCATCATCCTCGTGCCGCTAGCGGGTTACGTGTTCATGGTGCTCGATATCCGAGCCTACCTGCGCTCGCTCCGGCGAGGCCTGGTCGTGGCGGCGCAGGCCGTGGCGGGCTTTCCCGCGTGGGCCCGGCAATACACACCGCGTTCGATCGCGGCGCTCGGCCTGCAAATGCCCTGCACCGAGGAGGACGTGAAGCGGGCATACCGCGAGAAGGTGAAGCAATTGCACCCCGACCACGGCGGAGACCAGCGACGGTTTCTGGTACTGCAAGGGCATTTTGAAGAAGCGTTGCAGATCGTCTCGGATCAAGAACGCATGCGCGAGCAGGCCCCGCTGCATTGAAAGCCCGGTGAAGATCCCCCCGCGGGGTGCGTGTCCTCTCGAGCCAACCGGCGAGTTTCGCCCGCTGGGCCGACTACCCGCGGGCTCGGAGCATGGCCGCGACCGAGAGGATCGAGAACACGATCAGCATCTGGCCAGGGCTGTAGGTGAGCCACACGGCTTCGGCGCCGTGGCGAACCGCTTGGCCAAACATGCCAAAGGCAAGGATCAGATCGCTGATGAGAAACAGCGCTCCGCCGAGCGCCAGAGGAAAGAGCGGCGCTCGTTGCAACGCGAGGCCGGAAGTGATGCCCGCGGTGCCGGCCAGCAACATCGTATAGACGAGCGCGGGCCCGAGCAGCTCGCGGTTGTCTTCGCCGAGATACGCCACGTAGTACCAGCCAATCAGGGCAAAAATCTGCCACCCCAGAATGCCGATGGCCAGCGGCGCCCGGGCGGTCAGCCCCGCCCTGCGAGCGAGCCATACGCAACCGGCAATGTAGGCGATGTGTCCCAGGCCGAACGAGGCGATGCCGCCGAGTTGCGTCGGTCGAATGGGGATGAATGACAGCAGCCCGGCCATGAAGAAGTCGCCGAGCGCGCCGAGCGTCATGCCCAGCGCGATCCAAAACGCGAAGCGACCGGCAGTAGCGCCGCGCAACAGCCTCCAAGCCCACCAGCCCGTGGCCACAAGCACGAGGGAGGACGCCATTCGTAGCGCGGTGGGGAGCGGCGCGCCGTGGCGTTCGAGCACGTTGCCCGAGATCATGGCGCCGGCCAGGGCCGCAGCCCAAAGCAGCCAAAGGACGATGAAGCTCGTCTTGTGACTTGCGGCGGAAGAGGCCGCTGGAGCGGATTCGATCTCGCCCGCGTCAGGGTTCGCCATGCTTGATCCGCCTTTTGTGGGAACGAGGCGTGTTACGACTTTGGGCCGCGTTTTGTGTCGGCGGCTGCCGGCTGGGCCGCCGCGGGAAGTACATAGTATTGCACTTGCGGCGGCGCCGTTAAACCAAACGACACCACGGCCTGTACCGTTTCCTCCAGCGTCCAACAGAGCTCGGTCACTTCGTCCTCGGGAATCAGGAGCATGTAACCGGAGGTCGGAATGGGCGTCGTGGGCACGTATACACAGAGGATCTTCTTGCCCGTCGCTTCGTCTCGGCAGCTTGAGGTGACGAACCCCGGCGAGCGCATGCCCGGATGCGGAAAGGACACGAGCACCACCCGTTTGAACTTGGACAGTTCACCACCACCGCCCAGCGATTGAAACATCCGGCTTACGGCGCTGTAGATCGGCGTAACGATTGGCACTTTGAGCAGGATGGTATCCACCAGCCTAGCCAACCGGGTGCGGGCAAAGAACCCCAGAAAATAGAGTAGCAGCCCGATGGTGATCAGGCCGACGACCGGAGCGACATAGGTCGTGAACCAGGTGGGAACGGCGACGGCGCCTCCCTCGGCCAGTCGGACGACAAGCCGGGCCATGGGCGACATGACATAGTCGTCGAGCGTCTGGTACAGCCAGTAAACGATCCAAAACGTGACGAAGAACGGCAGCGCGAGCAGCAGACCGGCGATGATTCGCCCGCGAATGTTGGCGATCGCGGCTTCGACACCGCGGCGTTTCTCCGGTGGCGGACTGGCGAAGAAGTCTTCTGTTAGCGGACGTGGTTGGTTGCGGTTTTTTTTGCGACCCATGGGGCGGCTACGACGTGTGGCTACGGACGACGATGAAGAATGACGAACGGCGTGGGAGGCTGGCCAGGGTGCGCTCCGCCCGGCTTGGCGCCTTGCAGCCCAACTCCAGCGCCTATTGTGCTGCGAAACCCCGAGCGCGTAAAGTTAGTTCGGAAGTTCGACGCGGGGGCGCTATTTTGCGAGCGGTGCGGAGCTTCGCTGCGCACTTCGCGAGGCGGAAAAAGGTCCACGACGACCTTTTTCCGTAGCCCGCTAGTCCGCTCGTCCGAATCCGCCACGGGCACGACTCAACTGATTAGACGTGCGGCGAGACCAGCCCTCAAAAAGAAAATCGGGGGTGGAGGGCAAAAAAGATGTCGCCGCGAATGGCTACTCGCCGGCCAATAACTCGCGGTAGTTCAACTGGGGACGATACTTACGCACCAGGCACGCCTGCCAGGCCAGCATCTCGGCCGCGGCAACTCCCGTTGGATAGGCGCGGAACATCAGCGGACCGGGAAGGCCCTTCCAGACTGCGCGGCGGTCGGCTTCGAACTGGCTAGCCAGCCGTTCGCGAAGGTTGAGCGTTTCGCCGGCGTACAACCGGACTTTTCCGCCGGTGACCAGATAGACGCCGCTTTCGGCCGGCAGCCTGCCGACGTCCAGATCTTCGATCGGCGTTTCGCGCCCCAATCGCGAGGGCGCAACCAGCACGGCGCCGCGGCTGCGGGCGAGCTTGGCTTGCTTGCGCAGCTTGAGCGCGGCCAAACGATAGTGGAGCGGTTTATGGCCAGGCGCATATTGCATCGCCAGCACGTCGAACCGCGCGGCCAATTGCGGATCGCAGAGAATTTCATCCAGGCTGTCGGCCTCGTCGCCATCAAGCATCGTTTCGAGAGCGATTTCACTGGCAAACAAGTAGCCGTCGCACTCCTGCCAGCTCAACCCCGTACGCTCGCGCGTGGGCAATTCGGCGAGCTTGCCCTGTTTGCGCAGGCGAAAGAGCAGCGTATTCCAGGTGCGCGGTTCGCCGACCAGCCCCAGCGAGCGGCAACGCTCGGCAAACGCGGCGTCCAGGTCGGGATCGGCCACGACCCGATCGGCGGAGAACCCCTCATACGTCTCGCGAAACGCCGCGAGGACGCCGCGCAGCGTGAGCTCGAGCTGCGCGGTGTCGTGCCGAGGCCCCGTCGAGGGCGCGGCCTTTACGGGCGCGGCGTCTTTTTTCGGTGATCGCTTTTCGCCCAGGCGGCGGCCGTTGGCCGTCGTCGGCGCCGAGGCCAACGGTTCGGCCGATCCCACCAGCGGATCGCCGGCGTGCGTGGCCGCCAACCGCGCCAGGCCATGCCGCACGTAGTCTTCCGAAAGCTCGAAAGCCAAATGCCGGCGCGCCAGCTTCTTGGCCACGACCACGGTGCTCGCGCTGCCCGAGAACGGATCGACGACCAGTTCGTCCTCGTGGCTGCAAAACCGAATAATGCGGGCCAGCAATTGCTCGGGCATCTGGCAGCCGTGGAAACCGGCCCGCTCCTTGAACGTGCCGGCGACGCGGGGAAAGTACCAGGTGTCTTCCGCCGGCTGAAAGCAACTGCCCAGGTCTTGTGGCCGCAGGGTAAAGGTTTGCTCGCCGTCGGCCGGCGGGGCCACGTCGCTGGGCGTCCAGGTCTCAGCGGCATCAAGCTGGCCGACAAACTCCGCCGGGCGAATGATCCAGGTGTCGTCGGGCAGGCGGCCGCGGCTATTCGCCCGTTTGTCGCCATACACGAGCTGCCGGGCCGAGGGGATGCGATTCTCGGGCGAATCCGCCCGAAACGTGAATTGCTCCGGATTCTTCACGAAGTGGAACAGGTGCGCATGCGAGCGGGTGAACTTCTGCTTGCAGTTGACGCCGAAGGTGTAGTACCAGATGACCCAACTACGACAGTGAAAGCCGTTGTCCTGGCTTGTGAGCTTGAGCTCCGCGGCGTATTCGTCGCCGATCGCCAGCCAGAACGCGCCGTCGTCCTTGAGCGCGCGGTGTACGGCCGCGATCCATTGCCGCGACCAATCGAGATAGTGCTCGTGCTCTTTACGGTCGTCGTAGACGTCGTATGAGTAGCCGATGTTGAACGGCGGATCGGCAAACACCAGGTCAACGCAGCCGGCAGGCAACGCGTTGAGACCGGCGACGCAATCGCCCTGAACGATCGTATTCTCGGCGGGCAGCGTGTTTTTGACGGCAGACACAGGCAGAACTCCATTTCAAGTTCTGGTCGCTTCGGAATGTTCGCTCCGTTAGCGCGCCATGATAACGAAAAAGGGCGCAATGCGCAAATCATGGGCAGAAGAAACCATCGGAGGCGAACCGTAGCGGCCACCAAAGGCCTCTCGCGGAGCCGCGTCTGCGTTCGGTGTTAACGCCGTCGCCAGTCGGCGAACGAAAGGACCTCGGCAAAGGCGAAGCCGAGCGTCGCCATTGCCGTGCCGTGGACGTCGGCCGCGCGAATCACCCGATCGCCAAACGTCTGATCGCGGGTGGCGCAAGCGTCGTGCACGACCTGGCACCTGTAGCCGAGCTCGGCGGCTGCCCGCGCCGTTCCTTCGACGCACATCTGGCTCATCGCCCCGCAGATCGCGAGCGAATCGACTCCGTGCCGATCGAGAATCGACTTCAAATTGGTTGCCTGAAACGAATTCACGAAATGCTTGGTAACCACGATTTCACCAGGCTCGGGCGCTACTGAGGCGTGGATTTCGATACCCGGGGTGTTCGGCTGAAAGAACGGCGCCAACGGATCATCAAAGACATGCCGGACGTGAACGAGCGGCAGTCGTTGCGCGCGAAAATGATTCAGCAGTTGGGCCGCAGTGTGGCTGGCCTCGTCGATTCCTGCGAGCGGCATGCGCCCACCCGAGAAGTAGTCGTTTTGGATGTCGATCAAGAGCAAGGCTTGCATGGCGATGATCCCGTTCTTGGTTCAATCGCGATAAAAGGACACCGCGACGTTCTTGCTTGATTGTCTGCCGGACTCGATTACTCGCCGGCTTCGAGCTGATGCCAACGTTCGAACTTGGTTTCGTAGTCGGCTTCGAGCGTTTTGAGCCGCGTCTGAGCGACGGTGATCTGATCGCCCCCCTGGCGATAGAATTCGGGGGCGGCCATTTGCTGGTGCAACGCGGCGATTTCGCGCTCCAGCTTCTCGACTTCACCGGGCAGCGACTTCAACTCTTGTTGCTCCTTGTAGGAGAGCCGCCGCTTGGTTTTCTCCGCTGCCGCGACCTGGCTGGCTGCCGCGGCCGGCTTGGATTTGGGCGAATCGATCGCCAACTTCGGGCGCTGACGCTGCCAGTCGTCGTAGCCGCCGACATATTCGCGAACCTGAAGCTCGCCGTTCGCGTCCGGTTCGAAAACGATCGTGCTCGTGACGACGTTGTTCAAAAACTCGCGATCGTGACTGACCAGCAGCACGGTGCCGGAAAACTCGATGAGCTGTTCTTCCAGCAGTTCGAGCGTGTCGGCGTCGAGATCGTTGGTCGGCTCGTCAAGCACGAGGATGTTGGCCGGCTTGGCGAAGAGCCTGGCCAATAGCACGCGGTTCCGCTCGCCGCCCGAAAGAAAGCGCACGGGGGAGCGAGCCCGTTCGGGGCTGAACAAAAAATCTTGCAGGTAGCCGATGATGTGCCGGCGGCCGCCGCCGCAGGCGACCGTGTCGTAGCCGTCGCCGACGTTGTCGGCCACCGAAGCGTCATCGTTGAGCTGCTCGCGAAGCTGATCGAAGTAGGCGACCTGGAGGTTCGTCCCCAACCGCACGCGGCCCGCTTGCGGTTCGAGCTTGCCGAGGAGCAACCGGAGCAAGGTGGTCTTGCCCGCGCCGTTGGGGCCGATGATGCCCACCTTGTCGCCACGCATGATCGTCGTGGAAAAGCCATCGACGATCTTCCGCGCGCCGTAGCCAAATGCGATGCTTTCCACCTCGGCCACGAGCGCGCCGCTGCGCCCGGCTTCTTGAATTTCGAGCTTCACCTTACCGCCGCGTTCGCGGCGCTGGCTGCGTTCGAGCCGCAGGGCCTTGAGCGCGCGGACGCGGCCCTCGTTGCGCGTGCGGCGGGCTTTGATCCCCTGGCGAATCCAGATCTCCTCTTGGGCGAGCTTCTTGTCGAACAGCGCGTTCTGCTTTTCCTCGGCCGCCAGGGCCTGCTCCTTGCGGACTAAAAACGTGTCGTAGTCGCACGACCAGTCGAACAGCCGCCCCCGATCGATCTCCAAAATGCGCCCCGCCAGCTTGCGCAGGAACATGCGATCGTGGGTAATGAACAGCAGCGTGCCGGACCAACGGCTGAGAAAATCTTCGAGCCAGAGAATGGCTTCCACGTCGAGGTGGTTCGTCGGCTCGTCCAACAGCAGCAGGTCTGGATCATTCGCGAGAGCGCGGGCCAGCAGCACGCGGCGTTTCATGCCGCTGGAAAGGCTTTCGAACCGCGCCGCGCGATCGAGTTGCATGCGCGAGAGCGTCTGCTCGACGCGCTGCTCGAGTTGCCAATCGGGCTCGTCGCTCGCGAGACGCGCGCCGGAGAAAACCACGTCATGCACCGGCCCCGTGACGTCGCTGGGTACGTCCTGCGGCAAATACGCCAGCCGAGCCCCGGTGGCAAACACGATTTGGCCCGAGTCGGGCGGCACCTCCCCGGCCAGCATCCGCAGGAGCGTGGTCTTACCGGCGCCGTTGCGGCCCAAAAGACCAATGCGCTCACCGGGCTCGATTTCACACGAAACCCCGTCCAGGAGTTCCGGTCCGCGAAAGCGGATGACAAGGTCGCGAATACTGACAAGCGGCATAACAGCAGAGCAAACTCAAACGGCACGGGCCCAGGAACGATCTCCCTCATCATACCGGTCGACACGACGTCGGATAATGGCCCCCAGACGCCGGTGGTGTCCTAAGAGTGTGTTGCTGGAAGGGAATGCCTGTGTGGCACGCTCAGAGCGCAGCGTGGGCGTGCTGAAGTTGACTCGGAAAATCATAGTCATTCTAGCACGCCCTTCGTTCCTCAGGGCCGTGCCACCTCTGGCAACACACTCTTATAGGACACTACCCAGACGCCCGCGCGATTGCTGGGCGAGACCGCCCCCGAATAGAATTGGCCAAGATTCAGCGACGGCCCACTTTTTCTCGGGAGAACCACGCCGTGCTTGGTAGCCGATTGCCGCTGGGATTGTTGGCCATACTCTATGTGATGCTGATCGCGCTGCTGATCGACTCGGCCGACAAACTGCCGCAGCTCGTGGCCACGCACTTCGGGTTCGCGGGCGATGCCGATGCGTGGATGGGCCGCACGACCTATCTCATCTTCATGGCGGGCTTCGGCCTGACATTTCCGCTGCTCCTGCCAGCCGTCGGCCTGGCTCTGGGGCGTTTGCCGATCCGCGCGATCAAGATCCCCCATCGCGAGGTCTGGCTGGCGCCGGGCCGGCGCGATGCAACGCTAGCTTATTTCCGGCGGCAGATGGCGTGGCTGGGCGTGCTGGAGCTGGCGTTCGTGATCGTGATGCACTTGCTGGTCGTTGAGGCGAACCGGCACCGCCCGCCGCGGATGACGAACCTGGTATGGCTGTCGCTCGTGTTTTTTCTGGCGGTGCTGGGCGTCTGGGGATGGCGGCTCGTACGGCGGTTTCCACCGCCCGGCAAGCACCTATCTTCAAACTGACGCACACGCTCGGACCACGGACCAGGTTTCAAGCGACCAGACCGGGGAAAAATTTGCACTCTGGGCCTGATTCGGGTGATAATGCCCGGCCCGAGTTCGGGATGTGCCAAGCACGAAACGCCGAACTGCCGAGGCGGGTAATCCTTTCCATGAACATCTGGCTCGCGCGCTCCTGGGGGGGGGCGCGAGCCGGCAAAGGCAGCACTCCACCGACCACTATCCGACGCCGAGGAATTTTCAACGATGATTCGCCACATTCTTGCCGCTGGTATTGCGCTGGCTTTACTGCTTACGTTCGCCCCCGCGGCCGAGGCCCAGTTGAATCTTCGAGGGCTGCGTTTTCCGCCCTCGCTGCAAAACGTGTTTCTGCTGCGTGGCGACGCCGTGCAGGATGAATTGAAGCTCGACGACGAACAGAAGCAGCAGCTTCAAGAGGTCGCGTTGCAGTTGCAGCAAGAGGCCTTCGAGATCTTCAGCGGATTGCAAGACTTGACGCCCGAGGAACAGCAGGAGCAGATGCCCGAAGTGATGAAGATGATCGAGGACCGGGGCCAGGAAACCCAGGCGAAGGTCGATAAAATTCTGAAGGAGGAGCAGAAGTCGCGGCTCAAGGAGCTATCGCTGCAAGCACGCGGGACGCAAAGCCTGGAGGACGAGGAAATCGCCGAGGCGCTCGAGTTGACCGACGAACAAAAGAAGAAACTCGCCGAGATCCGCGAGGAAGGCACGGCCGCCATGCAAGAGGCGATTGGAGAGTTGCGATCGGGCGGCAGCGGTCAGGGCGAGATTCGCGAGAAGATGGAGAAGCTCCGCGAGGAACTCACCAAGCAGGCCGAGACCGTGCTTACCGACGCGCAGCGCGAGTTGTTCAATAAAATGAAGGGGGCCGAGTTCAAGTTTCCCCAGAATCGCGGCGGCGGCTTGCCGTTCTAAATCGTGTGAGAGGTCGAGCGCTTACGCAGCCACGCTTGGTGCCGCGTGCGCGGTGGCCGCGCGCCGCCATTTTCCGCCTAGGCGAAATTCGCTGTAGGGAATTTGGAGCCGAGGATTTAGAATACAGATTCTGTTTTGCGAAACCCGACACTTGCCTCTTGGGTAGAGATCTTTTGCAGGACTGCGCAAACCAGCCCCCCCCACTGGCGCCGGACACCTGAATTTCCGAGACAGCAACGTATTCGAGGTGAATAAATGGGCAAAATATGGCAAATGGCGCTGACTGCGGTGCTCGCCTGTGGGGCTACGGGCGCAGCGGCGGAAACGGCTTTGCAGGCCGGCGAGTCGCCGATCGGCAAGCAGGTGGCCGACTTCGCGTTGCCGGACCATCACGGTAAATCGCACGCGCTCTCCGAGTACCAGGGCCGTCCGGTTGTCTTGGCCTTTTTGGGCACCGAGTGCCCGTTGGCCAAGAACTACGCTCCCCGGCTGAACGAGCTGGCGGCCGAATATGCCAACCAGGGCGTGGCCTTCCTGGGCATCAACGCCAACGTGCAGGACTCGCTCAGCGAGATCGGCAATTATGTGAAGGCGTTCGAGCTGACGTTTCCGGTGTTGAAAGACAACGGCAACGTGGTGGCCGACAAGCTCGGCGCCGTGCGCACGCCGGAGGTCTTTCTGCTGGATAAAAATCACGCGGTTCGTTACTGGGGCCGCATCGACGATCAGTATGGCTTCAAGACTGGCGCCGGCTATGTAAAACCGAAGCTGCGCAATCGCTATCTGGGCGATGCGCTGGATCAACTGCTGGCCGGCAAGGAAGTGGCGAACCCGATCGTCGAGGCTCACGGCTGCTTCATTGGCCGGGCCGCCAAGAACGAGACCAAGCCCGACGCCGAGGTGACCTATTCGAAGCAGATCGTGCGGCTGATGCAAAACCGCTGCGTCGAGTGCCACCGCGAGGGCGAAGTCGCGCCCTTCACGCTGACCGACTACAACGACGTAACCGCCTGGGCGGATACGATCCTGGAAGTGGTCAACGAAGGCCGCATGCCGCCCTGGTTTGCCGATCCGAAGCACGGCCACTGGCTGAACGACGCGCGGCTGAGCGATGAGGAAAAATCCCATCTGCACGCCTGGATCGACGCCGGTTGCCCCGAAGGCAACCCGCAAGATCTGCCCGCGCCGCGCACGTTTGTCGACGGCTGGCAAATCGGCGAACCCGACCAGATTCTGTACATGGCCGACGCGGCCTACGACGTGCCGGCCGAAGGCACCGTGGATTATCAATACTTCTCGGTGGATCCGGGCTGGACGGAAGACAAGTGGGTCGCGGCGACCGAGAGCCGGCCCGGTAATCGAAGCGTGGTGCATCATATCATCGTGTTCGTGCAAGCTCCGGGCGGCGGCAGCTTTGCCAGCCGCGGCGGCATCGGCGGTTATGCTCCTGGCATGACGCCCACGCTTTGCCCGCCGGGGACGGCCATCCATGTGCCGGCCGGCTCGAAGCTGGTATTCCAGATGCACTACACGACAAACGGCACCGCTCAAAGCGACCGGAGCATGGTGGGGATCAAGTTTGCCGATCGCGAGACGATCCAGAAGGAGGTTCGTAGCGGCGTGATTGGGAACGCGACGTTCCGCATTCCGCCGGGAGATCCGAACTACAAAGTCGAGGCCAAGCACCTGTTCTTCAAGGACACGCTCCTGCTGAACCTCACGCCGCACATGCACGTGCGCGGCAAAGATTTCAAGTATGTGGCCGAGTACCCAGACGGCACCCAGGAAGTGCTGCTCGACGTGCCGAACTACGACTTCAACTGGCAACTTCGCTACATGTTCCACGAACCCAAGCTGATGCCCAAGGGCACGCGCATCGTCTGCACGGCGCACTTCGACAACTCGACAGACAACCTGGCGAATCCCGACCCGACGCAAGAAGTCACCTTCGGCGATCAGACTTGGGAAGAGATGATGTTCGGGTTCTACACTTCGGTCGATCCCAAACAGGATCTGTCGAAAGAACTTGCGGGACCGGAGAAAGAAAATCCGCCGGCTCCGGAAACGAAAACCTCGACCAAGAACTGATCGGCTAGTTAGCAACTAGCTTTTAGAACCCCAACGGCCGCTCGGATCGATGGCGATCTGAGCGGCCGTTTTTTGGTCCGACGCGGCGTCCGGCCAACACGCACTTTTACTGCAATTCTGTTGACTTCCCACGGCGATAAGGGGCAGAATACCGGCTGCGGGGGAGCGATCCATCCCGCGTCGGCGACGACAGCCTTTGGCGATAGTAGCCCCTCTTTGGAACAGCGGCACTCTTTGGAACGGAGGAGCGGTTGTTATGCGTTACCTGCTGCGCGTAGTGTGTGGAGTTGTTTTTCTTCTAGTCGCGGGCCGCGGTCAGGCTGCCGACCTGGCACGCAACGCCGCGCTCTCTGCCCCTCATTTTTCGACCGTCAAACACCGGGTGCGCGAAACGCCTGGGGCGACCGGCAGTCGATGGCAGGGTTGGTGGCGCGCGCCGCTCGATCGAGGTAAATCTCCTCCGTGAATAACATCCCTGGAACAACTTCTCGGTGACTTAGGTCGGCTTCCAATCCACAGAGACCTCTCTGCCTAGAGGGAACAAACATGGCACTTCGAGAACTTCATAAACGGATGTTGGCGAGCGGCTTGCTCCTGATGGTTGTCGCTCCGGCCAATGCGGCGGACGCGGTAGATGCGGCCCCGGCGGCCAAGTCGTTGGTCAAGCAGGCCCTGCAGGCGGAACTGGCCGGCGACAGCGCCGAGCGCGAGCGGTTGCTGGCCGAAGCGCTCAAGCTCGATCCCGAATGCGCCGCCGCCCGCTGGCAACTCGGCCAGATACGTCGCGACAATCAATGGCTGACGCTGGACGAGGCGGCCGAGACGGCGCAACGAGATCGGCGGCTGAAAAACTATCGCGAGCGACGCAATGCGCTCGTCAATACGGCGGAAAATCAACGTGAACTCGCCCGCTGGTGCGAGAAGGTCCATCTGCCAGACCAGGCCCGCGTACACTGGGTCCATGTGCTCGAGTTCGCTCCCGAAGACGCGGAAGCCGCCCGCGCCTTGAAGCAGGTCCAAGCCCGAGGCGCGGTCAAAAGCGCAACACCGCGCGAGCTCGCGGCCGAGCGGTCGCGAAATCTGGCAACCTGGAAACCGAAGCTGGACGTCCTGCGCAACCGCTTCAAAAAGGGGGGCGTCGACGGCGCGAATCAGGCCGTCGAGGAAATCTCGAGCATTCAAGACCCGACGGCTGCGCCGGCCCTGCTCGCGGCGCTCGCAAACCGCGACTTTCAAGAACCTCGGCTGCGCGAAGCCGTCTATCGCGGACTCGGGAATCTACGCGTTCCAGAGGTGACGAGCCACCTGCTACGGATCGCCACCTTTGGCGGGGGAGCCGATCGCGACGCGGCGATCGCACAGCTCAAGCGGCGGCCGATGCACACTTATGTGCCACAACTGCTGGCCGCGATTCCGCCCGACGTGCAGACGAAATACCAGATCTACGTGCTGCCCGGCGGCGGCGTGCTGCACGAGCACGAGGTGGGGGTGGCTACCCAGGATGCCGATTATTCCTATCGCTATGAGAGCTTCATCCAACCGGCGGATCTTGCCGTGGCCCAAACAACAACGCCCCGGGCGCTGATACAAGAGGTGCAACGCGCGACGGCGATTGAGTCGGAAGCGCGGCGCGTCGAGCTCCAGGCCCAAGAACTGCGCAAGCGGATTCGCGACGTGCTCGCCGGAACCACGGAGCTGGAAATCGGCGACGATGCGGCCGACTGGCAAAAACAGTACGAAAACTACTATGGGATGTACACGCCGGATCGAGAGCGGAACTATTACCCGCAGATAGCCAGCAACACGGAGGCGACATTCACGCCGCCTGTAACTACGGTCAATGGCATGCTGCTGATGGAACGTCATGAATGCTTCGTTCGGGGAACGCCGGTCTTGACCGAGCTTGGCTCGAAGGCGATCGAGACGCTCCGGCCCGGCGATCGGATACTGGCTCAAGATATTCAGACGGGTGAGCTCACGTATCGGCCCGTCTTGGCGACGACGGTTCGCCCTCCTACGGCAATCGTCGAGGTGCGTTGCAGCGGCGCGGCGCCGGTCGCAGCGGCCGCCGGCCATCCGTTCTGGGTTGCCGGCAAGGGCTGGGAAATTGCACGCTTCCTAAAAGCCGGTGATCGGCTGTGGACCATGCGCGGCCTAGCGACCATCGAAAACGTCGAGGCCAAGCCCGCGGCCGAAGCTTACAACCTGGTCGTCGATGATTTGCACACCTATTTTGTCGGCGACGCGCGGATCCTGGTGCACGACAACGCGCCGCTCGTTGAACAACCGCAGTTGGTGCCCGGACTGTAGGGAGCTGAGTTCAGGAGAACTTGTGCCATGCGAACCGTCGTGCGCAGCTCGATCATGGCTTGCGTCATGCTGGCTGCATCGGCCGCGTCGCTTGCCGCGGACGAGCTGCGCGACGCAGTCGAGCGGTTCCTGGCGACCGGAGCGATCGCGTCCGCGCCCAACCTCTCGGATGCCGAGTCGCAGTATTTGCGGCTTCGCGCGCGCATGCTCGCGGATGGGCGGTTGGAATATGCCTGCGCCATGGTGCTTCTGAACCAGCGTAAATATGCAAACGCGGTGTCGCTCTTGGCACGGCAGGTCGCACAACATCCTACCGATTTGGAGGCCGGCTGTTGGTATGTATGGGCGCTCGTTCAAGCTCGACGCTACCGCGACGCGCTGGCCGCCGCGGAGCAGATCGGTTTGCGGATCGCCGA
This sequence comes from uncultured Planctomycetaceae bacterium, assembly GCA_964598535.1. GTDB lineage: Bacteria > Planctomycetota > Planctomycetia > Pirellulales > PALSA-1355 > JALHMI01. The sequence continues at coordinate 188,049 of CAZRCI010000001.1, read as the reverse complement.
CGCCGACCTGGCTCCCGAGGCCACACGTCAAAAAGCCGCACTGATGTTGGGAAAGATTTTCGGCTACTTCGAGCGCGTTCGCCCGAGCGGTCTCGCTTCCGAAGAAATCACCCAAGTCAAAAATCCGCTCTTGGCACGCTTGCCGGCCCCCTTGATCCAGTTGCTCGACGAAGGCGCCGCGCTGACCGCGACGAGGTTCGACGAGCTGCTGGCCGCTCGCCAGCAAAAATTAGTCGAGCGGATCACGGCCACCGAGGCCGCTCGTGAAAAAGTGGCCCAGGCCCTGGAATCGCAAGTCGAACGGACAGCCCATTCAGAGACCGAACGCGACGCCAAGGCCGAAGAAGCCGGCGATGCCGCTCGGCAGTGGTCCCTGCTACAAAGACAAACCGCCAGTTTGTCTCGGGATCGAGCACACATTGCCGCGGAAATGATGGTGCTCCAGGCGCTCATGGCAAATCTCAACCAGAACATCGAGGCCGGCGCGGTCGGGAGCGGAACCGTTTCCGTTCCCATTCAAGCCCGAGCCGTCTCGGTCGATAATGCCGCCCGCGCGCAGCAGCTCGCGTTGCAACTTGCCTCGCTGAACAAGCAGGCGTTCGACATCGACCGTAAATTGCTGGAGTACGGAAAGCAGGCCGAGGCGTTGCGCGCGACCGGCGAGGCTCGGGGCGAGGAAGCAAGGCGTAACGAAGCGCAACGCCAAGAAGCCGCCCGGCGCGCCGAGCTGCTCGACAAGCGGCTGCGGCAGCTCGAACGCGACAAGCCGGCGACGACCGGCTTGGTCACGACGCAGATGCGAAACCTGTCGACGTATCTCCCTTTCGACTACGAGGGGGAATGCGTTCGCGTGCTAGGCTGGTTCGGCGATTCGCCGTGAATGCTGGGATTTAGCTCGGTTCCCACAGAATCGCCATATTCTTCTCGCCAAAACGGCAGGATCGCCCCCCTTGGTTGCCGGTGTCCACGGGGGAGGTTAGAGTCAAGGTTTTGGGCTGTCCCCCGGGGCCTGTGCCCATTCACGAGCATTCAGATACGTGCCACCGATAACGCCACATGCCAGCCAGGCCACCGGTTCGATGCCCGCCCACCGCGCGGCGGGAGTCGACTTGGGGGCCGCGCGCACGGCCGTGGCCTTGATCGACGAGCACGCCCGCAGCGTTTTGTTCCGCGACTCGCAGGGCGATCTTTTGACGCCGAGCGTGGTGTACTTCGAGGAGGACGAGTGGCTGCACGGCCGCGCGGCCAATCTGGCCGCCGCCACCCAACCATCGCGCTCGGGTGAATTCTACAAGCGCGACCTGGGTGAGCGATCCTATGCGCGGGCGATTGGCGGCGAGCTGGTGCCGCCCGAAGTGGTCGAGGCCTGCCTGATTCGCAAGCTGCTCGACAATCTGGCGACCGAGAGAATCGCGGCGCCCGCCGTGGTGCTGACGCATCCGGCCAGTTTCACGCAGTCGCAGCGCCGCGCGCGGCTCGACGCCGCGCGAATCGCGGGCGCCGATATCCTGGGAACGATTCATGACCCGTTGGCGGCGGCGCTGGCGTATGCCGAAGCTCAGGGATACCTGACCCCCGGCTGCGACAAGCCCGGCCAACGCGTGCTGGTGTTCGATCTGGGCGAGAGCAAACTCGATACCGCGGTGATCGAAATCAAGCCCGGCCGCTTGCGCTCGATGGCCATCGGCGGCAACGCGCGGCTGGGGGGGCGCGACTGGGACCTGCGGCTGGTCGAGTATCTGGCCGAGCAGTTTGCCAAGCAATTCGGCGCCGATCCGCGGCACGACATGGTGAGCGTGCGGCGGCTGGCCGAAAGCGCGGAGGAAGCCAAACAATCGCTCACCGCGCGTTTGCAAGCCCGGGTACAGGTTCAGCGCGGCGACGACGCGGCGGCGATCATCGTCACGCGTCAGGCGTTTGAGGACCAAACCGCAGATCTGATCGGCGAGGCGATTCGGACAGCCGAACATACCATGGCCCGAGCGGGCATCGTGTGGCGCGACCTGGCGGGGCTGTTGCTCGTGGGCGGCGCGACACGAATGCCGGCCATCGCCTCTCGGTTGAAAACGCTCACCGGCTTCGATCCGTCGTCCAGCATCCATCCGGACGAGGCCGTGGCTCGCGGCGCGGCCGTGCTTGCCGAACACCTGCTCGCGAACCGCGAGGGGCGCCGCTCGCCGTTCGAGTTCACGACCGTGGACATTACCGCGCATAACCTGGGGCTCGAATGGCGCGATGAGCAGACGGGCCGAACGGACAATGTCGTGCTGCTGGCCCGCGGAAGCGAGCTTCCCTGCGGCACGGTAGCCAAAGTGGTGACCGACCACGAGGATCAGGCGACCATCGAACTCGTGCTGCTCGAAGGAGACAGCCGCGCGGCGGACGAATGCGCGCGGATCGCGCGGATCGCGATTCGCGACCTGCCGACCGGTCTGCCCAAGGGCACGCAGATCAACGTGCAGTATCAGCTCACGTCCGAAGGCCGGCTGCAAGTCAAACCACAGCTTGCCCGCACCAGCCAGCCACTGGCGGTCAGTGTGCGCCGCGAGAACGCTCCGTTGGAGAACGAGCTGGCCGACTGGAAACTTTGGATCGAACGGCGGGCAGGCTTGAAGTCGCTGCACGAATTGTTGAGCCGGCACGCCAAGGAGCGACTGGCCCGCGAGGAAGCCGCGGCCGCCCAGCCACAGCCGCCGACCTTGCCACAGCGAGAACCCGGAACGCCCGATTTTCCGTCCGAGCTGGACTTCTCGGAAAGCGAGAGCGCGTGGACGCGGAGGATGGCACGGCGGCGAATGACACCGCGAAAACTGGCGATTTTGATCGGCGGGTACATCGTTTCCGCGATCCTCGGGACCGGGATAGGCTATTATATATTGATGCGCATCGACCCCAGCTTTAACTGGTGGAACCTGCAACTGCCGGGGCTCTAGCGAGGGACGCCGCTCGCCTTGCTCGGGCGGGAGCTCCCGGAGGGGCACGGAGTCGACCGGCACCCCCCCTTAAGAATGCCTCTCTTCAGGTCGTCGAATCCAACGTCATGAATGAAGAAAACGCGCCCGCCGTGGGCATCGATCTCGGGACTACCTACAGCGCGGTCGCGTATATCGACGACACCGGGCGTCCGGTGACGCTCGTCAACTCCGAGGGAGATCTCGTCACGCCCAGCGTCGTGTTGTTCGAGAGCGACATGGCGGTCGTGGGCAAAGAGGCCCTCAAGGCGATCGCCACCGAGGCGGAGTACGTCGCCCAGTGCGCGAAGCGTGAACTGGGAGAGCGGGCCTTTCACAAAGTGCTCGGCGGCCGCACGTTTCCGCCCGAGGCGCTGCAAGCTTTAATCTTGAACAAAGTTCGCCGAGACGCCAGCCGCCACCTGGGCGCCTTTCGCAAGGTGGTGATCACCGTGCCGGCATACTTCGACGAAGTGCGCCGCAAGGCCACGCAGGACGCCGGCTACATGGCCGGGTTCGAGGTGCTCGACATCATCAACGAGCCGACCGCGGCCGCGATTGCGCACGGATTTCACAAGGGTTTTTTGAACCGCACGGGCGCGGCCGACCTGCCGCAAAAGCTCCTGGTATACGATCTGGGCGGCGGCACGTTCGACGTGACCGTGATGGAGATCATGGGGCACGAATTCGTGGCCCTGGCAACCGATGGCGACGTGCAACTTGGCGGGCACGATTGGGACCAGCGGCTCGTGAACTACGTCGCCGAGGAGTTCATCAAAACCCACAATCTCGACCCGCGTGAAGACCCGAACGCCAACGGCCGGCTGTGGCGCGAGTGCGAAGACGCGAAGCGCACCCTTTCGGCGCGCATGAAGGTTTCGATTAGTTGCGACTACAAGGGGCTTGCGATGCGCGTCGAGGTGACGCGCGAGAAGTTCGAGGAGCTGACTCACGATCTGCTCGACCGGACGAAGTTCACCACGCGTCAAACGCTGCAAGCCGCGGGGCTTTCGTGGTCCGACCTGGACTATGTGCTGATGGTCGGCGGCTCGACCCGAATGCCGATGGTGGCCAATATGCTGCGCGAGGCCTCTGGCAAGGAGCCGGACGCGTCGGTGTCGGTCGACGAGGCCGTGGCTCACGGCGCGGCGCTGCACGCCTCGGTGATGCTCGCCCGCGAGCGTGGCGAGATTTCGAAGATCAACATCAAAAACGTCAACTCGCACAGCCTCGGCGTCGTGGCCAGCGATCCGCGCACGATGCGCCGCCGCAACGCGATTCTGATTCCGCGCAACACCACGCTGCCGGTTACCGCCAAACGCGTGTTTCGCACACAAAAACCGAACCAGAAGAGCATCCTCGTGCAGATCGTCGAGGGCGAAAGCGCGAATCCGGACGATTGCTCGCAGATCGGCCGGTGCGTGGTGCGCGACCTGCCGCCAAATCTGCCCGAGCAAACGCCGATCGACGTGCGGTTCGCCTATCAGGACAATGGGCGGTTGACCGTCCAGGTAAGCGTGGCCGGCACGAACGCCGAACTCAAACACGAGATCGCGCGCGACAATAGCATGACCACCGAACAGCTCGACGCCTGGCGGCTCTACATCACCGGGCAACAATTGGGCGAAGACTCACACATCAGCGCAGGAGACGACACCCTGACGGTGGATGAACTGTAGCGGCTCGCGGTAAAGCGGTGCGATCGCCAAGGGGCGGCGTTTGGCGCTCCCCCCGGCCCCACGCGGAGTGGAAAACGCGCCCTGACGGGCAATCACGCAAACGACGGGACGGGGCCGGTGTTTGCACGGTGCGCGATCCCGTATTTATACTGGGAACGTTCGCCCTGCCCGCCCACGCTTCTCGCCCAGGAACCGGCCCGCCATGCACGATATCGCTCGCTGTGCCACCGCTCTCTTGCTGCTCGCGTGCCTGCTGACGGGCACGTTGGCCCACGCGCAGCTCTCGCCGGAGGACGAGCTCAAGACGCTCAAGGCCGCGCCGGAAATCGAGGTCTCTCTGTTCGCCAGCGAACCGCTCATCACCAATCCCGCGGCCATCGACGTCGACACGCGCGGACGCATGTGGGTTGCCGAAATACAATTCTATCGCGGCGGCGCGAAGCAACCGCCCGCCGACAAGATCAAAGTGCTCGAAGACACCGACGGCGACGGCCGGGCCGATAAGGCGACCGTGTTCGCCGAAGGGCTTTTCGCGCCAATGAGCATCTGCGTCGCCGGCAGCAAAGTCTACGTGGCTACGAGCCCCGACCTGTGGGTCTTTGAAGACAAAGACGGCGATCTGCGGGCGGATGGTCCGCCGACAAAGCTGCTCACCGGCTTCGGCGGCCACAACCACGACCACGGCGCGCACAGCCTGGTGCTCGGCCCCGACCACAAGTGGTGGATGTCGCACGGCGACGAAGGGTTCGACGTTCGCGGCACCGACGGCTCGCATATCAAGTACGAACGCGGCGCGGTGCTGCGCGGCGAGCTCGACGGCAGCCGGTTGGAAACCGTGGCCGTCAACTTTCGCAATCCTTACGAGATTTGTATCGATTCGTTCGGCGAAGCGTATTTGAGCGACAACGACAACGACGGCAACGAGAGCGTGCGCATCTGCTGGATCATGGAAGGCGGCAACTACGGTTGGTTCGGCCGGCCACCGTTCGGCAAGCAAGAGCTCGACGCGCAGATTGCGCCCGGCACGCCGTATCGCGAAGCCTGGCACTTTCGCGGGCACATTCCCGGCTTTGTCCCCGGCACGCTGGTCACGGGGTTCGGTTCGCCCACGGGGATGTGCATGTACGAGAGCGACGCGTTTGGTCCGAAGTTCGCCAATGCCCCTTTGCACACCGACTGCGGACCGCGCGAGTGCCGGGTGTATCAACATCGCCCGGCGGGCTACGGCATGGCCGCCACGAGCGACGTGTTTCTTTCGAACGAGGGTGACAACTATTTTCGGCCGGACGATATTTGTGCCGGTCCCGACGGCGCATTGTACGTCTCCGATTGGTACGACGGCGGCGTCGGCGGCCACGGCTACAACAATCCCGGCGAAGGACGCGTCTTTCTGCTGAAGCCCAAGGGCAAGGAGCTACAGCGTCACGAGAAACCGGGCCCCTATGTCTCGGTTGCCGACGCGATTGAAGGCCTCAAAAGCCCCAACCTGGCCACGCAATTCCTGGCTCGCGAGCGGCTGCTGGCCGGCGCCGAGAGCGAGGCCGCGCTGGTCGAACTGCTCGCGGACAACGAGCCGAACTATCGGGCTCGCGCGTTGTGGGTGCTCGACCGTCTGGGCGAAGGGCCCCGCGCCCACGTGCTCGCGCAGCTTGCAAGCCACGATCCGGCAACACGGGCATTGGCGGTGCGGATCTTGCGGCGGCACGGCGCGATGTATGAAGATAAGATCCTCTCACTAGCTGGCGACGCGTCGGCTGAAGTTCGCCGCGAGATTTTACTCGCGCTCCGCAAGATCCAAACTCCCGCAGCCCTGAACGTGCTTGTGCAACTTGCCGCGAGCTACGACGGGACCGATCGCTACCAACTCGAAGCCATTAACATCGCAGCCGAAGGGCGCAAGGGCGAGCTGCTCGAACGGCTGGAAGCAAGCGGTCCGCTTACGGCCGCGCAGTTTCCGCTCGTGCAGGTGCTGTCGCCCGAGCGGGCAGCGGCGCTCGTTTTGGCACGCTTGAAGGACACATCGCTCGCGGAAGCCGAAGCTCGACGGACGATCGACGCGGCGGCGCTGCTCAAATCTCCAGAGGCAGGCTGGGGGCTGTTGGAGCTCGCCGAACAAAGCTCACGCCCGCTTGAATTGCGCCAGGCGGCTTTGGAGAAGGTGGTTGGCAACCTGGGTCGCGGAGGAGATTGGTCGCAGATCGCCGGCGAAGCCCGTTTTCTGGAAAGCCTCGAACGGCTGCTCGCGGACGACGCCCTGCAGGCCGATGCATTCCGAGCGATTCGCGAGCTGCGTTTGCGATCGCTCGGCCCCCGGATCCTCGCGATTGCTAAAGACGTCCGGCGGCCGACCGCGGAGCGCTGCGAAGCGATTGCCGTCGCGGCGCACTTGCAGCCGGCTGGCGTGATTCCCGCGCTGCGCGTGCTGCTCGAGGAACAGGATGTCGACGTTGCCGACGCGGCGCTCCGGGGGCTGGTTGACCTGCAGGATGCCACGAGCCTGCGACGGGTGCTGGCCGATGAGCGTTGCGCCATCGAACGGCGGCGCGACGCCTGCCAGCGGCTGATGCAAAGCACGCCGGGCGCGATCCTGCTGGTGCGGCTGCTGGAAGAACAATTGCTTGGCGACGAACTGCGGCAACTCGTGCTAACCAAAGCCGTATCGCATCCGGACGCCAACGTTCGCGCGCTGTACGAAAAGTTCATTCCAGAAGACCAACGGCCCAAAAAGCTGGGCAGCGCGATCGCGGCCGAGGAGATCCTCGGGCTCTCGGGCGACGCCAATCGCGGCCGCGCGATCTTCTTCCAAAGCTCGGCCGCGCAGTGCAACCGCTGCCACGCGGTGCAGGGCTTCGGCAGCGACCTGGGGCCCGAACTCTCGAACATCGGCAAGAAATACGAGCGCGCCGCGCTGTTGGAAACGATCTTGCTGCCGTCGAAGGCCATCGCGCCGGAATATCGAGCATATCTGCTCGAAACGACAGCCGGACAGGTCTATGCCGGATTTCTGGTCGAAAAAACCGACCAGCAGCTTGTGCTACGCGACGTGAATCGCCAACAGATTCGCGTTGCGGCGGACGACGTGCAATCGCTCGTCGCGCAAGAGAAATCGTTGATGCCGGAACTTGTACTGTCGGAAATCACGGCCCAGGACGCCGCCGATCTGCTCGCGTTCTTGGAGTCGTGTAAGTAGCCAGGGCGCCAGGACACCCGTTGAGTTTTTTTGGGGTGCTGTCAGCAGGGGAACTGAAATCGACCGAGCGTGCAAGGCGGACACACGATTTCAGTCATTCGTCTCGTCATCGACTTGATAGTCGGCAGGAACATACCGCGCGAGATCCATGCTATCGTGCAGAACGCGGCCGACTTCCACGAATCCATCGGGCATCAGGCGGTATAGCAAAAAATGCCGGGGCTTGCGAATACGGTCCATGGAACGACTCACATGATCCCGGCTATACCGCAGGTGGTAGGTGAAGGCTCCTTTCGCCAAGTCGTGACGCTCCACGGCGCCCGCCCGGCCCGGATCATGCGCCAGGTCCAGAAACGCCTGCACCAACAGTGCTTCGTAGCGCAAACGAACCTCCTGGCCGAATTGTCCGTCCGTCCACGCCAGAATTCCTTCGATGTCGCGCTGAGCCGAGGGAGCAAGGCGGAACCTGGCCATCGCTTACTCGGCGGTACGCTGTTTGTTGGCTTTCGCTGCCCGCCGGCCGATCTTGGCGATGACGTTGCGAAGCTCGCGTTCGCTCGTAATGGTCAGCCCTTGCCCTTGATCGAGCTCGCGAAATCCTTCCGCTGCGAGCTTCCGCAACAGCTTCAGCTTTTGTTCCTCGGCCTTTGCCTGTTCCTCTAGGAGCCGCAGCCCGGCGCGCAGCACTTCACTGGCGTTCTTGTACTTTCCAGCGCCAATCTGCTGTTCCACGAACTCGTCGTAGTGCTCGGTGAGATTGATGTTTCGCGTCGGCATGGTTCTTCCCCGGTCTGCTGGCTTACGGCCAGAATACCACGGATTGGCAATATTTGCCAATTCTGGATCGTGGCCTCCTTGGCGACGCGCCCCCCTCCGAATCGAGCCCATGCCAGGCAGGGTGCGGAAATCGCCTGTCTGGCGCCGATCGAGCTTCGAGTCGAAATGATGGGCCATTTTCATGACGAAATTGGCCGAACTGGCAAGCAACGTGCTTGAACTTTCGCATACGCTTCGCCAGCATTGACTTAATGCCGTATACGCCCCACAGCGTCGGATCCTCGAAATTGTCTGTTCAAACTTTTCTCTCGACGGCACAACTCGAATCTCCACACAATAAGAAAGCCCTTCGACGTGCTCGCTGAAGGGCTCCTTTCGAAAAATAGTCAAGAAATCTCTGAATCGGAAAGATCGGCTCCCAGAGGATGCCACGCGTGCATAACGAAACAACTTCAAACACCGGGGCGTCCCCGTTTGCGTCTTTTCGCCGCGCTTGCGGAAAAACCCTCCTCGCGCTGCTGGTTTGCTGCGCGCTAGTCGCTTCGGCATGCGCCCAACCGCTCTCGCCCGAGGAAGCCCAGCGGCGATTCAAGCTGGCCGAGGGCTTCGCGGTCGAACTGTTCGCCGCCGAGCCGATGGTCCGCCAGCCCGTGGCCATGACGTTCGACGATCGCGGCCGGCTATGGGTCATCCAATACTTGCAATACCCCAATCCCGCGGGCCTGACGCCGGTCGAGGTCGATCGCTACCTGCGCACGAAGTACGACCGCGTGCCCGAGCCGCCGCCGCGCGGCCCCGTGGGCGCGGACAAGATCACGATTCTCGAAGACACCGACGGCGACGGCCGCGCCGACAGCGCGAAGGACTTCGTCACGGGGCTCAATCTGGCCTCGGCCATTACGCTCGGAAATGGCGGCGTCTATGTAGGCCAAGCGCCGTACCTGCTGTTCTATCCCGATCGCGACGGCGATGACGTTCCGGACGGCGAGCCCGAGGTGCTGCTCCAGGGATTTGGCATGGAAGACGCGCATGCCGTCGTGAATTCGCTGGAGTGGGGGCCCGACGGCTGGCTGTACGGCGCGCAGGGCAGCACCGTCACGGCCGACATCCGCGGCGTCGGCTTTCAACAAGGCATCTGGCGCTATCATCCGCCGACGAAGCGCTTCGAGCTATTCAGCGAAGGCGGCGGCAACACCTGGGGGCTCGACTTCGACCGCCACGGCAACGCGATCGCGGGCACCAACTACAGCAACGTCGTTTGCTTGCACCAGGTGCAAGGCGGCTATTACGTCAAAGGCTTCTCCAAGCACGGCCCGCTACACAATCCGTATACGTTTGGCTACTTCGAGCACATGGCCCACGCGGGCCACAGCGGCGGACACGTCACCTGCGGCGGCATCGTCTATCAGGGCGGCGCGTGGCCCGAGGAGTTCGAGAACGCCTACCTCGGCGCGAACCTGCTCTCAAACGCCGTCTATTGGAGTGCGCTCGCGCCGCATGGCTCGACATTCAAGAGCGCGTATCAAGGAACGCTGCTCGAAACCGACGACGTCTGGTTTCGGCCGATCGATTGCCTCACCGGGCCAGACGGTTCGGTCTACGTGGCCGACTGGTACGACAAACGGGCGAACCACGTGATTCCCGAGGATACCTGGGACAAAACGAACGGCCGCATCTGGCGGATCGTCTATCGCGGCCAGGCAGCTCCGCCGCGCGCGGCGGAGCCGATCGACCTCGGCGCGCGCACGAGCATCGGCCTGGTCGATCTGCTGGCCCACGACAACGCCTGGTGGCGGCGCAAAGCGCGGCGGATTCTTGCCGAGCGGCGCGATCCCAAGATCCGCCCCACCCTGCACACACTCATCGCCGGCCACGACGAACGCCTGGCGCTCGAAGCCACTTGGGCACTCTACGCCAGTGGCGGCTGGAACGACGCCACCGCCCGAAGGCTGCTCGAGCATCCCAGCGCCGACGTGCGGGCCTGGGCGGTGCGGCTGGTGGGCGACGACAGCCGCGAGCTGCCGTCCAAAACCCGCGCGCGGCTCATCGAGCTGGCGGCCAGCGACCCCAGCCCCACGGTGCGCAGCCAGTTGGCCTGTACGGCCAAGCGATTGCCCGCGGCGGACGGCCTGGCGATTGTCGCGGCGCTCGTGCTGCGCAGCGAGGACGCGGACGACACGCACTTGCCGCTGCTCCTGTGGTGGGCGATCGAAGACAAGGCCGTGCAACATTCCGAGGCGGTGCTCGCCCTGCTGAAACGATCCAAGACCTGGCAATTGCCCATCGTGCGCGACGTACTGGCGGAGCGCATCGCCCGCCGCTACCTGGCCGAGAGGAACGACGCGGGCTACGCGGCCTGCGCGCGGCTGCTTGCGCTCGCGCCGGATGATGACTCCCGCTTGCGGCTGGTGGCGGCCATGGAGGGCGATCTCTCTGGCCGGCCGCTGGCCGAAGTGCCGGCGCTGCTGACAGAAACCGTCGACGCGCTGTGGCGAACGCATGCGGCCGATCCGACGGTGACGCGCCTCGCCTTGAAGCTCGGCCACGCGGTGGCGCTCGAGCGGGCCCGCGCGCGAATGATCGATGTAGCCGAAGCCGAGCCGGTGCGGCTGTCGCTGATCTCGGCCGTGGCCCAGGCCGCGCGTCCGGAGGATGCGCCGCGCTTGTTCGCGCTTTTGGATACCGCGGCGGCGAGCGAGGCGATTCGCGGCGCGGCGCTCGGCGGACTCGCGCAACAGGACGACGAGCGGATCGGCGGCGAGCTCTTGAATCTCTATGCGGCGCTTCCCGCGGCGCTGAAACCGCGCGCGATCGCCCTGCTCTGCTCGCGGCCGGCTTGGGCCGGCAAGCTGGTGCAGGCCGTGGCCGAGCGGCAGGTCGCGGCGCAAGAAGTGCCCGTCGACCAGGTGCGGCAGATGCTTGCACTAGCGGACGACGATCTCAAGCAGGCGATCGAAACACACTGGGGAAAGATTCGCCCTGTCACGCCGGGCGCGAAGATGTCATATGTCCCGGTGCTGGGGCGCGTGCTCAATGCCGGTCCCGGCGATCTGACGAACGGCCGCGCGCTGTTCCTGAAGCATTGCGGCGTCTGTCACACGCTGCACGGCGAGGGGCAAAAGATCGGCCCCGATCTGACCAGCGCCGATCGCAAGAGCCGCGAATCACTGTTGCTGAACATTCTCGACCCCAGCGGCACGATTCGGCCGGAGTTCATCTCGCAAACGGCCGTGCTCGTCGACGGGCGCGTGCTGACGGGCCTCGTCATCGAAGCGGACGCCGCGCGGCTGACGCTCGTCGACGCCAAGCAACAAAAGACCGTCATCCGCCGCGACGAGATCGAGCAGATCGAACCTTCGCCCTTGTCGCTGATGCCCGAGGGATTGCTCGAGCAGCTCGGCGAGCAGGAGGTTCGCGATTTGTTCCGCTACTTGCAGAGCGACGGGGCGCAGAGCGCCGCGGCGACACGCTAGCAGCAGCATCTTTTCACCAAATTGCCTCGCCGCGGGGGCGTTCGCGCCGCGCCTGGGCAGACGCCGAGATCCCCCTAAACAATTGCACGCTGGGCTCACGATGTAAGAAGAGAAGCGCGGAGCAGGCGGGTAGACGCGCAGGGGGACGTGTGGATCCTTTTCTTGCGAGTAACTACCTATGTTCTGCTCGGAATGCGGAAAACCGGCCCGCGGCAAGTTCTGCTCCCATTGCGGCACGTCGTTGGCCGCGTTTGCCGAAACGGCTGCCGCGCATCAGGCGAACCCGAACGTCGTCGTGGCAGAAGTAGCCGTCGACTGGGAGCGTGAGGTGCGCTACGAAACGCTGCTCGCCGACCGCACGGTCCGCATGCTCGTCGATGGGCACGCCCGGCAAGCGAAGAAACGCATGAGCGGCGAGCAGTTTCTGGCCCTGGCCGACAAGCTGATTCCGCAGCCCGTGTCGATGGAGAACGTGGCCGCGATCGCCCAACCGTTATGGGCCAGCCTGGGCGTAAAAACCGGCAAGCACGTGGCCACCGAGATCGACGCGCCGGTAGCGCGAGTGATCGTGCGGGCGATGTGCTCGTTGGCCCGCGGCGGACAACCGATCCAGCATGTGATTCAACATGCCGACGGCTGCACGATCGAAGCGGAGTTGCCCAGCGACATTTTCTCCTTGGCGGGCACGCTCACCCTCGAAATCATGCGTACGGCCGCGCGCACGCGGGTGACCGCGGCCACGAACATCGCCGGCCAATGGATGGACTGGGGCAAGAGCCGGCGAGCGCTCGAAAAGCTGCTCAACGATCTGCGGCAGGACCCGGTGCTGAACCGCTCGGCGGCGTAAAAGCTCATTTGCTGGCCTCGCCCGTCGGTTCGTACCAAAAACGCCTAAACTAAGCACCGAACAACGGCAGGCCATCAGCGAGCGGCAGCCCGGCGAGCCGGTGTACGTCGTTGATTCTGAGACCCAAGAAAAATGGGTGCTATTGCCGGACGGCGCGTATCAAAAGATTCGCGCGCTATTGGGCGAGGATGCGTTTGATATTCGCGATACGTATCCGATGCAGGATCGAGTCGCCGCGGCGGCCGGCTGGGATGATCCCGTCATGGATGATTACAACGACTACGACGCTCACCGAAATTCCCAATGACGGTTTCGCGCGGCGATGTCGTTCTCTTGAATTACCCGTTCACCCCCGGGGGGGGAGCAAAAACTCGACCGGCCTGATGGGATCGCAGGGATGTGATCCCAAAATAGCGACGCGGGGTCGTTATTTTGCGAGCGGTGCGGAGCTTCGCGTCGCACTTCGCGCGGCGGAAAAAGGTCCACGATGACCTTTTTCCGCAGCCTGCTAGCCTTACAACACTTCCCTCCGAAGCTGCGGAAACACCTTCGACACCTTGCCCAGCAGGTAGTCGCCATAGGCGCCGCTCAGCTCGTGGACGCTCGCTTTGTCCCACCGTTCTTGGGCGTCGTCCGGCACGGCCTGGCCGGCAAGCTCGGCGATCGGTTGGACCTCGGCCTCGAAGTTCGGATCAAAGAACAGCGGGAACGAAAGCCGGTCGCGCTTCACCGACGTGACCACGCGATGCGGCGTCGAGCGGTAGATGCCGCGGGTCATGCGGTCAAGCATATCGCCGATGTTGCAGATGAATGTGCCGGGAATCGGCGGTGCGTCGATCCATTGGCCGCGACTTTTGACTTGCAGTCCGCCGGTATCGTCCTGGCGCAAAATCGTGAGCACCCCGTAGTCCGTGTGTTCTCCAACTCCCCAGCTATCGGTCCGATCGGGCGAATATGGGTAGTTGAAAATCCGAAACAAGACCAGCGGATCGCGCGTGTAGTGCTCGTCGAAATACGATGCTGGCAACCCCAAGCTCAACGACAGGCCCGCCATCAATTGATGCCCGACGCGCGTGAGCGTCTCCATGTATTCGAGCACCGTCTCGCGAAACCGCGGCACCTCGGGCCATAGATTACGGCCATGCAGCGGTGTGCGGGCCACGACGGCCGGATGATCGTCGGCCAACTCCTGGCCGAAGTAGACGCCTTCTTTCAAGTCGGGCTTGCCGCTAGTGAGCTCGTCGCCCACGCGAAAATAGCCGCGCCACGCCCGGCCGCCAAGCGCCATGTTGATGCGCAGCTTCTCGTCGACGCTACGGGCGAAGAACTCGCGGCTGAGCGATTCGAGCCGCTGGCAAAGCGCGTCGTCAACGCCGTGCCCGGTAATGTAGAAGAATCCATGTTCGCGGCAGGCGGCGCCGAGTTGGCTGGCGACGGGCGCCGGCGCGGCGTCTGTAACCAGCGGAGCGATGTCGATGACGGGAATTTCAGCCACAGCGTTCATGCCCACTATCGTAGCCCGACTTGCCGCTCGAAAGCCAGCGTCCGATCAGCGTTCTGGACTGGTATCCTTCCGCAGCACGCCATTGATCGTCTGCGTCACCTCGCCCGCGCCGTTCGTCCGCGTGAGTACCCACTCCAAGCGATCGGGCGCCACGAAGCGGTCGTCGATGACAAACGTGCCGTCGCCCGAAGTTCCTTTCCAGCGAAGCGTCGTCGTGGCCGGATCCCAGGCGCCTACGGCCTCATGATGGTAGCCGTCAGAAGAGAAGACCCATTGGCGAAAGACCCGATGGTTCGCATCGTAAGTCATCACCTGTAGTTCACTTTCGCCGGGCGGAATCGTCTCGGTGCGAAACTCGTAGTAGCGTCCGCCGAGCGTGGTGATGCATTTGCCGCGACCGCGGGTCCTGATTTGCAGCTCGGTGGGGTGTAGCCGCCGGATGGTGGCTTCCGTATTCCACGCGCCCAGGAAGCGTTCGAGCACGGCCCGCCCTTCGACCGGTAGTTCATCGGCGCGGATCACCGGCGCGCAGGCGCACAGCGCTAGGCTGAGAATCGCCAAGGATGCTGCACGACGGTTAAATCCGTTGGGCATTTCCAGTTTCCTGCAAGCGAGCGCGAACTGTCGCCACGTAACTTTGGCACGCCCCGATGGCAAGAAACGCTCCATGCGACGGAGTGCGGTGGTACGCCAAGAGCGACTACTCGGACTGATCGACGTCGCGCCCGGGGCTCTCCCAACCATAGATCCGCCGCATGGCGGCTTCGACGGTGCTGGTGAGCTGGCGGCGCGTGACCGGCTTGGCAAGCACGCTGAAGGCCTCGGCCAGACGGGCCTGTCGTTCGAGCGTTTCGTCGAGCCCGGCCGAAAGCAAAATACAAGGCAGCCGCGACTTGAATTGCTTGACGCGCTGGAGCGTTTCGAGGCCCGTCAGGCGCGGCATGTGCATATCGAGCAGAAGGAGATGCACTTCTCGCTGGCGGACAATGTCGAGCGCTTCCTCGCCGTCGCTGGCCAGAATCGTGCGGAAGCGTGGCTCGAACACGGCGCGCAACGTCTCGCGAAAATCGACGTCGTCGTCAGTGATCAACAGCGATGGAATTTCCAGCCGCATGGTCGTTCATCCGATTTGCAGGATGAGCCGAAAGTTCGTTCACCCGATGGCATTTCGCACATCGGCCGATGGAGCTAGTCTGCAACTTAAGTACCAGTCGTGTGTGCGACGCGTTCGGCGGCGCGATCTTAAAGCCGTAACACTATGAAGACAAGATACTTATAGCATACGCTCAAATCGCGCCCTAGAGAATCTGGAGGGGTTGGGGGGCTCTCGTTTTATCACCCCCTGCTGCCAAATAGGCAGCCGGCCGCCTGGAAACAGAAGGCGTTTGGCATGCCCAAAATGACGACGTAAGTCGTTATTTTCCGACCGTGCGGGTCTTTGGCTCTATAGGTTGGCGCTGGTTGAAATAAGCCGTGAGGGGCTTGGACTGATTTTAGCGAGCGGTCGGCGGGGTCGTTGATTCCGACCATACCCCGGCCGGGCCACGAACTACGAAATTCGCCCGTGGGGCGAACAATATAAGTGCCAGTGAGTTGCGACTTTCCGCCTGCCCGACAATCGCGGCTTGTCACCGGTGCCGGCACCCCTATACTAGCGAGAAGTGCTGACTACTATTCACTTTCGCTCGCTCTGACCCCTCCCCGAAATGAGGGTGTATCGGCCTGACGCGAGCCCGCAGGAAGGCCCCCGTGGAAACAACGACCGCCCCGGTTCCCACTAGCGTCCCCAAGCCGTCGTTTCTCGTCCGTCACCAGTTCATCATCTACCGCCTGTTTTCGCTGGCTGGGCTGATTCCGGTGGGGGCCTACATGGTCGTCCATCTGGCGACCAACGCCTCGGTAATCAACGGCGTGTCGGCCTTTCAGGAAAATGTCGACCGGATTCACTCCCTGGGCAAGGCCCTCTGGATCGCCGAGTGGGCGTTCATTTTCCTGCCGCTCATGTTTCACGCGACCGTGGGCTGGCTGATCATCTCGGGCGCCATGCCAAACACCGGCGCGTATCCTTATGCGAGCAACGTTCGATATACGCTCCAGCGGGCCACGGGCATCGTGGCCTTCGTGTTCATCGTGTTCCATGTGATCCAATTGCACCACTTCTTCGGGGCGCCGTTCAAGGAGATCGGCGAAACGAAATTCGGCGCGCAGTTTGATCCGACACACGCCGCGAGCAGCGCCGCGGTGGCTTTGCAGCCCTTATGGGTAAAGCTGCTGTACCTGGTGGGCATGCTTTCCGCGATTTATCACTTTGCAAATGGTCTCTGGACGCAGGGCATCACCTGGGGCATCTGGACCAGCGCCAAGGCCCAGAAGCGGGCAAGCTGGGTGAGCGCGTTCGTGGGCCTGCTGCTGACCGCGGTGGGCATGACCGCGCTATTCGGCTTTAGCCGCGTGGACGTCGAGCGGGCGACCCAGGTCGAGAACGCCATGGAAGCCCAGCGAACCGAAATTCGAGCACTCGAGCTGGCGCCGGGCGAGACGCCCGCCGAACATTAACCGCCCGCGGACAAAATAGCCTCCCAGGCGTGAAAGGGGGGAGGCGCACGGGCGATATCGATCCATCAACCACGAATTTTGAAAACGAGCGTTTTTCGATGGCAAATCAGCGTGTGATGATCGTCGGCGGTGGCCTCGCCGGACTTGCAGCCGCCATGAAATTGGCCGAAGTCGGCGTTCAGGTCGACCTCATGAGCCTGACTCCCGTCAAGCGTTCGCATAGCGTCTGCGCCCAGGGCGGCATCAACAGCGTCAACGCCGTAACCCGCCAACAGGGCGACAGCGAGTGGCTGCACTTCGACGATACCGTCTACGGTGGCGACTTCTTGCAACATCAGCCGCCGGTCAAGGAGATGGCCGAGTGGGGCCCGAAAGTCGTCGACCTGATGGATCGGCTTGGCGTGCCCTTCAACCGCACGGCCGAAGGCTTCCGCGATCAACGCCGCTTCGGCGGCACGCTCTTCAAGCGCACGGCCTTCTCGGGCGCCACCACGGGACAGCAATTGCTCTACGCCCTGGACGATCAGGTTCGCCGCTGGACGGTCGAGGGCCGCATCAAGATCTACGAAGCCTGGGACTTCCTGGGCCCCGTGCTCGACGCCCACGGCGTATGCCGCGGAGCGATCGGCCAGGATCTGGTGACGATGGAAATTCGCGCGTTCCCGGCCGCGGCGGTGATCATCGCCTCGGGCGGATGCGGGCTGATCTACGGCCGCTCCACGATGTCGATGGCTTGCACCGGCAGCGCCGCCAGCCGGGCTTTCCAGGCCGGCGCGAAGTACGGCAATCCCGAATTCATCCAGGTGCATCCGACCGCGATTCCCGGCGCCGACAAGCTCCGGCTCATGAGCGAGAGCGCTCGCGGCGAAGGCGGCCGCGTGTGGGTGCCGCGCAAGCCGCAGGATCCGCGCCCCCCGCGCGAGATTCCCGAGAACGAGCGGTACTACTTCCTGGAAGAACGCTACCCGACGTACGGCAACCTGGTGCCGCGCGACATCGCCACGCGCGAGATCTTCAGCGTCTGCACGCAGGACGGGCTGAGCGTCGAGAAAGACCGCTTGTGCGTGTATCTCGATCTGACGCACATCCCCCGCGCGACGCTCGACGTCAAGCTGGGCGGCATCCTGCACATCTACGAGAAGTTCCAAGGCGTCGACCCGCGCGAAGTTCCCATGAAGATCTTCCCCGCCGTTCACTACTCGATGGGCGGGCTCTGGGTCGATTACGAAAAAAACGCCTCCGGCGGATTGGCGATCGGTTCCACGCGCAACCAGCGCACCAACATCCCGCAGCTTTATGCGATCGGCGAGTGCGACTACCAGTATCACGGCGCCAATCGCCTGGGCGCGAACTCGCTGCTCTCGTGCATCTTCAGCGGATTGGTCGTGGCGCCGAGCATCGTTAACGCCATCAAGGGCCAGAAGCCGGCCGAGGACTCGCTGTTCACCGCGGCCGTCGCCGAGAAACAGGCCGAGCACGACCAGTTGCTGCGGCGGCCCACCGGTGGCGAGAACCCCTACCTGCTGCACCAGGAACTGGGCAACGTGATGACCAAGGCCGCCACTGTGGTGCGTTACAACAACGCCCTGCGCGAGGCGATCGACAAGGTGAACGAGCTCGCCGAGCGGGCCAAGCGCTGTTCGCTCTCCGACAGCGGCAACTGGAACAACCAGAACGTGATGTTCACGAAGGCCCTGCGCGACATGTTCCCGCTGGCCAAGGCGATTCTGTTGGGGGCCCTGGCCCGCGACGAGTGCCGCGGCGCGCACTTCAAGCCAGATTTTGCCATGCCGGGCCTTACGGCCACCGATCCGGCCGAGCTGCGGCGCGAGGCCGAAGCCTGGGTCGACCGGTTCGAGGCAAACACCAACAAGTGGCTCAAGACGACGATCGCCACCTGCGACAAGCAAGGCGAAGTCAGCCTGAGCTACGAAGATGTCGACACGACGCTGATCAAGCCCCGCCCCCGGCTCTATGGGCTGGTTGGAGCGGGCGCGATCGAAGAAGTGTGGAAAGCGCGCCAAGCGGCCAAGGACGCGACGGGCGGCAATGGCAGCGCAGCTAAGCCGGCCGCGCAGACCGCCGCTGCTCACTAACTACAAAAAGTCGGGCCCCAACGGCCTGGAAACGAGATCACGCCGACTAACGACTCAGCCGGCTTCCGCACGATTAAATGACGAACGTAACCCTCGGCGAATCTTCGAACGATGAGCGAATCGCATCATAACGGACACGGTCACTCGCACTCCCGGCGAACTTTCGAGGTGCGCGTGCTGCGGCAAGACGATCCCGAGTCTCCCAGCTATTGGGAGCGGCACCGGCTCGACTACGAACCGGACATGAACGTCACCAGCGTGCTGCAACGCATTGCCGCCCAGTCCGAAACGGTCGACGGCGTACACGTCGCGCCCGTGGCGTACGACTCCAACTGCCTGGAAGAAGTCTGCGGCGCTTGCACGATGATCATCAACGGCCGGGTACGCCAAGCCTGCTCGGCGCTCGTCGATCGGCTGCTCGAGGACCGGCCCGATGAGATCGAGCTGCAACCCATGTCAAAGTTCCCGGTGATTCGCGACCTATGCGTTCGGCGCCGGCGATTGTTCCGGGCGCTTGAGAAAGTAAAGGCCTGGCTGCCGGTCGACAACTATTACGACATGGGCCCCGGTCCGCGGCAGTCGCCCGAGCAGCAGGAGCAAGCCTACCCGCTCTACGAGTGCATGAGCTGCGGTTGCTGCCTGGACGCCTGCCCGCAGTACAGCCACGTCGAGGTGGCGCGGGCCGAAGGCGAGACCGCCGAGCAGTTCGCCACGCGCGAGAACGCAACCTATGATCTGCACTTCGTTGGCGCGCATGCGATTAACCAGGTGGTGTTCTACAATTCGAATCCCACGGGCCAGAACAACGGGGGCGAACGGCTCGACGCGCTGATGGAACCCGGCGGCATCCAGATCTGCGGCAACGCCCAGAACTGCGTGGCGGTATGTCCCAAGTCGATTCCCCTGACGACGAGCATCGGCCGCGCCGGCCGGGCCACGACCAAGCGGTTGCTGACCAAGTGGTTCGATAAGTAAGCCGGCAGCGATTGGCTGCTCGGGGCTTACGAGCTGGCTTGCTCAGAAATCGATCGCCGTTTCGGCCGCAGGCAGGATAAAGACCTTGCCGTCGCCCATGCGTCCGGTACGGGCGACTTCGACGATCTTGCGGTAAACTTCCTCGGCTCGAGAATCGTCGACCCAGAGGGTGATCTCGACCTTGGGGAGAAAGGCCAGCGAATACTCGGACTCGGTGTACTGGTCGAGATAGCTCTTTTGTCGGCCGTAGCCTTTCACCTCGCGAACGCTGCACGCTTCGAGCGGCGCCCGCTTGAGATTTTCGAGCACCTTCTCGGCGAGAAACGGTTTGACGATGGCGATGATCTGCTTCATGAGAAGGCTGAAGTCAGAGGGTTGAAGGAGGGGAAATCGTCACCCGCGTTCGCATCCTTCTGTTGGCCTCCGAGGAGGCTATTAGCGCGACGGAACGCCGCCGCGTCCAAACGGCAGCGATCCTTTCCGCCATATCGTTCGTCTAGCTAAAGAAATTCTCGCCAAACCAGTTCATCGACGGCGTGGTTTGCACCTCGATGTCACCGTTGACCTGCACCTGGCAGGATAGCCGCATCTTGTCCTCGTTACCGATGAAGGCCATCGACATGCCCAGCCGAGTCTTTTCGAGCAGCCCCATCGGGCTGGTATTGTCCATGCCCTTGGTCACGAGCACGCGGCAGCTTCCGCAAGACCCCAGACCGTGGCAATTCAGGACCTTATTGATGCCAGGATACAAGGCGACACCCGCCCGCAAGGCCTCGCGACGAAGGTTGGAACCGTCGGGGACCTGGATTTCCTTCTTCTCGTTTACGAACTTGATGATCGCCATTCGGACATTTCCCACGTGATCGGATACAGCGGCTGATCGGCAGCTTGCCGGAAACCCCTAATTTAGCCCTGTCTTCTGTGAAAATCCAGCGCGAAGAGCGGTTCGCGGTTGTGTGCGGCAAGATTTTCTGACCCGGCGCGCCACGCTGCTTACGAACCCGGAATGCGCGCCTTACAACCCGAAACGCGCGAGGAAATTTCCCGCGCGCACGTTTGAATTTTGCCGGATCTTACGCGCTTTTGCGATCGTTCGACGGCTCTTTCGGCCGCAGGCCGGCAACGCGTCAGGCGTTGGGCATCGCCCCAAGAAACCCGTTCGCCCTCAACACACATCCTCGCCCTGTGCAAGGGCGAAACCTCCTCCGCGAGCATCCCTTGGGCAATGCCCGACGCCTGTGGTGTCAATCGCCTGTGGTGTCAAGTTCCCGTGCTACGATCCTCGCGAGCCTTGGAGTGCTCCGTCCTCGCTAAGTTTTGGGATCCTTAGGTGGCACGTTCAGAGCGCAGCGATGGACGTGTATTCAGGGGTTCGACCATGCCCTTCGCCGGGAGGCTTGGGAAGTGCCACCGCCAATTCTTGGCAGTGCCCAAACATGGAGTATCGTATACCGAATGAAACCTCGACTTCTCATTCTTGGCGCGAGCGGGTTTGTCGGTTCGCACTGGGCTCTAGCGGCAGCCGAACAATTCGACGTGATCAAGGCCGCGCGGCAGCCGGCGCAGCGTGGCTCCGATTGGCTGGCGGTCGACATTACCGATGCGGCGAGCGTTGAAGCGGCGTTCGATGAGGTCAAACCCGTTCATGTCACGCTGCTCGCGGCCTTGTCGGACATCGACCGCTGCCAGCGCGAGCCGGAGTTGGCCGAGCGGATCAACGTCGACGGCGCGCGGAATGTCGCCCAGGCGTGTGCCCGCCGGGGCGCCCGGCTGCTCTACACCTCGACCGACGCCGTGTTCGACGGCACGCGCGGCCACTACCGCGAGGACGACGCGCCGTCGCCCCCCAACGTCTACGGTGAAACGAAAGCCCGGGCGGAGCGCCTCGTGGCCGACATTGCGCCCCAGGCGCTGATTTTGCGGCTGTCTCTGGTGCTGGGAAGCAGCGCAAGCGGTCGGGGTAATTCATATCTCGAAAAGGTCGTGGGCAACCTTCGCGCCGGTAACGAAATCATTTCGCCTACGTACGAGTATCGCAATCCGCTCGACGTTGGCACGCTGTGTTCCTTCCTGCGCGAGTTGACCGGGAGCGCCGCGGCGAGAGGCGTCTTTCACGGGGGCGCGAGCGACAAGATCTCGCGTTTCGACCTGGCGCTGGCCATCGCACGGCGTGTGGGGGCTGACGAGCGGCTGATCGTGCCGCAGACGTCGCCCGTCCCCGGGCGAGCCCCGCGCGGCCGCGACGATTTTCTGGCCACGGACCGGCTGGCCGCGACGTGCCAAACTCCCGTCCCGACCTGCGGCGAAGTGCTGTCGCGGGCGCTGGCAGATTGTTGAAATCAGCCCTTTGCGGCTGCGGCCGAAATTGGTAATTTAGGGAGCATGGGCGAGAAGCTTCGGTGCCGCCCCGTGCGGCCTATTCCTTTCGCCCCTGCAAACCCGATAATGGGTGTTGCCAGTGTTTTCGTGGTGGCTATAGCTCAGTTGGTTAGAGCGCTAGATTGTGGATCTAGAGGTCGCCGGTTCAAGTCCGGTTAGCCACCCCTTCCAAAACGGTTCAAGCCCCCGACGAGCAATGCGGCGGCTTGACCAGCCCGAGAGCACCAAGCAGGATCGTTCGGAGACATGCCGGGCGATCCTGCTTTTGTTTTCGCTGCCGGCAATTTCTGCATTCGGTAAATGAGCCCCCTCATGACGCACATCCGGACGGCATTTTTTTCGACTCTGTTTGTCGCGGCAATGCTCGCTGTTCCCCTGCCGTTGGAAAGCAATGCAGCCGCGGAGGAACCTTCGCAACAACTCGCCTTTCCCGGCGCCGAAGGCTTTGGCCGTTTCGCCCGGGGCGGACGTGGCGGCGACGTATATCACGTGACGCAACTTGGCGATGATGGCCCCGGCTCGTTGCGCGAGGGAATTGCTTCGGCCAGCGGCCCGCGCACGATCGTCTTCGACGTCGCGGGCACGATCCGCCTCAAGCAACGGCTAATTGTCGATAAATCGTACCTGACGATCGCCGGCCAGACGGCGCCCGGCGATGGCATCTGCATCGCCGACCAGACGCTGCAATTTCGCCGCGCGGAACACTTGATCATGCGTTACGTTCGCGTGCGACTGGGAGACGAGAACAAGCCGCCCAACAAGGGGCCCGACGCGCTAACTACCGACGACGTGGATCACGTGATCTTCGATCATATCACGGTGAGCTGGGGCATCGACGGCAATCATGACCTGCGCCGCGGAGGCAACTTCACGCTGCAATGGTCGATCTATGCCGAGGCCCTGAACAACAGCCTGCACGAAAAAGGGTCGCACGCGATGTTGGCGTCGTTTCGAGATCTCACGGCCAGCATCTCGCTGCATCACAATTTGTTCGCCAGCAGCCGCGAGCGGCACCCCACACTGGGCGGCAGTCCACGCACACGTCCGGACGCCATCGCCGACTTCCGCAACAATGTGATCTACAACGTCAGCGGCGCGACCAACCTGGCGAATTGCCGGATCAACGTGATCGGCAACTACTATCGTCCCGGCCCTAACAGCCGCGCGGGCGGGCTGCCGCTGGCCACCAAAACGGAGAACGCCGGCGCCCTGAAAGCTTTTCTGACCGGCAACGTGTTTGAAGGGCGCGAAGATTTGACGGCCGATAATCATCTGGCTATCAACTTCGATCGATATACGACCGGCAACTATTTGCCCGTGAAATGGCAGCAGATCGAATCGCGCGACGAATTCGACGTCGCGGGCGCCAAGCCGCTTACCGAATCGGCAGAAGACACGTACCTTCATGTGCTCGCCGCCGCGGGCGCTTCGCTCCCGCGCGATGCCGCCGACGAACGGCTCGTGGCGGGTATTCTCGACCGCACGCGTCGGTTGATCGACTCGCAGCGCGAGGTGGGCGGCTGGCCACAGCTCGCGAGCAAGCCAGCGCCATTGGACACCGATCAGGACGGCATGCCCGACGCGTGGGAAACGCGGTCCGGGCTCGATCCGCAAAATCCCGAAGATCGCAACGGCGACCGGGATGGCGACGGCTACACGAACCTGGAAGAGTATTTGAACTCGCTCGGCGGGTAACCGCCGGGTCGTGCGGGCATGTTCCTGGTTTACGCGTCTTTCGCGCCCGGCTGGCCGGATTCGACCACGAACGAACGGCGCGTGACGAGCGGCGCTCCCGGCGTGTCGACATGCTCCACGACGCGATAGTCGCTACGCCACTCGGTGGGCGTTACCGTGCAGCTCACGTAGCCCCGCTCCATGTTGTGGAACTTGACGAACGGGTTCTCCGCCAGGATCGCGGCGCTGCGTTCGTGGGTCTTGGTACCGTTGCCGCCGGAACTGATCGACGTGCCGACAAACTCGGTGCCGATCGTCGGACCATCGGGCTTGTCGTAGTCGGTCTTGAGATCGTTGACCCAATTGGAGTGAATGTCGCCGGTGAGCACGACGGGATTGGGAATCTGACGTTCAGCCAGGAAGTTCATCAACCGTTTGGTCGCCACGTCACTCGAAGCCCATTTGTCCATGCTGAAGGCCTGCTCGGGCCCCGGCTTGAGGTCGACGCGGGCTATTAGCACTTGCTGCGCCATCGCGTTCCACAAAGCGGGCGACTGGAGCAAGGTATTCATCAACCAGCGCTCTTGCCGATCGCCCAGCATCGTCGTGGCCGGATCGAGCACCGCGCCGGTCGCCGGCTTGATTCCATCGCCATTCGGCTGGTCGCTGCGATATTGCCGCGTGTCGAGCATCGTGAAGTCGATCAGGCGGCCGTACGGCACGCGGCGATAAAGCTGCATGTCCGGGCCCAGGGGCAGAGAGAACTTTCGCAGTGGCAGGTGCTCGTAGTAGGCCTGGTAAGCGTTGGCCCGGCGGGTAAGCAACTGTTCGCGCGTGACGTCGGCCTTTTCCGAATGATCGCCGGCGTAGTTGTTGTCCACCTCGTGGTCGTCCCACACGACGAGCCAGGGGCAAAGCGCGTGCATCGCCTGGAGGTGCGCATCGGTTTTGTATTGCGCGTGACGATTGCGATAGTCGGCCAGCGACATGATCTCGCCCTCGGTGTGGCGGCGCACTCCGCCCTCGCGCCCGCCGTTCTCGTAGATGTAATCGCCCAGGTGCAGCACCAGGTCGAGATCTTCGCCCGCCATATGCTCATAGGCGGTGTAAAGGCCGGACTCCCAGTGTTGGCACGAAGCGAACGCAAACCGCAGCCGCTCGGGCAGCGCGTCGGCCCCGGGCGCCGTGCGCGTGCGGGCAATCTTTGTTTGGGCATCGCCACAAGAGAAGCGATACCAATAGGGTCGGTCTGAATCCAGTCCCGCAACCTCGACGTGCACGGAGTGCGCGAGCTGCGGCGTGGCGAGCGACTTGCCCCGAGCGACGACGTTGTTCATTGCGTCGTCGCTGGCAACTTCCCAGGCGACTTCGTATGGTACGGCCGGCAGTCCACCGCCAGCGAGCGGCTGGGGCGCGAGCCGGGTCCATATCACAAAGCCGTCGGCCGATGGCTCGCCCGAGGCTACGCCCAGCGTAAACGGATCGTTCTCGAAGCTGGGATGGCTTTTCGTGGCGCCAAGGGCGATCTGTCCGAGCCACGGCAGCACCGCGAGCGAGGCCCCCGAAAGCAAGAACTGACGGCGATCGGTCACGAGTTTTTCGGCTTGAGCGAGACGTCGAAACGACATGGCGGGCGGGCTCCTCTAAGCTGGCAATCGCGGACGTGGGAGGGCGCTAAGGCACGAACGGCCCCGGGCGGCACGCGGTCTATGATAAATGCCCGCCGTGCGTGGCGAAAGAAAAATCACGCATTCCTAACAGCGTCGCCGAACTCTGCCAGAAATGCGTGATGATGCACGATGGAATCAAATCAGACGTCGAGGTTGCGAACTTCCAGGGCGTGTTTTTCGATGAACTCGCGGCGCGGCTCGACCTTGTCGCCCATCAGGATGCGGAACAACTCATCGGCCGCGGCCGCGTCGGCCATCTTCACCTGGCAGAGCGTGCGGTTGGCCGGATCGAGCGTCGTCTCGCGCAGCTCCTCGGCGTTCATTTCGCCGAGACCCTTAAACCGCGTGATCGTGAGTCCCTTCTCGCCCGCGGCCCGAATCGCCGGCAACAGGCCGCGAAGATCTTCGAGCCCTGTCTCGTGCTCGCCCCGTTTCAGGGTAAAGCGCGAAGTTTCCGAGCCGGTGCGTTCCTCGGGAATCAGGTCGGACAACGACAGCGGAAAACCACGCTTCACCAGATCGCCCACCACGTTGTTGATCGTGCGAACTTCGTGCAGCTCGACAATCGTTAGCGTGCGGCTGCTCTGGCCATTGACTTCGGCGTCCGAGGGTTTGGACTCCGCGTCTCCCACGGCCAACTCGCCGCCCGTCTGCTCCTCTTTCGAGGCACGGAACGCATCGAGATCGTCTCGATTCGTGAACCAATACTCCTGGGTGCCGAGGAACACGTGATAGAACGGCAGCTTGCCGCTCACCGGATCTTGCCGGAGGGCGTGCGTTCGCAGGCTAATCCCGCGGCGTTCCAAGGCGACGATCGAATCTTCCATCGCGGCGAGCGAGCGAGCCAATTCGGCCATTTGCTCACCCTCGATCACGCGGCCGTCTTCGGCCACGAGCACCGACTCTCCCAACCCGAGTTCGAGGAGTTGGTTCTTCATCTCCTCCTCGGTTTGAACGTAATAAGTTTCCTTCTTGGCTTTGACCCGGAACAACGGCGGCTGGGCCACGTAGATGTGCCCTTTGCTCACCAGCTCGTACATCTGGCGATAGAAGAAGCACAACAGAAGCGTGCGAATGTGCGAGCCGTCGACGTCGGCATCCGTCATGATGACGATTTTGTCATAACGTCGCTTGGAGATGTCGGCCTCGGTGCCGATTCCCGCGCCAATGGCCGAGATCATGCTGCGGACTTCTTCGTTGGCGAGCACTTTGTCTTCGCGCGACTTGTAGGCATTGATGATCTTGCCCCGTAGCGGCAGGATCGCCTGAAACTCGCGGAGCCGGCCGCCCTCGGCGCTGCCGCCGGCCGAATCTCCCTCGACCAGGTACAACTCGCAACGTTCCACGTCGCGGCTGGTGCAATCGCGAAGCTTGCCCGGAAGTCCGTGGCCGGCGAGGGCGCCCTTGCGTTCGCGGACGATCTCGCGGGCTTTGCGCGCGCTTTCGCGGGCTTCGGCCGCCAGGAGCGCCTTTTGCACGATAACCTTGGCGCTCTTGGGAGTCTCTTCCAGGTACTTGGCGAGATATTCGCCCACGGCCGAGGCCACGATTCCTTCGACGTCGCTGTTGCCGAGCTTGGTCTTGGTCTGCCCTTCGAACTGGGGCTCGGCCACGCGCAGCGAGATGACCGCCGTAAGGCCCTCGCGAAAATCGTCGCCGATGACCGTCAAATCCTTGAGCAAGTTTTCCTTCTTGCCGTAGTTGTTGAGCGTTCGGGTCAGGGCCGCGCGAAATCCGGAGACGTGCGTTCCGCCTTCGATCGTGTTGATGTTATTGACGTACGAATGCACGTTCTCGGTGTATTCGCTCGAGTACTGCATGGCGATCTCGAGGCCAATTCCCTCGTAAAAGCCCTCGATGTGAATAATGTCGCCGTGAATCGGTTCGCTGGCCCGATTCAGGTATTCGACGAATTCGACGATGCCGCGCTCGTAACGGAACGTGTCGTTGTCGCCCGTGCGCTCGTCGCGAAACACGATCTTCACGCCGCGATTCAAAAAGGCCAGCTCCTGCAAGCGGCGATGGAGCGTATTGTAGACGAACTTGGTGTTCGCGAAAATCGTGGGGTCGGGCTTGAAGATCGTCTTGGTGCCAACCTTGTCGGTGGTGCCAATGCGGCGGACTTCACCGCTGGGGACGCCGCGTTCGTACTCCTGCTGATACACGTGGCCGCCACGGCGGACCTCGACCTCGCACCACTCGGAAAGAAAGTTGACGACGGTAACGCCCACGCCGTGCAGACCGCCGGACGTTTGATAAGCGCCTTTTTGAAACTTGCCGCCGAACTTAAGCACGGTCATCACGCCTTGCAGCGTGGAGAAGCCGAGATCGGAATGCTCTTCCACCGGAATGCCGCGGCCATCGTCCTCGACCGTGACCGAACCATCGTTATTGATGGTCACGGAAACCTGCGTGGCATAGCCGGCCATGGCTTCGTCGATCGAGTTGTCGACGACTTCGTAAACCATGTGGTGCAAACCGCGGAGCGTCGTGTCGCCGATGTACATACTCGGCCGCTCGCGGACGTGCTCCAGATCGCTCAGATGTTGCAAATCCTCGGCGGTGTACTCGCTGTTCACCTGGCGAAATTGCGAAGCTTGTTCGCCGGCCTTGGGTTGCTCGGGGTTGCTCGGCGTCTGCGATTCTTCACTCATTGCGTTGTGTCTCTAATTTGGGTGTGGAGTTCCAAACTCGCTAAGGATTCGCCAGGGGCGATGCGACGATCGATACCTATCGCGTCACCGAATTGTCGCGGCCTAGGCTGTCCTCCCTGGCTCTTGACCGCGTGCAGGGCGTGTTCGTTCATGGGGGTCATTCGCTCGCGTCCGCGGGACATATCATGTCACCGGCTCATCCCTTCACGGGCCTATCAACTCACGGGCCCGACGCGAAACTTCAAGTCGCGAATCTTTTCGTCCGGCGCCAGTTGGGCAAGTTGACGCACAAGCGTTTTCTTTTGAAAGCCTAGCTCTTGGGCCAGCGTTGAACTGCCCACCAGAACCTCGAGAACGCCGCGTTTCACGGACAATGCCCGGGTACTGTCGGCCCATCGTTCGCCGACGGCCTGGCGCCAGGCCTCGCCAAACGCACCCGCCGCCTGAACGCGGGCATAACCCCGCCGGGCCATTAGTTGCGCCAGCACGTCGCCAATGTGGCGTGGATCGCTGTGGCGAGGCACCTCGGATCGTGGTTCGTTACTCATTCGCTTGGTTAATCGTGTGGAGGGATTGTAGGGTGCTCGAAACCGCGGCGGTATGCCGTTCCACTAGCGATCGCGCGCCAGCGGCATAATCACGTAGCCGTAACCGTCGTCCGTCGTGCAAACCGCGGCGCTCTCGGCGTCCTTCAGCTCGATTGTCACCACCTTCTCGGCGTCTAATACCTTCAGGAAATCGTTGAGATACCGGGGATCGAGCATGATGGCGATCGTGGGCCCATCGTAAGCGATGGGCAGCTCCACGCGCGATTGCCCGACCTCGGCGACGCGCCCGCTGAGCACAAGCGATCCCGCCTCGAAGCTGAAATCGATGCCGCGGCTTTCCTCGCTGGTGACGATCGCCGCTTGGCGAACCGCCGAGTATAGGGGCCCCACCGTCAAGTCGACATTCGCCGTATTGGAGCGCTGCGGGAATACATCCCGCCACTTCGGAAAACGCCCCTCGACCAGCCGGCTGTAGATCGTCACCCGCGGACTGCGAACCAGAATCTCGTTCGGTCGGGCGGCAATTTGAATCTCGGCGTCGCCGTCGGAAAGTGCCCGCTCGATGAGCTGCATGGCCTTGGTGGGCACAATGGTCATG
The DNA here is from genome assembly GCA_964598535.1 of uncultured Planctomycetaceae bacterium. GTDB lineage: Bacteria > Planctomycetota > Planctomycetia > Pirellulales > PALSA-1355 > JALHMI01. The sequence continues at coordinate 158,478 of CAZRCI010000001.1, read as the reverse complement.
CTGTCGCCCGACTGGTGACCGCCCTCGCTACGAGCGGGAACCTCCATCTTCGCGAGTCGCCGGCCGTCTGTGCCCACGGCGGTGATCTTATCTTCGCTTAGTTCCAGCAGCACGCCGCCCAGGGCGTAGCGACTGCTTTCATTGTCGGTGGCGAAAATCGTGCGGCGAATCACCTCACGCAGGGCACGCGCGGGAAGTTCGTGATACGCCTTTTCGGTAAAATCGGCGACGGTGGGAAACTCTTGCGGATTCTCGGAGGGCAGTTTGAATTCGCTCCGCTCGCCACGCACCAACGTCGATTGTCCGTCCGATTCGAGCCGCAGGGTATCGTCGGAGCTCTCGCGCAAGATCGAACCAAAACGCGCGAGCGGCAAAACGACGCTCCCAGGAACTTCGACCTGGATGCCCGGCACCTGAATGCGAATCCCAATCTCCAAGTCCGTGGCCAGCAAAATGGCGCCCGAATCGCTCACTTCGAGTTTGATGTTCTGCAAGATGGGCTTGGGACTGCGGCTAGGCACGACGCTCGCCGCCGTTTGGAATGCGGTCAGTAACTCCTGACGATCACAGGTGACTTTCATGCGTCGGCTGCCTTTTGCTTTCGGAGACGGTTCTTCGAGGGTTCGAGGATGATGGGGGATGGTTTTGATTCGCGTGGGAGACGTGGCCGCTTGGTGTGCGGCTTGCAACCCATCTCTTATCAATTCATAAATTTTTTAGTGGTAGTAGAAATACCGCGGCCGAGGATTGTTAGTTGACGTCTTGCCGATCTCGTTAATGCTTTATCACGACGACGGTTGGGGTGGTCGCTCAGGCCCGTTGCCGCGGTGGAAAACGTGTCACACAACCGTCGAGGAGATGTCGAGCGGTTGCCGCTTGGCGCGCGTGGTTGTCGTCCTGTGGGGTGCGAATGTCGATGACTGTTCGTAGCTGCTGCAAAAATAAACCGCTTGCCGACACTTTTTCCACCGTCTTCGTGAGCTCTTTTCCAATGCTTGATTAAGCCGAGGCTAGCGCACGGCGAACGTCGCTCACAGCCTGCCGGACAGCAACATCGCGCGTCAAAAGTTTCTCCGTCCGCCGGCAGCCATGAAGCACGGTGGTGTGGTCGCGGCCGCCAAAATAGGCGCCGATCTCGCTCAAACTCGCGGGGGTCAACTGCCGAGCCAGGTACATCGCAACGCAACGCGCCGCCACAAGCGCCCGTTGACGCTGTGGGCTCTTGAGATCCGCGAGCTTGAGCCCAAAGTGCTTGGCAACAAGCCGTGCGATTTCGCGAACCGTGGGGGACGGATCCGCTCCGCCCTGGTCGGTCAACGGGTGCCGTTCGATCAACTGGCACACTTGAGCGTCGAAGCGATCGCCCGTGGCGCGAGCGGAAAGCTCTAATTCGGCAATCATGGAGACCAGGGCCGGAACCCCGCCTGCGACGGCCGCTGCCAATCGATCGAGCACTGTGCGCGAGAGGTTCAGTCCTCGCCCCTCGGCCAGCGATTGGAGGATCGCCCGGCGAGTCGACTGCGACGGGAGCGCCAGCGGCACGGCCAGCGCCGCCGACAGCCGGCCGCGCAGAGCGGCGGAGAGTCCGGTCCACTGGCTTGGCAGGCTGCGAGCAGTGAGCACGATAGGCGACTGGCGATCGGCCAGAGCATCGAGCAAATGGAGCAACTCTTGCTGCGTGGCGGGCTTGTTGACCAACTCTCCGAGATTTTCCAACACCAACAGGTCGGCTGTTCGCAACCGCTCGCGCCAATCTTCGAGATGTCCCGACGACAAGGCGTGGGTGTAGTCTCGGGCAAAGTCGGCGCCCGTCGCGTATTCGACCGCGGCCTGGGGGAACCGTTCTTGCCACCATTCGGCCAAGCCGAGCGCAAGGTGCGTTTTTCCGCAACCGTGCGGACCATAGAGGAGCACGGGATTGATCGCCGCAAAGTCACCTTCGAGCAAAAGGCCGAGAACTTTGACGGCGAGCAGATTCTCGCTACCGGTGACGAACTGGCCCGCGGCGGATGGGGCGTGTCGCCGCGTGTGCAGTGCTCGCACGGAGTTCGCTGCGCACCCCGTCAAAGGGATGGTGAAAATGCCGTTTGTCACCGTGAGACCGTCCCCGCCATGAGTGCCCTGCGGGGGCTCCGAGGAGAGCCCCTTTTCACAGCCCAAATTGTATCGAAAAGGAGCCTTTTCGGCGAGGCGCCAAACCCTTTTACAGGCTGGAATTCTGCGGAAAAAACGGCCCAAAACGAGCGTTCCCAAAGCGGGCTGCCGCCGCGGCCGGAAACCGCCTGGGGAGCTGCGAATTCTCGCCTGGCGAAAACGCCTTTGAAAGGGCGTCTATAGGCCAATGAAAAAGGCTGAGCCTGATGGGGAGTCAGGCTCAGCCCAGGGTGGGAGATCGCTTGGTGGGACCAGTCAAATTCGATCGCGGATGGGATGGTGGGACAGCGCGGCGCGCCCGGGGGAAAGGCGACGCCGCGCCGTTTTGTTCGATCGCGGGGATAGATCATTCTGCTTTTGCCGCGGCTCAGGACTTCAGGCTTCGCGGTTCGCTTCACCGTGTCCTGTCCGCACAACAGTCATCGACGCTACGACCGCGCTGCTGCAAAAGGAAATCGGCCTTCGCCACAACCGCTAGAGACGGATCATCTTCCCCAATTTTCGCAGGGCGATCGCCGTGATGCGGTCGCACGATCCTGGTAAACTCTGCGGGCCGCTTGAGGCTTGTGCTAGCGGCGTGGTGAGCAGCCCCGGCGAGCGGAAGCTTCTCCAGATGACGGGCACGCTATGAGCAGCTTAAAGGGCCCTCTTGATATGGACCTGAACATTTCGCCAAAACTGCCAGCATCGCGCGAGCCGGCAATCGGCTGCATCGGCGCCGGCTTCATCATGGCCGACTGCCATCTCGTTGCCTACCGCCAGGCCGGCTTTAACGTGCGGGCGATCGCCTCGCGCAGTTCAGACCGCGCCCGCGAGGTGGCTGCCCGCCACGCGATTCCCAGGGTCTACGATACGTATCAGGAACTTTTGGTGGACCGCGAGATCCAAGTGGTCGACGTTGCCGTGCCGCCCGACGTTCAACTCCGGGTGATCGAAGAGATCGTCGAGCATGGCGATCACATTCGCGGCGTGCTGGCGCAAAAGCCGCTGGGGGCGAATTTCGCTCAAGCCCGACGGATCGTCGAACTTTGTTGTTCGGCCGGCATCGCCTTGGCGGTGAACCAGAATATGCGATTCGATCAGTCGGTGCGGGCTTGTAAGACCTTACTTGCGAGCGGGGAGCTGGGCGAGCCCGTGCTAGCAACGATCGATATGCGGGCCATACCTCATTGGATGCCCTGGCAACAGCGGCAAGGTTGGGTCACGCTGCGGATCATGAGCATTCACCATCTGGATACGTTCCGTTATTGGTTCGGAGATCCGGCGTGGGTGTTCGCCAGCGTGCGGCCTGATCCTCGCACCAGCCGGCAGTTCGCGCATGAGGATGGAATCGCGCTTTACATTCTCGAGTACGAGAGTGGCCTGCGGGCGTCGAGCTGGGATGACGTGTGGGCGGGGCCCGCTCGCGAGGGCGCCGCGGCCGACCTGGGCATTCGGTGGCGCGTCGAAGGGACCGACGGTATGGCCACCGGCACGATTGGCTGGCCCAAGTATCCGGAACGATCGCCAAGCACGATCGACTTTACGACCACGGCGCGCGGACCCGAGTGGCTGCGCCCGCGTTGGGACGCCGTGTGGTTTCCGGATGCGTTCGTTGGGCCGATGGCCGAGCTCCTCTGCGCGCTGGAGGAAGGCCGCGCCGCCGAGCTCGATGGCCGCGATAACCTGCGGACGATGGCGCTGGTGGATGCTTGTTATCTTTCTGCCCGAGAGCATCGGGCCGTGGAACCGGCCGAGACCTGGAACATCTAGCCAGCAAGGAACGCGCTGCGATGTGGACCGACATGTTTGCGCTCGGATTGCCCGTGATGGAGAAGATCATCCGGGCAGTGATCGTCTACGTGTTTCTGCTTGTGGGGTTTCGCCTGGCAGGCAAGCGCGAGCTCGCCCAGCTCAATGCGATGGACCTGGTGGTGATCTTGCTCATTGCCAATACGGTGCAGAATTCGATCATTGGTGACGACAATTCGATCACCGGGGGCTTCCTCGGCGCGGCGACGTTGCTGTTGGTGAACTACATGGTCGTGCGATTTCTGTTTGCGCATCCGAAATTCGATCGCGTGATCGAAGGTTCGCCCACCGTGCTGATGGCGCACGGGCAACTCGATCGCGCGGCCATGCAGCGCGAGCTGGTTACCTACACCGAGTTGCAGGTCGCGGCGCACCGACAGGGGTTCAGATCGCTTCATGATGTGGAGCAAGCGATGCTCGAGCCGAGCGGCGTGATTTCGTTCATCGGCAAAGAGCCGACCCCCACCGAGGCCATGCGCGAGCAGATCGTCGCGAAATTGGACGACCTCTCGCGACAGCTTCAAGAGCTGAGAGTGGCCGTCGATCGCCGTTAAACAGAGAGGGGCTTAAAACCGCCGCGGAGACCACCCCTTTCGCGATTCACGGCACGCTCTTTGCTTCAGGGCACTTCCGGAAAAATTCAGCCCCGCGAGCAGCCAAGATGACGGACCGAGCCAAGACATTTCAGGGATTTCCGAGGCAATTCCGGTCGGAATCCGCCCCGGGTGTTCGCCGGGCTGCCATGCAGGGCCAGGATCAAGCCAACGGGATTCGCGATCATGTGAATCAACTCAGTCGTTGGATGGACACGGCCTTTGAAGTGCCCGTCGTCGGCTGGAGATTCGGGCTCGATCCGCTCATCGGACTGATACCGGGCGTGGGCGATGCCGCAACGACGCTGGTGGCGATCTACATCGTCGGGTTGGCGGCTAAAGTGGGGATGCCTCGCGTTACCGTCGCCCGCATGGCGCTCAATGTGGCGATCGACATGCTATTGGGAAGCCTGCCCCTGGTGGGCGATCTGTTCGACGTCTGGTGGAAGGCGAACTACCGCAATGCGGCACTGCTCGCCGACCGATTGGCCGAGACTCCGACCGCCGCAAGACGCGCCAGCGCGGGCGATTGGCTGTTCGTCGCCGGCGTGGTGCTGGCGTTGTTGCTGCTGTTCGTCGGAATCGTGGCCTTCGTCGCGCTCATCACTGCCAGTTTGTGGAACCTGGCAGTCCGTGGAGCCTAAAGATCGGGAACTAACCGCGGTGCTTTCGGCCGCGATGCACCGCGCCGATCGCCAGTAGACCGACGATGGCCAAAACGAGCGTCGATGGCTCGGGCACGGCGAGCGTCTCGGCGATCCAGGCCGCGTGCCCAGAGAGCCGCGTGGCGCCCATGCCGTCGCCATAGCCGGGGAACACTCCGTCGTTGTTCGAGAGCAAGAACGACGAGATGGCGGCCAGCACGGGACCGCTGCCGAAGTCGACAAATACGCCGCCGCCGCTATCGCCTTCGGCCACCAGATACTCGAGCGCCGTGGGGGTGGAAGATCCCCAAGTGCTGTACGGTTGGCCTGGGTAGTCGAAGTCGCTCAGCGCGACGTTCGAAGACCACCCTGAAGCGAAGGTATCGCCGGTGGTATCCAGGACGTTGGTACCCGCACGCTTGACGTTGGTTCCGACGGTTGCGCCGGTCAGGCCGGTGCCCGTTCTGCCAAAACCCACGATCGTGGCGGTTTGACCTATCTCGCCACCGCTCGTGTAGAGGCTGGCCGGAGTGACGTTGGAGACCACCGAACTGAGCCGGACCAGCGCCAGGTCGTTGCCATTCTCCGATAGGTTATTGACATAGCCCGGGTGCAGGACGATTTGATCCGCGACGTACGTATTGCCACCGACGGTGAACTGGACATTGCCGGGGGTATTGTTGAGGTAGTTCGAGTAGACGACGTGGCCGGCCGTCAGGTACCAATCTTGTCCGATCAAGACGCCGCTGCCAGAACCGGATCCGACGCTGTAGGTGACGCGGCCCACGGAATCGTAATCGGGGTCGTTGCCGAGCGCGAGATAGCTGGCGTCGGCAACATCGTGCCGAATGACGCCGGCAGAAGCGAAGCCAGCGCAAAAGAGAGATGCAAATACCGCAAAAGCGGCAGTTTTTCTCAACGTCATTAGCGTGCTCCTCGGTCCCGATCTTCAGGGATGGTATGAATTTGGCTCACGCCAACGACATTGCACAAACGCGTAAATCCGATGGTAATCCGAATTCCCCCGAAGTGCAAGTTTTTCCGAGAGATGTCGCTGGGAGACGTGCAAAAGCCTCAGGCCAGGGAATACATCCCTTGCCCGGCCCGCCTGAGTTTGCCCTGCTTGACGAGCTCTTCCCACACGGCGCGGGGATACTGATCGGGCGGCGTGATGCCGGCGATCGACGAGCCGCCACCAGAGCTGGTGGGGCCGCGACCGATCCGCGAAGCGTCATCGAGCTGCGTGAGTTTCAGGCGTTTCTTGAAGGCCTTGTAGGCCGCCTTGCAGACCTCGGGCGAGGGAGCGTCGTCGGCAGTGGGCGTATCGTTCATGGCAGGAGTCCTTGGAGATGGTCGTGAGCGGGCATCTTACCGGGCCGCGAGCCGTCGAGCCACGGGCGCAAAAGAAAAGCTCCGGCCCGCTTGATGTGGGCCGGAGCTTTTCGAGATTTACGAAATGTTTGGCCGAGTGGATTACTTCGCGCCCACGAGCTGGGCTTTCTTCTTTTCGGCCACGATCTCTTCCTGGATGTTGCCGGGCACGCGGCGGTACTTGGCGAATTCCATGCTGAAGGTGCCCTGCCCCTGCGTCATGCTCCGCAGGTCGGTCGAATAGCCGAACGTTTCGGCGAGCGGCACCTCGGCTTCGATCAGCGCCAAGTCGCCGTTCATTTCGGTCGAGACGATCAGACCGCGACGGCTGTTGAGCTCGCCGGCCACGGTTCCCTGGAACTGGGTGGGCACTTCGATCGCGACCTTCATGATCGGCTCGAGCAGCACTGGCTTGGTTTTCAAGAACGTTTCGCGGAAACAGCCGCGGGCACAAACCTGGAAGGCCATGTCCGAGCTATCGACTTCGTGGTAGGAGCCGTCTTCGAGAACGGCTTTGATGCCGACGATCGGGAACTCGGCCACGGGGCCTTTGTTGAGCGAATCGCGGAACCCCTTCTCGACGCTGGGGATGTATTCCTTGGGAATACGGCCCTGGACGACCTTTTCCTCGAAGATGAAGTTCTCTTCCGCATCCTCGGGAAGCGGTTCGAGGCGGCCCTTGATATGGGCGAACTGACCGGAGCCACCGGTTTGTTTCTTGTGTTTGTAGTCGTAGTCGGCTTCCTTGGTCGGCGCCTCGCGGTAGCTGACCTTGGGCGCGCCCACTTCCACGTCCACGCCATACTCGCGGCGAATGCGTTCGACATAGATGTCGAGATGCAGCTCGCCCATCCCGGCGATAACCGTTTCGCCGGTTTCTTCATCCGTGGCGACGCGGAAGGTGGGATCCTCGCGACGGAACCGCTGGAGCGCCTTGCTCATTTTGTCGGAGCCTTCGCGCGAGGTGGGGTTGATGGCCATCTTGATGACCGGCTCGGCGATGTACATGCTCTCCAGCACGCAGAACTTGGGTTCCGCGGCGAACGTGTCGCCGCTGGCGCAGTCGATGCCCATCACGGCCACGATGTCGCCGGCCGTGGCACAGTCGATTTCCTCGCGCTTGTCGGCGTGCATCTTCAGCAGGCGGCTGAACCGCTGCTTCTGGCCGGTGCGCTGGTTGTAGTGCATTTCGCCCTTGTTGACCGTGCCCTGATAAATCCGCATGAACGTAAGCTGGCCGAACGGATCTTCGACGAGCTTGAACGCCATGGCCACCAGCGGCTTCGTCGGATCCGGCTCCAACGGCATATCCTGCGTCGGATCGGCATACTGCTTGGCTTTGACCGGCGCGTTCAGCGGCGAGGGCAGGTAACGCACGATCGCGTCGAGCAGCAGTTGCACGCCCTTGTTGCGATAGGCGGTGCCCATGAACACCGGCGTCAAATCCTGCTCCTGGACGGCCTCGCGAATGATGTCGTGGATCAGCTCTTCGCTGATCGTCTCCTCGGACAGCAGGAGCTCCATCAGCTCGTCGCTATACATCGACAAGCTTTCGAGCATGGCCTGGCGGGCCGTGGTGGCGGCTTCTTTCAGCTCGGCGGGAATCTCTTCCTCGCGGACCTTTTCGCCGTTGGAACCGTCGAAATAGTTGGCCTTCATCGTGATTAGATCGATCACGCCCTGGAAGTTGTCTTCCTTGCCGATCGGCCACTGCATCAGCACGGCGTCGGCCCCCATCTTTTCGCGCACCTGGGCGACGACCTTCTCGGCGTTCGCGCCGATGCGGTCCATCTTGTTGATGAACGCGAGACGCGGAACGTGATAGCGTTTCATCTGGCGGTCGACCGTGAGCGATTGCGACTGCACGCCGCCCACGCCGCAAAGGACGAGGATGGCGCCGTCCAGCACGCGGAGGCTGCGCTCCACCTCGACCGTGAAGTCGACGTGGCCCGGCGTATCGATGAGGTTGATCGGATGTCCCTTCCACTCGACACTGGTGGCGGCGCTGGTGATCGTAATGCCGCGCTCACGCTCCAGGTCCATGAAGTCCATCGTGGCGCCGTCGCCACCGCCCTTCACTTCGTTGATGCGGTGAATGCGGCCGGCGTAGAACAAGATCCGCTCGCTGAGCGTCGTCTTGCCGGAGTCGATGTGGGCTGAAATACCGATGTTACGAAGTTTTGCCAGGTCCATTGTGAACCTCGACCTCTCACTGTCAGATGGGGAACGCGATGTAAATAGTTAATAGAACGTCCGGCACGCGGCCGTCGCGCAATGCGCCACGCGTCGGCTGCGATCAATTTCAATGGGGGTACGTCCGCCCGGGCAGTACCGAAATATTCCGCCTAGGCGCTCGCCAGGGGAGTTGGCTGTGCTGGGTAGCTAGACTAAACATCTTACGTAGGGAATGGCTGGTGGCAAAGACCAAATTGGGTAAACTCTCGGGGCTAGCCCCGTTTTTTCGGCTGAAATAGAGCCGTTGAGCCCGGGGTTTGGCGGCCCCCTCGGACCCGCGTTTCTTTCCTCGTTTCATACCGGCTGAAATAAAGGGGTTAACTCCGCATGGCGGAATCCGATAGCACCTTCGCGGACAACACGCTCGAACCCACCGGCCCTGGGGCCAATTGGCCCTGGGCGCCGTTTGTGATCCCGTTTATCACCTACATGTTAGTGGGATCGCTCGAACCCTCGCCCGAGAAACCCTTTAGCATGCTCGGGCTGACCATCGATTACTCGGCCTACCCGGTCATCTACACCGCCAAGATCGTCGCCACGCTCGTGGCCATCGCCGCCGTATCCCGAGGGTACAAGCAATTTCCGTTCCGGGTCTCGCCGCTGGCGTTCGTCGTCGGTGCGGTCGGGGTGGTCGTATGGATTGGGCTCTGCAAGCTGGAACTGGAAGCCCGCCTGCTGGGCCCGCTCGGATACGATCAGATCGCCGACCTGGGTCGCCGCCCGGGCTTTAACCCCCTGGTGGAAATGGCCGATCGGCCGGCCCTGGCCTATGGATTTCTGGCCCTGCGGATGTTCGGCCTGGCGCTCGTCGTCCCCCTGATCGAAGAGTTCTTCATTCGCGGGTTCGTGATGCGTTTTGTCATCGACGCCGACTGGCCCAAGGTGCCGTTCGGCACGCTGACACCCACGGCCGCCGTGGCCGGCACCCTGCTGCCCGTGCTGATGCATCCAGCCGAGCTGTTTGCCGCCGCCGTCTGGTTTACGCTCGTCACCTGGTTGATGTTCAAAACCAAGAACATCTGGGACTGTGTCACGGCTCACGCCGTGACCAACGGCTTGCTGGGCGCGTGGGCCCTGACCAGCGGCGACTGGTCGCTGCTATAAGCCGCGGGCATCGTTTCCGCCCGCGTTCTCTCTCTCGATTGAACCCGGGTGGTTGCATGCGGTAGGCTACGGCCGCGGGCGGTAGCCCCCAAGGCGCGGCCGTTCGACAATCTTGCCGCTGAGAAAAATAGGGAGGCTCAACCCGCATGCGCATCGCCGTTTTTAGCACCCGCAGTTACGACCAGGAATTTCTAGAGCCGGCGTTTGCCGATTCGGGACACGAACTGGTTTTCTTTTCGTCTCGGCTGACGGCCGAAACCGTGCCGCTGACGTCCGGCTTTGAGGCGGTTTGCGTGTTCGTTCAGGACCATCTCGATCGGACCGTGCTCGAGGCGTTGTCGCTCGCCGGCGTGCGGCTCGTGGCCCTGCGTTGCGCGGGCTTCAACAACGTGGACCTTGCGGCCGCCGGCGAGTTTGGAGTGATCGTGGTTCGCGTGCCGGCCTATTCGCCATATGCCGTGGCCGAATTCACCGTGGGACTCATGCTCGCGCTCAATCGTCAGATCCATCGCGCGGCGAATCGCGTCCGCGAATGGAACTTCGCGCTCGACGGCCTGCTGGGCTTCGACTTCCACGGCCGCACGGTGGGCATCATCGGCACCGGCCAGATCGGCGCCGTCGTGGCCCGCATCCTGCACGGCTTCGGCTGCAAGCTCCTGGCCGCCGACATTCGCGAAAACCCGGAATTGCTCGCGCTGGGCGCCCGTTATTGCTCGCACGAGGAGCTTTTCGCCACGAGCGACATCGTGACGCTGCACTGCCCGCTGGTTCCGGAGACGTACCACTTGATTGGGGAGCGGGCGATCTCGGCGATGAAGCCTGGCGCCATGTTGATCAATACCAGCCGCGGCGCGGTGATCGACACGCGGGCCGTGATCCAGGGACTCAAGAGCGGGCGGATCGGATCGCTGGGAATCGACGTCTATGAGGAAGAAGAAAATCTGTTCTTTCAGGACTTGTCGAATCGCGTGTCGCAGGATGACATGCTCGCCCGGCTACTGACATTTCCGAACGTGCTGGTGACGGGGCATCAGGCTTTCTTCACCCGAGATGCGATGGCGAAGATCGCGTCCACCACGCGCGCGAATGTCGACGACGTTGCGGCCGGTCGGGTTTGTCCGAACGCATTAGTCGCGGAACGTGCGACGGCCAGCAGGCCGGCGAAAAACGGATGACGGACGCGGAGCCAGCTTGGGACGTGGTGGTCGTCGGAGCCGGCGCAGCGGGGCTCGTGGCCGCGGCGACGGCCGCCCAGCGTGGTTTGCGCACGCTATTGCTGGAAAAAAATCGCCGGCCGGGTGTGAAGATCCTGATGTCGGGCGGCACCCGCTGTAACATCACGCAGAACACCGACAACCGCGGAATTGTCGCGGCCTATGGTCCGCCGGGCCGCTTTCTGCATTCGGCGCTGGCCGCGCTCGGCGTGCGCGAATCGATCGCGATGTTCGAAGCCGAGGGCGTAAAGACTAAAGTCGAGCCGACCGGCAAAATCTTTCCCGCGAGCGATAAGGCCAGCGACGTTCTTGACGCGCTGTTGCGCCGGCTCGAGCGGTCGGGAGCGGTGTTGGCCGCCGAGGAGCCGCTCGTCGACCTGCAGCGCACCGCAGGCGGCTTCGAATTGCATACGGGCCAGCGCACGGTGCATGCGCGGAACCTGGTGCTCACGACCGGCGGACAATCGTATCCCGGTTGCGGTACGACGGGCGACGGTTATCAGGTCGCCGCAGCGCTGGGGCACACGATCGTCCCGCCGCGGCCGGCGCTCGTCCCCATCACGACCGACGCACAATGGGTCCGCGGGCTGCGCGGCATCACGATTCCGGACGTGCAAGTGCGCGTCGTCGAACCGCCGGAGCCTGGCGCGAAATCTACCAAGCCGCGCACGCTCGCCGAGCGGCGCGGGTCGCTGCTGTTTGCGCACTTTGGCCTCTCGGGGCCCGCGGCGCTCGATGTGAGCCGCGCGGTTAGCGGTCATGTCCATCCTCGCGCGTTACTGCTGGTGTGCGACTTCTTGCCCGCGCTCAAACAGAATGAACTCGACGATCAGATTCGCGCGGCTGCCGCCACGGCCGGAAAGAAGCAGCTCGGCAATCTACTGCCGGAAGTCCTGCCCCACCGGCTGACCGCGGCACTGCTCGAACAGGTGGGGCTCGATCCAGGGCTCCGGGCGGCCGAGGTGGGGACGAAGGCTCGCGGCCGCGCGGTCGAAGCCGTGAAAGCTTGCGGGATTCCGGTGAGCGGCACCATGGGCTTTCGCAAGGCCGAGGTCACGGCCGGCGGTGTCGCCCTGGGCGATGTGGATTCCTCGACGATGCAAAGCAAGCTCGTGCCGGGCCTCTATCTGGCCGGCGAGGTGCTCGATCTGGATGGACCCATCGGGGGTTACAATTTTCAAGCCGCCTGGAGCACGGGCTACCTGGCCGGTAGCAGCGTCCGTTAGCGGTCTGTCGAAATAAGCCAGCTTGGCCTGTTTTTCACCAGCGCCAAGTGCGGAGCCAAGCTCCGCACGGCTCTCAAAATAACGACTTACGCCGTCATTTTGAGATCGCATCCACGCGCTCATGCAGCCCGTCGAATATTGAACGGGCCGTTAACGCCTGCCCTCGGCCGGACGCATCTGTTACGCTGGGAAGCGCATCAGGAATCTTATGCGAGCACGAACGCCATGCGAGTCTATGCCGTCGGACGACCGGAACTTGCTCCGTTGGAGATGCCGGCGCGATTCAAGCACGACGTCGCCTATTTTATGACTCCGGCCGGCGAGCGGGGCGTGCCGGAACTGCCCGCGGGCGAATACTGGATCGCGGCCGACGACGCTCGTCGTTTTCTCGATGAGGGCGTGCTGCTGTTGGTTTCGCCGCTCGATAGCGAGAGTAAGGCCGAGGTCGAAATCAGCGAGGACCAGGAACGATGGCTGGAGTGGCTCGTCGAGCACCAGGTTGAACACGTGCGGCTGGAATCTTCCTGATGCGCGCGGTTCGCGCTGGCATCCAAGCTTAAGATTGATCCCGTTCCTTCGAATATTTCATCATGCGGCAAGCCGGAACGATCTCGGACAAACAAGACGCGCAGCGGTTCGGCGACTATCTGCTCGCGCAAGGAATTTCGAACAAGATCGATCCGGCGGGCGACGGCTGGGCGATCTGGGTTCGCGACGAAAATCAAATCGAGCGGAGCCGCGAGGAACTCGCTCGCTTTCAGGCCGAGCCCACCGATCCGCGGTATACGGCCGCGGCGCAAACGGCCAGGCAAGCTCGCCGCCAGGCCGAGCAAAAGCAGAAGCAGGCGGAGCGCAACTATCACGAGGTGCGCCGCCAGTGGGAAAGCCCCCTGCGCGGCCGGCCGGTGACGATCACCCTGATCGTGATTTCGATCGTGGTGTTCCTCAACATTCTTCGCGAATTTGGCATCGGCAACGAATATCTCACGATCAGCAACGTCGATGATCCACGCAATCCGCTACCGGAGGTTCAGGCCGGACAGGTGTGGCGGCTCATCACGCCGATCTTCATGCACGCCGGCGCGTTGCACCTGACGTTCAACATGTTCTGGGTTTATAGCCTGGGAACGCTCATCGAACGCACCGTCGGCTCGCTCCGGTTTTTGATGATCGTGCTCATCTCGGCGCTCGCCTCGAACCTGCTACAGTTTGCCATGCAAGGGCCCTACTTTCTCGGCATGTCGGGCGTGGTCTACGGGCTGTTCGGCTATGCCTGGATGCGCGGCCGGCTCGACCCGACCTGTGGGCTGTGGTTGAATCCGGACGTGGCGCTGTGGATGTTCGGCTGGTTCGCGCTGTGCCTTACCGGATTCATCGGGCGCGTGGCGAACTGGGCACACGGCGGCGGTCTCGTGGCCGGAATCGTGCTGGGGTACTTGGCTTTCACCATCCAGCGGATGCGCCGGAAGCGTTAGCCGCATGGGGCGGCCCCCTTTTTCGCGAAATGCTTGACGCCGCCCTTTCGGACGAACTAGCCTTGTGGCACGACGATTGAGCGTCGCGCTTCCACCGGCGATCAACCCCACGCAACCGCTCCTTTGAGGACTCCACCATGCCGCGCGCACGAGTTTTCGGCCTGGCTCTGTTGGCAACGTTTGTTCATCTTGCGATCCAGTCGGCCGTGCCGGCCGCGGAAAAGGCCCCCGCCTTCGGCAAAATCACTCGGCTCGATCCACGTTTGGATAAGCTCGTGCCAAAAGACGCGCAAATGGAACAGCTCGCCGACGGCTTCGACTGGTCGGAGGGACCGGTCTGGGTCAAGAAAGGCGGCTATCTGCTGTTTTCCGACATTCCGCGCAATAGCGTGATGAAGTGGAAAGAAGGCGAAGGCATCAGCTTATTCATGAAGCCGGCCGGCTATACCGGCGTCGTCGATTACGCGCCCGAACCGGGGAGCAACGGACTGAACGTCAACAAAGACGGTGAGATCACGTTCTGCGAGCACGGCGATCGCCGCATTTCGGTGCTCACCAAGAACGGCGGTAAACGCACGCTCGTCGATAACTACCAAGGCCGACGGCTCAACAGCCCCAACGACTCGGTGTTCAAGTCGAACGGCGATTTGTATTTCACCGATCCGCCGTACGGATTACCGAAGAATTGGGACGACCCGCGCCGCGAACTCGATTTCTGCGGCGTCTATCGCCTGGGCAAAGACGGCAAGTTGACGCTCCTGACCCAAGACCTGACCCGCCCCAACGGCATCGCCTTCAGTCCCGACGAAAAGACGCTCTACGTCGCGCAGAGCGATCCGGCGGCCGCCGTCTGGATGGCTTTCGACGTGAAGGACGACGGTACGCTCGGCCAGGGGCGCACGTTCTTCGACGCCACGCCCTGGGTCAAAGAGGGCAAAAAAGGACTGCCCGACGGATTGAAAGTCGACGCTGCGGGCAACTTGTTCGCCACCGGACCGGGAGGATTGCATATCTTCGCCCCGGATGGAACGCATCTGGGAACGTTCGAAACCGGTCAGGCGACCGGCAACTGCGCCTGGGGCGACGATGGCGGCACGCTCTACATCAATGCCGATATGTACCTCGTGCGGATCAAGCTCGCCACCAAGGGCGCCGGCTGGTAGTTCGCGACCGCTCGGAGGATGCCTTACGCCTGGGCGACCTCGCCCAGCAACTTGAGCAACTCGCGGCGGATCTTGGCTTCGGCCTCGACTTCCAGAAAGCTGGACCGCGCACGCCAGGTTTCATAACCGCCCAGCGCGTGATGCTCCGCCGTGGGCAGATATCCGCCGTAGTCGTTCGCCAGCTCGATCGTGAATGTCGGTTGCAGCGGGCTTTTGGCTTTGATGGCCAGCCCCGTCTCGACGAACGTCTCGCAAGGGCTCGTGGCGATTCCCAACGCCCCCACGCGGATCGCTTGCACGATCGTGTCGACGTAGGGCGGGTAGTCGTTCAAGAGCACCGTTTCACGGGCATAGATCTGCTCCGTGGTCGTGAGCTGCATGCCCTCGGCCTGCGAGAGAAGGAACTGAGCGCGGGCGACTTCGTCCTTGGGAGTCGGGCGCCGGCCAAGCCGCAACTGCGCTTGTCGCATCGCGAGCGGGGCATGGTCGTGATACTCGATCTCGCCGGCGACTCGGGCGGCTTCCTGAGCGCACAGCTCGGCGACTTTCCGAATCTGGGTGTACGCCGCGCGGCTTTCGGGCGCCTCGCGAAAGTTGATGTTGTTGATGTTGCCGCTGGTGCCGTTGGACATGATTCCGACAAACGGCGTGTCGAGGCGGTTCGAGGCCAGCAGCTCGCCGAGCCTCGCGGCAAACGCGCCGCAGTAGTCGGCCGAGATGTCGCCGCCCGGCACGCCACCCACATAGTGCAGCGAATAGTTGGCCAGGAGCGCGAGCGGCCGGCCTTCTGCGTCACGCAGCGCCAGCACGCCGATCTGAGGGTCCGTCGGCCCGGCCGGCTCGACCAGGTCGGGACTCGCCGGCGGCGGGTTCATCCGTACCCGGTCTGGCCGCCCGAAGGGATCCACGAGTTGGAAGCCTTCCTTCATGCGCCAACGCCGGTTGAAAACTTGTGTCGGCTCGCTGCCCGTACCCCAGCCGACCTTGGCGGGTTGCAGGTTGTTCACGGCGCGACGGATGCCGTCGCTAATTCGTTGGGCGAGAAACTCGAGATACGACGGATCCGGATCGCTTTGAAACACGCTCGCCGCCGCGGGCGCGCTGTGCGCGTGCGTGGCCGAGATGGTCATCCGGTCCAGCGGAATGCCCGTGTGGCCGTGCGCCAGGTGCTTGGCCTTGTCGAGCACGGTGCGTGGTAACATGCAGCTATCGCACACGACGATCGCCAGCCGCGTCGCGCCGTCGTCGAGTACCAGCGCCCGGGCATGCAGTTCGTCGTGGACGTGCGTGGCGGTGCGGTCGCTCATTCCGCCGTTGATCGAGACGCCCAGCGGGGGCGTGATGTTGCTCGTGGCGGCGCCCGCGCGAAAGGTTCTGTCGCTCATCGTCGTTTGCTCGTGCGTTGCGATCCGTGAAGATCACTTTTCATGGAATCGGGTAATGAAGAGGTCGTAAGCCAGACCGCCGACCACGGCCCCAATGCACGGTCCGACGACCGGCACCCACCACCAGTTGTCATGCGCGGTGAAGACCTGCTGCCCCCATCCGGCCAGGTAGGTGAAGAATCGGGGTCCCAGATCTCGAGCCGGATTGATCGCATAACCCGCGTTCAGCCCGTAGGTCATGCCGATCACGAACACGGTAGCGCCGACCAGGATCGGACCGATCGTGGGGGGCAGCGCCATGTTGCGGGCGTCGCTGATCGCGAAGATCACCATCATCAGCAGCGCGGTGCCGACGATCTGGTCGACCAGGCCGCCCGGCAGGTTGCTCAAGTAGTCTTGGGGGTACGTGGCCCAGATGCCGGCCGTTTTCAGCGTCAGCTCGGGATCAAGATGCAAGATCGCTTCGCGATACGTGAAATACACGACGAGCGAAGCCACGAACGCGCCCGCGAACTGGGCCGCGATGTAGGGGATCACCTTACTCCAGGCAAAACCGCGATGCACGGCCAGGGCGAGCGTAACCGCCGGATTCAAATGAGCGCCGGAAATCCCGCCGGCCACGTAGCAGCCGAGCGTGACCGCGACGCCCCACCCGAAGTTGATCGAAAGATACTCACCGGTTTTGCCCTCGCCGAGCACCACCTGGGCGACGACGCCAACGCCAAACATGATGAGAGTGAAGGTACCGAGAAACTCTGCCGCCGCCTCCCGGAGAGTATCACGTTTCATGGGAATCCTCAGGTATCAGAGGGGGGAAATAACTTTGCAAGCTCTGCTCCAGACGCTGAGCATGCAAGGCGCCGCCGCCGACGACAATGGTGAGGATTATCGCCCGGCGTCGAACCGTATGCAATCGCGCGGACGCAACAAGATAGTGCTAAGATCAAGCGGTAGTGGCCGGGGCGGCCGAAGTAAAGCAAGCCGCGCCCTCACGAGCCGCCTCGTAGCTTCATGTAGTAGCGCTGCACCTCGCCGATGCAAGGTTGACCGCTTGCCGCGCGAATGTGGCAGTTGGCTTGCGGCCCTTTGGCGTGTTCGATCGCGGCGCGGACGCGCGTGACGCCCCCCTCGTGAATGTCGGCCTCGATGTCGTCGACCGTCAGGCCAAGGCAGGCACACAAGGGCGCCGCCGGATCCTTGGGATACACCGGCTCGACCAGGGCATCGATGAGCAACAGCCGCTCGAACATATCGAAATAGATGACGTCGCACCGCGCGAACGGGCAGAAATATGCTGTCTCGGCGAGCGCTCCGCGGACGGCCTCGACGACGTGCGCCCGCCAGGTTTCGCGCTGAACCGCGATGCCGAGCGCTCCGCAGCGCGGACAGTGGCGTTCGCCGGTGTCGTCCGGTTCGCGAATGAAGGCTTTGTTCATCGCTTGATTCCCGGCCGCGGTCCGCGGCGCGTGCTAACTGTTGAAGTATTCAACAGGTTAAACCGCCGGTTCCCAGCCGGGACGATATTCGCGGCCCCAGAGCGTCTCGGCTGCCGCATCGCCTTGGATGTGCCCCGTGGCGGGATCGCAGTTGAGTGTGTGCCCCGTGCGATAGGCAATGTTGCCGAGATGGCAGAGCAACGTGCTCTTGTGACCTTCTTCGATATCGGCGGCGGGACGCTCACCCGAACGCACGCAGGCCAGAAAATTCTGGAGGTGCGGATCGTGGCTGCCGAAGCCCTTGTCGTTCGAGGCCAGCAGCTTTCCGCCGGCGTCGTAGATTTTGTAATCGCGGCCGTTCGTGATCAGGGAGCCTTTGTCTCCGTAGAAGCCGATGCCGAACGAGGAGCCTTCGAAGCCGCGGCGATGCCAGTTGCGCCCCTCCCAGGTGATGGCCTTGTCACCAAAGTCCCAAGTGACAACGTGCGTGTCGGGCGTTTCCTGGTCGTCCTTGAAGAAGTACTTTCCGCCGCCGGCGGTGACGCGCGTCGGGTAATCGACGCCGAGCCCCCAGCGGCAAACGTCCAGCGAGTGAATGCCGTTGTTGCCGAGCTCGCCGGTGCCCCAGTTCCAGAACCAATGCCAGTTGTAATGCACGACGTTGTCGCGATAGGGCGTTTCCGGCGCGGGACCTTGCCACAGCTCGTAGTCGAGCCACGCCGGCACGTCCGCGGGCTTGCCGTGACCGATCGGCTTGCGATCGGCGTTGTACCAGCCGCGCGAGAAGTGAACCTCGCCGATCTCGCCGGCTTTCACCCGCTCCACGGCCTCGATCGTGCCGGGCATGGTGCGGCGCTGGGTACCAACCTGCACGACGCGGTTGTGTTTCCGCGCGGCGGCAATCATCAGTTCGCCTTCGCGCGGATTATGGCAGGCCGGCTTTTCGACGTAGACGTGCTTGCCCGCCTGGCAGGCCAGAATCGACGCCGGACCGTGCCAGTGGTCGGGCGTGGCGATGACCACGGCGTCGATCGCATCGTCGTCGAAAACCTTCCGCAAATCGGTGACCCCTTGGGGCTTGCTGGTCCCTTTACCGTCCAGCGCGGCGATTGCGCGGTCGACGGCCTGCTGGTCGACATCGCAGATCGCGGCGATGCGCGCGCCGCCGAGCGTGGCGAAGCTCTCGGCCAGGGCCCGGCCGCGGCCGTTGACGCCGATCACGCCCAGCACCACGGCTTCGCTGGGGCTGTCCGCAGCCTTGGCACGCGCGGTCCATGTCGACGCGGCGAGCGCGGTGGCGCCAAGCGTGGCCTGCTGGAGGAAGGTACGACGAGTAGCGTGATCGCTCATGGCGGGAATCCTTGCAATCGGCAGGAAAGTGGGGGTGGTTGCGCGGGCTTCCTCACAGGATACCCTGCTCGGGACACGGGCAGCAACCATTTGCGGCGGTTGAAGATCTCGGATCGGCGATGGATTCGCGCTGAAAGGCGCTAAAATTCGCAATCGCGCCGCGGGCTCGCTCCCGCTCCTCCGTTATTTATTCCTGGTTGTGGATAATGTGCCGCCGCGGAAATGTTCGGGCCCCTGCTTTGTGGCAGATCCCGTTGGTAGAATGCATCGTTCATGGCTTCCTCCGTCGATCAACCCAAGGTGCGAACGTGCCCCGAGCTCTTGGCTCCGGCGGGCGACCTGATCTGCGCGCGGGCGGCCGTCGAGAACGGGGCCAACGCCGTTTACTTCGGGCTCGATGCCGGGTTCAACGCGCGAGCGCGGGCGACCAACGTCTCCTTGGAACAGTTGGACGAATTGCTCGCGCTGCTACATCGTCGCGGTGTTAAAGGCTATCTGACGCTGAACACGCTGGTGTTCACCGACGAGCTGCCGGGCGTGGAACAACTTGTGCGGCGCGTGGCCGCCGCGGGCGTCGATGCCGTGCTGGTGCAAGACATCGGTCTCGCGCGGTTGATCCGCGAGATCTGCCCGCAGCTTAGCGTCCACGCGTCGACGCAAATGACCATGACCAGCGCCGAGACCATTCGCGCCATCGAATCGCTGGGGGTCGAGCGCGTGGTCCTCGCGCGCGAGCTGTCGCTCGACGAGATTCGCAAGATCGGCCGGCAAACCCGGATACCGCTCGAGGCCTTCGTGCATGGCGCGCTGTGCGTCGCCTACTCCGGCCAATGCCTCACGAGCGAATCGCTCGGTGGTCGCAGTGCGAATCGCGGGCAATGCGCGCAGGCCTGCCGTTTGCCTTACGAATTGATCTGCGACGGCCGCGACGTGGAGCTGGGCGCGCAGCAGTATTTACTCAGCCCGCAAGACCTGGCGGCCTACAACCTGGTGGGCGATTTGCTCGCAGCCGGCGTTTCGTCGTTCAAGATCGAGGGCCGGCTGAAGACGCCGGAATATGTGGCGAACATCACGCGGCATTACCGGCAAGCGATCGATAGCGCCGTGGCCGGCAGACCGGCCGAGTTCACGCCGCGCGACGTCGAGGAAATGGAGCTCTCGTTCTCGCGCGGGTTCTCGCCCGGCTGGCTTGGCGGGTGCGATCACAAAATGCTCGTGCCGGCCACGAGCTCAGCCAAGCGAGGGGTGTTGCTGGGGCACGTGCGCGCCGTGCGCGGAGCTCGGGTGGCCGTCGAGCTACGCGCGCAGGTCAAACGCGGCGACGGCGTCGCGTTTGCCGGAAATCGCGCCGAGGGCGAGGAACAAGGCGGCCGAGTCTATGAAGTGTTCGCGGGCAAGCGGTCATTGACCGACCCCGTTGCCACGGGCGTCGTCGAACTGACCTTTGCTCACGGGGCGGTCGACTTCGCCCGCCTGTCGCCAGGTCAAGCCGTCTGGAAGAACGACGACCCGGAGTTGAACGCGCGCCTGCGCAGTTCCTTCACGGGCGACAAGCCACTGCGCCGCGTGACGGTCGATCTCGCGGTGCGCGCCGAAGTCGGTAGGCCGCTAGAAGTGTTCGCGCGGAGCGCTGCTGGCGCGACCTGCACGATTCCCAGCGCGGAGGCGCTGGCCGAGGCCCGCAAGCACCCGGCGACCGTCGAGGTGTTGCGCGAGCAATTCGCCCGGCTGGGCGGGACGAACTATGTACTGGGAGGTTTGACCGCCGAGATTGTCGGCGGCCCCATGATTCCGCTGAGCGTGTTGGGGCAGATGCGCCACGAGCTGGTGCGCCGGCTGGATGCCGCGGCCGTGGCGCCGCCCGCGCGAACCATTGCCGCCGAGTCGCCGCTGGCCGGAGCCCGCGCGCGAATCCGCGAGCAAGCGTCCGCGGCGGAGCTGGACGAGCCCAGGCTTCACGTGTTGTGCCGCTCGCTCGCGCAGCTCGACGCCGCGCTGGCGTGCGAAGTGTCGAGCGTGATGGTCGACTTTCAGGATATTCGCCAGTACCGCGACGCGGCAGCGCGTGCGCGCGCGAAAGGCGCGTTGCTGTTGATCGCAACCCCGCGGATCCAGAAGCCCGACGAGATGGGAATTCTGCGCGTGCTCGCCCGCCACGGGGCCGATGGCATCCTAGCGCGGAATCTGGCCGGGCTCGAGTATTGCCGCGAGAACCGAATTCCGGCCGTTGCCGACTTTTCGCTCAATGCCACGAACGAACTGACGGTGGAGTGGCTCCAGGCGCGCGGCGCCCAGCGTGTCACCGCCTCTTACGATATGAATCGCGACCAGTTGTTGGAACTCGTGGCCGCCGTGCCCTCGGAATGGCTGGAGGTGGTGATTCACCAGCACATGCCCATGTTTCACATGGAGCATTGCGTGTTTTGCGCCGTGCTCTCGCCGGGTACCAACAAGCACAACTGCGGCCGGCCATGCGACGAGCATCAGGTCCGGCTGCGCGATCGCGTGGGCCAGCAGCATCCGCTCGCGGCCGATGTTGGTTGCCGAAACACGCTGTTCAACGCGGTGCCTCAGAGCGGAGCGGAAGCCGTGCCGGAACTTGTCCGCCGTGGCGTGCGCGACTTTCGCGTCGAGTTGCTTCACGATGCTCCGCGCGAAGAAATCGCCCGAACGATTCGGCTCTATCGGCGGCTGTTATGCGGCGAGATCGGCGGTCGCGAGGTGTACGGCACGCTCCAGGCGGCCAATCGCGTGGGGGTGACGCGCGGCACGCTTGAAGAGCGCCGCAATCCGCTGGCCATCCTCTAAAGCGGCGTTGCGCCGCGAGCATTCTTCCCATGAACCAGAAAGCTTCGACACCGTCGCTCGTGTTTGGCACCGGCAACCGCAAGAAGGCCGCGGAGTTGGCCGATCTGCTCGCGCCGACGGGGATCGAATTGAAGACGCTGGCGGATTTTCCCGACGCCATCGACGTGGAAGAGACCGGTGCAAGCTTTGCCGAGAACGCCCGGCTGAAGGCTTCGCGGCAGGCCAGGCATTTGCGCCGTTGGGTCCTGGCCGACGACAGCGGCTTGGCGGTCGATGCGCTTGGCGGCCAGCCCGGGGTCTTCTCCGCGCGCTACGCGGGCCCGAACGCCACGGACGCGGACAACCGCCGCAAGTTGCTCGAAGCGTTGGCCGGCGTGCCGGCTGCCGGCCGCACCGCGCATTTTGCCTGTCACTTGGCGCTGGCCGATCCGGCGGGCCTGGTGCGCGCGGAAGCCACGGGCAAATGTCACGGCGTTATTCGCGTGGCCGAGGCGGGCGCCGGCGGTTTCGGTTACGATCCGCTGTTCGAGGTGCTCGAGTATCATCGAACGTTCGGCGAGTTAAGTCCTGTGACCAAGTCCGTGTTAAGTCATCGAGCGCGGGCGATGTATGCCATCCTGTCAGAGCTGACGAGACTGCTTCAAGAAAGTGAGCGCGCCGGTGGCTGACGCTTTTCCAATGATCGCCAAGACGTTGTTCGGCTTCGAGGAGGTGCTCGCCGATGAGCTGCGCGAGCTGGGGGCCGACGACGTTCAGGTCGGCCGCCGCATGTGCTCATTTCGCGGCGATCAGCGAATCTTGTATCGCGCGAATATATGCTGCCGCACCGCGACGCGGGTGCTGAAACCCATCCTGCGTTTTCCAGCCGACGGCGCGGATGCCCTGTATCGCCGCATTGGCCGAACCGACTGGCTTAAGCATTTGGAGCCGGAGGGAACGCTGGCCATCGACCCGGTCGCCAGCGGCAACGTGTTTACGAATTCGCTCTACGCGGCGCAGGTGGCCAAGGACGCGATTGTCGATCAGATTCGCCGCTCGACCGGCAAGCGGCCTTCCGTCGACCTGGACGATCCCGACCTCAGGCTCAATCTGCACATCGATGGCAAACGGGTAACGGTATATTTGGACGCTTCCGGCGAATCGCTGCACAAGCGCGGCTATCGCCAGGTAGCCGGCGCGGCGCCGCTCAGCGAGGTATTGGCCGCGGGCATCCTGCATCTCTCGGGCTGGGATGCCGCGAGCCCGCTCACCGACTTCATGTGCGGCTCCGGTACCATTCCGATTGAAGCCGCGATGCTCGCACGTAAAATCGTGCCGGGCGCGACGGGACGCTCATTCGGATATCAACGCTGGCGCGACTATGACCCGGCCCTGCACGAGGAGCTCCTGGCCACGGCGCGGCGCGAACAGCTCGCCGCGTTGCCGTTCCCAATCGCCGGCTCCGATCGCGATCCGGAAGCGATCTCCGCGGCGCGCGAGAACGCCGTGCGGGCGGGTGTCGCGGACGACATCACCTGGCGGGTGCAGGACTTTGCCGAGGCGGATCCGCCAGCGCCAACGGGCACGCTGGTGACGAATCCGCCGTACGAAGAACGGATCAAGACCGATGAAATTATCGAGTTCCACCGGCGGATCGGCGACGTGCTCAAGCATCGCTGGGCCGGCCACACGGCCTGGATCCTGGCCGGCAACCTCGAGGCCGCGAAGTTCATCGGCCTCAAGCCAAACCGCAAGATCCGCCTGTTCAACGGGCCGATCGAATGCCGGCTGTTGAAGTTCGCGATCTACGCGTTCGGGGAACGGCCCCGGCCCAGCGCCGGTCGCGAGCCAGCCGGCGATTAGCGCGCCTCGACCAAGCCCGCTAGCGCTGGATGGTGACCCGCGACCCCAGGCTCAAGATGTCGTAGACTTCTTCGACATCGTGTTCGCGAAGGCTGATCCAGCCCGGCAGGTCGGTGCGGCCAATGGCTTGCGGATCGTTGGTGCCGTGAATGGCCATCTGCCGTCCGAGTCCGATCCAGCGCTCGCCGAGCGGATTGGCGGGATCTTCGGCGCCGATCGCGCGGTCGCGTCCGTAGTAGACGGGGTTTTCGACCTTGTCGCTTACGGCGAAGCTGCCTTCTTGCGGCGGATTTTCCGCGCCGAGTCCGATGGGAAACCGGCCAGCGTACAGACCATCGGCGGTGTGTAGCACCAGTTCACGACGGTCGATGCTGATCACCGCTTCGAACGGTCCGCGGACAACCTTCAGGCGTTCGCCCGGCTGTAGCGAAGCGGGATCCGCGATGCCATTGATCTTGGCCAGAAGTTGCCAGGGGACTTGGAACCTTTCGCCGATCGCTTCCAGGCGTTCGCCTGGCTGCACTTCATATGGATGTTCGAGATGATTCTGCGTGGAGTAAACAACCGTTCCGGCAACTTGATCGAGCAAGGATTGAAGGTGCTGCTGCTGGTGGGGTGAAAGCTGCGGATGACCGTACCAGGGCGTGAGCTGTTTGAGCGCCGCGGCGAGCTGACTCGTCTCCAGGTCTCGCTGGGCGGCGAGCATCACCGCGTCGAACTCGTGGGCTCCCTGTCCGCCCGGCGCACTCTGCCCGCTCGTCATGGGCGCGGCCGCGTAGGGCGCCGCCGAGTATGCGTCGCCCGGCGGGCTTTGCGGCTGCGACGGCATCGCATAGGGATCGGCCGGCATCGCGCCGGCGCTCGCCGCCATGTCGTTCGCTGGCGGAGCTTGTTCGTAGGGATTGCCGCTTGGGAGCGGCGGAGCCGACGGCGCGAGCGAGCCTTGCGCGTCGGGCGACGATGGCATCGACGAAACGCGCTCGTCAGCGTTTACCGGCGTTCCTCCAAATGAGGAGGCCTCGGCCGTCGGCGAAGCACCGCCAAACGGCGGAGCTTCAGAGCCAGGCTGCCCGAATCCTGGTGACTGGAATGGTGGCGCCTGTCCGCCGGGCACGACAACTGTCGCCGGTGGTGCGCCGGGCGCAGCGCCCGCCAAGGCCGCGCCGGGAGACCACGGCGAGTCGCTGGTCTGATCGGGAAGTTGGATGGCCGGGGCGTTGTTCCAGTCTGGCGCCACGGGCGGCGGCCCGTTGGTGCCGGTGTTCAGACGGATGTAAACCCCATAGCCGATGCCCGCCAACACGGCTACCGTCAATAGCGGCTTCAGCGTGTTCACAAGTCCGTCCTCCCTGACGACCCGTCGACCGACGCGATTTGATTTTAATGCGAATGAAAAAGAGATGAGGGTAGGACATCCGGCCGCCACAAGCACCGCCGTCAATGGCGGTGCGCCGTTTCCGTGGCTGCTGGCGACCAGGTTCCGGGGGCGGATCATAAGTCATCTGCCGCAAGCGTGCCAGACCAATGTCCGCTGGGGTGCTATCGCCGTTGTATGGGTCCGGGCGACGTACCGCTTCAGTCATCCGGGGCCGCATCGTGGCGCGGTTTGGCCGAGCGAAGCTTCTCGCGAATGCGTTCGAGCCGTTGGGCTAGATCCCGCTCGTATCCCCGGTCGACCGGACGGTAATATTCACGGTCCACGCCGAGATAATCTTGCGAGGAGACGGCGTCTGGGCTGTTGTGGGAGTATTCGTACCCTGCTCCGTGGCCCAGCCGCTTCGCGCCCGCGTAATGGCTGTCCTTGAGAATGACCGGTACCGGCAGCAGTCGTCCCTCGCGCACGTCGGCCTTGGCTTCGGAAATCGCCACCGTCGCGGCGTTCGACTTCGGCGCGCAGGCCAGATAGGTCACGGCCTGGGACAAGTTCAACTGACACTCGGGCAAGCCCACGAACTCGCACGCTTGCATCGCGGCGACAGCGAGGGGCAGCGCAGCCGGGTCGGCGTTGCCGACGTCTTCGCTGGCAAAGATCACAATGCGCCGGGCAAGGAATCGCACATCCTCACCGGCCTCGAGCATGCGCGCGAGCCAGTAGATGGCCGCGTCGGGGTCGCTGCCGCGCATGCTCTTGATCAGCGCGCTCGCGGCATCGTAGTGGGCATCGCCGGCACGATCGTACTCGATCGCCTTGCGTTGGACCGATTCCTCGGCGAGCGCGCGGGTGAATTCGACGGGCTGCGACTTGCTCGAGAGCACGCCGACTTCCAGCGCGCCGAGGGCCCGGCGGGCATCGCCATCGCTGACCTCGGCCAGAAACTCGAGGGCGTCGTCGTGCATTCGTACGTCGAATTGCCCCAGGCCGCGCTCCTTGTCTGCCAGGGCCCGGCGCAACAGCGCTTGTATGTCCTCGGGGGCCAGCGATTGAAACTGAAACACCCGGCTGCGGCTCACCAGGGCGCTGTTGATCGCAAAGAACGGGTTGGAAGTCGTCGCACCGACGAGAATCACGCCGCCATTTTCCACGTCGGGCAGCAGCACGTCTTGTTGGGCCTTATTGAAGCGATGGATCTCGTCGACAAAGAGCAGCGTCTTGTTGCCGCTCGTGCTCAGCCGATCGCGGGCGTCGTCGAGCACCTCGCGCAGTTCTTTCACTCCGCTGGCCACGGCGCTGACCTCGACGAACTTGCTGCGGCTGGCTTTGGC
Organism: uncultured Planctomycetaceae bacterium; assembly: GCA_964598535.1. Classification (GTDB taxonomy): domain Bacteria; phylum Planctomycetota; class Planctomycetia; order Pirellulales; family PALSA-1355; genus JALHMI01. The sequence continues at coordinate 131,984 of CAZRCI010000001.1, read as the reverse complement.
AAGCAGGTGTGCCAGAGTCGTTTTGCCCGTGCCGGGCGGACCATAAAACAGAACCGAGCCAAGCCGATCGGCCGCGAGCAAGCGGCGCAGCAGCTTCCCCTCGCCAAGAAAATGCTGCTGGCCGACGAACTCATCGAGCGACGCCGGACGCATGCGCGCGGCAAGCGGCTGCGCGCGGCGGCGATTGGCGGCTTCACTGGCTTCGAAGAGCGACATACAGGTTCAAGCTGCGGGGGCTGCGGGAAGAATCGACGCGCGCGGGGCTTTCAATATCTCCACGAATTGTATGCCACCCAGCGACTACGGTATACGGATGCGGAGCGCGCCGCTGCATTTGCTAGAACAATCGCATCTGGCCGCTCGTGGGGCGCGGCGGTTTGAACTGCGAATGATCAAGCGGCGCGAACGGACGATCGAGGCCGTGCTTCTTGCGAAAGATCTCGAACGTGCGGGCCAGGCCATCCGCATAGTTGCCTTGCCCTCGCATGCGGCTGCCAAAGCGAGAATCATTGAGCTTGCCGCCGCGAGTCGCGCGAATCAGCCCCAGCACCCGGTCCGCTTTGGCCGGATAATTGCGCGTGATCCATTCCTCGAAGATCGGCCGCACGGCCATCGGCAACCGCAGCAGCGTGAAGTTGGCACGCCACGCGCCAGCTTCTTTGGCGGCCGCGAGCAGCGCGGGAAGCTCCTGGTCGTTGAGGCCCGGAATGATCGGCGCGGTCATGACGCTCGTTGGCACTCCGGCTGACGACAAGGCGCGAATCGCGCGCAGCCGCGCGGTGGGCGTCGCCGTGCGCGGCTCCATCGTGCGGGCCAGCGTTTCGTCGAGCGTGGTGAGGCTGATGTGGACATGCACCAGGTTCCGCCGGGCCAACTCGGCCAGCAGGTCGAGATCGCGCGTGATCAGGGCGTTCTTGGTGACAATCCCTAGCGGCTGGCGAGCTTCGAGCAGCACTTCCAGGCAGGCCCGCGTCAGCCGATGTTGCCGTTCGGCCGGCTGATAGCAATCCGTGACGCCCGAAATCACGATCAACTCGCCCTGCCACGAAGGATCGGCAAGCTCCGCGCGCAGCCGCTCGGCAATGTCGTGCTTCACCAGAATGCGCGTTTCGAAGTCCAGCCCGGCATTCATCCCCAGGTACTCGTGACTCGGCCGAGCGTAGCAGTAGGCGCAACCGTGCTCGCAGCCGCGGTAGGGGTTGAGGCTGTAACGAAAGCCGATATCCGGGCTGTCGTTGTGCGAGATGACCGTGCGACTGCGATCGGGAAGAAACTCGGTCGGCTGCCGAGCGACAATCGGCAGGTCCGCCGCCGATTCGAGTTGCTCAAAATCGTTGACGCACCGAACGCGTTCGAAGCGATTCGCGGGATTGATGCCCGCGGCACGGCCGACGGGTGGAGGAAGCGAGGCTGCCATGACGAGGTTCACCCGGGAATGATCGCGACTTACTATTTGTACAAATGTACACTATCTACTTGGTTGCGGCAAGCCCGGCTTTTTTGCGAGTCCCACGCTGCTTTTACATCGGGCAATTTCTCCCTCACTACGATCGCGCGAGGATAAAAGCCGCCCCTTGAGAGCCAATCGTCCGCTACAGGCCTTGCAACCAGCCTGGGCCGATGTCCGCGCTGCTTCCGAGTTCCGTTCGATTGGAATGATCGCGCCGTGGTTGAAGCAGCAAGGCGTTGCTCGACGAAAACCATTCATGCTTGGTCAGCGGGCGGGTTCGGAAACCTCTAGAGTTACGCGTATGCCGGCGAAGGTGATTAGTCGAACGGGCGCGAATGTGTCGGCCGTGCCGGCCACGTTGGAGCACTATCTTCGTGAGTCGCGGCGGCCGCTGGCCAGCCTGGCGTTCGTAGTGCCGCTGCTAGTGCTCTATGAAGGCGGCATCCTCATCCTCGGACCGCAAGCCGTACGCAACGGCGCCGATGTCTGGCTGCGGGAATTTCTCGACGCGTTGGGTTTCTCGCAATACTTGTTGCTGCCCGCTTTGACCGTGGGATTGCTGTTGGCCTGGCATCACGTCCGGCGGGAGACGTGGCAGGTTTCCGCGGGCGTCGTATACGGCATGTTGCTCGAGTCCGCCGCGCTGGGGCTGGTGCTGGTCGCCGTCGCCCGGATCGAAGGCATGCTGGTCGCCAGTGCGCTCTCGGGCGGTGAGGCGGCGGTCGCCACGACGGCGATGCCGTTCGAGATGGCCGGGCGCGGCGCTTTTCTAGGACGGATACTCGGTTACATCGGCGCGGGCGTGTACGAGGAGATGCTCTTTCGGCTGATGCTGATCCCGCCGTTGGCGGTCGTCGTCAGGTTTCTCGGCGTACCGCGACCTTGGAGCATCGCGGCCGTGGTGCTCGCGACCAGCGCGATCTTTTCGGCGGCGCACTACATCGGCCCGCACGGCGACGCGCTGGACGCGTTTTCGTTTTTGTTCCGCTTTACGGCGGGCGCGCTATTCGCCGTGCTGTTCGTCTATCGCGGGTTCGGGATCGCCGCTGGTTCGCACGCGCTGTACGACATCTTCGTCAGCCTTTCCTAGCGTATGCGTGGAGGCCGTCGCCGGTGCGCTGCTAGCAGTCTGGCGGTCGTGGTCGAGCACCGCGCAAGCGCACTGTCAAGATGCAAATTCGCTCTCTGCGCGCGCCGGCAAAAAGTCTCTTTGTCGGCTTCTTTGACGCGTTTATAATAGAGCCAGTCACGGGCGGATTCGCCGCCAATCAAGTTGCATCAGGAGCTCTTTGCCGTGCTCTCCGTCAGGCCGAAAGTCGCTGAGTTGGTGTTTCAACTTTACGGCCGCTCGCTGCACCCGGAACTATTCCAGGTATACAGCACGCGGACCGTGGAGCGAGGCGGCTATGAAGCCACGGTGTGCATTACCAGCGCCGGGCATTTTGTCACTTGGCGCTATCAGGGGTTGACGCTTACCGAGGTGGCCACGAGCGCCCATCACCCGTTGCCGCAGAAGCGGCGGCTGATTTCCTGCCGCCTCAAGGGCGAAGGAAGCGATCAGGTCGATTGCCGCGGAGGTGCCCGCTATCGCGTGGAGTTTCAGCTAGAACCGGTCGAACCCGAGGTTTTCTGGACCTTCCAGCAGGAACTAGCCGGCGAAGGCGAGCATCAAGGAATGCTCCACCGTTTCGACTCCAGCGGGCGGATGGCGCTGGGGGCGCTCAGCTACATCAACTTGCAGGCTCGCAACCGGAGCCTGTTGGTTCAGGCGTTCCACACCTTTCCAGACGATTACGCCATCGTCAAAAGCCAGTCGCGGTTCGAGATTCCGTAACCGCGCCGCCCGGCTCTGGCTTGCTTCCGGGGGGCCGCGCATGGCGCCGCCATTGGCCCACGATCGTCCGCAAAAGCATGGACGATCCGAGATGACGTTGCGCTACCGCCAAATCTGCGCGCGTAGAAACCGCTCGATCGCCGCATTGACCGGGGCTGGATTTTCCAGCGGTGCCATGTGGCCCGCGTTCGGAATCACTTCGAAAGTCGCGTGCGGCATCTGGGCGGCGAAGGATCGCATCTCGTCCGGGCTAGAAATGGCATCGTGTTCGCCCACGATCACGAGCGCAGGAACCGCGATGTTCGCCAGCTCCGCACAAAAATCGCTCCGCTCGGCCATCCCGCGCAGGGCCGCGGCCGCGCCACTGGGCGAGGTGGCCAGCATCCGCGCACGCATCTTCTCCACGACCTCGGGCTGTTTCTGGAGCGTCCGCGGGGCGAACAACTTGGGAGTCATGCCCGCCGTTAGCGACTGGGTATTTCCCTCGGCCAGCAGCTTGGCGGCGGTTTCACGCCGCCCATGAGCGGCCTCGGGCGTGTCGGCCGCGGCGCGTGTGTCGCAAAGAACGAGCCCGGCCAAACGTCCGCGATGCCGGCGCCAGAATTCAAGAGCCACGTACCCGCCCATCGACAGCCCACAGAGCACGACGGGTTCGTGGATCTCCAGCCATTCGAGGTGCTGCGTCACGTCGTCGGCCATGTCGGCCATCGTTGAAACGGCGCGCCCCGCCTCGGACGGCGGCAGCGTGCTTCCGCCGAACCCGCGCAGGTCGGGAGCAATCACCCGATAATTCAACGCGAACGTCTGGAACTGCGATTCCCACATCGTGTGATCGAGCGGGAACCCGTGGAGGAAGACGATGGGCCGACCCTGTCCCTCGGCGTATACCGCCGAGGTCATGGAAAGAGTCTCTTCAGGATCGTCCGTGGTCATGGCGTTCCCTTTTTCCGGACGTTGCGCTTGGGACAAATTCGGTCGTCGCGACCCGCCGCCGTGTGCTTCCGAACGCTATGGCTTCGTGGTCTGCTGATCGCGCGCGGCGCGAAACTGGTCGAGCGCGCGGCGGATGGAACGCGTGTGCGGATCGAGCCGCGCGGCTTCTTCTTGCGTGGCGACCGCCGCGGCATAGTCGCCCTTGGCGTAATAGCAATGAGCCAGCGTGTCGTAGAGCCCGCCCAATCGCGTGAGCGAGTCGCCTTGGATCTTGGCCAACTCGACAGATTTCTTGGAAAGCTCGATGGCTTCTTCCTGGTTGCCTTCGGTGTTCGCCACCAGCCAGGCGATCTGGTTGTAGAAGGTCGGGTTCTCGGGGTCGTCGTCGATCCGGCTCCGGCACATCTCGATGAACTCTTTGCTCCAGGCGGCGATCTCGCCACGCCGCTTGGCATCGCCTTTCGTGATTTTATAAAGCTCGATCAACGCTTCGATGTTGGCGCGATTGTGAGTCAGCGATTTGTCGAGCTGCGCTCGCTGCCGCTCGCCGTCGCCGTCGTGAGCCGCCTGGCAGGATTGGTAGAAATACGCGTCGGAGCGCAGCGAGTCGATGCTTGAATCGAATTGCTGCTGCTGGGCGGTGCGCACCCGTTGCATGATCGAAGCATCTTTCTCGGCGGCGGCGAGCAGCTCTTCGATCAGGCGGGCGGCGTCGGCGTCATTTTGTTGATCGTGGAGGCTGTTGGCCAGCAGTTTGCGAGCCATGATGTCCCACTGGTTTCCGGCGGGGCCGAGCTTGATGGCGTGTTCCCATTCGCGATCGGCCCAGCGCGCCAGCCCCCGATCACCCAACCGGCTGGCCAGCAGGACGTGTTCTTGCTGGCTGTCGCCATGAATGGCGAGCGCGCGCTCGGCCGCCTGATCCGCCAGGGCCTGGTTGCCCTGCGCGAGCCGGGCTTCGGCCAGCGTGTACATCAGCACGGCGTCGACGTCGAAGCTGGCGCTGAAACGCTCGGCGACCAGGTCGACCATGTTCCACGCCTTGCGCGCCACCAGCCAATGGATCAACTCGCCGAGCGTTTGTGAATCGCCCCGCTCGACCTGGATCATCTGCCGGATAACGTCTTCGGTTTCCGCCTGGCGGCCTAGATCGTCGAGCATTTGCACTTCGCGTTTGAGCAGCGCGAGCACGATCTGGCTATCGCTCTCCTGCGGCAATCGCGCGAGCGTGTCCTGCTCGGCGTCGGCCAGCTCGGACCAGGCTTGCAGCGCCCCGGCCGGGTTGACCCGAGCGGCGAGGTAGACTTCGAGCCAGCGCGCCGCCGGGCGTTGCGAACCGGCGAGCTGCTGGCGCACAACGTCGCCGCGCCGTGTCCAGCCGGCTTCGTCCGCGGGCGGATGTCCCATGATTTCGAGCGCCGCCCATTTCGACAGCTCGAGCGATTTTTCAAACCGCACCAAACGGCACAGCCATTTCAGAGCCACATCCTCGGGCAACTCGCCGAGCCGCCTGATCTTCACCAGGCGCTCTTCATCGCTGTGGGCTTCGTAGTCCTTCATGATCTCGCGGATCTGCCGCGGATCTGCTTCGGATGTCCAGCCGGAACGAATGCGCCGGACAAGGTAGCGGGCTTGCATGGCCACTTCGGGATCGTCGTGCTGTTCGGCCTCGACCAGCGCGTCGAACGCGCTGAAGCCAAGTTTCATCAATTGTTCCTGGGCGCGCGAGCGAACGGCGAACTGTTGGTCGCCGAGCTGCTTGATGAGCTTGCCGAGTTGCGGATCCGCCGGCCGGCTCTGGTCCGCGGCGGTTGCCGAGACCGCGATGAGCAGGCACAGCGCGGAGAGCAAAAATTTGATCATCGAACGGCCGATCCTGATGAACGTTGAGCCGGCACGGCCGGTCTCAGCCGGCCGTTTCCATCTTGTCCCGCCCCGGGTGCGCCCCTCTTTCAGCATAGCTGACGCGAAAAGCAGCCGAAAGTGCGAGGGTTCTACACGGTCCGCAAGCTATCGCCGGCTGGCTCCGTCTAGGCTCGGAGCTGGGCGCCATGCGCCTGCTGGCAGGCCGCGACGACCCGGTTTTGCGCGGCGTCGGCTTCATCGCCGGTGAGCGTGCCGGCGCTGGAACGCAGCACGAGGCTGACCAGCAGGCTCTTTTTGCCCGGCCCCAGTCGCTGGGCGTCGCGATAGACGTCGACCAGCTCGAGCCGCTCGGCGAACGGTTCGGCCGCCGCGCGCGCCGTATGAGAAATGTCCGCCCAGGCCACGCTTTCTTCTACGACGAGATTCAAATCGCGCATGACCGCCGGGAATATCGGAGGCTGCTGGTACTGCGGAACCAGATCGGCAATTTCGCACAGCGTTTGCAACTGGAACTCGGCGATGGTTGTGCTCGCGCGAAGATCGAACTGCTTCAAGCCAGGGGGCGACACTTCGCCCAGGTAGCCTAGCAGCCGTCGCTCGCCACCGTGGCGCACATACAGCTCTGCCGAGCGACGTTCGTCCAAGATCGTTTGCCGCGTGGGTTGAGCTTCGAGCTCGGCGGTCGGGGCGAGCATTTCCAGCAGCCCTTCGATCACTCCCTTCACATGCAGGTAATCGCCGCCACTGGTCAGCGCCACCATCAGCGCTTCGCTCGGCAATACGTCGCCCGTGCGCGGCAGATAAACGTGAGCCACCTCGAACAGTTCGATTTTCGGATTCGAGAGCGATTCGTTGGTGTGGCGCGCGCCAAGCAGGCTTGGAACGATGCTCCGCCGCAGCCGATCGGCGCGCCGCAACACGGGCGTCGAGGCGCGCAGCGGCGCCGCGTCGGTCCACGGGCTGAACGCTTCGGACCAGGGTTCTTCCACGGCGCTCAGCGTCAGCGCCTCGTCAAAGCCGGCCGCGCACAGCGCCTGACGCACCTTGGACAAGACCCGATCGGCGTGCGTCCGATGGCTGGGCGCCATCGGAACGCTCACATCTTCGGGAATCTTGTCGTAGCCGTGAACCCGGGCGACTTCTTCCACCAGGTCGATCTCGCGCGACAGATCGCGCCGCCACGAAGGCGGAACCACGGTTGTCTGTCCCCCGTCTTGACTGATTTCGCGATTGCCCAGTGCAATGAGAATCCGCCGGGCTTCGGCCGGATCGACCTCGATGCCCAGGATACGCTTGAGCTGGCCGAATCGCAACGAGATCGGCTCGCGCGCGACGGGCTTGGCGCCCACGTCGATGACTCCCTGGGCCAGCCTTCCGCCGGCCAGTTCCAGAATCAGCTCGCAGGCTCGGCGGCTTGCCCAGTCGATGCCCTCGGGATCGACGCCGCGCTCGAAGCGATATGACGAGTCGCTGTGCAGGTTGAGCTTGCGGGCGGTCGACCGGATCGAGAGCGGCGCGAAGTCGGCGCTTTCGATCAGCAAGTCGGTCGTCGCGTCCGAAACTTCGGTATCGGCGCCGCCCATGACTCCGGCCAGTGCCACCGGCCGCTCGGCGTCGGCGATCACGCACATCGCGCCGTCGAGCGTGTAGGTCTTGTGGTTGATCGCGTGGAACTGCTCGCCTGCGCGCGCGGCCCGAACGATGATTTGTCGCCCGGCGAGCCTGTCCAGGTCGAACGCATGCAGTGGCTGCCCGCATTCGAGCAACACGTAGTTGGTGATATCGACGACGTTGTTGATCGCGCCGATGCCGACAGTCGCCAATCGGTCGACCAGCCACTGTGGGCTGGGGCCGATCTTTGCGCCGCGAATCACGCGAGCCGTATAGCGCGGGCAAGCCGCGGGATCGTCGACGCGCACTTGGGCCAGCTTGGCGACCGGTTCATCCGAAGCCTGGGGGGCCGCGGCGGGCACGGCGAGTGGCAGGTTCCAAAGCACGGCCGCTTCGCGAGCGATACCGATGTGTCCCAGGCAATCGGGGCGATTGCTGGTGATTTCCAGGTTGATTGCCAGATCGCCGCCGACCGCGTGCGTGTCTTCGTGATTCAGCCCGGCCATCATCAATCGTTCGGCGACCTGGTCGGGCGTCGCGTCGAGCTGGACATACTGTTTGAGCCAATCCCAAGAAACGAGCATGAACTGAACCACCTGCCGCAAGCGCGACGTCTGTTGGAATCGATGCCGGCGTCCTTAGAACTGATGCAGAAAACGGACGTCGTTGCGATAAAACTCGCGGATATCGGTCACGTTGTGCCGGCGGGCGCACACGCGCTCCACGCCCAGGCCAAAGGCGAAGCCGGTCACTTCTTCCGGATCGTAGCCGACCGCGCGCAACACGTTGGGATCGACCATGCCGGCGCCGCCCATTTCGATCCAGCGAAGGTTTCCCTTGTCGTCATGCCAGCTCATGTCGACTTCGACGCTGGGCTCGGTGAATGGGAAGAACGACGGCCGAAAACGAATGTGCACGTCGCCGCCTAAAAAACTGGATGCAAACAACCGCAGCACGCTCTTCAAATCGGCCATCGTCACCTGCCGATCGACGAGCAGACCTTCGATCTGGTGGAACATCGGGTAGTGCGTCGCGTCGGCCGTGTCGGGCCGATAGACACGCCCCAGCGAAATGATGCGCACCGGGGGCTTGGAGTTTTCCATCACGCGAATTTGCACGGTGCTCGTCTGGCTGCGCAAAAGCAGCGGCGATCCCGTGCCCACCTTGGCGGTCGAAAGGTAAAAGTTTTCCAGCGGATCGCGGGCCGGATGGGCGGCGGGAATATTGAGCGCTTCGAAGTTGTGCCACTCGTCTTCGATCTCGGGACCGACGGCCACGGTGAATCCGAGCCGGCCCATCAGGTCTTTGAGCTCATCGATCGTTTGCGTGATGGGATGCAAATGGCCGAGCGGCGCACGCTTGCCGGGAAGCGTGCGATCGAACGGCTCGCGGTTCGTGGCTTGCGCGCCAGACGCCAGACGCCCTTTTGCGGCGCTATAGGCGGCTTCGACGCCGCCCTTGGCTTCGTTGAACGCTTTGCCCGCGGCGGGCTTTTCTTCCTTGGGAACGCCGCCGAGCTGCTTCTGCACGTCTTTCAGTCGGCCGCTCTTCGCGCCGAGATATTCCACCCGCGCCGCCTCGAGCGCGTCGGCATCGGGCGCCGTGGCAAAGGCCGCCTGGGCTGCCGCGGCGAAAGCTTCAAGTTCGGCCTGAAACGTGGAAAACGCCATAAGCGCGACGGGTCCTCAGGAATCGGGGCACGAGTGCCATCAAACACCAGCCCCAAAACGCTAACGAGGAAAACCGGCGAGGCGGCTCCCCCCTCGCTTGCGCTTCGGGCTCCTAGCGCTACGGGCTCGTAGTGCGCCTGATGAGTGCGTGAACTTATGCCGCCAGCGCCGCTTTGACCTTTTCGACCACGGTGTCGAAACCGGCCGGATCGGCAATCGCCATTTCCGAGAGCGACTTGCGATCGAGCGCGATGTTGGCCTTGTCTAGCCCGTGGATGAACTCGCTATAACGCAAACCGCGCTCGCGAACGGCGGCATTGATGCGGATGATCCACAGCTTGCGGAATTCTCGCTTGCGGGCGCGGCGATCGCGGAACGCGAACGCGCCGGCGCGGACCAGCGTTTCCTTGGCGGTGCGGAGCATGTTGCGACGCCCGCCGCGATAGCCCTTCGTCTTCTTGAACAACCGCCGCTTGGCCTTGTTACGGGCGGCGCCTTTTACCGTACGCATGTCGATTCACCTAACCTTCTGTCGCATGACCAGGCCCCCGGGACCAAAGCGGCCCCAGGCGTTGTACCGCCCGCACGCGTGACTCGGCTGACAGTGCATTTCTCCCGTGCGAGTTAAAGTCTCGCACAGAGACGCTCAGGCTGTCCGGCCGTTTAAAGTTGCTCCCCCGCTGGGGAGTCGGGCCGATGCTGCCATCGATCCCCGCCAAGGTTGCAAGAACCTTGGCGCAAACGAACCCGCCAAGGGCATTAGGGCCCTGGCGCATTCCAATGCGCTAGTAGCTGTTGCCAGCCAGCGCGATCTTGATGTTCTCCGTAAACTCTTCGGCCAGCACCGCGGTGCCGCGGAGCATCCGCTTGCGCTTGTGCGACATCCGGGCGGCCAAATGGCTCGTGCCCGCCTGGCGATGCTTCACCTTGCCGGTGGCCGTGACACGGAAACGTTTCTTGACACCCTTGTGGGTCTTTTGCTTGGGCATGATTTTCTAGCCGCCAGAAATATACGAAACTGAATACGCGAAACTTGGGATACTTAGGAATCCATCATTATAGAGCCGCCTCCAGCCAGCGAAAGAGGGCTTTTCGGCCCAAATTTGCTGGTTTTCCAAAGCGGCAGCGTCTTGAAGCGGTACGGTCTTGCTTCGGCCCCGGTTTTTCATTCGCTAGGGCGTCCGCCCGTTTCTACCAGAGCACTTCTAAACCCGCGTAACCGGCGTTCAGCGCCTGCTGGCCGTTGGCGAACAGGTCGTAGCCGGCGAACAGCCGGGTGTTATCGTTTACGAGATTGCGGGACAGCGACGTGCCAATCACGGCGAAATCGCGTCCCAACGCCACGCCCTGGACCGCGAAGCCCAGGCCCGGCGTCCCGCTGAAATTGGATAGGACGGTCGCGACCCCGTTGTTCAGGAAGTCGTGCATCCAGATTGCCCGGGCGTCGAGCCGCAGGTTGCCCTGCGGGCGCATGAGCGTGCTCGTGTCGAGTCCGATGAACGAGCGCAGGCTCGTGATCGAGGTTCCGTTGATGGTGAGCGCGCCAAGGCCGTTGCTTTGTTCGGTGATGTTCCCTTGGCTGTACAGTACGTAGCCCAGGCCGAGGAACGGGCGATAGGTCGTATTGCCGCGGCCATAACGGCGGCCATACTCGCCATAGACGTTGGCCAGCGTGCCGTCGTAGTTCCCCGTCAGCGACTCGAAGACGGGTACTTGCAAGTCCGTGTTACCAAAGGCGAAGCCGCGCCGCGCGTCGATGTCGACGGTTCCGCCGCCGGCGACCAGCAGCAAATGCGCCACGTCGGTATGGTGGGCGAACAGGACTCCGAATTCATTGGCCTGCGCATTGGCCGAGCCGGCCCACCCGGCGCCAAAATTGGCGCCGGTGTAGTTGTAATATCCGCCGATCAGCGTGTTGCAGCTCAATGCGCTGGTCACGACTAGCTGAGTGCCGCCGGCCGAATAGCCGTAACCCGCGACGTTGCCGTCGGAGCCGGTCGAGCCGCCCGTGCCGAAACCGGTGGCCCAACCGCCAAAGCCGCTGGAGCGGGGTTCGCCGTCCTCGTCGCACCAGTTGAGGCACGCTTCGTCTTGTCGCAGGCGTCCGGTAATCCGGTTCTGCATCAGGTACGACTGCTGGACGAGCATCGGCGCGATCGAGGCGTACAGTTCGCCGGTCATTTGGTTCAGGGCGCCCAGGACGGCGTGCTCGTCGGAAATCAGGTCGAGCGAATCGCGAAACCATTGCACCTGGTCGCCCAGCAGCGAGCCGTCGTCGAGCGTAAAGAGCGCATCGAAATACTCGCCGATCGCCTGTTGGTTGGCGGTCTGTCCGAGCGTGGCGAATGGCACGTCGCGGCCCACGTACGCGTAATAAGCTTGTGCGCCCGACGTATAGAACCCGGCCACGTCGGTATTGCTTCGCAGGATCATCCGACGGCTGTCGAGGTCGTCGCTCGCTTGCGGCCGCTGGCTGATTTGCAAAGCGCCCGGCACGTCGGTTTCGATGATCGTGTAGCGCCGGGCAATCTGGTAGTTGCTCGGGTCACTCGGATCGTCGCCGCGGAACTGAAATTCGCCGCGCGCGGTGGCGTTGATCGTGGCCGTGCCGCCCACGATGCGGTACAGGCTCGCGTCCTGCGGCAGATCCTGGTGGGTCACGTCAAACAAAAGGTCGCCGTTCGACTCGAAGTTGCCGACGATGTTCAGCGTGCCGATGCTGTTGCCGGCGAACATGGTTCCGCCTTGTTGATTCTGGACCAACGGAGCGTTGATCGTGCCGGTGCCCGACAAGCGGCCGCCGTCGCGCACGACGACGCTTTCCTGCGAAGTGACCTCGCCGCCCACGCTGTTCAAGACGCCGTCGACCGCGATGGCTTGGGTCGAGGTGATCTGCCCGCTGGTGGTGACGCGTCCTTGTTCACCGATCTGCACGCTGTGGAAGGCGATGCTTCCGGCGAGATGAGCGCCAGTGGCATGGTCGCGCCCGCCGTGGAACTCCGCGTCCATGAGCGTTTTGCCTCCGATGTTGCCGCCGTAATCCAACGAGAACAGAGGGTCGGCTTCGTCGGTGGCGGCGCCGCTGTCGTCGGCCAGCCGCCCAAAGGTGATCGTCGGCCGAGAAAACGCATGGGCCGTTCCGGTCAGGGCATCGACGGCAATATCGCCGGTCAGGTTGGTCCCGGACAGGATGTTGATCTGCTTGACGGCAGCCGTGTGGTCGATCGCGATTGCATTGCTTCCGGCGTGCACCGCGCCTGAAATATCGAGTTGTTCGACCAGATAGCCGCCCGAAAACCCGCTCGGGGTGGCCGAGTTGCGATTGTCGCCATCTTCCGGCCCCATCGTGTCGTAGCCAAAACCGATCATGATGCCGGTGCCGGCGGCGCCCTCGCTGGTCGACGTGGCTTCGATCGTGCCGCGATGCACGACGTTGTTGAAGCGTCCGTTGCTCACCAGCAGGCCGATGCCATAGTCGCCGTTGGCGGAGACCGTGACGCCTTGGTCCACCGTCACGTGATTCTGGTTGCCATCGACGCGAATGCCGTTTCCGGCGATTCCAGAAGCGTTGAGATCGACCTGCTGCACGACGTGCCGCCCGCTGGCCTTGATGTGCAGGCCGACGCCGTAGGTCGCGCTGGAATCGTAGCCGGCCTGGTTCTCGATGACTGGCGACGAGTCGGATCCGTTTGTGTAGATCGAACGGCCAAAATGTTTGCGAAGGTCGATCCCATAGCCGAGATCATTGAGCACCGCCAGCTCGACCTCGTTGAAAAACGGGTAGTTGCGGAAGTTTTCGTGCGTCATGGTGAACGCATCGATCCCCAGGTGCGACTTCTGGTTCGATTCGGTCGCTAGCGGCACGGGCCGGCCGGCCTCACCGACCACGGTGTCTCCGTAGACGGCCCGCGCGTACTCGCCGTTGAAGTAAAAGCGGTCGTACCTGCCGATCAGATCTCCGATCTTGACTTGAATGCGCGTCCCGTCATCGCGAATGGTGACCACCTGTGATTCGTATAGACTAAGAGCGCCGCCAAGTCCAAAGGTGCCGATGCCGCCGGCAATTCCGAGCGTATGGCCGATCTCATGGATCGTGGTGATTTCCAGGTTGACGCCCGCGACTAGTTGCAGGGGTCCGTTTCGGGCATATCCGTCTTCGGATTTTTCAAAGTTGATCACGGTATCGGCCGCCTGTGAGGACGGTTGCGTGCCACCGAATGCCCAGACGTGGTTGGTTGTGTTTCGCCGGTAGGCCCCTATCAGCAGCGATGGTGACGAAGAGTGCGTGGTGGCAGTCTTCCATATGTCGTCGTCGGGGACGTACTCTTCGCCGCTACGAACCATTCGAAAGGTCAGCTCGCGGCCCGGGGTTCTGTTGGCCCCGAGCACTTCCCACCAGTAGCTGATGCCGCGTTCGACAGAGGTGATTTCGTCGGCCGTCCAAGTGCCGGTCGCGCGGTACTGTTCCGGCGGAAACCAGTCGAAGGGCCCATCGCCCTGGCTCCAGAACTCGAGCCGAATCGGATTGTTGACGCCGTCGAACGTGCTGGACACGGTTTGTGCCCGCGCGCAGAACGGCCAACCCCCGGCGAGCGCGGCGAGGAGCAGCGGTAGGCAACACGCCAGGCTACGTTGCAGCCGGCAAAGACACGAGCAAGGCGGCAATGGCCTCAAGGTCAGACTCCTTGGTCGTTCCCTCTTTGTTCTTCGAGGACCAGGCTGGCCCCAGCAATCGCCCGGCTTGCGCAAAGATCGAGCGAGGCGTTCGTCGGGAGGCGTTTACGCGACAAGAGGTATCGGTAAAAGCTTCGCAATCGCTAAAGTCGCCCTTGCCGGGAGCGATCGGAATTTGTTGATGATTGCGTTGCTAGCACGCTGGCAAAAAACATGACCGAGCTGCTGAAAACGTCAACAGCCTGATCGACCGCCGAGCGCCGCGCCGGCCCCTTTAAATCGAGCCCGTCTCAATGCACGCCCGCCACGTGCAGCCGGAGGATCCGGCTTACCTCGGCGATCGCGCTGGGATGGCGGTGCAGCCACTCGTGCCGGGCGGGAACCTCGAGCGCGCTATCGCCAGCGTGTTCGGCGCTGCAAACGGGGACCACGCCGTCGCCGGGGGCCTCGGTCGGGTTCAACCCGCCGGTGCCGATGATCGAGTGCAACCGCGTCTGGCAATTGATCGGCAAGCGGTCGAGTGCCGCCAGGAAGGGATTTTCCGGCTCGAGCAGCGCGATCGTCGTTGGCCGACGTCTTTGCAGAAACGGCTTGAAGACGTCGCGATTCTGCTCGAGCAACATCTGGTACTGCTTGTCCTCGGCCGTATCGAAACGGATGAGCATGTTGCCGATGCGCCCGGCCGCTCGGCGCGCCATGCCGCTACCGCGGTGCGGCGTGCCGATGAACACTACCCGTTTCACTTCCGCGACCGGATCGAAGAAGAATCCGCGGGCGAGCTGTGCTTCAAGTTCTGGTGGCGCTCGCAGCGCGTCGAACGGCTGCACGGCGGCTTCGCGCCACAGCAGGTCGTAGGATGTTGTCACCTGCATCTTGGCCACCAGTCCGCCGAGGCTGTGCCCTACCAGTACCATCGCATCCATGGCCCGGTCCGATCGCTCGGGATCGAACGTCGCTCGCGCGAGCCGCAAATCGTTTCGCAGCGCGGACGTGCTCGACAGGACGTCCCCTCCGGTCGGATAGCGATATGTCCAGAACTGGTACTGCTCGTAGAGATCGCGCTGGGCGAGTAGCCCGTTGATCATGTCGGCCCAGGTGATCGGATCCGAATACAGGCCGTGAATGAACACGACGGGGATCTTGCCGGGCTGATAGGGTTCGAGCATCGTCAGCTTCGGCCGCACGGAAACATCGCTCGGCGCGGTGAAGCCGCGAAAATACTGGCGAGGTGAGTCATGCACGAACGCCGCAATCGGAGCGGTAATGTCGGCCGACAGTGGGCGGGCGCCGCCCCGCCACGCGACGCAATCGAACAAGAGCGGGTTGTACAGTTCGAGCGCATAGCCGCCCGCCGTGCTGCCATCGGTAACGGGTTTGAGCACGGCCGTCACCGCGAACGGTTGCCACGGAGCGGAGAAGACCTCTTCGCAACCGGACACACGCTCGCCGATCAGCGGAATGCCCAGGCCGGGGCGCACGTGGCGCTGCGCGATGCCTTGGCTGGAAACGTCAGCCGCCGAGAGGCGGCTGAACTCGTGCGGTTTCCAAGCAAATCCAAAGTACCGCAGCGGAACGACCCGTTGGCCACCATCGAGGACCGTCAGTTGCCCTCGCGGATCGAGGCGGCCGAATCGCTGGCCGGCATCGATCAGACACCACAGCGCTTGCCGATAGATAGACTCGCTTCGCGCCGCCACGGGATCGCCGGCCCCCGTGGGCGAGATGCCTTCCGCTGCCAACGCCGCTGCTTGGAAATAGCGATCGACCGCCGCGGCGTCGTCGAGCCGGTCGAGACGCTTGCCCTCGTCGAACGCTGCCTGCGCGGCCGCCGGATCGACGCTTACCACCACGGCGACAGAGCTGAACGCGGACGGAGACACGGGGATCGGACGCGCGGCGACGCGCGAACTTCGATGCGCTCCACAGCCAACCCACATCAAGCAGCAAAACAGCACGGCGAGCCGCCGCGCAACGATACGCGCGCAAGCTGCCGGTCGTGATGCTGGGCGGGAATTCATTCGCGTCGGGCGGGCCGAGGGTGCGGGCAAGGCAAAGCGTGGGCAATAAACAATACCACCCGCAAGTCCGACACGCGGTGTCATGCGCCGCACGCGAGGCCAACCGTCATCGCCGCTAGCCGGACGGATGTGTCGCGATCGACAAAGTTTGCGCGCCCTTCTGGGGTGGCTTTGCGCAGGATGCGGATTGGTCCGCCGGCTTAATTGGCGAGGGCCGGTTCGGCGACCTCCGCGCCAACAACTCGTTTCATGACGTGCAAAGCCAGGGGGCGCGGACTGGCCTCTCGCAAGTTGCACATCACCGCAACCGCTACCCGCTTGGCTGGCGAGAACACGAGAAAGGTGGACACCTTGGGCTGGCCGCCCGAGTGCGAGATCAACCGGTCGCCGTCGACCGTGTCGATGAAGCAGCCATAACCAGACGTCGTTTCTTTGCCGTCCACGGTCTTTTGGGGCGTCCACATCAATTCGAGCGACGGCGCGCCGAGTAGCTTGCCCGAGGCAAGCGCGTCGGCGAATCGCACCAGGTCGCCGGCCGTCGAGCACCAGCCGCCGCCGGGAATCTTGTTCGAGATGTCGACGGCAAAGTCGTTCTGCAATTGCTGGCCCTGCTTGCGATATCCGGCGGCACGATGCGGAATGAGCTTGTAGGGATCGTCGGGCTGAAGCGAAGTCATGCCACAGGGGTCGGCAATGTGCTTTTGCACATAGCCCACGTAGTCTTCGCCCGAGGCGCCTTCGATCGCCGCGCCGAGGACGTTGAAACCGTACGTTGTGTAAGAGAATCGCGTGCCGGGATCGAACAGCAGCGGATCGTCCTGAAAGACGTGGAACGAGTCGCGCACCCGGGCATAGTGGACATTGCTGCGAATTTCATCGCCTTTGTAGTGTCGGATGCCGCTTTGGTGTTTGAGCAGCAAAGCGCAGGTGATGGGAGATTGCTTTTCCGGAAAGTCGGATACATACGATTGAATCGGCGCGGCGAGGTCGAGCTTGCCCGCTTCGACGAGTTGTAACACGGCGACGCTCGTGAGCATTTTGGAGATCGACGCCAGGCGATAGATCGAGTGCCGGGTGGCGGACACCTCATTTTCGATGTCGGTCAGGCCGTAACCTTTTTCAAAGCATAGTTGATCGCCGACGCCGATGGCGATCGACACCCCGGGCGCGCCCGTGCGATCAAGAAATTTGGCTACGTGCTGATCGATTTGCGCTCGTGCGTCTTCGGGCAGTTCCGCGGCATGCGCAACAGCGGCGGTCACGATCAGCGAGAGAAAGATGGCTTTGCCGATGGCACGCGCAAAGGTCATGACAGGCTCCTGGGGCGGGGTGGCATGCGGAACTGGGGGCCATGTGCCGACCACGAGTGTAAGCCGCCCGCCGGCGCGTGTCACGCAAGTGCCGGATTTGCCCTGTTTCGGCGGCCGGCAAGTCGGCTACCATGAGATGATTCTTATCGCTGCTGGTGACGATGAACCGAGGATACCGCGACGTGTACGACAAGCAGAAACTCATTGAATTGATCCGGGAAAAGGCCCTCAAGTTTGGCGACTTTACGCTCGCCTCGGGCAAGAAGGCCAAATACTACCTCGACGGCAAGCAGGTCACCCTGGACTCGGCCGGCGCGACGCTGATCGGCGAGGGGATTTTGGATTTGCTCGGCGACAAGCTGCCCGTGGCCGTGGGAGGCATGGCGATCGGGGCCGATCCGATCACCGCGGCGGTGATCACGATGGCGGGCGTTCGCGGCGTGGCGCTCAAGGGCATTCTGGTTCGCAAGGAAGCCAAGGGGCACGGCACGCAGCAATTTATCGAAGGTCCCGTGAAGCCGGGGGACGACATCGTGGTCGTAGAGGATGTTGTCACCACGGGCGGATCATCGCTGCTGGCAATCGAACGAATCGAAGCGGCGGGGCTAAAGGTCAAGCACGTGATCGCGATCATCGACCGCATGGAGGGCGGCGCCAAAGCGTTCGAGTCGCGCGGCTATCCGTTTACCAGCCTGCTGACGATTCGCGACTTTGGCATCGACCCGCCCACCACCTAGAGCCCCAGACGGCCAGAATGTCGCGACTCAAGGAGGAGCCGTGGAAACTTCATTGCATCGCGAACTGAAGCAAATCTACGCCGGGGCACAAGCGCGCACGGAGGTTGTGCTCGACAGCTACCGAATCGACGCGATAAGTCGCGGCCGGCTGATCGAGATTCAACACGGCTCCTTGGCCGCGATTCGCGACAAGATTCGCCGGCTGTGCGAGAACCATCGCGTGCTGGTGGTAAAGCCCATCGTGCGCGAGAAGCAACTCGTGAAGCTGGCCGCGGCCCACGGGCCGGAAGTCTCGCGCCGCAGAAGTCCCAAACGAGGGGAGCTCGTGGAAGTGTTTGATGAGTTGGTCTATTTCACCCGGGCATTTCCGCATCCGCGGCTTTCGCTCGAAGTGGTGCTGGTCGATATCGAAGAGCATCGCTATCCCGGGCATGGCCGCCGGCGCCGTTGGCGGGCGAATGATCATGTCGTGGCCGATCAAAAGTTGGTGGCGGTTGGCGCGAGCATTCGATTGCGCGGCGCGCGCGATCTGCTCAAGTTGCTACCGGCGCGAGTTCCGGGGGAGTTCCATACCGGCGAGCTTGCGGAACATTGCGGTGTGCGAAGATACATCGCCCAGCGCATCGCCTACTGCCTGCGCGAGATGAAGGTGATCGAGCAAATCGGCAAGCAGGGAAATTCGCTCGTGTATCGCCTCAAGACGCGCAATAACCGTTCGCGCGAACAAGCGGCATAAGCTCTCGGTTAATCGCGCGCCGCGGGGGCGAGCGGGTGCGCACCTCAGGCGTCTTCTTCCCACACGGTCCGATAGGCCCCCTGCCCTTCGAGGTATTCGATGAGCCGGGCATAAAACGGATCGGTGGAGAGCGTGGCGCTGTCGCCAATCACGATGAGCTTGCGCCGCGCGCGGGTCATAGCGACGTTCATCCGCCGCAGGTCCGACAGGAAGCCGATTTCGCCCGAGTCGTTCGAACGCACCAGCGAGATGACGATCGCTTCTTTCTCGCGTCCTTGGAAGCCATCGACCGTGTCGATTTCAAGATCTTCGATCGTGGCCAGTTTTTCGCGTAGCAGCCGTACTTGCGCGGCATACGGCGTGATGACACCGATGTCGCGCGGAGGAACGCCAGCCTCGACGAGCGCTCGGACCCTGGCGGCCACGAGGTTTGCTTCGCGTGGATTGCGCCGGCTATCGCCGTCTGGCTCCAATTCTTCGTCGTACCCCGCTCCGGCGGTATCGATGAACTCGAGCGGTATTTCGGTCAGCGAATTGGACGGGACGTCCGGAAGATCGCGCAGCCGATGCCCGGCGACGCTCTCGTGGGCTGCCAGTTCCGCGTCATAAAATTCGAGCGACGAAAAGTCCATGATCGCGGCGTGCATCCGGTATTGGGTGTCGAGCCGCCGCAGAAGCTTCGCGGTATTCAGTTCGGCCAGCCGCTCGAACAGGCTCACTCCGTAGCCGGCCCGTTGGGCTTCGTTGCTCAGCACCGTGGGCGGAAGTTGGCGATGGTCGCCCGCCAGCACGACGCGGTCCGCGCGGTTGATCGCGATCCAGCAACCGGGTTCGGCCGTCTGGCAAGCCTCGTCGATGACCACCAGATCGAAACGTCGGTCGGCGAGGAGCGAATCGTCCAGGCCCGTCGTCGTCACACATAGTACGTCGGCGTTGTCCAGGATCTGGTCCACGGCCTGAGACTCCAGCCGCCGCGCGTCGCTGAGGAGTAGCTTCGCTTCGGTGCGCATTTCGCGGCGTGCGCCAGGTTCGGGTTTGGCGCGCGTGGTGCGCGCTGCTCGGCGAAAGAGCGCAAGCGCGTCCTTGACCAGCTTGCGGGCGACGCGCACGTCGCCATGTTTCTCGACCAGCAAGTCGAGCGTGTGCGCTCGCAGTTCGGGCATGACACGGGCTGGATGTCCCAACCGCACAGCGCGCTCGCCGTGGGCGAGCAGCCGTTCGAGTAGATTGTCGACAGCCATGTTGCTGGGGCCGCAGGCCAGCACCTTTTGTCCACGGCGCACCGCACGACGGATGACTTCCACGATCGTGGTTGTCTTGCCCGTGCCGGGGGGGCCATGCACGAGCGCCACGTCGCGGGCCGCCAGGGCGAAATCGACCGTGGCGAGTTGGGCCGTATTCAATCCAGAGTCGAGGGCAGCGTCGCCGGCAACCTGGTCGAACGAGGCTTCTTTGTCGCCCAATAGAATATCGCGCAACTCGGCCAGGCGGTCTCCTTTGGCACGTATTGCTCGTTCCAAAGCGGCGCGTTGCCGCTGACTGGAGATTTCGTCGTTCGAGAGGTCGAGCCGCCAGAATTCGATATCTTCGGCTTCGTCCGGAAGCTGAGCAACCGCGACCACGATGGCCGCGTCGTTCCGCTCGTATACGACACCGCGCGCGGCGACGCGCCTGTCTGCCTGAGCTGTAAGCACCACGGGGCTCCCCACGCTCAGCCGTGTCCAGGGAAGACGAACGCGGCCGCGCTTCGTGAGCGTGACGAGATAGCGGCCACCGAGCCCCGCTTCCTCGTCGGCGATGGCGAGGTCGACCAGCGCATGCCCCGCGGACTCCGCTTCCTGCGGCGATAGTCTTCGCGCCATTTCGATGGCGCGGGCCGCCTCGGCCTCGCGTTCGAGTTCAAGGAGGTCAATCAGCCGCCGGAGGTGATTTGTCGAGCCGGAATCGCTGGTTGTGCCGGCCGGTGACAGGCTAACCGCATAGGCGGTGAGCCGGCGTCCCTGCACGTTGGCGCCGTCGAGCGACTTGGCCAGACGTGCTTCCCAACCGGTGGGTACGTCGATGGTTGCCCGACCGCCGCCGAGCTCGATTTTGCCGACGCGTTGGCCCGAGAGGCCGCCGACGTCGTCGAGCAGACGCAAGAGATCGGACTTGCCGACTCGTGGGGCGAGATTTTCCAGAACGAGTTGCGCCATGATGAATTGAGCCCGCGCGTCGTTGGCGTGTCGCTTGTTGGGCAACGCTTGCCGCTATTCGTCGTCGGGCGGCTGCCCCACGGCACGCAGGTAGCTCGCGAGCCGAGCTTGCAGATCGACGAGGTTTTGCCAATGCCGGGGTTCGAGGTTGACCCGCTCGGCATCGGCCTTGATTTTCACGGCGTTCAGGAGATCTCGAATGCGCACGTGCAGGTATTCGAGCAGTTCGCAGAGTTGAGCCGCCTGGCCAGGGCTCAAGCGGTCGGGCAACTCTGGCGGGAGCAGCGTGTGGAGCGTGCTTTGAACGTCGGGATCGGCACTCCAATTCAATTCGAACTCCAGAACGCCAAGTTGCTCCGCGGGCGGCATCTCGGCCAACCGCCCGGCCTCGGAGCCTTCGCGCAGCCCAGCCAGCCGCTCGGCGATCTGCTCTCGCGATCCGAACAACAGCACGGAGCGGCCCATGCTGATGATGTCGCCATAGCGGAGGATGCGAAGTTGGATGTCCTCGCCGTTGACCTTGGTGCCGTTGGTGCTTTCGAGGTCGGTGAGGACGATCTTGTCCTGGTCCTCTTGGATTTTCACGTGAAAACGGCTGACCCGCTCGTCGTTGAGTTGTAACGAGTTGCCTTCCTCGCGGCCGATGGTAACGGGCGTGGGCAGATTTTCGAAGACCCGGCCGCGATCGGCGCCATCGAGAATGCGAAGCGTGATCTGGGCCATGAATGGAGGTGCTTAAGCGGAGGTGATGCGACGCCCGAAAAGTTGCGCGGCGGGCGATCCTAAGCGCTTATAGCATTGAATGGCCGCAGGCTCAAGGAGCGACCGGGAGCCAGAATCCGCCCGCCACCAGGCGGAAGGCAGCGGCGATCGCGAATTCGCGGGCAAAAATCGCCCGGTTTCAGAGCTGGTCCGCGCAGGCATCCGCAGAACTTCGCCTCCCTCGTTGCTGGCTTGACTCCCAGGCGCACGATGGGGGGCTCCCACGTTTTGCTTGTCGAGCGGCACTTCAGGTCGTAAGCTGAAGAGACCACAAGCACGCGCCCGTGGCGCAATTGGATAGCGCATCGGTCTTCGGAACCGAGGGTTGCAGGTTCGAATCCTGCCGGGCGTACTTTCATAACTCGTTGGCCGACAAGCGATCTTCGCTCGTCGCGTTCACTCTTGAACGACGCGGCCTGTGTTTCACCAAAGGGGTAGCACTAGTCGATAAGGCAGGCGCTCGAACAGCATCGTGATAGCATTGTCCGTGACGATGCGATTGTGCCGTGTATCGACATCAGCGACGACGTGCGCCGCTGGAGCCGGGCTGGGCTGAGCGACATTCGCCGTATTCGTTGGTCGCGTGGTTGTTCTAAGCCGCTCGAGCGTATGCGCCACGAGCCCCTGCCGGAATCCGACCAGCAAAGGTATTGCGCCGCAGGCTCTGTGCTGCGCCGTCAGTGAAACGGCGTCTGGCGTTCGTCCGGCCCATCCTCCCTCGGGGGCTTCACGAGGCGAGAGCCCGAGGGAGGGCACAGGCCAGCAAGGCGAAAAGGAAATTCTTGTGGACCATGTGAGTTGGAGCGTGCACCGATTGCCGCAGAGTGAGGCCTAGGGCAACCTATACGGTCACCCTTAGGAGAAGGCTGGTCAAGCAGACTTTCCGTCCAATTAGCTTCAACAACGGTTAGCCGTGGATGCCAGTTAGCGGCAGGCTCCGCTTCGCTGAAATCGATTTCTTGACTTGTCGGCCGCCGCCGCTTATGTTTAACTATTAAGTTAATTAACTATTTGGTGTAGTATGATGCCCGACACGCTCAGTCAGACGTTTGCGGCCCTTGCGGATCCGACCCGGAGAGCGATGCTGGCACGGCTCGCGGAGGGAGAGGCCAATGTGTCGGAGCTTGCCCGGCCGTTTCTCGGCGAAATGAGCCTGCCGGCGGTCACGAAGCACTTGAAGGTGTTGGAGCGGGCCGGGCTGATCACCAAGGGCCGCGAGGCTCAGTGGCGTCCCTGCCGGTTGAACGCCGATCCGTTCCGCGACGTCGCCGATTGGATGCAGCAGTACCGGCAGTTCTGGGAAGAGAGCTTCGACCGGCTCGATGCGTATTTGAAAACGGTCACTGCCAAGAAGAAAGCCGCCGCCAAGGCAAATGCGAGAGGAAAGAAACATGGTCACAAAAAATAAGTCCAACGAGATTCGCATTATCCGCACCTACGACGCTGCGGTGAAGGACGTGTGGGACGCGTGGACCGATCCGGCGCAAGTGGTGCAGTGGTGGGGGCCGCGCGGCTTCACGCTCACCCATCACAGCAAGGAGCTGCGGCCAGGCGGTATCTGGCACTACACCATGCACGGGCCGGATGGGACCGACTATCCGAACAAGACCGTCTACCACGAAGTCGAAGAGCACAAGAAGCTGGTCTATGACCACGGCGGGTACGACGACCGGCCGCCGCTGTTCCGCGTGACGGTGCTGTTCTCAGAAATCGCGGACGGCAAAACGAAGATGGACATGACCATGACGCTGCCGACGCCCGAGGCGGCGGAGGAAATCAGCAAGTTCATCAAGCAGGCCGGCGGCAATGCGACCTGGGACCGGTTGGCGGAGTATCTGGAAAAGGAAACCACGGGCAAGGAAACGTTCGTGATCGCGCGGAGCTTCGGCGCTCCGATCGACGTGATGTTCGAGATGTGGACCGATCCGCGGCACTTTTCCCAGTGGCTGCCGCCGACCGGGTTCACAATGGAATTCATCCGCTCGTCGATCGGACCCGGTAAGCGGACGTTCTGGATGATAACGAACGGCGTCGACGTGAAGATGTACGGCCACTGTGAGTATCTGACGATCGAGAAGCCGCATTCCCTCGTCTATACGCAACAGTTTGCGGATGAGCATGAAAACGTGTCTCGACATCCGAACATGCCCCTCTGGCCGGAGGTGATGCTCACCACCGTCGTTTTGACGGAGGAAGGGCCGGAGCAGACACGCGTTACGGTCACCTGGGAGCCGCGAGGCGCCACCACGCGCGAAGAATTAGAAGCGTTCATCGACGCGAAGGCCGGCATGACGCAGGGGTGGACCGGTTCGTTCGACAAGCTCGAGGCGCTGTTGGCTCGCGGCTAACGCGTGTGAGTGGCCCTCTGTGAATTCGCCGTGTTGCCGAGTCTGCTCAAGCACCGCGAGCCGCTGGGGGAATTTGATGGCGACTGACGCTGGAGCCTCTCGAACTTTAGTGGCGGAAGCGGCGATTCCTTGAACCAACCTTTGGACGAGGAGAAACCGTGATGACTCAACCAAACTGCTTACTTGGTTGTTCCAGCGGATTAATTCGCTGCGCTTGCCATAACGAAACGAAAACAAGTTCGATTCAGAGAGAGCGAACAATCGGCGTGAGAGAGGAGTCGAGGGTTTAACCCGCGCAGCAAAAAGGGATATGCCTAGCTCGATGCGGCTTGACCTATCCCCCTGCTGCGACGATTTAGCTCGCGCGCCGACTATTTGCGGTGACGAATTCGGGAGCGCATGCGGCGCTTTTTACGACCCAGTTTACGTCGACCTTTACCTGTTTTCTTCGTGCCCACTCACGAACTCCGTGGATTCTCTTTCCCGCGCGGCCCACAATAAATCGTAAGGCGGCACGGGACGACCGGCGAGTAACTCTGGACTCGGCGATCATGATTGGAAGGAAGCGGCGGCCGCCGCGGTGCTCGTTGCGGCCGGACAATTGGATTCCCACAGGCCTGATGGCGGGGAAGCTCGCATTCTACCCAGATCGCCTCGATGGGGGCAAGAGCGAACAACCTCGCAATCGAAGCCTGGAAGGCATACCAGAACCGCCACGTTCCCCCGAGAATCCGATCCCAAACGAACCATCGCTGGCGATCGCCGAGCGGAGAGCGTTCCTCTGCTCGGCGCGCCGCGGATCCATGAAAACGCTGCAATGGCTTCGGCGATGAGCCGGCGACCGATTTACATCGCCGGCCGGCAACGTCGCTTACACTGCGAGGGCCTCGTTCTCTGGAGATATCCGGCCGGGCGTATTATCGTCAGCGGTGATCCATTCGGCGATCTCTCCGCGCAGAATGCGGTGATGCGGAGGAGCATCAATCCCGAGTTTGATTACGCCGCCGCGTACTCCCAGCACGGTGACCGTGATACCGCCACCAATTTTGATCTGTTCGCCCGGCTTGCGACTGAGAACTAACATGATCCACTCCCTCCGTGAAATGAGGTCTGGAGACGCTTGTGCGATCTCCGCGATCCGTGTCGGATGTCGCCGAGGACTTGCAAATTAAATGCCGCAGCTTTAAGAAAATCGTATAATTGTCGCAAACCATTACGTGCCTAACTATGAAGCATTGCCGTCATTCCTTCGCTAGCATCGACGTAATAGCAGGGCGTGAGCGGCTCAAGGCGTGCGGAGCTGCCACCGTGGCGACCGCTCAGCCAGAGTGTGTGTCTACTCGACGACCGATGACGACCGCCGCGGGCGGCGCAACGACGTCAATCACGGTTTGGTCATGACGAGTATTCACGATATCGACGCGTTGGATCGGTGGCGGCGTGAGCGACGGCTCGATCGCGAGCCCCTCAGACGCTTGCTGGCAGCATTCGTCCGAAAGTTCGAGGGGCTAGATCGGGCTATCGAGCAGTTGTCCCCCGAGCAACGCGACGATTTCCGCCGTCAGTTCTTCGGTTCCGCACTTACCCTCGCAGAGCGGCGAGACTCGGACTTCGACGGCGCCACGAAGCTCCTCTTTCGCACGAACCGTGGGCTGCTTCTCGAGTCGGTGATCCTACGAGTGGCATCGGGCCGCACGTCGCTGTGCGTGTCCTCTCAGGTTGGATGCGCCGCTCGTTGCGATTTTTGTGCGACGGGCCGCATGGATATCGTACGCAACCTCTGCATGGAGGAGATTCTCGACCAGATCGTTGCCGCCGGAGAGATCGTGGCCTCGGAAGGCCGCGGACTGCGGAACATCGTCTTCATGGGGATGGGCGAACCATTCCACAACGAAGCCGAGCTGCATCGAGCGCTTACCTCGCTCACACACCGGCGCGCGTTCAACCTGCATCCCTCGCGAATCATGGTTTCCACGGTAGGTATTCCCGCTGCGATGATCCGGCTTGCTCAGGCCTGGCCTGAGGTTAGGCTCGCGGTCAGCCTGCATAGCGTGCGACCAGACATTCGGCGAACGCTCATGCCGATTTCAGAGCGCTATGGGTTGGAAGAGCTGCGCGCGGCCCTTCGTGCGGTAGTGCGCATCCAGCAACGTCCCGTAATGATCGAGTACTTGTTGTTAGCAGGTGTTAACGATACGGATGAAGACTTACGATCGCTCGTGGGTTATTTGCGGGACACCGATACGCACGTCAACCTGATTCCCTTCAATCCGATCGACGATGCGCCGCATCTCACGGGAAGTTCCCCCGAGCGGATCCAGCAATTTTCCGCCGGACTCAAAGCGTTCGGGCTGCGAGTGACAACGCGTTACTCCCTCGGGGCGGATGTCACCGCCGCTTGCGGGCAGCTTGTGCGAAATAACCAACGTCCACAGGGCAAGGTCTGATGCGCGCGTACTGCATGCTTGCGATCCTCTGCCTGGCGGTTGCGCAGCGCGGCGATCGTTCATTCGCTGAGGATGAATCGCACCGGCAAGTCACCATTCTGGCCGCGGCCAGCACGACGGACGCGATTGGCGAAATTGTGCGCAGCTTCGAGCAATCTCATCCGAGCGTGAACGTGCGGACCAGTTTTGGCGCCAGCTCCACGCTTGCGCAGCAAATCGTCGCGGGCGCGCGGGCAGATGTCTTTCTCTCCGCCAGCGTGGAATGGGCTGACACGCTTCGAGCGGAGAGTCTCGTGGCCGATAGCCGAGACTTGCTAGGCAATCGATTGGTCGTGATTGTGCCCGCGGACTCGACGCTGACCATCGACAAGCCGGAAGAGCTGCGGAACCAGGCGGTGCGCCACTTGGCGCTGGCCGATCCCTCGTCCGTGCCAGCAGGGATCTACGCTCGCGCGGCGCTCGAACGATTAGGGTTATGGAGCGAACTGTCGCCACGAGTGGCCGCGGGTTCGGACGTGCGTCAGGCGCTTGATTTTGTGGCGACCGGCGCGGCCGAGGCGGGCATCGTCTACGCCAGCGATGCCGTGGCCCAGCACCGCGTTCGCATCGCTTGCGAGTTTCCGCCCGAGTTGTCACAGGCGATTCGCTATCCTCTAGTATTGCTCAATCCGAGTCGTCCGGGCGCTAGGGCGTTGTACGATTACATCGCTTCGGACGCGGCTTCCGAAACGTTCGAGCGGTATGGATTTGTCGTGCTGCAGGCGACTGGCGACTCGCATCGCAACGCTACCTTGCGATCTTTGTCCTCCAGTGACGTCACTCCGGGCGGCTGGCTGTCGAGCGAGGAATGGCAAGCATTGCGGCTGAGCCTGCAAGTCGGCATCTGTGCCGTGTTGCTGAGCTTACCGCTAGCCGTGGCCGCGGGGTACTACCTGGCGCGCGGCGATGCGTGGGGAAAATGGCTTTTGGAGTTGGTCGTCAATTTGCCGCTCGTACTGCCGCCGGTCGTAACCGGCTTTTTGCTTCTCATGCTACTTTCGCCGCGCGGTCCACTCGGCGGCGCGCTGGAAAGCTGGTTTGGAGTGCGGATCGTCTTTACCTGGATGGGAGCAGCGTTGGCCGCGGCGATCGTGAGCTTTCCGCTGATGGTACGAGCAATTCGACTCGCATTTCAGGATATCGATCCCCGGCTGGAAATGGCCGCGCGCAGCCTGGGTGCGAGTCGCATGCGGGCATTTTGGACCATCTCGTTACCATTGGCCCGCCGAGGACTGTTTGCGGGTTGCATTCTGGCGTTCGCACGCAGCTTGGGCGAATTTGGCGCAACGATCATGGTGGCGGGCAACATCGTCGGCGAAACCCAAACGATACCGCTGGCCATTTTCAGCAGCGCAAATCGGCTGGATGGCAAATCCGCCGTCTGGCGATTGGTCGTGTTGTCGATCCTGGTCGCGGCGACGGCACTGGCCTTGAGCGAGTGGCTCGAACGGAGGTACGCCTCGCGTGAAGCCGCTTAATTTCCATTGCACGCATCAATATGCGGGCGGGTTCAAGCTCGATGCCGCCTTTAGTACCTCGGCGGACGTGATCGCGCTCGTTGGCCCTTCAGGAAGCGGCAAAACCAACATCTTGTACGCCATCGCCGGACTGCTAACGCCGCAGATCGGAAGTGTTTCGCTCGGCCAGCAAGTGTTGCTCGACACGCGTCGCGGCGTTAATCTCGCGCCCGAGTTGCGGCGCGTCGGCCTGGTGTTTCAAGATCATCTTCTCTTTCCACACATGAGCGTACGGAAGAACTTGCATTATGGATTCGGCCGGCGAGACGCGAGCCGTTCCGTCGACCCGCAACGAGTCATCAAGGTTCTGGAGTTGGGGCCATTGCTCGAGCGTGCTCCGCAGGGTTTATCGGGCGGAGAGAAGCAACGTGTGGCGCTGGGCCGCACGCTGCTTAGTGCTCCGGAACTGCTGCTGATGGACGAACCTTTGTCGGGACTCGACGAATCACTCAAACTTCGAGTCATCGATTATCTGGAACGTACGCTCAACGAGTGGCGCATACCGACGATCTTCGTGAGCCACAACGCCTTGGAGGTTCAGCGGCTGGCCGCCGAAGTCATTATGCTGGAAGCGGGGCGAGTCGCAAAAACCGACTTTCCAAACTCCCTTTTGGGCCCTGCTCGTTGATTGTTGGCTGTCCTGCGATTCTTGCCGGACTCGCGATTGGCGGCGCGAAGCGGCGCAACCTATACTACCTACCGACCATGAAAATTTGTCTATTGCTGAAGGATTGATTTCCATGAAGTACCTGATGATCGTGCTGTTGTCGCTGGCCGGTTTCGTATTAGCGGAGCCGAAGGAAGACGCCCTGTTCGAAAAGGAACTCGCCCTGTTTCAGGGGACCTGGAAACCCATCTCCATGGAAATGAACGGCGAGTTTCTGACTGACGAACAAATTGGCAAGACGAGACTTACCATCCAGGGTGAGAAGTTCACCTTCGACACGGGCAAAGACAGCCACGAGGGACGGTATAAAATCAATCCTCACCACGATCCTAAGCATTTGGATATTGTGATCACGCGCGGCGACGAAAAAGGGAAAGTGTATCTCGTCGCTTACAAATTCGAAGACGGCAAGATGGTGCAGGTAATGGAAGTTTCCAACGCCAAACGTCCTACGGAATTCACCGGTAAAAAAGGGAGCGGAAACCTGCTCGAATACTGGGAACGGGTCGAGTAACCCCCCGGCGGCAGCCGTGCGACAAAGCAGGAATAAGGCACATGTATAGTTAGTGCACATTGTGTGAAAATCGTGAGTCCCGCGAGCTGGCATCGAGGCCGAACGGCGTTTTTCTTACATTTTCGCGCAAGAAATCATTCACCTACCGTGTGCTAGAATTGATGCAGAGCATTTGATTCGGCTGCCGATCAATAGCCCTGTTGGCGGCCCCTCTGTTGGTAGACTTGCTGTCCACAAGAGAGCAGGATTTACGAGAGCCCGCATCAGAGAGACGACAAGGCCACCGCACCCCGCTGCAGTGGTTGCCCATAAATGAAGGCGCTTCGGCGCCTCATGAGCCGCACAGCGTTGCTGCCCCGCGCCTGTGCGGTTCTTTTTGCGCGCACCGGAATGCTATCTGTGGGCATCGGCCTGTCGGTGCTGAACAGGCTTCCGGAGGGGGCTGGGCCGTGCTGCGGAATTTCTATAGCCGATTAGCAAAAAAGTGGGGCGAGGCTGCCATTGCTGACGGCCTCGCCCCGATCGCGCCCACATCAAAGGCTGCCCATAGTGGGCTAGGATAAGTCGATACCGACTTGACGAACTTCCGGTATCGGACGCGCCGTTGTGCGATCTATTCACGGGCTTAGTACTGCCCTCGAACCTTTGAGCCCGCATTGCGATGCCCAAATGAGTTGGTGATCCGTCCGCCGCTCGACGAGCGTGGGCGAACGCTCTGCATCGCGCCACTGCCACCGCCTTGGACATCCTGCATGTAGCTATAGCTACGAACAACACGTCGCGGCTGATGAGGCTCCCATTCGGTGCCGCTCCAAACCAGCCATCGCTGCTGGGCCGACTGCCAGTACCACCACTGTCCGTTGTGCCAGCGCATATTGGGATCCGTGCTGCTCGACTGGGCCTGATCTGCTTCCGAGGCCGTGGCAACGGGGGCCATGGCCAGCATCGCAGCGGCGCTCAGAACGAGCAAAGAGCATAGGTATTTCATGGTTTCTCTCCTGTTGGCAAGAGACACGAAGAGGCCCGCCTCAAGCACTAGATCATCGCGTGGCGTTCACAGCGGTTGTTCGCGCCAATGAAAATGAGACGGGCAGTTGGGACGCGAAACGCTGGAATGCAGCACCGCTTTGACAGCACTCCAACGATAATGCTGTAAAAGCAACTGGCGTGCCCAAAGAGGAACGCACTGTGCGATTTGATTGGCGCAGCCAAGATCAGGGAGTTTTTCCCGCGGATACGGGCATCATGCACGCCAACAAAGGAAACATCTAGAGACACTGTCAAACATGGTTGACGAAATAGGTTGACACATAAGGTGTTCACGCATTGTCTGATAGAATTGCGTAGGCGCGTCCTCCTGAGGCTCCGTCAACGTTTCGTTTTCGGATTCAGTCGTTAGGGGAGCGCTAGCTTTACTGAGTTGCGCCAAAGCCGGTTGCGCGTTGGGCGATGTTGCGCGTCATCCAAGATGAAGTCGGATGGACGCTCCACGAGTGTTACCATCGGACGGCGCCGGGGCAGGTATTTTCGCGCAGGACATGAGATGAATCCCACAGAAAGCGAGAAGCGAGAGCCCATTCAAGCCGAATGGTTTCGCGCGGTGGCCGACTATACCTACGACTGGGAAAGCTGGCACGGTCTAGCCGGCGAGTTGGTATGGGTGAACCCCGCCGTTGAACGCATGACGGGACATACGGTCGCGGAATGCCATGCGCTGAGAGACTATCCCTTGTCCCTAGTGATGCGCGAGGACCGACCTCTGGTAGCGCAGACCTTAAAGGAAGCCCAGCGCGAGACGTCAGGCGAAAACGTCGAGTTTCGAGTCATGCATCGTCAGTCCAACGAAATCCGCTGGATGTCGCTCTGCTGGCAACCGATGTATGGGGCCGGTGGGCACTATCTGGGTTTTCGCACAAGCGTGCGTGACATCACCGAGCGTCAGCATTTGCGTGAGCAGCTTCGCGAACATGCCGATCAGCTAGAGCACCTGGTGCAGCAACGTACGGAACGGCTTCGACACCTGGAGCAGCGTAGCCGGCAGATTGAGAAACTGGCGGCGCTGGGGCAGCTTGCGGCCGGAGTCGCTCATGAGATCAACAACCCCTTGGCAGGAATCCGAAACGCGTTTGAGCTGATTCGGTCCGGCCTGTCGCCGGCGCATCGTCACTTCGAGCTTTTGGAGTTGATCGATCGCGAGATCGAACGGATTAGCGGCATCGTACACGAGATGTATCAGCTCTACCGGCGGCACCCTCAGTCGACCACGGAGTTTGCGCTGGAGCGTACGATCGAGGACGTCGCTTACTTGTTGGGCAAGATCGCCGAGAAGCGCCACGTGCGATTGCGTTGTCTCCCCCCCGATACATCGGCAATGGTGATACTCGCCGAAGGCGAAGTGAAGCAAATCCTGTTCAACCTGATGCGGAATGCGATCCAAGCTTCGCCCACCGGAGGCGAGGTCGTGGTTACCATCGAGGCCGACGAGCAGGAGGCGACCGTGCGCGTCAAGGATTCCGGCGCCGGTATTCCAGAAGATCTGCTGCCGCACATCTTCGATCCATTCTTTAGCACCAAGCAGGACGAGGAACACGCCGGCATGGGCCTGGGGCTTTCCGTCTCGCGAAGCCTGGTCGACGCCATGGGAGGCCGCATCGACGTCGAGACCGAACAAGGCCTCGGGTGCGTGTTCTCGGCCGTCTTTCCAAGAACCCTTGAGCCTTCGCGAGACCATGCCGATGCCTGATAGCCGGATACACATCCTGATAGCCGATGACGAGCCGCTGTTTTTGCGCACTACGGCGGCCTTGCTGGAGGAAGCCGGCTACCGCTGCACCTGTGCTCCCGACGGCAACCACGCTCGACAAGTGCTCGCCGACCAGCGAGTCGACCTGATTCTTACCGACCTAAACATGCCAGGGAATCGACAGCTCGAGTTGTTGCGCGAAGGGCGCGGGCAATGGCCGGAAACGCCGCTGATCGTCATCACGGGCGCCCCGTCCCTGCCATCGGCGATCGAAAGCGTTCGTCTGGGCATCGCGGACTATCTGCTCAAGCCGGTCAAGTATCAGGATCTGCTTTCGAGTATTCAGCGCGCTTTGCGCCCGCGGACTCTACCGCCGAGTCCGGCCCCCGATGCAGCCGGGGATCGAGCTTGCTTTCGGGAGGTGATTGGCGAAAGCGCCGCGATGCGCCAGGTCTTCGAAATCATGGATCGCGTGGCTGAATCCGATGCGAACGTGCTGATCACCGGCGAAAGCGGTACCGGGAAAGAGGTCGTCGCCGGCGCAATCCATCGCCGCAGTTCTCGGCGTGAGTATCCCTTTCAAGTGATCGATTGCACGTCCATTCCCGAAACACTGTTCGAGTCGGTTTTGTTTGGACACGCTCGCGGTGCGTTCACGGGCGCCGTTCGGGACCAGGTCGGCTTGCTGCGGCAGGCCCACGGCGGCACGGCGTTCTTCGACGAGATTGGCGAGCTACCGTCCTCGTTGCAAGCAAAGCTGCTGCGCGTGATTCAGGAACCCATCATTACCCCGTTGGGAAAAACGCAATCCGAGCGTGTTGACGCGCGATTCATTTGCGCCACAAATCGTAACTTACTGTTGGAAGTGAACACGGGCGGTTTCCGCCGCGACCTGTTCTATCGGCTGGCGGTTATCCATATCGAGCTGCCGCCGCTTCGGGACCGGGGTGACGACGTGTTGCTGTTGGCCGACCATTTTCTGCGGCAACTCAAACGCCCGGATCAAGCCGTCGAAGAATTGGCTCCGGCCACGAAGAAGCTTCTCCAACGCTACTCGTGGCCGGGAAATGTTCGCGAGTTGCGGAACGCCATCGAGCATGGGCTCACGCTCACCCGCGGCAAGGAGATTCTGCCAGACGACCTTCCCCAAACAGTGCAGCAAGGCGTCCCGCCGGACACAAGCGTGCGGGCGGAGCCCGTCGCGGGAACATCCCGCGAGAGGGTCTTGCGCGGGGCGGAACGCGAGTACCTCGAAAACCTGTTGCGGGAAAATCGCGGCAATGTGGCCCGCAGCGCGCAGCAAGCGGGAATTTCACGTCAGGGACTGCATAAGTTGCTCAAGAAGCATGGTGTCGAGCCGGGGGAGTATCGGCGATAGCGTGTTCGAGGCAAAACGCGGTCCCGGGTTTGGAAGCCGCCGCGTGGACGGTTACACTTGAAGCAGCGATTTTGGCCGTCGTGCCGTGGCACGCGCAAGTCCCCGCATACCGCCCGCCTGGATATGGCAACACCTGCACACGCTCGCCATGCTGGAACCTCCCGCCGGGAGTTTCTGCGCGCCGG
The DNA here is from genome assembly GCA_964598535.1 of uncultured Planctomycetaceae bacterium. Taxonomy (GTDB): domain Bacteria; phylum Planctomycetota; class Planctomycetia; order Pirellulales; family PALSA-1355; genus JALHMI01. Next base: position 98,350 of record CAZRCI010000001.1, on the reverse strand, counting down.
CCTGGCTGGCTTTGGCGCGCTTTCGTTGCCAGGTTTGTTCCGGCTGCGGGCGGCGGCCGGCGCCGCCGCTACCAGTGAACGCACGGCGGTGATCATCGTCTGGCTGCGCGGCGGATGCAGCCATTTGGATACGTATGACCCCAAGCCGCACGCCGGCAGCGAATACACGGGGCCATTCAAGCCGCTGGCCGCCAAGACGCCGGGCATGTGGCTCACGGAGCTATTGCCGCGGCAGGCAAAGCTCTCGGACAAGTTTACCCTGGTGCGATCGCTCGCCCATACCGGCGGCGGACACCCGGCGGGGTCTTTGCAAATGCTCTCGGGCGACCCCGACGCCGTTGACAAGAACGTTCCCGTGCAGCCCGATCTGATGACCGTGGCGCACTTTCTACGCAAGGGCGAAACGCGCGAACTACCCAACTACATCGGCGTCAACCCAATCACGCGCTACGATAGCTTTCAAATCGCGGGACCCGCGTATCTTGGTCCGTCCTACGAACCGTTTGCCGTGACGGGCGACCCAAGTTCCCCTCAATTCAAAGTGCCGAATGTGGGACTTTCCGATCCCGCGGCAGAAGCGCGGCTGCGCTCGCGAGTGGAGTTGCGGCACTCGTTCGACGCGATGCGCCGCGAGCTCGATGCATTGGGTGTGATGCAGGCCATGGACGACTTCGAAGGCCAGGCACTCAGTTTGCTGACCAGCGCCGGAGCGGCAAGGGCATTCGACCTGTCGCTTGAGGATCCGCGCGTTCGCCAGCGCTACGGCATGCACCAGTGGGGGCAACAATGCTTGATGGCGCGCCGGCTCGTCGAAGCCGGCGTCGAGATCGTAACCACGACCTTCGACGGTCCGCTCTGCGGTCGTGTACAAAACTGGGACGATCACGCTGTCAATCACAACGTGTTCGAGGCGCTGCAATTTCGGGCCCCGTACTTCGATCAGGCCGTGTCGGCATTGATTGAAGATGTCTATGCCCGCGGACTCGATAAACGAGTGCTCGTCGTCGTGACCGGAGAGTTCGGCCGCACGCCGCGGATCTCGCACGTGGCCAGCAGCGGCGGCGGCGTGGCCAGTGCCGACGCGGGCGTCGTTCAGCCAGGACGCGACCACTGGCCCCAGGCGAATTCGCTGATCTTTGCAGGCGGCGGAATTGCCACGGGACAGGTAATCGGCGCCACCGATCGCCGCGGTGAAGAGGTCGTCGAGCGGCGTTTTGGTCCACACGACTTTATGGCCACGATCTACCGGCACCTGGGAATCGACTACCACCACGTGACGATTCCCGACCGCGCCGGCCGGCCGACGCACATCGTCACCGACGGCGAGGCGATTCCCGAGCTCGCTCGCCGCGCCTAACGCTTGGCGTTAGCAGCCTAATACCTGCCCCTTGCCCTGCGAGGTCGTACATGTTGCGAAATAATTATCTTTCCGCGTGGTTTGTGGTCTGCGGGCTTTTGAACATGACGCCGGCGGACGCTGCCCCGCGACCGAACGTGCTGTTCATCGCGGCCGACGACCTTCGTTGCGACTTGGGTTGTTATGGCAGTCTCATGGTCGAGACACCGAATCTCGACCGGCTTGCCGCGCGCAGTCTCCGGTTCGACCGCGCGTATTGCCAGCAGGCGCTGTGTAATCCGTCACGGGCTTCGCTACTCACCGGATTGCGGCCGGACACGCTTCAAATCTGGGATTTGCCGACGCACTTTCGCGAGCGGCGTCCCGATGTCGTAACGCTGCCCCAGCTTTTCAAACAGAATGGCTATCAGGCACAGTGCATCGGCAAGATCTTTCACAACTGGCGCCAAGACGCCTATCGAGGCGATCCTGCCTCGTGGAGCGTTCCGGCGGCGATGCACTACAACAATCATGGTGACGATCGGCCCGTGATGGATGGCCCCGTGCCGCCGGAACTTGCGGGCGTGCCGAAAATCGAACTGCGCGACGTGCCGGACGAAGCCTACTTCGACGGGCGAATCGCCAAGTTGGCCTGCGCGGCGATTCGCGATCTGAAGGAGCAGCCGTTCTTTTTGGCAGTAGGCTTCTGGAAGCCGCATTCGCCCTTCAATGCCCCCAAGCGTTACTGGGATTTGTATGAAGATGTTGAGATTCTTCCGCCCGATCCGTCCGAAGCGCCGCAAGGCGTGCCCGAACTGGCATTGCACGATTCTCGCGAAATTCTTAGCCCGTTCCGCTCACGGCCGGGCGGTGGGCCAACGGCGGACGAGGTGTTAATGCTGCGGCGCGGCTACTACGCGGCGATCAGCTATCTCGATGCCCAAGTGGGCAAGGTACTCGACGCGCTCCAGCACGAGGGTCTCGCCGAACGGACCATCGTCGTTTTCTGGTCCGATCACGGCTATCATCTGGGAGAACAAACGCTCTGGGCGAAAACGTCGAACTTTGAACTTGATGCGCGCGTGCCGCTGTTGATTTCGGCGCCGGGGAGCCCGGGAGCGACCGCCGGAAAATCGACCGATGCGCTGGTCGAACTGCTGGACCTGTACCCCACGTTGGCCGACCTCTGTGGGCTGAAGGCCCCGGCGGATCTCGATGGACAAAGTTTGCGGCCGCTGCTGGAAGCAACCGCAAACAAGGTCAAGGACGTGGCCCTGACACAGCACACGCGGCCAGCATATCCCGGCAAGGATGATCCGCTTCGTGCGATGGGCTATGCCCTCCGCACGGATCGCTATCGTTACATCGAATGGCGTGACGCCAACGACGGCCGAATGCTGGCCCTAGAGCTCTACGATCACCAGCAAGACCCGCTCGAAGCGAGGAATCTGGCCGGTGAAGCGCCCGCCGTTCAACTTGCTCGATTTGCGGAGCTTCTGGCTGAAAGGGCTCCCCCGCGGACGATTACGATCGAGGCGGACTGAGCCTCACAGGGGGGCCAGGATCGGCCGCAGGGTCTTCTCGAAGGCATCCGCTTGGCGCATGAATCCCAGGTCCGTGGGATGCGAACTATCGACGGTCCCTTCGTTGTCGTCGCCGAGCAAGTGTTCGCCTTCGAGGTAGTAAAGGTTCTCGTCGCCCGCGGCTTTCAGCTCGTCGAACACCTTGCGCAGCGCTTCACGGCTGGCGCGGTTGCGCTCGTGCTTGGATGCGACAAGAAACGCGTCGGAATAGCTGCGGTCCTCGACCAGCAGAACCGGTGTCGTGGGGCGCGCTTTACGCAGGATGTTGACGCATGTCTTCGTGCGTGCAAGCACCTCGTCGGCCGTGATATTTGGCAGGCAGTCGATGACGTAGACTGCCGGATCGAGCTCGGCCAAGAGCGCGGCCACCTCGGGTTCCATGCGGCCGTTGCCCGAGAATCCCAGATTGATGATCGGACGATCGAACCGCCTGCCGAGGATGGCCGCATGCGTCATGCCCGGGCGCGAAGCCGAAGCTCCATGGGTGATCGACGTGCCATAGAAGACGATCGGCTTCTGTTTGTCCGCCGGACGAGGTTTGGGGGCGGCCAGATACTTGCCCGAGGGCACGTTAATCTCCAGCGAACTGACGCCGTTGTACAACGGCAAGTAGAGCAGGTAGTCGCGGTCTTTCTCGACGATCCCGCCGACGAGTTCCACCGTGGTCGACTTACCTTCGGGCGGCTTGCAGGCCAACCATCGCCAGACTCCACGATCGTCTCGGACATAAAGATCCACGCCGCTCACGCCGGTAGCGGGCATGTGCGGCATGGCCAGCCGATCGGAGGTTAGCGTCCAGCGAACCTTGATGCGACTCGAGTCGGTGCTGAATGGTACGACAATGCCCGATGCGCTGCGGCTAAGGTTCCATACCGCGTCGCGGACCGTGGTTTCCGCCTTGGCGGGCAGGCGATCGTAAGGGCTCTTGGTATCGGTCCAGCCTTGGCCTTCGATCGGGAGCTTGCGTGCGTCGTGCCAGTACGAACCATCCGACCGATCCGGTTGTGCTTGGCTGGGCCGCAAAATGCGGAAGCCCTCGAGCGGCTCCGCGGCGGTTGTCGTTTCCCTCGGCAGAATCGCGAGTACAACGGCGGCATAAGCGAGCAAGTATCTCATGGGGAAGTACCTTTTGGTGAGCGTATTCGGGATGCTTGTCACTCGCGTTTATTGAACCCAGGCCAGACATACCTTCGCAACCTCGATATCTCGCTTCCGGGGTCCGAGCGTGTAGCTTTCGATCGCAGGATTGCGAAGCTCCGCATCGATCTTGGCCACCTCGTCCATGTATTGCTCCTCGAACTTGGCTCGTTCGTCGAGGGCTCGTTGCAAAGCCTTCTCGGCCTGAGCAATGTCGCCATGCTGTTTTGCCGTGCGCGAAGCACGGCGAGCCGCGGTTCCGGCCGCCTGCGCATTCCCGGCGGTCGCCCATTTGCGGCCGAACACCGCTCGTAAGATCGAGGCGCCGATCGAAACCGCGGTCTCCACGCCTTGAGCTTGGAACTCCGACTTTTCACGGGCCACACGTTCACGGGCGCGTTGCACCTTGTCGTCCAGCATGGCCGACTTGGCGGCGTGTTTTTCGCGCAGCTTGTCGACCGCGGCGTCCCGCAGCTCGCGTCCGTGCTGCGTGACCCGCACGCGAAAATCGGCCTCGCTCTCTCCGGGCTTGGAAAACTCCTTCAGACTCGGGGCTCGCCAAAGCGTAAGCGCGTGCTGTCGAAACAAATGCGTAGCAAGGTCTTTGGCCCAGGTTGCGTAGTTCTTTGCCGAGGCCAACTCCAGCGGAAGCGGCCCAAAGGAAACGCCCTCGGTCGGATGATTGCCGGTCGCGGGCCCCGGAGCGGGACTGAGCTGCGAAGCATCCCAGACATGGTCCGGGAGGGGGCCTTGAATCCTCTTCAGCGTCACGACGTCCTCGGTGTGGTCGATGCCGGACTTCGCGTCCACGAAGTGGACGCGAGCTGTGCCATAAAGCGCTGGCCGGTAGGTGGAGTGACCGTCGAGGTCGAGAAACACCTCGGCGATCTTCGGATCGATCATGGGCCGCGCGCCGCCAACGTCATCGCCTGTCGCCGCTGAAGCAGCCGCCTGAGCCGTGTCACCTTCCACCGCGGCGGCGGCCGGCTTCACTTGCGATTTGAAGTCCGCCATTAAAGTTTGAATTTGAGTGCGCGTCAGCGGGCCGCGAAGATAAGAAAGGCACCAGCGGGATTCGATCACCTGAGGCCGATCTTCGTGTACGTTATTGAGCAAAAACACGCGTTTGCCAAGCGCGGCGAGCGTGGCCTCCATCTCGCCGCGATTGAACGTGGAGCCGGCCGCCGTCGAGGCGCCCTCCAAGCCTTCCAGCACGCGGGCCTTGTCGCGCTCGGTTTGTAAACGTCCAAGGAACCAGGTACCCGCGTTCGAGAGTCCCTTGTAGTCCAGATCAACTGGATTTTGCGTTGCCAGTACGATCCCCACGCCGTAGGCCCTCGCCTGTTTGAGCAAAGTGAGCATCGGCTTCTTCGAAGGGGGATTGGCCGAGGGTGGAAAGTAGCCGAACACTTCGTCCATGTAGAGGATTGCTCGCAAGCTGCTGGTGCCACTTTGCGTGCGCATCCAGGAGACGATTTCATTGAGCAGTATCGTGACGAAGAACATGCGTTCCGCTTCGCTCAAATGGGCGATCGAGAGGATCGACAGCCGCGGCTTCCCTTGCCTGGTGTATAGCAAGCGTGGAATGCTCAGAGGCTCGCCCTCCATCCAGGCCGCGAAGGTGGGCGCCGCCAACAGATTGTTTAGCCGCATCGCCAATTCGGTCCGTGCTTTGGCCGGATAAAAGGTTTCAAGGTCGACGGATCCCACGCGCGTGAGCGGTGGCGATTGGATCTGCCGAACCAGTTCCACGAGGTCGAGATTCTTCCCTGCTCGCCAGGCAGCGTCGAGCAGTTGCGAGATCAGGATGTGCTCGCGGCTTTGGATCGGGTCGGCCGCGATGCCTACCAGGCTCAACAGTCCGGACACCGCTCCGCCGATCCGGTCGGCCAACAGGTCCGCGTCGGCAAGGATTTCAGGCGAAGGCGCATCGAAGGATCGTAGCACCGATAGCGGCAGTCCGGCGTTTGAACCGGGGGTATAGATCGCGGTCTCGGCAGCATCGCGAAATTTGGCGATGCGCGCGCCGTCTTGTCCCCAGTCGGCCAACCCATTTCGCCAGCGTTCCGCGGTTTTCGCCGCCAAGTCGTCGGGCGAGATGCCTTCTCGCTCGGCTTCGGCCTCCTCGATCCAGGGACGAAAATCGCTAGCCGCAAGTTCTGGAAACGTGAGCAGCAGATTGCCGACGTCGCCTTTGGGGTCGATCGCGATAACCGGGATGCCGTCGATCGCGGCTTCTTCGAGCAGGGCCAGGCAAAGCCCCGTCTTGCCGCTGCCGGTCATTCCCACGCATACGGCGTGCGTGGTCAGATCCTTTGCGTCGTAGAGCACGATCTGCTCGTCGCGTCGCCGTTGGGCGAGATCGTACTGCCGTCCGAGGTAAAACGCCCCCAGCTTCTCGAAATCTTGCATGGAATCCTGGCTCCGCGTACGAAAAAATTGCCATCCAAAGTGTAGCCCTGATCCCGCCGGATTCCAAAGGGCTTCTGGCCGAAGCCCGTCGTTCCCTTGCCGGTGCTTGCCGTCGTACCAACTGCGTACAATGAAGGGACCACTGGTGGGCGACCCATGCAGAAATCAACTCCGCCATTCGCACCGCATTACGAGCCGGGACAGGTACTGGGGCCGGTCCCGGTCGCCGGGCACGAGTTTTGGTTGTTCAGCGAATCGCAACCGCTGATCGCGGCGATGATGGCCGATATCCTGGCGGCGCGCATCCGGGTCTGGATCGAGACCTACATCTTCATCGACGACGCCGCCGGACGGGCTGTGGCCGACGCCCTTTGCGACCGTGCTCGCGCGGGGCTCGACGTGCGCCTGATGATCGACGGTTTTGGAAGCTTCTCGACGCCCACGGCGCTCGTGGCGCGAATGCAAGAGGCCGGCGTCAAGGTCCATGTGTTCCACGCCCTGTCGCAGGTCATTCGGGGGCCACGTTGGCTGCAGGCCTTTAACCAGCGGAACCATCGCAAGTTGATGGTCGTCGACGGCACGATCGCCTATTTCGGAGGGATGAACATCGTCGACCAGAGCGGCATTCGCACTGCCGCGGATGCCCGGGCGATGGCGGTTCCAACTTCGGCGGGCTGGCGCGACGTGCATGCCCGGATGGTCGGTCCGAGGGCAGCGGAAATCGCGGCGATCATGGAACGGCTATGGAAACGTGTGTACCACGAAAAACGCGGCAAGCCGCTGAAGTGGCGCGTGCCAGACTTCGCCCATGCGCCGGACGATTCGTTTTACTTTTTCGATTCGCGGCCGACGTTTCGCGATCGCCGGCCGCATCGGGTGCTCGTGCCGTTGATGCGCCAAGCACAACGCAAGATCACGCTGCTCATGGCCTATTTCTTGCCAATGGGCCGCGTGCTCCGGGCGATGGTGAAGGCCCGGCGGCGCGGGGTGCGCGTTCGGGTTATCGTGCCCGAGGTGAGCGACGTGCCGCTCGTGCAATGGGCGACTCGCCACTTCTATGAATTTTTGCTGCGGCGGGGCATCCATATCTACGAGCGCCGAGACCGCATGCTGCATAGCAAGGCGATGCTGATCGACGACCGTTGGAGCGTGATTGGCTCATGCAACTTGGACGCGCGCAGCCTGCGGATCAATCTGGAATTCCTGGCCGTGATTCAATCTCCCGCGCTGGCGGCCTTGCTGGCCGAAATCTGCCGCCAGGAAATCGCCGAGAGTCGGCGCGTGGACGCCGCGCTGTGCCGCCAACGCAGTTGCTGGCGGCGCTGGCTCGACCGCCTGGCATGGAACCTGCGCAAGTGGTTGTAATTGTCGGAGCCCCCCTTGGGAAAGAGGAGGCGATATCCCGCCAGGCGAGAGCGGCGTTAATCATCCGCAACAATCTCAAACGAATCGATGATCGTCCGCGGAATGCGGGCGAGTGTGCCGCTGGCGCGATCGACGAACGCCCAACGCGTGGCGGCTTTGGCCAGCACGGCGCTGTCGTCCGCGCGTTCGATGCGATATCGGCGCGTGGAAGAGACCTTCGTCATGTCGGCGACCCACGTGCGCACGATAAGTTGCTGCCCTTCGTAAGCCGGCTCGATATACTTGATCTCGTGCGAACGGACGACCCACACCGAGCCCAACGCGTCGTAACGCTCGGCGGTCCAGCCTTGTGTCGCGGAATGGGCAACCGCGGCGTCGAGCATCCAGGCCAAATACGTCAGATTGTTGACGTGTCCCAGCCGGTCGATGTGTTGTGGCCGCACCAGAAGCGGGTATTCATAGATAGCGGGCATGGCACTTGCGAATCGATTCAATCCATGGATCCGTGAACGCCAACGACAGGCGCTACGGCGCCTGTGGGTTTTCGCTGAGCAGGTAGGCTAGCAGATCGGCCAGCTCGGCGGGAGTCTTCACCAACCCGCTTGGCATGGGCGAGGCCGAATGCAGCCGCCGGGCTTCGATGTCGCGCTTGAGCACCTCTTGGCGCACCGCCGTCGGCAAGAGCAATACAATCCGTGTGTCGTCTTCCTCGACCAACAACCCGGAGAGCGATTGGCCGGCGTCGGTAACCACGGTGGTTGTGCCGAAGATGGGGGCCACCTGCTTGCTTGGCGTGAGAATGGATTCCACGAGGTGAGCCGAGGTGAATCGTTTCGCAGCGCCGGCGAGCGACGGCGCACCGCCCCCCTGTTGATGCTCCAGCACCGCGTGACATTTTACGCAGCCTAATGCGTCCGCGCCGAAAAGCTTGCGCCCGCGATTAGGATCGCCCGTGTTAGCCGCCGTGCTCCAATCGACGTTCAAAAATTCTGGCGGGACGCGGTCGCCTGGGTCCGCGTTCTTGAGACGTTCGGCGAGCGTTGCCAGCCCCAGTTTTTCTGGCAACGCCGCGGCGACGGTTTCTACCGCCTGGAAGCGAATCGCTAGCGGCATCTCCGGGCTGCCACCCGATCCCCGTAGTAGCATGTCGTTGCTGCCGGCGTCGAGCGAGACGACGATCGGGGCCACCGTGTCCACCGCGCGGCCATTGTGCCAAAGCTTGATCGGACCAGAGGAGACAACGTTAAGCAGCACCGGTTGAGCCACCCTGCTTTGCAGGCGGAAGTACGCGTAGCTCGATACGTTGCGGTTCGCGTTTGCCGCGTCGCCAACCTTGTTGAGTTGCGCCTCGCGCCACGTGAGCTTGCTCGCAGGCGTCGAATAATCCGCGGCCAGATCGATTGGCCCCTGCTCGGGCGGGTGAGCCGCGTCCAGACCGGCTTCGCCATCGGCAAATGGGCCAATTGTCCAGACGACGTCAATCTCCGTGGGTTGCGCTGCTGTAAGCCGGGCGAGCCATCGCTCGCGGCGCGTGGTCTCGAGCCGTTGGTTGATCTCCGCCACATCGAACAGGTTGAGGAAGAATGCCGCCTGGTCGTACACGCGATCGTCAGCATCGGCAAGGCGTTGTAGGAGCAATCCCAACAGGGTCTGTTCCTCTTCCGTGTGTGGTACATGCTTCCAGCGTTCCGCCGTGGTGAAGCTACCCATCCGGCCTAATGCCTTGAGATCGATCTTGGCGTCGGGGTACTGAATCGTGAACTCGGCGTTTCCTGATTCATATTTGAGTGGTAGCTCTGCGGGCAGGTCGCCAACCGCTAAGGGGACCGTGAGTCGGAATCCCGTGGCCAGCACCCCGGCAAGTCGCGCAGCGGCATTCTCGCTCGCCAGCAGCCGCTCGATCTGTTCGCGCGTGCCGCGCCGGGCAATGAGCATGGTCGCGGCTTGCCGCAGATACGTGTCATCCTCGCGCGCGGGGCCATGGAACAACGCCTCGGGGAGTGGCTCCGCCTGGTCGAAGAGCGCCACGATTGCCGCATGTCGCACCGCCGCTGCCGGATTGTCGAGCGCCTTTTCAAACATGCCGCTAGCAGTCCCTAACTCAGGAAACGCATGCAAAGCGCGAATGGCGGTTGCTCGCACGCTGGCCTCCTCGTGAGAAGCGAAACGTGCCACGAGCTTTTCGGCCGTCAAAGAACCGCTTGCCGCGCTGAGCCAAATCAGGCTCACGAGCGCGGGATTATCGTCGCGGGCGTTTTCCAAACGCGCCGTCGCCTCGTCGAGCAAAGCTTCACCGCGGCGCAGGAGCTCCACGTGTGCCTGCTGTCGTTGTAGCGCCGAGCCGCTTTCTAGCTCGCTCCAAAGCCGCTTGGAGGAAACCGCCGGGGCATCGTACCCGGCTATCGCTTCGGCGGATGGGGTGGCCGGTTCGAGCAGGACGATCTCGCTTGGGTATTTGGGTGACCACTCATTTCCCGCCATGTACGAAAGCGCCACGAATATCCGGCCGCCACGCCCCACCGTGACGCCAACCGGGCGGGCCAATTCCTCACCGGCCAAAAGCGTGTATTCCTCACCACGATAACTCGCGCCGCGTGGTACGAGGCGATAACCCGAGACGCGTCGCTGTCCCCAGCGGGCCACGATCACGCTATCCGTATAGCGCTCGCCGAGCGTCGACTCATCGAGATACGCCTGGCCAACGGGAACTTCGCGCCCCATGTCCGTATTCATCACCTCCAGCAAATCGCTCCGTTCGGGCGACATGCTGGCGATCCAACCGCGAGGCCAGAAGAAATGCGATCGTGGAGCGACGTGCAGCAGCCGCGCGGGTGAATAGCGATCGGCGATGCCCTCGTGATCGTTGTCGTTGGAGAAAAGATTCCAGCGCCGGTCGAATGCGATCCCTACGGCGCCTCGGGTTCCACCGGCCACGACGCGCAATCCAGTACCGTCTGGCCGGCAACGATAGAAGCCCCCAACGCCGGTGTACGCTAACTTCTCGTTAGGACCATAGATCGTCCAGTGTCCCCAGTGATCGGGCCGTCGCTGAAAATCACCATAATTCAGGAGCGGATCCCCCGATGAGAAATACAGATCGCCCTCGGGGCCCCAAGCCAGACCATGCCAAGTGACGTGCAGATCGACCGGCGAGCCCCACAACAAGCGTTCCGGTTGAAGGCCTTCGCGTCGTACGCGCCCTCCGGCGAAGCGGTAAAGCGCGGCGTTGGTCATGGCATACAAATCATCGCCGCGAATCTCGATGTCGGTGATCCAGGTATCGGGTGGAAAGCGATACAGCAATTGCCTCGAGCCATAGCCGCCGCCGCCGTCTGGTTCATAGACGAACAGGGCTTCGCGGCCGCCGGCGAAGAGGCGTCCCATCGTATCGGTTCGCAACGAGAGAAAAGACTCGTCGGCCGAGAGGTCGATCGCTCGTAGCCGCAGTGCCGGATCGGCGGCGCGGCGCGTGAACATAGGGGCGATCGCTCCTCCGCGTGAACCCGCTGACGCCGCGTTCTTACGCGGCGAGGCGTCTTCGATCTGGTCGGCTTCGAGCCGGTCGAAGCGCCACAAGCCCAGCGTGCTGGCGCCCACCGTCGGGGGTGCTTCTGGTAGGCCGTCGATCGCGCGCAGGCCGGTGGAAATCCGCACTTCATCGACCAGCCCCTCGCAGCCAATGTTGTGCGGCGGATACCCGCCAAAATGCAGGGGCGCCGTCGCGCCGCCAGATCGTACGCGCACCAGCGAAGTTTCATGCACCATGCGGCCATCGACGTACAGCCGCGCGAGCTGGTCATCAAACGCCGCGGCCAAATGGTGCCACTTGCCATCGACGACGTCGACACCCGAACGGATCTCGGCCGGCGAGCATCCCGGTAAATAGAGGCTCAAGTCGCCGGCCCCGGCGTAAGTGTATAGTTCCCAGTGATCGGCCGACTCCTTGGAGTTGCTTGCCACCAGGATATTGAACCCCGCCTGGCCGTCGAGCCGGGCCCAGCACTCGACGGTGAGCGGGCGGCGATCGTAGATCGGGTCGTGAGCGGCCGAGGCCGCGCCGCGCCGCGCGTCGAGCGCCGCGCCAAACTTGCCTTCGGACGCGAGTCCCGCAAGGCTTGGCCGCGTCTCCGCAGTTTGCGAGGCCAGCGCTCGTTGTTCGTGTCCAGCGGCCCACACCGCTCCCCGGCGCAGGAGCGCGGCTGTGCCGGGCACGCGAATCGATTCTGCGGCGTGCCCCAACACAGTCTGAAACACACGACCGCGACCATAGTCGTAAACGAAGGCCAGCGGTTCATCGCGGCCGGTGACCGTCGAACGAGCCGTCGCGAGCACCTCGATCGGCGCATCTCCCTGTTGATTGCAGTACAACTCGTCGATGGTTTCAAACGAATTCAAGCCGGCCGTGATCGGATGATCCACGACGACGTTCACCGTGAAGGGGCCGTAGGGATCGTGGCCGCTCCTGCCCGGAGCATGATCCCACACGCGGCGGCAAATACTGCGATACTCGGGCCAGTCCGACGGAGGCGTATCCGGCAATGAGGCGTGAAACGCGCCGTTGGAGAAATGCACAAGCACCAACCCTCCGCCCGACGCCAGGTATTTTTGAAAATTGTTCTTCGCCGCATCGCTCAGCCCCGGCCGCTGCCAGTTGCAGTAGTTGAGCGCGACCAGGTCGTAACCGGAGAGCTCGGGGCTGGCGAGAAACTCGGGATCGGTCACCACGGTGACCTGAAACCGGTTGTCTTGCAGCAAGGCCTCCTGCAGCGCCGGAGTCGTATCGCGCCAGAGATGCGCCGGGTGCTGATGTCCGGTGACGATCACGGCCTGGATCGGCTTGTCGTCCGCCGCCGCCGCTGGATCGATGGTCGGCACGGTCGAGGATCGAACGCCTCGCTCGGGAACTTCGAGATGTGCCGTCCAGAGAATCGCGTTCAGGACCATCCGGCGAAAGTTCTCGATCCCCCAGTTTTCGAAGAAATGTCCGCCGGTAAAACCGAACCCGCGCCCGCCGTCCTTGCGCTCGACCGCCCAGGCGACGACCTGTTCCTCGACTTCGCCTGGAATGGGCGTCGCCAAAATGGGCACGAGCCGGGGATCGTTCTCGCGAAAGCGAATGTTGTAGTAGTATTCTTCGCGCAACTCGAACGGGGCGAGACCACGCGCGATGGGGTGTGAGGGAGTCGTCGGTCGCGTACGTGTCTGAGCGGTTTGGATCCTGGAAAACCAGGGACGCTCGCCTTGCCCGGATTGATAGTCGAAGTAGCCGCCAAGCCATTCGAGGAACTCTGGCCCACCGCGATCGTTCGGAACGAACGTCGTCCAATGAATGGCTACCAGACCGCAGCCACGATCCATCTGCTTCTTGAGCGTGGCTAGTCGATCGCCAACCAAGAGCGGATGATCGAGCGGGTCTCGATCCGCGCCGTCGGAGATGACGACGATCGTGTCCGCCGTGTCGAGCGCGTTCGCGTCGCGCGGCCACCCGGCGAAGTAGATATCGACTTGCGCCTCTACATTCGCGTCGGCTAGAGCGCGCTTAAGCAGTCTGGCCGTAAGTTCATATTCATGCGTTCCGGGTGGGTGGCCGCCGGGCCCCTGATGCACGGCGCCGGCCAGTAGCACGATTCGTTTAGACGACACGTCGCTGGCGGCCGCCCCCGGAGACAAGAAAATGAGCGTGGCCGCCACACATAACGTACCAAGCGCGGGCCTCCGCCATGAAAAGCGATTGTTTGACATGGCCGATGAGCTCACCTAGATTGAGCGCTCCCGAACAGGGAATTGCGACAAGAGAAGGATGACGGCGAGTCTTGCAGAATAACGGCGGCCTCTGCGCGGTGCAACCGAGGCGGTATGTTGGTGGTGTCCTAAGAGTGTGTTGCTGGAAGGGAATACCTGTGTGGCACGCTCAGAGCGCAGCGTGGGCGTGCTGAAGTTGACTCGGAAAATCATGGTCCTTCGAGCACGCCCTTCGTTCCTCAGGGCCGTGCCACCTCCGGCAACACACTCTTAGGACACTACCGGTATGTTCCACGAACGTCAGGTAGCGGGGGCAGACGGAGCCTTGCGGCTGGCCGAAGGGCCGGCCGGCGGACCTCACCTCTTATTTCTTCACGGCGTGGGCCGATGTTGGCAGGATTTTACGGGCCTGCTCACCGACCTCTGTAGCCGCTGGCACGTTCTGGCGATCGACATGCGTGGGCATGGCCGTTCGGACCGAACCCCGGGCATGTACCTCGTGCGCGACTATCTACGCGACGTGGTGACCCTTTGCCAACAGCTCGACGATCCCCTGGTGATTTACGGACATTCGCTCGGAGCGATGGTCGCGGGAGCCGCGGCGGCAATGCTGGGCGCACAAGTCCAGGGCACAATACTGGAAGACCCGCCGTATGCTCTCTTCGCCGAGGGCGCGGGTGAGTCGCCCTTTCATGCGCTGTTCTCCGTCATGCGAAACGTCAGTGGATCGCACCTCTCGGTAAGCGAGCTGGCCGCACAACTTGGCGAGGTTCGGCTGCCCACACCCGCTGCGCCCGAGGGCGCGCGGCTGGGTGATCTTCGCGACGTCACTTCGATTCGTTTCGGCGCGGCAAGTCTCAAGCGAGTCGATCCCGCCGTGTGGGATCCCGTGCTCGCGGGCGCCTGGCTCGAGGGGCTCGACTACCAGAAACTCCTTCGTCAGATTCAATGCCCCACACTCGTGTTGCAAGGCAACGTCGAACTGGGCGGCATGGTCAGTCTCGAGGCTGGCCGAGAACTTGAACAAATGATTTCAGACTGCTACCGCCTCTATTGGGAGGACGCCGGACACCTGATTCACAACCTGCTACCCGAGCGCACGCTACGCGTGGTGCGAGAGTTTTTAGATTCGCTCATGCTCGAAACGCCGGGCATTGGAGAAGGATAGCGGTTTTGCAGAAGGCGTTCTCTTTCGATGCGGATCTTCAGCCGAGGAGGACGACGGCGAGGGGCGATTGGCATAAGGAAGAGCAGAAGGCCGCCGAGCGGCGGGCAAAGGAAGGCGCATGGGCCTACAAACCGGCCACGATGCCGCGGACGATCGCGCGCACCTTCGGAGCAGCCGCGGTAGCCACGCATTCGACCTCGCTCGATTTTGTGCTCGATAGGGCTTCTGGCCGACACTCGTTGGTTACCACAGAGAGCGCGAGCACTCGTAGGCCACACTGCCGAGCGGTGATGACTTCATGCACGGTCGACATTCCTACGGCGTCGGCGCCTAGCCGCCGAAACATGCGGTATTCAGAGCGAGTTTCATAGTTGGGGCCGAGCACGCCGGCATAAACCCCCCGATGCGCGGTGAAATCTTCCCGTCGCGCGATTGTCGCTGACTGATTCAATAGCTCACGATCGAACGGTGACGACATGTCCGTGTGACGCGCTCCGAAGCGATCGAAATTCACGCCGACCAGAGGGCTGGCAAAGGTGAAATTGATCTGGTCTTCGACCAGCATCAAATCGCCCACGCGATACTCGGGATTCATTCCGCCACAGGCGTTCGAGATGATCATGGTTTGCACCCCCAGCTCGCGCAGCACACGCACCGGAAAAGCGATTTGAGCGGCGGAGTGGCCCTCATATCCGTGACAACGGCCGGCCATCGCGACGAGTGGCACGCCAGCGATGCGCCCCAAGATCAAGAGTCCGCGATGTGTGGGCGCAGTGGGTACGACGAAGCCGGGAATCTCGTCGTACGGAAGTTCGAGCAGAGCTTCAATCTCGTGGGCGAAATCCGACAGCCCTGTGCCGAGAATGATGCCGACGCGAGGACGCGGATGCCCGTGGCTGCCGATTGCCGCGGCCGCGATTTGTACTTGCTCTACGATCGATTCCATGCGTGGCGAAGCTTACTTGGCAAAATCGGCCAGAATCCCCAGGATGATTTTTCGCAGCTTCGGCTCGGCCTCATTCGCGGTGGCAATGATCTCGGCCACGTCGACCGGCTTCAAGGCGTCTGGGAAACATACGTCGGTAACGATTGACAATCCCAGCACGCGCAGCCCGCAATGAACGGCCACAAGCACCTCGGGCACGGTTGACATGCCCACGGCGTCGGCGCCGATCATCCGTAGAAAACGATACTCGGCGCGAGTTTCGAGATTGGGGCCCAGCACGGCAACGAACACCCCTTTGTGGGCGGCGAAATCTTCTCGCCGGGCGATGGCCAGCGAGTTCTCGATGAGCACCGGGTCGTAGGGACGTGCCATGTCCGGAAAGCGCGGGCCAAGCCGATCGTCGTTGATGCCCACTAGAGGATTGCAGCCCATCAGGTTGATGTGGTCGTCGATGACCATGATGTCGCCACAGGCGAAGTTGGGGTTCATGCCCCCGCAGGCGTTGGTGACGATCAGCAGCTCGCAGCCGAGAGCTTTCATGACCCGCACGGGCAACGTGATTGCGTCGAGCGGGTAACCTTCGTAGGCATGAAAGCGTCCTTCCATGGCCATGACGCTCGTACCGTTGAGTTTTCCGCAGACGAGTCGGCCTTTGTGTCCCGTGGCGGTAGGCTTGAGAAAGTGTGGAATCGCCACGTAATCGAGGGAGGCTTCGACCTCGATCTTTTCGGCCAGCGGACCAATGCCGGTGCCTAGAATAATGCCGACGCGTGGCTTTCCAGACCATTGGCCGCGGATGGCTTCGACGGCGCCTTGGATTTGGTCATAAAGGTGTAGCATGGTCAGTTAAGCTCTTGCTTCGTCATTGAAATTCAGAATTTGTGGTCGAGAGGGTGCGCAGTGTAGCCTGCACTACCAGGACTGCCAAGTCGGATGCAATTCCCTACTTCGACAAGTCCATATCGATAGTGAACTGATGATGCTCACGTCCTGGCACGATCTCGGTCTTATCGACAAGGGCGAGTCGCGTGGTGTCATAGGTGATCACGTCCAGCGCTCCATCTGCTGGACGAAATCGGTAGATCCGCAGTGGACCAGATGATGTGTAATCGCTCAAGAGCGCGTGGACGACGTGACCGTCGTCTGCGTGAGTAACAAGGTGCAAGGCCGTGGTGCGGCTCTGGTCGCCGCACAGAATTAACCGCAGGTTTGCATGTTTGCGAAAGCACTTATCCCATAGCTGTTGACCACTGTTACCCCGCGTGCCGTGAATCTTCGTCCAGCGCATCCTGCCCTTGGGATCGGCCAGATAGCCTTCTTTCGTGGTGGGATGATCGATGGGGCCGAGATCCATGTGCGTGGTGACGATTGCCCAACGGTCGGCATGTTTCGCAAGCACGCCGTCGGCCCACGCCAGGGCATCATCGGGTGCGTTACATTCCAAATGCAGGATGATGAAGTGGTGGCCCTGGGCGGAGAACAACGCAAAACTATTGGCATTGTTGCCTGAGATCTTGGGGTGTTCGGGGTTGGCCGGAAAGGCGCCGCCGTACCAATCGAACCTGGCGAAGCGTGCGGCCGAAAAGAATTCTTGAAACAGGCTGCTGTCGCCGTCGCGTGTCATATCGTGATTACCAACGGAGATGCCGTAGGGCACCACGCCATGAAGGCGATCCATCGCGTGCCGGGCCACTTGCCATTGTTCCCGCACATTGCGATCGACGATGTCGCCGACATGGCTCACAAATACGATTCGTTGGTTCTCGAGGTTGCCGACGATCCAGCGGGTATGGTTTTCGAAAACAGGATTGGTGACGGGAGCCGAGCTGTGAGGTTCCCGTTTCGTACCGCGGCCGAGATAGTGCTGGGTGTCAGGAATCACGACCAGGCTAAAGCTTCCGGCAGGAGCTTGGAGCAGCGCGTCGTCGGCCGTGGCCGGTCTCGAAGCAACGATGAATAAAAGTCCGATGGCCAACAGGCCGGGTTGAACCAGGGAGGCGATGCGTGACGGCTTCATTCGAGCGGGTCCTGGCGTGGCGGGAGGATTGGAATCGATAAGCGGAACGAACAGGGAGCATTTTAGCCGCTTGCGTGCGGTTGTGCCGCGTGCTGCTTGAGTTTGCCGCTACGGCAATTTACATTAGCGGGCGCAGCCGGGTCCCCCTCGAATCGGGATTTCTCCCGCTCCGCCGGTCGCCAGGTGTTCTCGACCACGTTCGTCATCAATTCAAGGAGTCGACAGCCATGCTGCGACAATCAACGGTTCTCGTTGCGCTTTGGGCTCTTCTGGCCGCGACGGTTTGCCGCGCAGCCGAGCAACAATTTTTCGATTCCAACGGAGTCAAGATTCGCTACGTAACCGCCGGCGATGGAGAGCCGGTGATTTTGGTTCACGGTTTCACTGCCAGCGCGATGGTGCAATGGCAATTGCCGGGCATCTTCAGCGCGCTCAGCCAGAATTACCGCGTGATCGCGATCGACAATCGAGGGCACGGCGGCAGCGACAAGCCTCATGACCCCGCCGCCTATGGCGCCGAGATGGTGGAGGACGTAATCCGGCTGATGGATCACTTGAGGATCGACAAGGCGCACATCGTTGGTTACTCGATGGGGGGATTCATGACGGGATACATGGTTTCAAAGTATCCGGACCGAATCCTCTCGGCCACGATGGGCGGCGCGGGCTGGTCGCAGACCGAGGACCCCCGGCTGGCATTCATCGAGGAGCTTGCCGAAAGTCTTGAGGCTGGAAAGGGCATTGGCCCCTTGGTTTTGCAACTGGCGCCCCCGAACCGCCCCAAGCCGACGGACGAGCAAATTGCCGTGGTGAACAAGATGCTCACGGCCACCAATGATCAGAAGGCGCTCGCGGCTTGCATTCGCGGCATCAAGGGGTTGGCGGTGTCCGAGGAGAAGCTGAAAGCGAACGAAGTGCCGGTGCTGGCGATTATTGGCGATCTGGATCCGCTGAAAGCGGGCGTCGACGAAATGCAGTCGCGGATGTCGAATCTAAAAGTCAGCGTGATCGAAGACGCCGACCATATGACGACATTTACAAATCGTAAGTTTATCGAAGATCTTAAGGCCTTTCTGGCCGAGCATGCCGTCGCGACGACCGCGAGCGCCGACGCAAATTGACCGCGCGAGAAGCTTACGACCGTTGGGAGCATCGCCGTCGAGTACCGTATCGCGCTGCCAGAAATGCAGCAGCGCCCAGGGCTGCCAACACGCAGCTACTGGGTTCGGGCACCGCGGCCAACGCGGTCATCGGTGCTGCTCTAGGAGACGCCGAGGGAAGATTATTCAGACGTCGAATTTCATTGAAAAGCGCCAGCAAGTCTTGGGAGTTTCCGCGATAGTCGCCATTCACGTCGTACCACGGTTGCCCATCGATATGAGGGCCGGAAAGGTCGAGAAAACCATCGGTGTTAAGTTTGTTGATGAGCGTCAGTGCATCACGGCTTTGAATGCCACCGTTTCCGTCGATGTCGAAATAATTGGTTCGACTTTGCCAGGCCGGATCCTTGCGATTGGCGATGCTGAGGATTTCATCACGATAGAACGCTAAATCGGTGATCGCCGTTTGTGTTCCATAGACGACCGTGTCGGGCGGTTGACCGCTGAACGGTTGGCTGGTGATCATCAGGCCGGCCAGCAGCCAGCCTTGCTCTCCATCGCCGATGAAGACCGCGCCGCCCGAG
>CAZRCI010000001.1:25810-78950 GCA_964598535.1 uncultured Planctomycetaceae bacterium | reverse complement strand
CACCAGCCAACCGTTCAGCGGTCAACCGCCCGAGTCGCCGGGAGTCGCCTGTGCTTCGAATGTAATGCCGTCACGATCGTAATTGGTCATGAAGATTTGGGTCTGGTCCGCGGGCCGATATGCGGAGCTTTTGGAGACGATGTTCAATCCCCAGCGCATCGTGTTCGTGTTGCCCAGGCTAAATCCAAGGATGTCCGCTTCCGATGGAAGGGTTTCGGTCCATTGCAGGCCGAAGGGCGTCGAGGTCACGCCCCAGCCTCGTAGCCGCGCCGTGCGGTCCGTGCCCGCGCCGATCATGATGACCTGCGTGCCGACCGTGGGGGACGTGGAGGCAAGAGGCAGCGAAGGCAGCCCGGGATCCTCCGCGATCTGAAACATTCGCAGGTCTGGAACCCCCGCTTGACCCGATTTGATGATCAGCTTGTCAGAGCCGTAGGTCGCGGCGATCGTGCGACCGTCGGAGAGAATCAAGTCTCTTCCGCCAACGTGGTTCGCGGTGATTACCCAGCGGTTGCCAAGATAGATCGCGCTTCCGCCACCAAACTTGCCCACGTTCAGCCAGCCAGGATCATGGGCCGGCGCCCGAACGTTTGCGATGTCCGAGGCGGCCGTAATGACGACGGCTAGCGCCGAGCCGGCTACTAGCATCTGGTGCAGGACGCTACCGACGATCGACAGAATCACAAGCCGCAGAGGACGACAGAGCATTTTAGGTTGTTTCCAACGCGAAATCGATGTTGCGAGACAGGATGGCCAGCGCGACGGCACGCACTGGAAATGATCAGCCTTAGGTGTGCCCATCAAGAGTAATGAGAACCACGGCAGGTTTCCAGTTTTCGGCGAATTTTGCGTGGAAATCGCCCCCGCCCCGCGTTGCTAGCGTAAATCGACGATGAGCGGCCGATGGTCGGAGCCGATGTCGGGGCCAACCCAGGCTCGAACGCTATGCCAGGGAGGACTATAGAGCACGTGATCGATGCGAGCACCGTATTGCCAACCAAAGGTATTGGTAAACTTGGTGAAACCGAATCCTAACCCCGCCGTCGTAAAGGCATTCGTCAGTGAGCCCCAGTCCCGCTGAAACAGCACGCTATCCGCGGGCATATTGAAATCGCCCACGACGATTTTCGGTCCTGGGTGGTCGAGGACCCAACGGCTGATATGTTGCGATTCTTCGTCGCGGACGCGAAGAATGGCTTCAAGCGCGGGCATGCCTTCGAGGACAATGCCGCGCCGTCGGTCGAGGACGGCTTCCAGGCCGGGCCGTGGAGTCATCAAGTGCAAATTGAAGAGTTGGAGTTCGCCTGCGGGCAGCTCGACGCGGAATCTAGCGGCTGCTGGTTTGTTGTGAATCGTCGGACGCATGATCAAGTCGGATTTCTCGATCGGATGGCGGCTTGCGACCAGCAACTCGTCGACGTGATGCACGTACCATCCTTCGGGCCAGATAAATGACGGTGGAGGCTGTTTGCATTCTTGCAGTGCGATGACGTCGGGGTCGAAGGATTGGATGAGCTCCGCGAGTGCTCCGACCCGATACATGCGTTGGCCGACGTTGCAGGTAATGACCCGTAGCGTGTAGGGCGCGCTCGAACGTGGCGGATTGAGACGCAGACCGATGACCGGCACCAGCGCGATTGCGAGCGCGATCAGCAGAACCCACCACAACCGCCGCTGCCAGACAGCGGCCAGAGGTGCGAGCACCGCCAGCGGTAGCATGCACAACCATCTTGGCCCGAAGAGGAAGACGGTCGCCCAGGGATCGCGATCACCGCGCATGCGAAGCCATATCCAAAGCAGCAGGATCGTCGCGAGATACGCCCAAATTGCCACGGCGACGGTGCGTATCCACCAACGCCGCGGTGAAGCAGTGATCGGCTGGACGGGCAAGTCTGAAGGGACTTCCGGAGTCATAGCACGACGCGATACCAAAAGAGATTAGTGTGGGATGCGGGAACTGGCCGCGTCGACCGGACATACCTGTCCGCGAGTTGTCGAAACGCATCCACCCCTATTTCAACCTCGCATCCATGCGATCGCGCGGCCCATCGATTGAATATTCAGCGGGCAGCTATAAATCGTCGTCATGCTCGGTGGGTTTCAAACGGTGCAGCATATGCTTGATATCATATCCGCCACGGATCGCAACATAGACCGTGATGGTGGAAAACCATACCAGGCAGGCCACGGTCACACACCACCAGAATGTTGGGCCGTCGATCATGATTGCTCCTTGTGTGGCCCCGCGGGCTTCAGAAGACTGCCGATCACCATTCCAATCGCGGTGCCGACGAAGGCCGCAATGCCGGCGCGTTCGGCTCCGAAGCGGAGCGCAGCCTCACTCGTCGCGGGAATGGCCTCGCAGATCAGGTAGAGGAGCGGAATGATCGCTCCCACGGCAATTGCGGCGGCCGCGCCCCAGCTATTGGCGCGCGGCCAGTAACAGGCCGCCACCAGCAAGGTCGACATGCTTGCCAGGTAAATGGTGCCGGTAACGGTCAGGTAGGTCCAGATTTCCTGCTGTAGGGGATACCATAGGCCGTAGAACAACAGGAAAAGGCCAATCACGGCGATGATTGTGCGATTCCAACGCAGGCCGCGTTTTTCACTCCAGCGCGTTTTGCGAAAGGGCGCGAGCAAGTCGTTGTAGATTACACTTCCCCAGGTGAGCATGTACGACGAGTCGGTCGACATATCGGCCGCCAGCATCGCGGCCACCAGCAGCCCCGTCACTCCGAGCGGCCAGGGCGTATTCGCGAGAAACGTGGGCATCGCGTCCGAGGGTTTCTCCAGGCCGGGGCCGAGCATGCTCAAGGCGGCGATTCCCCAGATGCCGGGAATCACGAACTGGCACACGAAGAAGAAGCTGGTACGCGTGTAGACCTTTTGCCCCGTCTTGGCATCCTTGGCCGACAGCAGGCGAGCCACGGTCGTCTGCCAGGTGAGCACCGCGGCGGTGTTCACGAGTGCTTGAAAGATGACGTATGTCCAGCCGATGTTCGGATTGATAAAGGGGTTAAATCCGCCGGCCCCGTAGTTGGCTTCAACGGTCGACGCGAGCGTGGTCCAGGGGATGTTCCAGAGCGTGAGCAACGTGACCAGAATCATGCCCACGCTCATGACGAGAAATTGCAGGTAGTCGGTGACGAGCACCGAGAGCATCCCGCCGACGATCGTATAGATGCCCACTGCCACGAGCATGACCGTCATCGTAATTTCGAGATACTGTTTGTCGAAGCCGCAAACGATGACCAGAAACTCGCCGCCCGTGCGCAGGAAAACGCCCATGTTCAGAAGGCCGCCGAGCACGATTACCACACCGCTCCACCAGCGGATTTTGGGGCCGAACCGCTTTTCAAAGAGCTCGGGGATGGTCATCACGCCGGACTCGCGGAGCGGGCGAACGCAGAAACCGGTGAGACCGACAAGCAGCATTGCCAAAAAGCCGAGGAGGCCTGCCGTGGCACCGGCAAAGCCGTGTTTATAACCCAATTCGGCGCTCGACATGCAGGTGACGATGCCAAATTCCGTGGCGGCCAGAGACGCTACCCCCAGATAAACATCCATCTCGCGGCCGGCGACCAGGAACTGCTCGACCTTGCCGACGTATTTGCGAACGCTCAGGCCGGCGAACATCGCCAGGGCAAAGTAAACCGCGACGATGAGACCATCGATCCAAGTAAAATTCGACATGCGACCCTACAGCAAAGAGAACCAGCGCGCCGGTCAAATATCGTGGCAGCCTTGCGAACTAGAAGGGGAACTTATCGTCGAGCTTCGCCTGGGAAAGCTCGACCAGGAACGGCGCGAGACGTTCGACCACGCAATCCATCAATTTGCGGCCCTTCTCCGCGGTCGCGGCATGCGGATAACCGGACCCCGAGTTGGTCGTAAGCAGGTGCCAGGGTCGGGTGATCGAAACCCAACCTTCGTTGACCGCGCGAAACCGTGTCTTGGCGACCGCGCCATCATCGGCGATTAACGTGCCGTCGGCATTGCGGGCAACAAGCTCCGGGAAGTATGCGAGTCCAAAGGAGGTTTCCATTTCGCCGGCGTGATCGTCGGGATAGTCGAAAATGTCTCCCGCCAGATCTTTCACCGCGCTGTACCAACTGCAGAGAAAAACGTGAACTGAAGTCTTGCCATACAACTCGCGCACCAGGGCCTTGAACTCGTTGCCGCCGTGGCTATTGAGCAGCACGAATTTTTTCACGCCGTGGTGCTCCAGCGACTTGACCAGATCGGTGATCACCGCGAAGAGTGTCGAAGGGTTCAGGTTCATGGCCATCGGAAAGGCCATCTGGTTGGTTTCGGTGCCATAGGGAATGGTCGGCAGCAACGCCACCTTGGCCCCCTGCTGGTGAGCGGCTTCGCAGATCTTTTCGCCGACAATAGTGCCTTCGAATAGGTCGGTCCCATAGGGCAAGTGCAGGTTGTGCGGCTCGGTGGCTCCGCAGGGCAGAACCGCCACTTCGTAAGGATGTTGCTTGAGGTAAGCGTAATTGACGTCGGCAAGTGCCCAAGGACGCACGGTGGGATACTCCAGTTAGCGGGATCGCGAAACGGTTGCAGTCGATGATGATAACCGTTGCCAGCCGGCTTAGAAACCGCTGCGAGGCGGTGAAGCGGGGGAACCGTGACGCCCCGCGGCGGATGCTGGAGAGGGTGCCCCGGCTAGCGGGCAGCCGTGGCGGGGGAGTCGACACCCTCGCTCATGAAGGCCCGATACTGAGCATCAAGCGTTTCAAACGATTCTCCCATCGCCTCGGCCAGCGTCTGCGGCCGAGTTCGGCCCGCATAAACCATGGTCAGATAGCGATTGAGAGCGTCGCGTCGCTTGCCTTCGCCCGCGTGCATGAAGAAGTCGGCCAAGCCCGCCGATTGGCTGTAGATCATCGCGATGCGCGGATCGCGTTGAAGTTGTTGTCGGCCCAGCGCCGCGAGCTCGGTCAAGGGCACATAAAATTGGTCGATCAGCAGCCGGTGTCTCGCGGCGGGAACTCGGCCCGCATTTGCCCCGCCAAGAGTATAGTAGCCTTCCTGAGCGGCCAGCGATTCCATGTAGCAGGCGATGGCCTCGACGATCCAAAAATTATTCTGGACGCCGATCTGCTGGCTAACGTTCCGCGTTTCTTGAAACAATTGATGCGCTGCTTCGTGATAGAGCGTGCCCGGATCCTGCTCTTCGCCGGCAAAGAAGTATGCCTTGCGCGTGGTATCGAAATAAATGCCTAGCGTGATTTCAATCTGCGGTTGTGCGGGACGCAAAGCCGTGATGTACTCGTCGCGCGAGCCGAAATAGTACACGTCGTGCTGCCGCGATAGCGGGCGCGGCGCCTTGCCATCAAGGAGTCGGGCGAGTTCCTGCTCGGTGGCCAGGTAGGTGCTAAACACCTGCCGCCAGATCGCGTGCAGCAGTTCCAGTCGCCGAGCCAATACGACGCCTTCTTCGAGACTATGATTCGTGGTCACGACGTAGTGATCGGTCTCGACACGCCAACCACGCGACATATCGCTACGGAGTTGAGCCTCTTCGTCGGCGGTCATCCAGCGGCCCAATGCGAACCGCTCGCCACGCTCGTACCGCTCGCCATGCGATTTGGGCAACCATCCGAACCGCTCGTGCCATACCTTGCCACTACGAAGCTGGCGGATCTCGAACGGCGTGCGCCAAGCGCCCTGGTACTTCGCATAGCCCAATATTTTACGGGCTCGCTCATGATCGGGATTCTCACGCAGGGCTTCGACTACGAGCTCCATCACGATCGACGGCCGATGTTCGGCGACCGCCTGCCGAGCCAGCTCCATCAGGGCATCCGCCTGTTCGTCGCGCAGATGGCGCCAGGCGACTGTGCGCGCGGGGCTATTCGAGTCCGCGAACGGAACCCCTTCGCTCGGCGGCAAGAAGAGCGTTAGCTGTTCCGGATCACGCTCTGGAACCCAAGCCCGAATTGCGGCGGCCGCTTCCGGCAAATTTTCTACGTCGCAGCGTTTGGCGACAGCTTCAAGTTTCTCGCGGTAGCTGGCATACAAGGCGGTTCGCGCTTGGTGAACATCCGCACATGCAGACGCGCTAGCGCAAAGCAGAACGAGGGCAATGGTGAATGGGTGGCGAATTCGCGGCATGAATTCAGTCTAACATGCCGCTTCCCCTGGCATTGTGGGGCGTACCTTGAACCCCCGAAATTTCCGAGAATTATGGGCGAATTTTCGAGGGGCAATTATTCATCCGCTAGCGCCAACCGCTCGCGAATCGGCGGGTGGCTGTGAAACAAAAAAACTTCCACCGGATGCGGATCAGGGTCGTCTTTGTTCAGCCGAGCCAGCTTGTGGAAGGCTGAGCGGTAGGCATCGCGCAAGCCGGTGCGGTTCAAGGCGTATCGGTCGCATTGACGCTCGTAGCGGCGGCTAATCGCGTTCTGAACGGGTTCCAAAACCAAGCTCATCAAGGTGAGCACCAGCATCAATAGCGGCAACGTGCTGGGAGGAAGCTCATGCGCGGTCAGCGGGCCATAGTGTTGCTGCGCCCAGGCCATAACCACCACATTGCAGAGCCAAAACCCGGCAAGGCTGTAGACCAGGCCTGCCGCGATCATTTTCCGGATATGCTTGTACACGTGGTGGCCAATCTCGTGCGCGAAGATCACTTCGATCTCGTCGGGCGAGAAGCTGTCGAGCAGCGTATCGCCCATCAGCACCCGGCGCGTACGACCGAGACCGGCGAGCATGGCGTTGGCCTTGGCGGTCTCTTCGCTGAGGCCGAGACGATAGACGCCCTCGATCGAAATGCCCGTGCCGGCGGAAAGCCGCTGCATGCGCGCATTCAATTCCGGGTGGTCGAGGCGTTCAACTTTATAAAAGAGCGGAATGATTACAATCGGAGTGAGCTGACCGATCAGCACCGAGACGGCGAAAAAACCGGCTGCCGCGGCAAGCCACCACCAGGGACCGCTGAGCCAGATGATCCAATAGAGCCCGACGACTAGCACCAGCCCAAACGCGAGGGCGAGACCGTTACGTTTGAAATAGCGCAGCAGCCAGCGGATGAACGTCTGGCGGCTGAGGCCGTAGCGATGCTCGAGCGTGTATCCGCCGTAGAGCGATAGCGGGAACGAAAGCACCGTGTGCGCCAGGGTGGTCGCGGCAAACATCCCCGTCAAACGCAACGTGTAGGATTCAGTAAGGCCGCTGAGCCATACATCGAGCGGCACCGCCAGCAAGAATGCCATGACGGCGAGGAACGCAATGTCGAGAGCTTTGTCGGCAAGTCCCACGAGCAGCGACTTCTGGCCGTATTGCTTGGCTTCGGCCAATTGCTCGGGCGACATTTCTTCGGACGCCGACCGTTCGCACGGCTGGGCGTCGAGCGCCCCTTCCGCACGCGGCGCAAGCTCATCGTTCGTTCGTGAATCGCTCATGAAAACTCCGCCGATCAGTCGGCCGTGGAAGGCAATTGCATCAGCCGCTGTAGCTGCTCGGCCGGATACAGGCAGAACGCATACTCGCGCGAGGCCAGAACGGTCTGGGCTCGCAGCAGGTTGGCAAGCCGTTGACGCTCACCCAACAATAGGTCCCGTTGGGCCACGACATACGGTTGCAAGGCGGCATTGGCGGCACGAATGTGATCGCCGCGAAGCTTGGCGTTCTCTGGCGTGGCAGGCGTTGCGATCCAGGATCGCTTCGTTTGGAGCATCTCGCCAACTTCGCCATTCACGGCCGGATCGAGGTAACGTTCGGGATGGTAGGTCGTCTCCCGTAGCCGATGTTCGACCAGCAAGGCATCCTCTGGCGAGACGACGGCCCGCTCGATCGGCAGCCGAAGCGTGGCGGTCAGCGTCATGTAGCAGGGTGGTTTGATTCCAAAGAAACGCTCGATCAGGAGATCGGTCACCTGATCGTATTTCGCGCCACCAATGCCATGGAGAAACAAGTCTCCCAAACACAGCCGAGCGAAGAGGGTGGTGATCAGCGCGCGCGTGCGGATGCGTAAGCCGGCCTCGGCCAGCTCGGCGAGTTGGCCCGCGGCGCGATCGACGTCGCCCTCGGGTTCGAGGGCCAAGGCATGTTCGATCTGGTCGCGATCGGATAGTACGATGGTGTCGCCACTTTGGCGAACGAATAGTCGCCGCCGACGTGGGTTCGCGCGATCCCAAATCCAAAGCGGGGCTTCCAGCCAGTCGTCCTCGAGCGCCAGGTCTGGCACGGGATGCGCCGTGCTCCGGACGTGATTGTCGCGTCGATATTCGGCTACGGAATCGTTATAGTGTGCCCACAACCGCGGTAGATGCGCGAGCAGATGAGCGGTGAACCAGAAGAACGACGGCAGGCCGCAAAC
The DNA here is from genome assembly GCA_964598535.1 of uncultured Planctomycetaceae bacterium. Classification (GTDB taxonomy): domain Bacteria; phylum Planctomycetota; class Planctomycetia; order Pirellulales; family PALSA-1355; genus JALHMI01. Next base: position 70,615 of record CAZRCI010000001.1, on the reverse strand, counting down.
GCGGCTCTGGGGGATCTCGAGAGTATTTGCTCCCCAAAAGCCTTCTTGCTGATGGCGGGCCTGCGCCAGGCATTGTCCCAGGTTGGCGACGGCTTTCGAACGCTCGACCACAAGCGGCCAGAACTCGCGTATCAGCGGGTCGGAGACCAGCGGCGAAATGGTTTCCGCGGCGCGATGCCCGAAACTCGCCAGCGCGTCGGCGTCAAGGATTTCTCGTTCTTCGTAGGGAATTTCATTCGATTGGTGATCGAACGGCACGCCTTCGGTGACAGGTGCCGTGGGCGAGCCGGTTGGTACTCGTACGCTCGCGGTTTTGATCGTATCGCTGTCGATTGTCAGATTGACGGCGACCCCGCCATGCTTTTGTGCCAGGTGGCTGAGCACGAAGTTCTTGAACCACACGCCCGGATGAAAAAGCTGCGGTTGATGGCCCGCGACAAGCACCGGAGTTTCTCGAGCAGTCGAAGGCAGTGGCACGTCGCGGTATGCGCGTGTGTAGTCCCAGGCGGATTCGAGCAACTCGCGCCGGGCATCCGCGGCCAGATGCGCGAGGGGCCGGCCGCCAATATCGTAATCGTACGTGGACGCCCCCGCGGCATTGCGCTCGATAACTTCGCCGATTAATTCCAGTGGCGGTTCGATCAACGTGCCGCCGTTTTCGACAGGTGCGCGCAGTCGCTTTCGCTCGCAGGCTTCGCCCATCAATTTCATCCGCTGGTCCCTCGACACAACTGCTCGCGCACAGGGGAGGAGCGAAGAGCCGATCGTCCTAGCGCGCGGTCCAACACTTCATGATAATACTGTAGCCGGCGGGTTGCATCGTCGAGAGACCCGCCGAATGACCGTTCCTCGTCAAGGTAGATCAGAGGTACCGGAAGTTCCAGGATCGAGAGCCCTGCCCGGGTGGCTTGCACCCAGACTTCGAGCGGCATGGCATAGCCAGTTTCGGCAATGTCGAGCGCGGCGAGTGCCTGGCAACGGTAGGCTTTAAAGCCGCAGAACGCGTCGGTCAGGTTCAGGCCCAGCCGCTGGTTCAGTTCGGCCGTAATCTGCATATTGATCCGGCGGCGATCGGCCGGGGGGATGCTCTGATCGTCAAAGTTTTGCAGGTACCGGCTGCCCGAAACGATTTGCGCCCGCTGGCTGGCCGCGACAAACTCTGGGATTCGCTGGGGTTCGTGCTGCCCGTCGCAGTCGATGGTTACGAGAACGTCGTAGTGGTGCTGCAGGGAGTATTCGAAGGCGCTGCGCAGCGCGGCGCCATAGCCCTGATTGCGTTCATGCCGCAGATGGATGATATCCTGGCGAGCCGCCAGAAGTTCGGTCGTACCATCGGTCGAGCCATCGTCGACTACCAAAACCTCGGGACTGTACTTCAAGACCTTGTCCAGGACCTCGCCGGCGTGTGCGACTTCGTTGTAGACGGGGAGCGCCGTCAGAAAGCGAGTAGACATGAGAGGCCTCGCGATGAATCGAGCTTTGGAATCGGAACGCATCATTATTAGACAAAAGCATTTCGAAGGCGACTGCTGGCCCGCTGCTGGACCCCTGCGGAGGGCGGCGTTGAACGATCCCAAGACATTGAATAGCATTGGCTTACAGCCATTGGATAGGATCTCGCTCGGCGCGGCTTGCCCAGACTTTGATGTCTCGAAATTGGCGAGCGAGAACGCCCGCCAGGGCATCCAGAGCAAACCGCTCACTGGCGAAATGGCCCGCCAGCACCAGGCCCATGCCCAGGGCCTCGGCTTCGAGCGCCGTGTGGAAGCGAACTTCGCCGGTGACCAATGCGTCGCATCCGGCTGCCTGCGCCGGGGTCAGAAACTCGCCAGCGCTGCCGCAGGCTACCGCGACCTGCGTGACGGTTCGGTCGAGTGGTCCTACGGCTTGTGCCTGCGGAATGCCGAGTAGCTTTTTCACCAAGCCGGTTAAGTCCGTGAGCGAACATGGTTTCGCGAGACGGCCGTGTCGACCGGCCCCCTGCCCCAGCTCACTGGTGGGGACTAATGGAACGATATCTTGTAATTCAAGCCCCGCGGCCAGTCGCTGGTTGATTCCCTCGGCGGCCGAGTCGAACGCCGTGTGCGGACTGTAAACGGCGATAGTAGCGCCGATGAGGTCGAGCAGCATCTGTCCTTCGGGAGTCTCGCCCGTAAGTCGTTTGAGCGGGCGAAACGGCAGCGGATGGTGTGTGACGATGAGATCCGCCCGCTCGGCGATGGCCTCGGACACGCTTTCGGGAGTGATGGTCAGGCAGGTCATGACTCGCATCACAGGCTGCTCAAGCCGGCCGACGAGCAGTCCGACGTTGTCCCAGGGTTCGGCAAGCGCCGCAGGAGCAAAGGTCTCGAGGAATTCGGCAAGGTCTGCAACGTGAGGCATGGGGCGCGATGGATCGGATTTTATGAGATCTGAAAGCACGACATTTTCATTTTAACGGCTGCGCGGTAGCCGCGTTTTGGTTTGCGGCCGGTGACGCCGCATAGCGGCCCAGGCAGGGATCGATACAATTTAACCACGTTGTGCGTTTGAAATGGCTTCGACCCTATGAACTCAGAAAGGTTTTGGCGTGCCTCAGTTGAAGATTGCCGTCCAACTGTCCAGCCTGAGGATGCCCTTGCGTAAGTCGCTCGCGGCCGCGGCGCGGATGGGCGCGCAGGGCATAGAGATCGACGCTCGCGGCGAGTTGCGCCCGCAGACGCTCTCGCAGACGGGCATGCGTGAATTGAAGCGACTGTTGGAGGATCAAAACCTGTGCGTGTCGGCGGTGGGATTTCGGACGCGCCGCGGATACGACGTGGCCGACGAAATTGACCGTCGCGTGGCTGCGACCAAGGCGGCCATGAAGTTTGCCGCCGAGTTGGGCGCTACGGTGGTCATCAATCAGGTGGGCCAGATACCGGCGGAGTCGACAGGACCGCAATGGAACCTGTTGATCGACGCGCTGACCGATTTGAGCCACTATGGACTGCACGTCGGCGCCGTGTTGACGGCACAAACCGGCACCGAAACCGGTGCCGATCTGACACGATTGCTGGCGATGCTGCCCGAGGGCGGGATCGGCGTCGACTTGGACCCCGGCAACTTGATCGTGCATGGTTTTTCGCCACAAGAATCGGCGGAAACGCTCGGGGCGAAGGTTCTCCACGTGCACGCGCGAGACGGGGTGCGCGACCTGGCCCGCGGCCGGGGGCTCGAAGTGCCGCTCGGACGCGGAACGGCTGATTTTCCAGCGTTGTTGGGAACCCTCGAGGATCATCAGTACCGCGGTTTCTTTACGATCGCTCGTGAGAATTCGGACCACCCCGAGACGGAAATCGCCGCAGCGGTGGAATATCTGAAGAACCTTTAGCGACGAGCGATTACAGCTCAAGGGTTTCGTCGATCGCCTGGCGAATGAGCGTCAGGAGCACGTTGGGGTCGTACGGCTTGCGGACGTAGTATTGGCAGCCAGCGGCGCGCGCCCCGCGCACGATGTCGTCTTGTTCGCGGCCGCTGACAATGATCACCGGGATCTCACGGGTCTGTTCGTCGTCGACCAACCGCTGGCAAAGCTCCAGGCCATCAACGTCCGGAAGGCAAAGATCGAGCGTAATGCAGTGGGGGCGAGCGAGTCGCGCAAGATCCAACGCTTGGCGACCGTTGCGGGCCACGATGGTTCTAAAGCCCAGCTTGTCGAGTCGCAGGCGGAGCGGCTCGGCGATTGATTCTTCGTCGTCCACAATCAATATTTGTGGCCGATCAGGCGTGGGCGTAGCGAGTCGCAGCTCCGCAGGTTCGATGAGCATGGCAATCGTCCCTGAAGGTAAGGGTTGAAGCGTCCGCTCGGCGGGGCATTCTGGCGGAGGCTGGTGGCGGGAAATATCGCGGCTGACGCACAAAAAAGTGCGCGCACAGGAAGCCTACGCCACGATTGCAGCGTAGGCAGGATTGCTCCGGTAAATTCGAGCAATTTTACCCAACCAGGGGACTGGATGCGCCGGCTCTAGCGGTTGTTCCAGTTGAAGCCAGACATACTGGCCAGCGCCAATTGCAGCGCGTGGGTGCCGTCGCGGCCGTGACCTTGGGCCGAGAGGGCCACATAGAGTTGATGTACCAACGCTAGCCCGGGCATGGCAATCTTCATGCGCCGGGCTTCGCTGAGAATGATGCCCATGTCTTTGATGAAGTGCTCGACCATGAAACCGGGCTCGAAGTTGCCTTTGATGATTCGTGGGCCGAGGTTCGAGAGTGACCAGCTTCCGGCCGCGCCGGAGCCTACCGACTCGAGCACCACATTCAGGTCGAGCCCTGCACGGAAACCATACAAGAGCGCTTCGCAAACGCCAATCATGCTGGCGGCGACGAGCGTCTGATTGACCATCTTGGTGTGCTGGCCCGCGCCGGCGGGACCTTGGTGGACGATGGTCTTGCCCATTGCTTGCCAGCATGGCTGTAACGATTCGACGACATCTTTGTCACCGCCAATCATGATCGAAAGCCGGGCCTCGCGCGCTCCGACGTCACCGCCAGAGACGGGAGCGTCGACGCTCCGCACACCGCGTGTCTTGGCCGCTTCGGCGATTTCAATCGCCAATGAAGGTTCACTGGTGGTCATATCGACGATCACCGACCCCTGCTTGCTCCCAGCCAGTACGCCATCGTCGCCCAGGATCACGCTGCGCACGTCGCTAGGAAAACCGACGATCGTGAACACGACATCCGACGCTTCGGCCACGGCTCGCGGTGTATCGGCCCAGGCGGCGCCTTTATCGAGTAGCGAGCGAGCCTTGCTCTGAGTGCGGTTATAGACCGTGGCCTGAAAACCGGCGGCCAGCAGGTGACCGCACATGCTGGAACCCATCACGCCGGTGCCAATCCAACCAATGTGTGTCTGGCCGGGAGCAATCTTCAAAGTTGCCATGGTGGAGAATACTTGTGGAGAATGCCTGAGGGATGAACCGTTCACGGGTCGGAAAATCAAGGGATATGCCGCGAAATGGTCGCCAGCGGCGAGCGGCAATTTTACCAGCGATCTTCGGGGCGTTCCAGGATCTCGCGCAAGATCACCGCTTGCCGCAGATTTTCCTCGGTCATGAGCAAGCCGACGATGTTCAGCGCGGTCGATTTCTGTTCGCTGTCACGAGATGTTGAGGCATTGTTCGCGGCTGCACTCCCCTCGGCTCCCGAACTTGCCAGTGAGCCGAGTTGATGGTCGAACGCTTGTTGTACGTGCTGCGCGATGCTTGGCTCTGAACGAGCGTCTTTATCCGCCACCCGCTGCTCGCGCGATTCAAAGCGGTGTGAGCCGAGGTGTTGCTCGACGGACTGACTCACGGGGGTTTGTTTGCGGCGTCGAGCATCGCTGGGGGATTTGTCCGCGCTTACCGCCGTCGGTTGGTGGCGAGGGGGCGCGGTTTGCCCGGCGCGGCGCCCTTTTTCGGTTCGCCGTTCGTTTGTGCGCCGCAAGAACTCCTCAATTTCGGCGTTCAGCGCCGCCTGTTCCGGCGGAGTGGTCGAGAGTGGTGGGGGCTGACCTTGAGCTTGACCGCCGGTGGGCAAGGGCCGTTCGCCGCGTTCCGACGAACGATTCCGCTGTTGGCGTACCTGGTTGAACGCGGTCCACAAATAACTCAAGATCGAGATCAGAACGAACACGATCGGCACGAACAAATTCCAATCGATGGAAGCTTGTGCAAACATGCCGTTGGTTGCTCGCGCTGCTCGAGGAGTGGCAGGTGGTTATTTGGTCGCCGTGATGCCGCCGCCGGCGATGCTCTTGCGCATGTCGGTGTCGGCCTGAACGTTGCGTAGCTTGTAGTAGTCCATGATTCCTAGATGGCCGTCGCGAAAGGAGTCGGCGATCGCCTTGGGAACCTCGGCCTCGGCTTCGACGACCTGCGCTCGGCTTTCCTCCATTTTGGCGATCATTTCCTGTTCCTGGGCCACGGCCATCGCTCGGCGACCCTCGGCGCGAGCCCGGGCGACGCGCATGTCGGCTTCCGCCTGATCGGCTTGCAGGCGAGCGCCGATATTTTCCCCCACGTCGATATCGGCGATATCGATCGACACAATTTCGAAGGCTGTTTGCGAATCGAGTCGCCGGGCGAGTACCGCCTTGGAGATCCGGTCAGGATTTTCGAGCACTTCAAGGTGAGTGTTCGAGGAGCCGATCGCGCTGACAATGCCTTCGCCCACGCGCGCGATAATCGTTTCTTCCGTGGCTCCGCCGATGAGTTGGTTCAGGTTCGCGCGAACCGTGACGCGGGCCTTTACTTTGAGCTGAATTCCGTTCTTGGCGACGGCGTCGAGCGAATCGCGTGCTGCGCCGCGCGCCGGGCAATCGATGACCTTCGGATATACGCTGGTCTGCACGGCTTCAAGCACGTTGCGGCCGGCGAGGTCGATCGCCGTGGCCAGCTTGAAATCAAGATCGATCGTTTTGGCCTTTTTGGCGGCGATGATCGCGCGTATCACGAGCGGCACATTGCCGCCCGCCAGGTAGTGGGCTTCGAGGGCTTTGCTGGTGATGCCCGTGCTGTCGGCGAGCCCTGCTTGGACAGCCATGATCTTGCTACGGACGATCACGGTGGGATTTACCTTGCGGAAGGTCATTCCCAGCAGGTCGAAAATACCGATCCGCGCGCCGGTCATGACCGATTGGATCCACAGTCGCGAGTATCGCGCGAAAACCGCGATGACCACCAGCATCACCAGCAAGCCGCCACCCATCAGAACGATGGTGATCACGGTGCTGGCACTGGGCTGTTGAGCGAGGGTTTGCATGAGAGCAACCTTCCAGGGCTTGACGGACGCTCCGGGCATTTATGCCATGTCTACATCTGAAGATTGTCCCGGCGCACGCGCAACCATGTCAAGGCGCGCCGCTCAAACGGTCGCAATTCGCTCGTCAAGACAGCGGCTCGTCGAGACCTTCTATCTCGAAGGATTCGAGCTGCCGGCCGAGGACGTCGTCCTCGGTGGCGTCGGGCCTGGCCGCTTCTGCTGGGCGGACGAGAACGCGCGTGCCGCGCACTTCGATCACTTCGATCGCCTGGCCCGGCTCGATCGATACGCCTTCGCTCAGGGCGTCAACCGTCTGGCCGTCGACTTCAATGGCTCCGCTGGGCATCATCATCGTTCGCGCAACGCCGATTTTTCCCACCAGTTGGCGCAGTCGCTGCCGCTGAGGCGAGTCTGGCAACACCTCATCGGGACGCGGAACTTGAAGCAGGAGCCGTTTGCCCATGGGAGTTTGTGGCCAATAACGGAACGCCAGGCTGAGCGCTCCTGGCACGGCGACCCCGGTCACCACCAAAAATAAGAGCCCGATCTCGATGCCGCCATGGTAGAAAGCCATGCCGATGCCCGTAATTAAGGACGCCACGGACAGAAACCCCAACAAGCCTCCTGAAGGGATAAACACCTCGGCGCAGACCAACGCCAGCCCGCTCAATAGCAGCAGCACGGACCAAACGAGTGGGCTCATCGCGGTGGTATCAGGTGAAGAGAATAACTGCGAACTCTCAAAATGCATCGAGGTACGTTTATTCTACCACAATTGATCCGCAAGGAACGGCAGCCGTTTCGAGCCATTCGCCTCGCGCGGCATTCTCAGCCACGATGTTCGGCGGAACGTACAACCACGCGATTGCCATGGACCTCGGTCACCAAGACGGCATCGCCGCGAGCAATGAATTCGCCGTCGGCGAGAACGTCGACCATCCGCTTATCGAAGCGAGCCTTGCCGGACGGAGCGAGTTGAGTGACGGCGGTGCCCGTCGCGCCCACGAGATAGTCTAGCGAGACGAGCGATTCGCGGTGCGAGAGATCTTCGAGTTCGGTGCCGCTGGGAGGAGCCAGCATCATGTTCGACAGGAGCGGCGCGTGTGGCAAGTAACGCTGCATGAGGATCGCCACGACGGCGATGCCGGCTCCCACGGCCAGGAGTCCCAACAGCGAATCGCGAAGCTGCGTCAATTGCTGCTCGTCGTGTGGAATGATGAACGTTTGGCTTGCAAGCACCAACGACAAGATCATCATCAGCCCGCCGCCGAGACCGAACACGCCAGTTCCCGGCAGCACGAAAAGTTCGAGCAACACACAACTAACGCCCGCGACGAACAGCAAGACCTCCAGCCAGTCGGCAGTCCCGCCCAAGTGCTTGCTCCAGAAATAGAGCAGAAAGCTGACCCCGGCGATAAACGCACCGATGCCCACGCCGGGCGATTGAAACTCGGCGTATAAAGCGGCTCCGCCGATCAGCAGGAGCAGCCAGGCGACCGTCGGCGTAGCCAAGACCTGCACGAGATAATCGGCCCAACCTTGCTCCGCGCGAAGGATGTTGCCGTCGAGACCATAACGTTGTTTGAACTCGTCGAAGCTGTCTACGGCATAACGGGCCAGTCCCAATTCGACCGCACGGTCGCCCGTGACCTGCAAGACCTGTTTCGGCTGGGTGATCTCGACTCCCTGAATCCATTCGTCCGGCTGCGCTTGCTCGTCCCGCTCTTGCGGTGAGAAGTACGCGGTGGCGCCGGTCTGCTGGTTCGTATACTGGAACACGCGAACGCTCGGATCAATGAACGCAGCCGCCAGCGACCAGCGTCGGCCTTGGAGTGGCGCAAGGCTTTCGCGAAGCGTTTGTCGCGCCAGCTCGGAGTCGGTTTTCGAGGCGATTCCCTCGCCGTCGCCTCCCAGGACTGCCCGAGGCGCCATTACGAGTTGATCGGCCGCGGTGGCGATGACAGCCGCGTCCCCGGTAGCTCGCTCCGGCACATACGCGACGATTCGCACCTGGGATGGATCCTGTTGGGCGATGTAGTGCGCCAGGTCAACGCTATCGGCAAGCGACCCGCCCGAGCTTTCGATGCGAAGCACAATCAGATTGACATGGGAGTCGCGAATTTGTTGCTCGATGGTGCGTTTCACCGTGGCGATTGCCGAGATCGTGATCGGGCCGACGACCGCCACTTCCACCGGTCGCCATTTGCCCCACAGCGAAGGGTCATCCTCCAGGTCGCGCTCGGACACCGAGAGCGCGCGCGCCAACGCCTGGCGATCCGCCGCGAGATACGTGGCAAAGCCCTCGGCCCGGGCGTCGCTACCGGTAAGCAGCAGGGCCTGGCCGGGACGACTGAGCACTTGTTGCGATAGGATCGTGCGCTTTTGCTTGAGCGATTCCAAGTCGCCAACGAACACATACTCAGGGCTGACTTCGGTATCGACCTTGAGCAGCTCGACATTCTTATCGAGCATGGCCAAGGCCACCTCGGCCGGAATGGTGCGCCGGCGATTGGCGATCTCGCGGTAGCCGCTTCGCACGGTCGGGTCGGTCACCTGTTCGGCGGGTTCATCCAGCCCCGCGTCGCCGAGCACCGCGTCGGGCCCCATGATGATGCTCTCGCAGGCCATTGCCGGCAGCACGGCATGGCCCTTGAGCGATTTGGGAATGAAAGCCACGGTTTCGACGGTACTGGCATCGCGGCTGGTAAGAAAGCGCGCGAGCTTGAGCGCGCGCTCGAAGTCGCTCCCCTGCCCCGTCTGCCCGGTTGAGGATGAGAACTCCAGCACCAGCACGGGACGCCCTGGGCCCGCCGGCATTTCCACGATCGCTTTTTGGGCCGCGGCGATCGCCTGCGTATCGGCATTGCCGACGAGCGGCAGCGGCACACGCACGAGGCGGCCCACTTTTGCAGGCTCCGCGGAACGCTCCTGGGCGTGATTTTCAATCCCTGGCGGGGCAGCGGCCGAGGCGGACGCGGGGGCTGTGGCATCGCCGGAAGAGGCGGCGCCTTGCTCGGTTCCGGGGGCCTCGGTGGCAGGGGCCTCGGTAGCAGGGGCCTCGGTAGCAGGGGAAGGACCAGCGACCGAGAGCAGCACGACTCCGGCCAAGCATGCCAGCAATCCAGCCGAGCGCCGCACGAAGCGTCGCCACTCGACACGACGAATCGCACTGGCCGGCGTCATAAGAGTGGTGCTGGCCGACGCATTCGGCCAGCGCATATTCAGGAAGAAATTCCGTTGAATTTCAGGGGTCCACAGGGGATTATAGCGCGGGCCGAGGGGGAGTCAAATCCGACACCGCGGCGTATCGGAGCGGAGGCAAGATGCTGCTCCAGACGCGTTGAATGAGACGCATCGCGGGCCGGTGAACGATTTACCGTTGGGTCTGCGCGCGCGGTTGTTGAGCCTGCGCAGGTTCCGTGGGAGACGCCGGCGGCCCGCCGGCGGGAATCACTACCTTGGTCCAGCCGAGGGGCTTGAGCGGCGCCGAGAACGCGCTCATCAGCACCGCCAGAGGATTGTTGACCGAGATGTTCTGAAACGCATAGTCTTGCTTGTTCTTGCCGTCGGGTTGGATGATTCGTAGCGCCGAGGGCATGAAGGTCTTTTGGTTGAGAATGATGATCGCGTGTTGGAAGTTGGCGGCGTCGCGCTGGTATTTCGGCCAGGCTTCGAGCCACACCTTTTGTCCCACGTCGTCCGTCGGAGTGATATCGCGCATCCAGTAACGCGCCTTGAGTTGATCGGCCTTGGTGCCAAACACGAACGGCAGCGGGCCGTCGGTGATCGCTTTGCCCCGCATTTCCGGCGCAAGTTGGCGCTCGATGAGTTGGCGTTGCTGGTAGTTGAATTCGAAGATCGCTTCGCCGTTGCAAACCCAATGGTCGAGGCCCTCGGTGCGCGGCACGTAGGCCTTCTTGCTCCCGTCCCACTCGGTTTGCTTGGTGACCTGATACACGCCATGGTCGGGCGATTTGTATTTGATCTCGCCATAAGCTTCGCTGATCTGAAAGTGATTTTCCGCCGGGCCGTAAGTTTCGTCCACTTCCCAGCGTCCGAAGGTGCAGCTAAACGTGTTCACGCGGCTGCTCTGCTGCTCCCATTTCAGAAGGATCTGGTCGAGCAACGCTTGCTGCTCGGGAGTCAGTCGGAAAGGTTCGTGGGCCGGAACCGGCGTCGGCGTGGCGACGGGCTGGGCCGCGGCCGTCCGCTGCGGAAGCGGCTCGCTGCCGGCGGTTTGCCGCACGGGATATTGCCCTGCCGGCGGCCCTGCTTGAGCGGTTCTCGGGGATGGCTGCGCTGTGCCTTGCGTGACGCGCGGCGCCGCCGCCGCGGGGCGCTGTTGGGGCGCAGGGCGCTGCTGCGAGGGCGCTGTCGCCGGGGCGCGCCGAGGAGCATACTGCTGCGCCGTCGCCAAATGCGGCACGGCAACGAGCGCGGCCAGGACAAACCCCAATCGCAGGTGACAGTGATTCGAAGGCATGATATCCCTATCGAGAACTTCGAGGCGTGCAGGCGAGTTCGTGCGCGGAAGATTCCAATTCTGCCGCGCGGCGGGTGCGGATATTAGCAGCATTCCGGATTGCTCCCTAGGGCGATTTCGCCGGCCCAACTCCAAAATGGCTCCGGCCCTAGGAAGGTCGCTAGCACCAGGTCCGCCGTTTCACCCGGCAGCAGACCGTGCCGCCCGCCAGTTCCGGTGAACAGCACGGTGCGGGCGCCCGCGCGGCGGCCCGCCTCGATGTCGAAGCGGTAGTCGCCGATCATCACGCAGTGCCGCGGATCGAGATTCCACGCGCGACAGATCCGCAGGATACCGGCAGGGTCGGGCTTCACGGGGCCATCCTCGCGCGCGACGACCATTTCGACCTCGAGCGACAACCGCGCCAGCGTCGCCGTCGCCGAGGCGCGGCTATTGCGCGTCAGGATGCCACGCCGAATCCCCCGCTGGGCGAGCTGGCGCAGAAACTCGCGCGCGCCGGGGAGAACAGTCGCCCGCTGGGCGCCGCGCAGCTCGTGCTCGGCGACGATGCGCCACATCGGTTCGGCCTCGTCCGGTGCCTGCTCCGCGAGCGCTTCGAGAATCAGACGGCCGGGCGGGATGCCCAACTCGCGGCGCATGTGGTCGAAGTCGAGGCCCGAGTCCACGAGCGTTCCGTCCAGATCGAAGATGACGCCGCGTGGAAACATGCGTTGCTCCAGGGGTTCTCGGGCGGGAATCGCGGCTGCCGCTGAAGTTCACTCGCGTTTTGAATTTTCGATGCGATAGAGATGCGTATCGGTGCGGAGGAAGATCGCGCGGTCGACGATCGCGGGCGAGGCCTGCGTTAGGCCGTCGAGTTGATTGACGGCCAGTTCTTCGTACTCCGTGCCCGGTTTGAGGACGAACGTTTTTCCAGAATCGTTCAGGCAGTAGATGCGTCCGTCGGCATAGACGGGAGATGCCCAGAACTTGCCGCCGAGCCGTTTTTGCCAGTGTTGCTTGCCGGTGGTCGCGTCGTAACAGACCGCCAGGCCGGCGTCGCTGATCGTGTACAGTTCGTGGCCCACGACCAGCGGCGAGACGTTCATCGGCACCAGGCTGGCTTTGCCCGTTTTCCAGACCGCGTTCGATTCGGTGATGTCGCCGCGGCCGCCGGCCTGGATGCCGTGAAACTCGGGACTGCCGAATCCGGTGGCAAAGAAGAGCATGCCGTGTGCCAAGACGGGCCGCGGCACGTTCGAATAGCCGCGGTAGCGGAAGTGCCAGATCTCGTCGCCGGTCGCCGGCTCGTGGCCGACGATCGCGTCGCTGCCGAGCGCGACGAGCTGCACGCGCCCGTCCAGCTCGATCAGCAGCGGCGTGCAGTAGGCCATCGGCACCGGAAGCTCACCGCTCTTGCGCGCTTGGCTGATGTGGGCGCGGTCGCGTTTCCAGCGCTCCTCGCCCGAGTGTTTGTCGAGCGCGACGACATACTGCACGTCGCCACCGTCGCAGGCGACGATCAGCAGGTCTTGGTACAGGACCGGCGAACCGCCAGGGCCATGCTGGTGATCGTATGCGAGCTTCCGTTTCCAGAGGATTTCGCCGGAGGCCGAGAGCGCCGCGGTGCCGTGCGCCCCGTAATGCACGTAGACGCGCTCGCCGTCGACGACGGGCGTCGGCGAGGCGTGGCTGTTGTTGGCGTGGATCGAGCCGGGATCGTCCAGGTGAAACACCTCGACGTCGTGCAGCAGCGAGCCGTTCTCGCGGTCGACGCAGATCGCGCGGAGCGAATGGCCTTCGTCGGTGGCGGTGGTCAGCCAGATTTGCTTGCCGAACACGGCGGGCGACGACCAGCCCAAGCCTGGGATGGCGGACTTCCACGTGATGTTTTCGCGCTCGCTCCAGGTGAGCGGCACCTCGGCCGCGGTCGCGTGACCTTGGCCGCCGGGACCACGAAACTGCGGCCAGTCGTCCGCAGCCGCGAGCCGGCAGATGAGCAGCATGCCCAGCGCGAACGCGAGCCGCCGCGGGCAAGGCCACGGGCGAGCCGCCCGCGAGACGTGGCGGACGACGGTCGTGATTCTAGGAGATGTCATGAGGAGCGGCTTTGTTCCGAAGTTCGTCTGAAATCGAGTTTTCAGGATACGGCTTTCGAGGGGACTTGGCGAACGCCTTGGACGCAATCGCACGCTGTTGTTGGGGCAGCTATTTCCTGGGGATCCTTATGCTTGAACGGTCACACATAAGTCAATTACCAATTTGATCCCAATTTCCATAAAGTTGGGATTTGCGTGGAAGTATGTTCACTAATGTATTTGTGGAAATTGGTATGAGATTGATTTGTAGGGAAAACTGCCGAGAAAACGTAGGTCTACTAGCAATGAGAATGCCAAAGCGCGGTCTACTGGAGAGCTTCAAGGTTGGGAAGACGTATTACTTCATCCCTAAAGCAAATCTCTCGAACGCGCTTCGCGGTCTCGAGTAGTTGCCGTCCGCCACGACCGCTCCTGGGCTGAGGCAGTTGCGGCGGTAAGGGGCCCATTTTGATCGCGCGATTGGGAACGCGTGGCGAGGGGCCTTGCATCCGTGGAATGGCGGTTTCCCGTTCTTCAACGAAATACGGCCGGCTCAACCCGCGTGTGGGGTCGAGCCGGCCGTTCAAGATTTCGCGGATTCAAGAAAATCCGTGATCAAAAATCCACGGTCGAAAAAGCCGTTGGCATTAGGCCGACTTGCGACGGCGGAAGAATACCGCGCCCAGGCTCGCCACCGCGGCCATGATCCAGGTCGACGGTTCGGGAACGACTTCGACCACCGTGGCCGTGACCGTCACGAAGTGACCGTCGGCGGACGGATCCGTGCGACCCGAAGTGCCCGGATAGTCATCCGCAGCGCCAACCTTAGTGTTGACGCGCGTGTCGAGGCCGAACAGCGCGACACCTTCGTCGCCAGCGAGAATTCCATTATTGCTCTGGGTTCGGGTCGTCCATTGGAAGTCCAAGGTGTAGGTGTTCGAACCGGTCAGGTTGAGGAGTTGCAGCGTGCTGCCCTGGTTGACGGCCAAAACTCCCGTGTCGCTGCTGCTGCGTGAAAGCGGACCTGCAAGCCCCAGGTTGGCGTTTCCGACACCGTTCAGGCTGCCGCTCACGGCATTGATGGTGGCGGTAGCCGTCGAACCACTTTCGTCACGAGTGACGAGCGCGCCAAGACGGGCGGTGTCGATCTGGAGGTCGTAAACCGTGCCGGCTCCGGCGTCGACCGTGAAAACGACGCGATAGTTGCTCGTCGCGGTGAAATCGACGGCGCCTGGAAACGAGCCGTCCGCATCCGCGGTTTGGGTATACGCATAGCGGGTCTTGGCACTTACCGTGGCGCCCAGAGAATCGGCTACCGAGCCACCGCCATTGACGACATTGACAGCGCTGTCGAAGCTATCGCTGCGATTGCTGTTCGTAAAGCGGTAGGCTTGATTGCCGGCCAGCATGGTGAGCGAGTCGATGGTGACGGAAACAGCTTCCGCGCTGCGGACCGATACGGTCAGCAGCATTGCCGCCGTCGCGGCAATAGATGAGGAATCTCAGGGGAGAGGTCTTCATTAGCGGCTCCTTGGATTGCGAGATTTTCAGGGACAAATTTGGAGATATCACTACACTCCAGACAGCCACTCTAACCAGCCAAATTTGCCAGTCAAGTTGTGTAGTATCGGGTTTAAGTAGAAAATTTCGTATTTAGGCAAAATGCTAGCAATGTGGCATTTTGCCATCAGGCTGGCTTTGGGGGCCTGAACTCCCCCCGGCCACGTCCCGCCGAATGATTTCTCTAACCTGCTATTGTGTTTGTTCTTAAGCGTTCAACCCAGCCCTGAAATGGAGGCCAGGTTTGCGGCCGGACAATCAAAATCCTCGATATTTTCTATTGAGACGTTGAGGTTCGGGGGTGGTATATTAAGGCTTGAAATTCTGGATTTAAGGTCTCCCCCTCCCCCCTCTCTGCTTTCCTGGAGTCAGCTTCATGAAACGTTCGCTTACCCTTTCGTGGTTTTCCAAGCTGTTGGCCATCGCGGTTGTTCTGACTTTGCCGGGCATGGCGCGGGCTGCCGTGGTGACGGTGCCCGCGGGCCTGAGCGTTGGCGACCAGTACCGGCTGGCGTTTGTGACCAGCACGATGCGCGACGCCCTGAGTTCGGACATCGCCGACTATAACGCGTTCGTGACGAGCGCCGCCGAAAGCATTCCGGAGCTGGCCGCGCTGGGAACGACCTGGCGGGTGATCGGCAGCACCAGCGCCATCGACGCCCGCGACAATACGGACACGAATCCCACGCTTTCCGTCGGCGTGCCGATTTACCGGCTCGACGGCGCGGTCGTGGCGCACAATAACGCCGACCTGTGGGACGGCTCGCCGACTTCGCCCATCAGCATCAATGAGTTAGGGGCGTCGTATGCGGGCTGGTGGGTGTGGACGGGCACCGAGACCGACGGCACGGTGTACCACTACGACTACGACAGACCGCTGGGACATATGGAAACCGTGAGCGGCTATCCGGGGAATTTTCCGCCGGGCTCGGAGTACAACTGGGTGCGCCACTATTCGCCGGCGCCCGCCGACGAGATCGGCTCGTTTTATGTCATCTCGGGCGTGCTGACCGTCGTGCCGGAGCCGGGCAGCATCGTGATGGGAGCGATGGGCCTGGTGGCGATGGTGGGCTGGCAGCTTGCGCGGCGGAAGCGCAGCGCGCGCGACTAATCCACTTTTTCACCGCAAACTGGCGCGACCGAAGTAAAAATGTACGCGGGCCGGAGGGGAGAACCTTTCGGCCCGCGTTTTTTCGCGGCCTGCGAGGGCTTTTCGTGAGTTTTCGCACGTTGGTCGGTAGTCTGCTAAAGTCATTAGAACCGTTGAGGATTGCTTGCCCCCCCAGGACGTAGGAGAAACATCATGACGCGTTCCTTCACTTCTCGACGGTTGCTCAAACTGTTGGCCATCGTGGTTGCCTTGAGTCTGTCAGGCGCGGCGCGGGCGGCCGTGGTGACGGTGCCCGCGGGCCTGAACGTTGGCGACCAGTACCGGCTGGCGTTCGTGACCAGCACGACGCGCGACGCGTTGAGCCCGGACATCGCCGACTATAACGCGTTCGTGACGAGCATCGCCGAGAGCGTTCCGGAGTTGGCGGCGTTGGGAACGACCTGGAGGGCGATCGGCAGCACCAGCGCCATCGACGCGCGCGACAATACGGACACGAATCCCATGCTTTCCGCGGGTGTAACGATCTATCGGCTCGACGGCGCGGTCGTGGCATACGATAACGCCGACCTGTGGGACGGCGCGCCGACGTCGCCCATTAACATCAACGAGTCCGGAGGGCTGTATGCGGGCGGGATCGTGTGGACAGGCACCGAGACCGACGGCACGGTGTACATTCCACTGGGAGATATGAATACGGTGAGCGGCTATCCGGGGGTTTTTCCGCCCGGATCGGAATACAACTGGGTGCGCCACTTTTCGCCGGCGCCTGCCGACGAGCGCGGCTCGTTTTATGCCATTTCGGGCGTGCTGACCGTGGTGCCCGAGCCGGGCAGCGTCGTGCTGGGCGCGATGGGCCTGGTGGCGCTGGTTGGCTGGCAGCTTGCGCGGCGGAAGCGCAGCGCGCGCGGCTAATGTCCTGTTGAAAACCAGCGTGGCGTTTTTCAATCTCGCCCGCGGGATTTTCGACGATCTCGAATAACGATCGAGAATCAAAGGCGCGCGGGGCGGAGGGAGTACCTTCCGCCCCGCGTTTGCTTTTTGAGGAGCGGCCCGGGCGGGGCGATTCTCGCCCGGGGCCTATTTCGACGGTATTAGCAGGGCGATTCGAGGCGTTTTCCGTCGCCAGGTGGCCGGTGTTACACCGTGCCCTTAAAGCCCTCGGGCAGGAAGAAGTCCTGGAGCAGTTTCGCTCCGGGGACGACGGAGTATTTGTCGAAGTCGGTGACGCCTTCTTCTTTCAGCACGTCGCTGTCGACGTAGAAGTTGCCGGTGCATTGGCGGCTGTCGCGGGTGAGGATCGCGTAGGCGGCGTCGGCCATGATCTGAGGCGTGCGGCCTTGGTCGATCATCATTTGCCCGCCGAGCAGGTTGCGAACCGCGGCCGTGGCGATAACGGTCTCGGGCCAGAGGGCGTTGACGGCGACGCCCTGCTCGCGAAACTCTTCAGCCATGCCGAGTACGCACAGGCTCATGCCGTATTTGGCCATCGTGTAGGCGACGTGGCCCGCGAACCAGCGGGGCTCCATCGCCAGCGGCGGCGAGATGTTGAGAATGTGCGGGTTCGCGGCTTTCAGCAGGTGCGGCAAGCAGAGCTTGCTGGTCATGAACGTGCCGCGAATGTTGATGCCGTGCATCAGGTCGTAGCGTTTCATCTCGGTGTCGAGCGTGCCGGTAAGGCTGATGGCGCTGGCGTTGTTGACCAGGATGTCGATGCCGCCAAACTTTTTGACGGCCGCGTCGACGGCGGCTTGAACCTGGTCTTCGTGGCGGATATCGGTGATGCAGGCGAGGCCCCGGCCGCCGGCCTTTTCGAACTCCTCGACCGCGGTGAAGGCGGTGCCTTCGAGCTTGGGGTGCGGCTCGGCTGTCTTGGCGACGACGACGACATTGGCGCCGTCGGCCGCGGCGCGAAGGCCGATGGCTTTGCCGATGCCCCGGCTTGCGCCGGTAATAAAGAGGGTTTTGCCTTGGAGAGTGGCCATGCGAGGCTCCGCCGAGTGGTTTGAGGTCAGAGATTTCCGCTACGAAATGGGGGGGTGGGCCAATGGTAACGCAAGGGCCGGGGACCTCGCAAATCGGCCGCGGAAGTTCTCGCGGTGCGGGCACTTACTGCGCGGGTTGAGGCTGTCCAGGCGGTGCGATCGGTACAGCCGGTCGGGCCCCCGCTTGCGGGCAGGCGAAATCCGCGTTTCTGCCGTGTCCGGAGGCTCGTGGGGCTCGTTGACACTTTGTCGTAAGCCATTTACAGTAAATATGTTGCTGTAACTGCTGGCGTCTTTCCGGGGCCATTTTTGGTCGCCATGAGGGGGTTGCGTGGCTGAAAAGGCTTGGGGTGGTGTCTTTAGCGAGGCGACCGATGCGCGCGTCGAAGCGTTCACTGAAAGTGTGAGCTTCGACCGCCGCCTTTATGCGCACGACATTACCGCATCGATCGCGCATGCCCAGATGCTGGCCAGTGTCGACCTGATCTCGAACGAGGAATGCCGGCAGATTGAACAGGCCCTAAGCAACATCCGCCAGGAAATTGAGCAAGGCGACTTCCCGTTCCGTACCGAACTGGAAGACATTCATATGCACATCGAGCACGCGCTGATCCAGCGGCTCGGTGATGTGGGCCGAAAACTGCACACTGCACGCAGCCGGAACGATCAGGTTTCGACGGACCTGCGGTTGTGGGTGCGCGACGCGATCGACGCGATCGACGCGCAACTGATCGACCTGCAACGGGCGTTCGTCGAGCGGTGCGAAGCCGACGAGGGCGTGATCTTGCCGGCCTATACGCACATGCAGCGCGCGCAGCCGGTGCTGGCCGCGCACTATTGGCTGGCTTACTGCGAAAAGTTCGAGCGCGACCGGGGCCGGCTGGCGAGCGCGCGGGCGCGCGCGAATGTGCTCAGCCTGGGTGCCGCGGCCGTAGCAGGAACGAGCCTGCCGATCGACCGGCACGACGTGGCCGGACGGCTGGGGTTTGAGGAGGTGGCGGCGAACAGCATCGACGTTTCGAGCGATCGTGATTTCGTGGTCGAGTTCGCGTTCGTGCTGGCGATGATTGCCGAGCATCTGAGCACCTGGGCCGAAGAGTGGGTGCTGTGGTCCACCTCGGAGTTCGACTTCTTGAAGCTGCCGCAGCCATTTTGCACCGGTTCGTCGATCATGCCGCAGAAGGTAAACCCCGACGTGCTGGAGTTGACGCGCGGCAAGTCGGCCCGGGTGATTGGCAACCTTACGGCGCTGTTGGTGCTGATCAAGGGCTTGCCGTTGGCTTACAATCGGGACTTGCAAGAAGACAAAGAGCGGCTGTTCGACTCGTTCGACACGGTGAAGGCTTGCCTGGAACTGGCGGCGCCGCTGGTGGCCGGCACGGAGCTGAAACGCGAACAAATCGCCGCGCGGCTCGATCGCGGGCACTTGGACGCGACGACGCTGATGGAATATCTGATTTCGCGCGGAATGCCGCAGCGCACCGCCCACCATGCGACGGGGGAACTAGTGCGCCGGGCGCTCGACCTGGGCGTGCGGCTGGCCGATTTGTCGCTCGAGGATTTTCGAGCGGCCGATCCGAGTCTGGACGCGAGCGTGTACGAGGTGCTGGGGCCCGAGCAGGCCGTGGCGTCGTTTGTCAGCTACGGTTCGACCGGCCGCGAGCAGGTGTCCGCGCAGCTTGCGCGGTGGAAGCAGAAGCTCGCGGCGTGCGAGTGATGGATGGTGACGGCGAATGGATGTACTCAAAGAAACGTGATTCACACCCGTGGTTCATCGCCATGCGTCTGTTGATTTTGAAGTCCTGCGATTGGGACACGCGTTGGTTGTCGCGGGGCCTGAGCGGGCTGATGCTCGTGGGGCTCGTGTTTGCAGCGTCGGTAGCGCGCGCCCAGGATGATAATCCGTTTGCCGCTCCGAGTGACGCGGACGCAAACGATGCGATCTCGGACGGCGACAACCCGTTTGGCACGCCGGACGGGGATGCGGCGATGTCGGACGACGCGGAGGACGACAATCCGTTTGGAACCGGCGCGTTTGGAACCGGCGGCGACGCGACGCGTGCGTCGGCGCCGGGTGGTGCCGGCCAACCGGCCGACAGCGACGTTGCGGGAACGACATCCGCGGCGCCGGCGATTCCGGATGACCCGGCCGTGCAAGCGGTGTTGGAGTCGAGACCCCAAACGGCGTTCGAGTTGTTGCGGGCTGTGCGGATCTTGGCGGACCTGGGGCATCCGAAGCTTGCCGAGCCGTTTGCCAAACAATTGGTCGAACAAAAGCTGGACGCGCAGCAGCAGGCGGCGCTGTTCAAACAGTTTCCGTCGGCGACGCTGGTGCGGCTCGCCCGCAATCCAGAGTTGGGCAAGCTGCTGACGCCGTTCATCGACGGGCTGTACCGAGCGGCCGACGCCGCGCGGCGCGATCCGACGCGTCTGGCCGAGTACATCAAGCATTTGAGCGACCCGAGCGCGGAGATCCGCGCGCAGGCCACGCACGAATTGATGCGTGCGGGCGAATCTGTGGTGTCGCCGCTGCTGGCCGTGCTGGCCGATCCGAATCAGGCGCGCATTCACCAGCAGACGCGGGCGATTCTGGTGCGGTTGGGCGGCAAAGCCGTGCCGCCGCTATTGGGCGCGCTCGAGTCGCCCAACGACGCGATTCGTCTGCAAGTGATCGAACTGCTGGGCGCGATGCGGGCCGAGCCGGCCGTGGCGTCTCTACTCACGCCACTGACTTCGCCGCGCAGCACGCCGCTGGAGCGGGCCATGGCCGCGGCGGCCATCGAGCGAATCAGCGGACGCGTGCCGAACCGTGTCGAGGCGCACGAGCTGCTGGAGCGAGCCGCTCGGCAGCGGTTCGACCAGGCATGCACGCCGGAAGCTTACGGCAATCGGCTGGTCGAGATCTGGCAATGGGACGACGCGAAGCAAGAGGTCGCGCCGGTCAACTACGATGCCAAAGGCGCGGCCCTGGCCGCGGCCCTGCGTTTGGCCGCCGATTTGCAGACGAGCGATTCGGAAAGCCCCCATCGCCGGCGGCTCTATCTGACCGTGCTGCTCGAAGCGGCGAAGCATAGCGCGGGCATCGATGCTCCGCTGCCGACGGGCGACGGCTCGGCCTATGCCCTGGCCGCCGGCTTTGGGCCGGAAGCGGTCGAGGACGTACTGGCGAGCGCCATGGCCCAAGGGCACATTCCCGCGGCCATCGCGGCCGCGCAGATTCTGGGCGACATCGGCTCGGCCGCGCAGCTCACCGCGGGTGGTAGCACGCCGAGCACGCTGGCGCGAGCGGCTGGCCACCCGGACCGGCGGCTGCGTTTCACGGCAATCGACACGATTTTGAAGCTTGGGCCGGAACAGCCGTTCGCCGGGTCGAGCGCGGTGACCGAGGGGCTTGGGTATTTTGCCGGCTCGTACGGCGTGCCCCGCGTGCTGGTAGCGCATCCGCTCTCGGCGGCGGGCGGCCAGATCGCCGGGCTGGCCGGGGCCCAAGGCTATCAGGCCGATGTGGCCACGACCGGGCGGCAAGCGTTCGAGCTGGCCGTGGCTTCGCCCGACTATGCACTGGTGCTGATTCACTCGGCCATCGATCGGCCGGCCCTGGATGAGCTGGTGGCGCAGTTGCGGCGTGATCGGCGCACGGCGCAATTGCCGATTGGCATCGTCGCTCCGGCGAACGACCTGGAGCGAATTCGAAGTTACGCGCGGCGCGCCGGAGGGCTGGTGGTGATGCTGCAGCCGACCAGCGACGCGGAGATGAAGTTGTTTACCGACGACGTGCTGGCCGCCGCCGGTTTGGCGCACGTGCCGGTGGATGTGCGGCAGGGCCAGGCGGTGAGCGCGATGGACTGGCTGATCAAGCTGGCCGGCGAGCGGAACAACGTGTTCGAGCTGCGGCAGCTTGAAACGGCGATCTTGCCGCTCGTGTACGTGCCGGAGATGGCCGGCAAGGCGATCGAGCTGCTGGCCGACATCGGAACGCGAAAGGCGCAGCAGACGCTAGTGCAACTGGCCGACAGCCCGGCCCAGCCGCTGGCCACGCGCGAAGCGGCGGTCGTGGCGCTGTCGCGGAGCATTCGCCACTATGGCACGCTGCTGACGAGCGATGAGATTTACGCTCAGTACGACATTTACAACTACAACGCCGGCCGCAATCGCGAAACGCACCAGGTGCTGGGCCAGTTGCTCGACGTGATCGAACACCAGGGGGATCCCCCGCCGCCGGAAACCGCGAAGACCAGCGGACCTTAATTCCCTCGCAAACTGCGCCACTCATGAGCGTTTCGTATCCTGGTTTTGAACAAGATCCGACCCGGCCGCCGATTGTGGGTCTCATCGGTAGCGGTCCGGCCATGCAGAAGGTGTTCGCGCTGACGCGGCGCGTGGCCCGGTCGAACGCCTCGGTGCTGCTGCTGGGTGAAACCGGCACCGGCAAAGAGCTGATCGCCAAGGCGATCCACCAGACCAGCCAGCGGGCGACCGGCCCGTTCGTGCGGGTGAACTGCGGCGCGCTCAGCGAGAGCTTGCTCGAAAGCGAACTGTTCGGCCACGTGCGGGGATCGTTCACCGGAGCGGTCGCCAATCGCACGGGCCGGTTCGAGGCGGCGCATACCGGCACGATCTTTCTCGACGAGATCAACTCCACGACCCCCAAGCTGCAAGTGAAGCTGCTGCGCGTGTTGCAAGAGCGCGAGTTCGAACGCGTGGGCGATACGCAGACGGTGCGCGTGGATACGCGCGTCGTGGCGGCGAGCAATCGCGACCTGTTGTCGCTCGTGGAGAGCGACGATTTTCGCGAGGACTTGTACTACCGGCTGAACGTGGTGCCGATCCACTTACCGCCTTTGCGCGATCGGCCCGAGGATATTCCGGAGCTGGTGGGGCACTTTCTCACGTATTACAACGAGGAGAACGATCGGTACGTGGCGCACATCGATCCGCGCGCGCTCGAGGCCTTGCAAAACTATCATTGGCCGGGCAACGTGCGCGAATTGCAAAACTATGTCGAGCGGGCCGTGGTGATGGCCACCGGCGACGAGTTGGCGTGCGACTTGCTGCCCGAGAACGTGCTGACGGGGCCGAAGCCTCGCGCGAGCGGCCGGGCGAAGGCGGCGGATCTAGAGTCGCTGACGTTCGACCTCGTACAGCAGGGGCTCGCCACGGCTGGTCCCCAGGAAGATAATTTACATGCCAAGGTGGTGAATCGCGTGGAGCGGGAGCTCATCGCCCAGGTGATGGCAAGCTGCGACAGCGTGCAGACGAAGGCCGCCACGAAGCTCGGCATCAATCGCAATACCCTCCATAAGAAGCTCAAGGAATATGGGCTCGACGGGGACGAATAGCGTACCCCGGTGCGCGCTCGACGACGCGTGAGGCGGCTTGGGGCCGCGCCGCCCTTGACTGGACTGCTCGTTCTTTTCGCGTGATGGTTGCCGATGGCAAGCTTCCTGTCCGGAATCAGCCTGCTGTGCTTTGGGGCCAGTTACGCCGTGGCCTGGGGCTTGGAGCTGGTCAAGTTCTTGCGCCGTAGCGGCGTTCGCCGGCTGCTGATGCTGCTGTTCGTGTGCCTGGGGCTACTGGCCCATACGCTGTATTTGGGGCATCGGGCGGTGGAGTTCTCGGCCACGCCGCTGTCGAGCGGATTCGACTGGTGCCTGGTGGCGGCCTGGCTGGTGGTGGCGGCGTATTTGTACCTGTCGTACTACTATCCCGAGGCCTCGCTGGGCGTGTTCATGCTGCCGCTGGCGATCGGGCTGGTGGTGGCCGCCGCGTTTGCCGAGCGTACGCCGTTTGCCGCGCACGAGGCGTTGCGCGCTTGGGGAGCGGTGCATGGCATTTCGCTCCTGGCCGGGACGCTGGCCGTGATGGTTGGGTTCGTGGCCGGGCTGATGTACCTGGTGCAATCCAACCGGCTGAAGCATAAGCGTCCGCCGGCGCCGGGCTTTCGTCCGCCAAGTCTGGAATGGCTCGAAAAGGTGAACAGTCGGGTGATCATTCTGTCGGCGTTGTTGATCGGCGTCGGGTTTCTGGCCGGAATCATCCTGAACCAGGTGGGCCGCGGCGGCGAGGCGGTGCCCTGGACCGACCCGGTGATCTGGAGCTCGGCGCTCATGCTGCTGTGGCTCGTTACGGCGGCGATCTTCAACATGTTGTATCGGCCGTCGCGGCGCGGGCGCAAGGTGGCGTACCTGACGGTGGTGAGTTTCGGCTTCCTGGTGTTGTCGCTCGCGATGTTCTTGCTGGTCGACAGCCAGCACGGCAGCGAGCGGCAGCCGCCATCGAGCGGCGCGCAGCTCGCCTCGCCAGCGGAGGGCCGATCATGAAATTGCAGATGATCGGCTGCAGCCACCATCATTCGTCGGTCGCGGTGCGCGAGCGGTTGGCGTTCGGTCCCGCGCAGGTTGGCGCGGCGCTCGAACAATTGCGGCGGCGGTTTCCGCGAACCGAGGCCGTGCTACTCTCGACGTGCAACCGGGTCGAGATCTACACCGCGGCCGAGCATCCGGACGCGTCTCCCACGCACGAGCAGGTGGCTCAGTTCATGGCCGATTTTCACGGCCTGCCGATTTACGAGATCTTCGACGATCTGTTCGAGCGGACGGGCGAGGACGCCGTGCGGCATTTGTTCATGGTCGCGGCGAGCCTCGACAGTATGGTGGTGGGCGAGCCGCAAATCCTCGCCCAAGTGAAGCAGGCCTATGAGCTGGCCAAGGGGCATCACAGCGCGGGACCCCTGACGCATGGCATTTTTCAAACGGCGGTTCGGGTGGCCAAACGCGTGACCACGGACACGAACCTGCACCAGCGGAGGGTCAGCATTCCCAGCATCGCCGTGGGTGATTTCGCCGCGCAAATCTTCGAACGCTTCGACGACAAGCAAGTGCTCGTGATCGGCGCCGGCGAAATGGGCGAAGAGACCTTGCGCTACTTGCAGGACGAAGGCGCGCATCATGTTACCGTCGTCAACCGGCACTACGATCGAGCGGAGAAACTGGCCGCCGTGTGGCGCGGGCGGGCCGCACCGTGGGAACGGCTGCCCGAGGAGCTCGTGCGGGCGGACCTGGTGATCAGCACCACCGGAGCGGGAGAGCCGATCGTGACGCTTTCCGTTTACAAGCGGATCGAGCAGGCCCGCTACCAGCGGCCGCTGTTCGTGCTGGACTTGGCGATGCCGAGGGATTTTGATCCGGCAATCGGAGATCGGTTGGGAGTGTATCTGTATTCGATCGACGATTTGCACGTGGCGTGTCAAAAGAATCGCCAGGCGCGCGACGAGGAGTTGCCCGCGGCGATTCACATCGTTGAAGAGGAGACCACGCGATTCATGGCCGAGCTCAACCATCGGGCTACGGCTCCGATCATCAAGCGGCTGCGCGAGGGATGGCAGCAACCGAAGGACGAAGAGCTCCGGCGATTATTCAAAAAATTGCCGGAACTCGACGAACGCACGCGCAATGAGATCAGCGTGTCGTTCGATCGGTTGGTGAACAAGCTTTTGCATCCGCCGCTGGAATCGTTGCGGAGCGAGGCCGAGCAAGGCCCGCCGCACGGGTTGCTCGAAGCGCTGAAGCGGTTGTTTCAGATCAAGGATTGAGAGCCTCCGCCCCCCTTCGCGCGGCGATGCGCGCATGAACAAGCCCAGCGACTGTAGAAAGTCCCTGGGCTTGTCGTATGGTTCAAGCGAGCGATCGGCCGGAACGCGTTGACGAAGAACTATTCTTCGTCTTCTTCGTCCCAATCGTCCTCGTCTTCATCTTCGTCGTCCCAGTCTTCGTCTTCGTCATCCCACTCTTCATCGTCCTCTTCCTCTTCTTCCTCCTCCTCCTCTTCATCGTCGTCCTCGTCGACTTCTTCCCATTCGTCGTCTTCGAGGTCGTCTTCTTCGTCTTCCTCTTCGTCAAGTTCCTCGTCTTCTTCTTCGTCTTCCTCGTCGTCGTACGCGCGAGGGTTGTTCTCGACGACGCCCGGAAAGTCGCGCAACAAGGTGGCCCGCGACTCGCCGATAAGAGCGGCAAGTTCGCGGAGTGCGTCTTCGGGCAAGGCGGTGGTGATCACGTTCGCAATCCTCCTCGAAATTCAGTAGTTCGTCAGTAGCTCGTGTGGATGACTCGTATTTCGATCTCGGCTTTCCGAGTTCTAATGAATAGAGTTTTGTGTCGCGGCGGCCGTTTCGGCGGGGGCCCGCAATTGTTCGGCTCTGGGCAGGTCGTCCAAGTGGCGGAGGCCGAAGACCTGCAGAAAGCGGCGTGTCGTGGCATAGAGATAGGGACGTCCTAGTTCGTGTGCCCGGCCCGCGGTACGGACCAGTCCTCGTTCCATCAGTTGGCGGAGGATCTCGCCGCAATCGACCCCTCGAATGGCTTCGATTTCCGCGCGCATAACCGGTTGACGATAAGCAACGACGGCCAAAGTTTCCAGAGCCGGCGCGGAAAGTCGCACCTCGCCCGGCGCCGTGCCGCCGCGGCGCAGCCAGCCCGCGAACTGAGGACGCGACAAGAGCTGGTAACCGCCGGCGATTTCTTCGGCGCGAAAGGCGCTGTTCGTGGCATCGTACCAGTCGTTGAGCCGGCGGACCAAGGTCCGGGCTTCGGTGCCATCGGCCAGGTTGGCCATTTGCGCAAGTTTGCGGGTGTTGAGCGGTTCTCGGGCAAGAAACAGCACGGCTTCGAGCCGCGCGGCGCTCGGGTCGCGCAGGCAAGGATCGACGGGGGCTTTTTCTTCCGGCGCGGGGGAGACCAAGCGGCGGCGCCAGTTGCGCGAGGTGCTTCGGCGCGGAAGGAGCTCGGCCGGGCTCGCGGCGCGCAGCGGATTGCGCGCGCCCGTGAGTTGCGAGGCTGCCGTACGATGCGACTTGCCGGACCGTGACAAAGGGTTTGCCTTGCGCGCTGGGAAGCTGGTGAGAATGCCTAACTCTTGCACCGGTAAAGGTAAGCAGCGTCGGCGTGACTGACAAGTACCTTTTGGCGTGGCTGCTGGGACCGGTAACACGATACGTGGGGCCCATTTCCGCGGAAAGACAGGTTGCCCGGCCGGCTCGCGGACAAATGCCAAGAAAAAGCGTCAAACGCGGGGCAAATAGGGTGCCAAGCGGCAGAGGAGTTTAGCGCGTCCAAACGGCGGGCGCGGCCGCCGGTTGTTGGGTCAGATCAGCGCTACTGCTGGCGCGCCAGGCTTCGACCTGTGTCAGCACGTCGGCCATCGCCTTCAAGGCATCGCGGTCGGTGGCTTCGAAATGGCGGGTATAAGCGGCGTTGTTGGCCACGGCCATGCGGCAGTGAAAGCGGTATAGCTCGCCGTTGGCCCCCCAGGTTTCTAGCAAATAATAGGTCGCCCCGTGCTGCCGCAGGCGGCGTTCCATGTCCTTGAAGGGATCGGTCGTTTCGAGCGGACAAGCGGTACGGTCGGCCGCGAACGGCGCGTTCATGCCCGCGCTAGGAGCCATTGGCAAAGGCGCGGGAGCCGGCGCCGGGACCGTCGCCACGGCGGGCGTGGCTTCCGGAAACGGTGCGGGCGCCGCATAACCGGCCGATTGGTTGCTGGCGTAGGGGTGGCCCGGCCCGCCGACGGGAACCACGGCCGGAGGGGCATGGCCGGGCGCCGGTGGCAGATGCGGGCCATTCCAGGGTGGAGCCGTATTCCAACTATTGGCGGCTTCGGCCGCGCCCGGCGCTCCCATCGTGGGGACAACCGTGCGAAAGCCGTTGGGGTCGGCCGCGCCCGGCTGAGGATCGGCGGGCTTCTCGGTGCCGAGCGCGACGATACGGTCGACCAGGACGCTTTTGACGACATCGGGGAACGCGCTGCCAAAGATGGCCGCCAGCGGCACGATGATCAGGCAACTCAACATCACGAAGATGCGAAAGGCCAACACCGTCGAGGATTCCATGCCAGGGGTTCCTGCCGCGATTCGAAGGGGCTTCCGTGCCGCCGTGTCTCTCTAGTTCCATGTTCGCTTTGCCCGGCGATGCGCAACCGCACGGCGGGCAAAAGCGGCGGGATCATACGGGAAAGCCCCTGGCGGCAGCAATGGCAGTCGACCGCCGTAGGCGGCGCGCCTGCTAGCATCCTGGACCACCGACGGGGCAACCACTCCCGCGGAGAGGCAGGGGCCGCGCGTTATGGCCAGAGCGTGCGCGGACGGAAGGCGGCTTTGACCTCGCGGACGAACTCGCGCAGCGCGGCGAGCGGATCGGCGGCGCTAATGACCGGATGACCAATGGCCACGAGCTCGGCGCCGGCTTGAGCCGCGCGGATGCCGTCTTCCGGCAAAAAGCAGCCAACGCCGACAGGAATGTTCACCGCTTGCTGCACGGCCGCCAGCCACTGGGTACTGTCGCGCGTGGCGTCGGCCTTGCGTTGGTCGGCGCCGTAGTGCAAGTAGATCATGTGCGCGCCCCATTCGGCGCACTGACGAGTCCGGGCCGGCTGATCCTGGACGCCGATCGTATCGACGACGACCCACACGCCGGAGCGTTTCGACTCGGCGATCGCCGAGCGGACGGTTTCGTCTGGAGCCCCCGCGCAGACGGTCATCACGTGGCCGCCTTGCGTGGCGGTGCGTTCGACGTTCTTCCAGCCGGAGTCCATGGTTTTATAGTCGGCGAGCACCGGATAGCCGGGAAATGCGCGAACCATTCGGCCGATGGGGGCCACGCCTTGCGAGACGATCAGCGGCGTGCCGATCTCGAGCCAATCGACGCCGGCCTCGACGCCGATCCGTGCCATCTCGAGCGCCTCTTCAAACGTGGCATAGTCGAGCGCGATTTGAATGACTGGCGGGCGATCGATCTTGAGCGTGAGGTTCATCGCACGTGGATCCGGGGGGATGGCGGGGTAGGAAAGATCTAAAGATACCAAGGGGAATTGCGTTGACCGCGGGGGGCTGTTTTTGTTGTTCGGGTCAATCGCTTGCCAGTAGGCGTTCGAGGCCGGCCAGCGCGACGGCCCACGGCGTTCGGGATTCTTGATACGTGATCCACCAATCGTTTAGCAGTTCGACGTTTGCCGGGCCGACTTGCCAGGCATCGAGGGCGAGCGCAATCGTGCGCGGCTCAAAGCGCGCCAGGTCGGTCTCAGCGGCCGCCGCAAGCACGGCCGGAATCAGCGCAAGCCGGCCCACGCCGGCGATTTGCCCAGGACCGAGCGGATCGCGGTATTTTGGCAGATCGAAATGCAATTGGCCCCAAAGCCAGGCAAGCCGGACGATTTCAGGGAGTTCTGGAATCGAGTTGGCGAGCACCGCTTCGACGACGAGCGAATGGTACGCGGGGAACGCCTGGCCGCGACCGCCGGTGACAGGGCGCACGAGGATGACCTCGGCGTTTTGGGGAGCGACGTCCGGTTCGGTGAGCCGGCGCAGCATGGCGACGAGTCCTGGGCCGCGCGCCTCCCACTGCTCGCGGATCGGGCCGGTGCGCAGGTCGAGTTCTTCGACCAGTCGTGGCAGGTGTTGCTGAACCGCGGCGTAGAGTGTCGCGATATTGCGAGCGATCGGTTCGGGCTGGGCCGCGCCGGCCGAGCCGTGCAGTTTGGCCAGGGCCGCGTCGACAAGTTGCCGTGGAGATTCGAGACGCACGCAAAGAGGTAGTGCGTGTGCGAAGAAAAATAGCGGCTCGATGGCTTGCGACTGGAGCTCGCGCAGGAGCGCGTCTGCGACGGCGGTGACTTCGTCGGGCATATGCGGCACGCGCCGCGGGTGCGTGAGTCGACATTCGGCCCAATAGAGGGCGCTGGCCGACGTACTAGCGATCCATCGGGCTTCGGCGGTCATGTTTGGGCGGGAAGCGGTTGAGGAGGGAGCAGAAGCAAGGCGCGGATATGGACGATTATTGGCAACACGCGTCCCGACCGCCATAGCCCGTCGGAGTAGGCGCCGGGGGGCGCGGCCGCAAATCCTGCCGGCCGAAGGTTTTTTACCGTAGCTCTCCGTCGACCACTTGCCAATAATTCGCTACGATGGTCCGTTTGCCTTGAGGTAAGCGAGGCTGTCCGGGAGCTTTGGCTTGAAGTGTTAAGTCCAAAGCGCCAGCGAGGGAGAATCACAGAGCGGCGTCCCCTCGCTAGCGCTTTGGGCTCGTGGATCATTCCATCCGCGTCCTGAGTTGCCGGACTGCCTCTGATAAATTCTTTCGCCGAGGGTCGTTCAAAGATGCTCGATCAAGAAGTGCGACGCTGGACGGTGACCGACGCCGCGGAAATGTACGAAGTCGGACGCTGGGGGAAGGGCTACTTCTCCATCGGCGAGGACGGCCACCTGCGCGTTCACCCGGAGAAGGATCCCGAACGCTGGCTGGATCTGAAGCAACTGATCGACCGGCTGCAACTGCGCGGCATCGACCTGCCGATCCTGATTCGTTTCGGCGAGATCCTCAAGCATCGCTTGGGCGAAATCCACAGGGCGTTCGAAGCCGCGATCGGCGAGCATAAATACACCGGCACGTATCATTGCGTTTATCCGATCAAGGTGAACCAGCAGCGTCAGGTGGTGGAAGAGGTCGTGCGATTCGGCAAGCCCTACAAGTTTGGGCTCGAGGCCGGCAGCAAGCCGGAACTGATGGCCGTGGTGGCGATGGCGACCGACGACACGCCGATCATCTGCAACGGCTTCAAGGACGCCGAGTTCATCGAGATGGCGATGATGGCCCTGAAGATGGGGCGGGTGATCATTCCGGTCGTCGAAAAGTACACCGAGCTCGAACTGATTTTGCAGCTTGCCGAAAAGATTGGCGTGCGCCCGCTGATCGGCTTCCGCGTGAAGCTGGCCGCGCGCGGGAGCGGCCGCTGGCAGCAGTCGGGTGGATATCGCTCGAAGTTCGGCCTGACGGTCAGCGAGATTCTCCGCGCGCTCGGCGAGCTCAAGAGCCGGGGCATGGAAGATTGCTTCAAACTGTTGCACTTCCACCTGGGCAGCCAGATTACGAACATTCGCCAGATCAAAGGCGCGCTGAACGAAGCCACGCGGATTTACGTCGACCTGGTGAAGCAGGGCGCGGGCCTGGAGTACCTCGACGTGGGCGGCGGCCTGGGCGTCGACTACGACGGCTCGCAAACCAACTTCGAATCGAGCGCGAACTACACGCTCCAGGAATATGCCAACGACGTCGTGTACCACGTGCAGAGCGTGTGCGACGAAGCGGGCGTCAAGCATCCGACGATCATCTCCGAAAGCGGACGCGCCGTGGTGGCTTATCACAGCGCGCTCGTGTTCGGCGTGCTGGGCGTGGCCGGCCAGGGGGAGAACGACGTGCCGCTGCAACTGAGCGAGGACGTCGAGCAGCCGCTGCACGACCTGCTGGATACCTATCAGAACCTGACCGTGCGCAACGTGCTGGAAGCCTATCACGACGCGGGCCAATCGCTCGACATGGCGATGAACCTGTTTGCCGGCGGATACCTGCCCCTGGTGCAGCGATCGATGGCCGAAAACTTGTTTTGGGCCATCTGCCATAAGATCCAGCGGCTGACGAAGCAGCTCGAATTCGTGCCCGAGGAACTCGAAGGGCTCGACGCGCTGCTGAGCGATACGTACTTCTGCAATTTCTCGCTGTTCCAGTCGATGCCCGACAGTTGGGCAATCAAGCAGTTGTTTCCGGTGATGCCGATTCACCGGCTGGAAGAGCGGCCGACGCGGCACGCCGTGCTGGGCGACATCACTTGCGATTCGGATGGGAAGATCGAGCAATTTATCGATCGCCGCGACGTGAAGCGAACGTTGCCCCTGCATCCGTTCAACGGCGAACCTTACTACCTGGGCGCGTTCCTGCTGGGTGCTTACCAGGAGATCCTGGGCGACATGCATAACTTGTTCGGAGACACGAACGCCGTACACGTGAGCATGGACGAAAGCGGCCAGGTCGTGCTCGACGCCGTAATCAAGGGCGACACGGTTCGCGAAGTGCTCGACTACGTGGAGTTCAACGTCGAAGGCCTGCGCAGCCAATTTCGAGACTCCGTCGAACGTGCCGTGCGCGAGGGCCGAATCGGCTATGAAGAGGCCGGCCGCTTCCTTCGTTTCTACGAAGGCGGGCTCGAGGGCTACACGTATCTGGAAGAGCCCAGCGAACATTAAAAGGGCCACGATTCGCGCCAAGCCCGAAACGCGAGCGCCCTGCCGCAAGGTAATGGGGACCGCGTTCGAGCCCCGCCCTTCGCACTTCGCTGACGCTCCACAAGCGTAAGGCAGCGGTGCAATTCGGTATTCCGCGGCGCGGCGTGTGGGATACATTGGAACGCATGCTCACTCGGTTCATGCTGCTGGTTTTACTGCTTGCGATCTGTGTTGCGCCCTGCGCGGCCCGGGCAGACGGGCTCGACACGGTGCTCGCGCGCGGCGAACTCATCTGGGGCGCGGACGCCGAAGGCGGCGGACCCTACGTGTATCCGGATCCGGCGAAGCCGGAAACCATGATCGGCTTCGAGACCGAATTGGCACGGCGGATGGCCGCGGAGTTGGGTGTCGGCGCCCGATTCTTTCAAGGCCCCTGGCACAGTCTGCTCGATCTGCTCGAAACGCGGCAGATCGATGTGGTGATGAACGGTTATGAACTAACGCCTTCGCGGGCCGGCAGGTTTCTGCATACACGGCCGTACTACATCTATCAACTTGTGCTGCTGGGACGGCGCGACAATCCGCGGCTCCAGTCGTGGAGCGACGTGAAGCCGCCCGCGCCGGGCGAACACAAGCTGAAGATCGGGGTGCTCGAAGCCTCGGCCGCGCAGGGCTATCTGGAAGAGCACTACCGCGACGCGGTTGAGATCGTGATCTACGAAGGCACGACCGACGCGATGCGCGAGGTTGAAACCCGCAAGCTCGACGCCACGCTCGCCGACCTGCCGGCCGTGGTGTTCTATCGCCAGCGGTTTCAGGAGCTAACGCGGATCGGTGATCCCGTGGGGCGCGGGTATTACGTCGTCTTTTTGCGTCCGGGAGACGAACGGCTGCGCGACGCGCTGAACGCGTCGATCGGCAAGCTGTTGGCCTCGGGCAAGCTGGAAGAAGTGCTGCGTCGTTACGGTTTGTGGAACGACAAGCAGACGGAGCTCGCCTCGCTGGGCAGCGCCAGCGACGAGGAGCTGGGCGTAACGGCCACGGCGCTGGGCGGCTGGGAGGTGATTCGCAGCCGCGGCCGGCTGCTGCTGGAAGCGGCCGGAATGACCGTGCTGCTGGCCGTGGTGGCGATGCCCCTGGCGATAGTGATTGGTCTGGCCATGGCCATCGTGCGGCTGTACGGTCCGGCGCCGCTCCGCTGGTTGTCGATCTGCTATGTGGAAGTGCTGCGCGGCACGCCGCTCTTGTTGCAGCTTTACGTCGTGTTTTACCTGCTGCCGGAAGTGGGCATTGCCATTCCTGCGTTCTGGGCGGCCATCGCGGGGTTGGCGATCAATTATTCGGCCTACGAGGCCGAGATTTATCGGGCGGGGTTGCAGGCCGTGCCGCGTGGCCAGATGGAGGCGGCGCTCGCGCTGGGGATGACGCAGGGGCAAGCGCTGCGGCGCGTGATCGTGCCGCAGGCCGCGCGAATCGTGGTGCCGCCGGTGACGAACGATTTCATCGCGATGTTCAAAGACACCAGCGTTTGCTCGGTGATCACGGTGATGGAGCTCACCAAGCAATACAGCGTGCAGCGGAACGATACGGGAGCGACCTTGGAACTGGCGGCGCTCACCGCCCTGCTTTACCTGGCGATGAGCATTCCGCTGGCGCGGCTGGCATCGTACTTGGAAAAACGCATGACACGGCGGCGGAGAGTCGGATCATGATTGAGCAAGCACCCGGCAGCGCGGTGGCCGTTCGTTCGCTGGTCAAAGGGTACCAGGATCAGAACGTGCTCGATGGGATTTCGCTTACGATCGCCCCGGGCGAAGTGTGTGGGATCGTCGGCCCCTCGGGCGGCGGCAAGACGACGTTCTTGCGGTGCCTCAACGGGCTCGAAGACTTTCAGGACGGCGAGGTCGATGTGGCCGGCGAAACCTTGCGGCCTGGCATCCCGCCGCGCGAGCGTTCGCGTATGTTGCTGCGCGTGCGCCGCCGCGTGGGTATGGTCTTTCAGCAGTTCAACTTGTTTCCGCATCGGACGGCGCTCGAGAACGTGATCGAGGCCCCGCTCCACGTGCTCGGAATGCCGCGCGAGGCCGCCGTGCAGCGCGCCCGCGAACTGCTCAAACGCGTGGGGCTGGGCGAGAAGCTCAACCATCTGCCGGACATGCTCTCGGGCGGTCAGCAGCAACGGGTGGCGATCGCTCGGGCGCTGGCGATGCAGCCCGAGGTGCTGTTGTTCGACGAGCCAACCAGCGCGCTCGATCCACGGATGGCGGCCGAAGTCGAGGCCGTGATCGCCGAGGTGGCGGCCACCGGGCAAACGATGGTCGTGGTGACGCACTCGCTGCGGCTGGCCCGGCGAACGGCCAGCATGCTGCATGTGTTCGACGGCGGGCGCGTGCTGGAAAGCGGTCCGCCCGACCAGGTGTTCGACGCGCCGCGGCACGAAACGACGCGGCGGTTTTTGGAAGAAGCCCATCAGAAGTGAGCGGCGGCACGTGGCGGGAACGGCTCGCGATGTCCGGTCGTTTGGCTTTGCGACGGGAGGCTTATTCGCTTTTTGCAAGGCCCCTTAACTTCAGTCTGCCGGCTGCGATAATGCTGACGTGAATACCTCGGCTGACGCAGACGAACAACCCTCCTTGGATCCGGCGGCACACGACGCCTACGCCGCCATTCGTCTGCCCAACTACCGTCGCTACTGGGTGGGAAATCTGCTGTCGATTCTGGGCATGCAGATGCAGTCGGTGACCGTCGTGTGGGAGGTGTATCGGCGGACGCAAGATCCGTTCAGCATCGGCCTGGTCGGGTTGACCCTGGTGATTCCGGTGCTATCGCTCGCACTGGTGGGCGGGCACGTGGCCGACCGGTACGACCGCCGCCGCGTGTTGAGCGTTGCGGTTGGATTGAATCTGCTCGCTTCGCTGGGACTGGCGGCGGCCAGCTACTACGCCTGGCACATCGCCTGGCTGTATGGCTTTTTGCTGCTGATCGGCACGGCCCGGGCCTTTCAGCAGCCGGCCAAGAGCGCGCTCTTGCCGCAGCTTGTGCCGCGGAGCGTGTTTGCCAACGCCGTGACGTGGAACCTGGGAGGCTTTCAGCTTTCCGCCGCGGTGGGGCCGGCGCTGGGCGGATTGTCGCTGGCGATGTTTCGCGTCGAGTACGTCGCCTACTTGTTCCAATCGGCGGCTTGCCTGGTGTTCGTGCTGCTGCTGGCGCGGATCGAGATGCGGCCCTCGGCCTATACGCCCGAGCCGATTACCGCCCGGGGCGTGGGCGAAGGGTTTACATTCGTGTGGCGGAACAAGGTGGTGCTGGGGGCGATGGCGCTCGATATGTTCGCCGTGCTGCTGAGCGAAGCCAAGTCCCTGCTACCGATCTTCGCGCAGGATATTTTGCACGTGGGGCCGGTGGGCTATGGCTGGCTGGCGTCGGCCGAGTCGATGGGCGCGCTGGCGATGTCGCTGGTCATGATGCACCGGCCGCCGCTGGCCAAGGCCGGCCGCTCGCTGCTGTGGTCGGTGGCCGGGTTCGGCGTGGCGACGGCCACGTTCGGCCTCTCGCGGTGGTTTCCGCTGTCGTTCGTGGCCCTGCTGGCGATGGGAGCCTTCGACTGCGTGAGCGTGATCATCCGGCATACGCTTGTGCAGATTCTGACGCCCGACCGGATGCGCGGGCGCGTATCGGCGATCAGCGGGATGTTTATCAGCGCCTCGAACGAGCTGGGGCAATTCGAGAGCGGTACGCTGGCGCGGCTGACGAGCGCCGTGTTTGCCGTGGTGTTTGGCGGCGTGGCCACGCTGGGCGTGGTGCTGGCCGCGGCCGTGAGCATTCCGGAACTGCGACGCTACGGTCGCTTGGACGGTCGTGGCGAGGAGCCGCCGGCCGAGCGAGCTGCCACCGAGCATGCCGGGTGACCAGGTGCCAGACGCGGCGTCTCGACGAGTTGTCGGCGCCGCCCGCGATTGCAGCGCGGGCTCAGAATGTCCATCGCTCTCACTCTATAACGACAAGCGGGGATGCCGCCGCTTGGTGGGCTGCATCCCCGCTTGTGTCGTTGGCACGGGCTGTGGGTCAACGGCGTGCCGGCTAGCGAAGGAGACGACTCGGAGGTTGGTCGGGCGACCTTACACCGGGCGTTTCAGACTTGAACGGAGTGAGTCAGGGGCGCTTCGATGTTGAAGTGCGGCCGGTGCTCGCGGCGGCTCTCGGCCATTTGGGTGTCGATTCGCAGGTGCAAGGACACGGTCCAGCGGCCCTGCTCGTCGCCCTGTACCCACCAGTGCGGCTGCACGGCGACGGACTGATGCACGAGCTCGAAACCGCCTTCGCTCTGGCTGACGCTTTCGACCGGATAGGTCCAGATGCTCGTGGGCCGCGAGAAGGCGAGGTTCACGTCCACGCCCAGCCATTCGTCGACCAGTCCCAACTCGCCGGCCTCGTGCAGATCGAGCCGCGAGCCAAGCTGGCCGAAACGGTGCCGGTCGTGACCGTAGAAGTAACGGTCGTCGGCGCCGGCGGGCAAGCCCGCGAAGTTGAACTCGGGGCTAAAGTGCAGCGTGCGTCCCTCGGGCAAGCCCTCGATCATGTAGGCGATCTCGAGCGTGCTGCTACCGGCCGCGAGCGTGATGCTCTTGGTGATTTTGAGCGGCAGATCGCCGGCCATGCCCTGGCAGGTAAGCTGGACCTGCATGCGGCGCGGGTTGCGGCGGAGGCGCGCCTCGTAGGGGCGGAGATGGAAGTCGCCCCATTCGTCGGCCTGGCCGCGAGCGACCGCGTCCAGGCTGACCGACGGATCGTAGAAGTGGTCGATCAGGCTTTTGCGCGGATGCCGGTCGTACTGGATTCGCTGATCGAGATTCTCTTGCTTAAAGATCACGCGGTCCATGACGCCCGCCACGTCGTTGCGGTCGTCGGTGCCGGCGAGCACCTTGCTGTGATAAGCTTCGGGCTTGCGAGTGAGCGTGGCGAGCAGGTTGTGGGCGATGGGCCGCACGTCGAGTTCGTACAGCATGCCGCCCTGCCCTGGCGCCAGCAGCGCGATGAGGTGATCGCTCGCGAGTTGGACTTCTTTCCAGCCGTCGAACGTGTAATCTTCGCTCGTCAGCTCGACCCATTGTTCCGGCCGGCCGAGGGCCTTGTCGAGCAGCGTGTCGGCTTCGATGAGTTGGTGGAAGATGGCATTGCGCAGATGCGGCAGATAGACGCCGCCGAACGCGCCGTGCCAGTAGGCACAGTTGCACTGCCCGCGATAGAGCGCGGTGCGAGCCCGCTCGACGAGGTCGCGCGGTGCGCCGGCTTCGAGCGCGGCTTGCAGCTTGCGGCTGACCATCATCATGCGGGTGTACATCTCGTTGGCTTCGGGATATTTAACCCGAAAGTTGCGCCAGAAGCCGCCCCGCACAAAGCGGGCGATGCGGGGCCAGCGCTCGTCGTGCTCGAGCTCGCGGCGCACCTGCACGTATTGAGCGAGCTGCTCGGCCGGCAGCACCCATTCGGTCATTTCGCGATAGCTGCCCTCGGGCAGATAGACGCGGCCGAGCGGAGCCGTGGCGTCGAGCACCTCGGACGGCGTGACCGAGTGGATCCACTCGCCGTTTTCGACGAGCAGATTGAAGAAGTTGCGCAGCCAGCCATCATCGTAGCAGTGTTTCTTGGTTTCGGGCCAGGCACCGAACTTCTCGCCATCATCGCCAAAGACCACGACCGCGCCCGGATGATGCGCCGCGACATGCCGCAAGTAGTCGATCGACTGATGCGGCGTTTGGAACGGAATCATGTAGCGGAGCGGCTCGCTGTCGGGGAACACGGCCAGCAGCTTGCCGTCGTCCTCGGTCAGGTAATAGCCGTGCAGTTGATCTTCCGAGAGCCCGGCGTTCTTGAAGTGAAAGTCGTCGAGCATCGTGTAGCGAATGCCGGCATCGACCAGGTCGCTGGTCATGCTCTGTTCCCACACGCGTTCGGGAATCCATGCGCCGCGAACGGTGGTGCCGAGCCGGCGTTCGAGCCAACGGGTGTACGATTGGATCTGCCCGATGCGGTCGTGCCGGGGAATCATGGACAGGATCGGTTCGTAGAACGGTCCGCCGATGATTTCGATGCGTCCGGCCGCGACCAGGGCCCCCACACGATCGAGATACTCGGGATGATGCACGTCGAGCCACTCCATGAGCGGTCCGCTGGTATGGAGGCCGATCTTGAGCGTCTCGTAGGATTCGAACACGTCGAGGAACGGCTTGTAGCTGTCCTGATAGGCTTGTTCAAAGACGTGGTCGAAGTTACCGACTGGCTGGTGGTCGTGACAAACAAAGATGAGGCGGACAGTGTTCTGCATGGCGGGCTCGGAGTTGGGCGCTTAGCGAAGGTTTGCGGGGGGTGGTCCGGGTGAGTAAGGATTTCTTCGGCAAGGGGAGCCTGATTTATCCAGTCGTCCTGCGCCGATTTCCTTGCGCCGCTTACCCGGCCAAGTGAAGAGCACGCATGATGGCAGCCGCCTCTTCGGGAGGTACGGGATTTATCGCCAAGCCCGTCCCCCATTCAAAGCCCGCCGTCTTCGTGACGCGCGGAATGATCTCTATATGCCAGTGATAGTGGTCGTTTGCGTAAGTGTCAAACGGAGACGTGTGAATGATATAGTTGTACGCCGGGCGGTCCAGAGCAGCCTCGATTTTGGCCACTACGACCCGCATAACCCGTGCTAGTTCGCGCGCCGCGGACGGTGATAGCAACTCGAAGTCGCTCTGGTGCTCGGCGGGCAGGATCCAGGTTTCAAACGGGCATCGCGGGGCGTAAGCGCTGAGGGCGACAAAGGCCCGGCCGAGGCGGTCGGCCGAGGTCGTGACCAGCCGTTGACCGCCCGACAGTTCTTCCGCCAGCAGGGCGCAGAAGATGCATCGCTTTCGATCGCGGTAATGCCGCTCGGCACTGGACAGTTCGGCCGCGAGCTCGCGCGGCACCAGGGGCAGCGCCATGAGCTGGCTATGGATATGCTCGATCGATGCGCCGGCCGCGGCGCCGACGTTCTTGAACACCAGCGGCTGCACGTACCGCCGTTGCGCGCGGAGCGTGGCCAGACGCTCGCGATAGACAAGCAACACCTGCGCCAATTCGTCGATCGAGAGGTCACTTGTGCCCAGCAGGTGACGGGGGCTTTCGATCACCACCTCGTGAACGCCAAACGCGGGATGAGAGACGAACGGTTCCGTGCTGGGCGGCGGCGCATCGGCGTGATCGAACAGCGCGGGGTACTTGTTATTCACGACGCGCACTTGCCACCCGGGGTGGTCGGGCCGTGTGCCGGCCGAACGCAGGGCGAATACTTCCGCGGTTGTCGCACGCTCGTTCCCCTCGCAAAAGGGACACGCGGAAACCGAGCGCGACGGCGTGCCTTCGGTGAGTTCGAGCGGCCGCTCCGCGCGGTTCTTGGCGATGATGACCCAACGGTCCACGATCGGATCTTTGCGTAGTTCGGGCATAGAGCGGAATTGTAGCGTGCCTCGAGGCGTAACGGCACGGCGGCACGTACGACCGGTGGAAATAGGCCACGATGGCTTATTTCAACTAGCGCGCGTTGGCCAATCCGCGGCGAACCCGGCCCGCCGTTTCGCGATAGAGCTCGCCATACTGCCGTGCGCTGGCGGCCCAGGACCAGTCCTGGGTCATGCCCGCGCGAACGATCCGTTTCCAGATGTCCGGCTGCGCGTAGGCCGTGAGCGCGCGTTGCAGCGCTTCGTTGAGCGCGAGTTCGCTGTACTCGCTGAAGCGGAAGCCGGTGGCCCGGCCGTCGGCAATCGCGGCGTCCGAGGCGTCGACAATCGTGTCGACCAATCCGCCCGTGGCACGCACGATGGGAACCGTGCCGTATTTGAGGCTGTAGAGTTGGTTCAGTCCACAGGGCTCGTAACGGCTGGGCATGACGAAGATATCAGCGCCGGCTTCGATCCGATGCGCCAACGCGTTGGAGAACTCGAGCCTGACGGCGACGCGCTGCGGGAAGCGGCCGGCCAGATGCGCGAGCTGGTCTTGATATTCCGGTTCACCGGTTCCGAGGATGGCCCATTGGGCGTCGGTGGTTTGCACGCGGTCGCGAATCGTGGCGGCCAAGAGGTCGATGCCCTTTTGCGTGGCCAGGCGGCCGATGAACGCGATGAGCGGCACGCCCGGCGCCTCGGGCAGGCCGAGTTCGCGTTGCAAGGCGGCTTTGCAGAGGGCTTTGCCCGTATCGACGGTGTCGGGCGTGTAAGGGGCCGGCAGATGCTTGTCCGTGGCCGGATCCCACTCGCGGTAGTCGACGCCGTTGACGATGCCGCTGAGCACGTCGCGGCGGCTTTGCAACACGCCTTCGAGCCCGCAACCGAGCGGCGCGGATTGGATCTCCTCGGCATAGCGTGGGCTGACCGTGTTCAGTTGATCGGAGAAGATCAGCCCGGTCTTGAGCAGGTTGAGGTTGCCGAAGAACTCCATCTGTTGCCAGTTGAAGTATTTCCAGTCGAGGCCCGTGAGCAGCATGTCCCAGTGCCAGAAGACGCCCTGGTAGGCCATGTTGTGGATCGTGAACAGGCTGCCAATTTGTTCGTATCCGGGGACGGCCGAGTATTCGAGCTTGAGGTACGCGGGCACGAGCCCCGACTGCCAGTCGTTGGCGTGGAGCACGTCGACACGGAGGTCGAGCAGGCGGATGGCTTCCATCACGGCCCGGCAGAAGAACACGAACCGCTCGCAGTTGTCGCGGTAGTCTTCGCCCGAGGTGGGATCCTGGTACAGGCCACCGCGGTTGAAGTAGTCGTCGTTTTCGACGAGGAAGACCGGGACGTTCGAGCCGGGAAGCGTGCCCTTGAGGAACGTGCCGCCGACGATCTTGCTGCCGATGGGGATATCGAAGCGCACGCCGGTAGGTTCGAGCGGCAGGCCGGCCGACTTGGCCTGACGATAGGCGGGCGTGATGAGCGCGAGCTCGTGGCCGAGTTGCTCGAGCTCGGCGGGAAGCGCGCCGCAGACGTCAGCCAATCCGCCGGTTTTGGCGAAAGGAACCGCTTCGCTGGTTACCATCAAGATCTTCACGGTCAGGCAGCCTCCGGCTGTGGGGCGACTCGAATCATCGTGCGCGGCGTTACAATTCTTACAATCCGCGCGCGTGTGCCGCCCACCTATTATTGTACGTTGCGAACTCGGCGGTTGCCTAAAACTCGCAAAGATACGCGCGCTCAGGCTACCAGAAGCGGCCCGAGTTGCCAGCGCGAGATCGAGCGGCCTGGCGATTGCGCGGTCGCGGAATGTGGTTGCCGAAAATCGCTGCCGTGGGGGGCCCCTGGGGGCCGCCGATCAGATCGTGGACGGATCCGCGCCCAGGAAGCCGACCTTCAGGCCATTCTGGCGAAGGATGCGCGTGGCCTTCGCATTGACGATCACCAGGATCACAAGCCCGATGCAGGGAATCAGGCCCAGGATCGTGAGCAGAATCGCGATGCCCGTGCTATAGACGTTCTGCGCCAGCAGGAAGATGAACACCGTGCCGGCCAAGCCGACGGCGATGAGTGCCAGGCTGGCGATCAACGTTAGCAACGGCGGAAGCGAATCACCGAGTACCACGTTCGCGATCGCGAACACGATTTGCAGCCCGATGCAGGCCAGCAAACCACGCTGGTAGGTGGCAACCTTGCGCAAGGACTCGCGGCTGCCGTCGTTGATGCCGATCACCGCGGTTTCGGTCGCTGGCGCCTGGTACGGATTGAATTCCTGCATGGCTTGTCCCTTGCCGCGAGATAAAAGTACGCGCCCCCTAAAACGAGGGAGGGAATTGTACATTGCTCGTTAGCGCAACCGCAACAGCGGTTCGCAAACTCGCCCGCTCTCCCGCCGATCCTCGGGCTTACTTGCCGGCGAGGAATGCCTCGATGCGGTCGAAGCCGGCCTTGAGGATATCCATGCTCGTGGCAAAGGAGATGCGCGCGTAGCCTTCGGCACCGAAGGCCGAGCCCATCACGGTGGCCACGTTCTGCTGCTCGAGCAGCGTCAGGCACCACTGGGCCGAATTGTCGACGCGAACGCCGCCATACTCGCGGCCCAGGTGCTTCGTAATATTGATAAAAGCGTAGAACGCGCCGCCCATCTCGGGGCAGCTCAGGCCCGGGATGCTCGCGATTCGTTCGCGGACGAACTCGCGGCGCTTGGCAAATTCGGTGAGCATCTCGTCGACGCACTGCTGTGGACCGCTAACGGCGGCCAGCGCGGCGTACTGGCTGACGCTCGAGGGGTTGCTGGTTTCCTGGCTTTGCAAGTCGCTCATCGCCTTGGCGACGTTCGAGGGCGAAAGCGTCCAACCGATGCGCCAGCCGGTCATGGCATAGGCCTTGCTCGCGCCGTTGACGATGACGGTGCGCTCTTGCATGCCGGGGCGTACGCCCGCGAAGGTGGCAAACTTGTTGCCGCCGTACACCAGCCGCTCGTAGATTTCATCCGAGACGACGGTCAGGTTGCGCTCGAGCACGATGTCGGCCAGCGCGGCCAGATCCTCGGGCGAGTACATGCTGCCGGTCGGATTGCTGGGCGAGCAGACCAACAGCATCGTGGTCTTGGGGGTGATGGCCTTTTGGAATTGCTCGGGCGTGAGCTTGAAGTCGTTGGCTTGTTCGGTTGCGACGATTACCGGAACGGCGCCGGTGAGCTTCACCAATTCGGCATAGCTGACCCAGTAGGGCGCGGGAATGATCACCTCGTCGCCCGGATTGCAGAGCGTGGTGAAGACGTTGTGCAGCGAATGCTTGGCGCCGTTGGAGACGACGACATCGCCGGCGGAGTATGTCAGTCTGTGCGTTTCTTTGAACTGCCGGGCGATGGCTTCGCGAAGCTCGAGGATGCCGTTGGCGGCGGTGTAATGGGTGTGGCCGGCCTGCATGGCGTCGATGGCGGCCTGGCAGATGTGCCGGGGCGTGTTGAAGTCGGGTTCGCCCAGGCTGAAGTCGTAGACGGTTTTCCCACTCGCCTTGAGCTGCTTGGCCTTGGCGGCCATCGCCATCGTGGCCGAAGGTTCGAGCGCCTCGACGATTCGGGAAATACGCATTGCCATGGAACGAAACTCCTCGGTGTATCCGCCTGTTGGAATTGATAATGGAGGCCGGGCAGTGGAACCTGACGGGCCGCGGTCTGGCGAGGTTCGCCCGCCGGAAATTTTCCCTTGCCGACGCTGTGGTTTAACCGTGTATGGCGTTGGTTTGCTGGGATCGTCTCAATCTTAGCTCTTGAGCAACGCTTGGGCCTCTTCGACGACGCGTTCCGCCGTGATGCCAAAGTGCTTGAAAAGCAGCTCGCCCGGGGCCGAGGCGCCGTACCCGGTCATGCCGACAAAGCGGCCGTTTGTACCCAGGTAGCGCTCCCAGCCTTGGACGATGCCCGCTTCGCAAGCGACGCGTTTGGTCACGGCCGGCGGCAGAACGCTGTCGCGATAAGCCTGATCCTGGGCCTCGAACAGCTCCCAACAGGGCAAGCTTACCACGCGAGCATTGACGCCCGCGGCGACGAGCGTTTCGTAGGCCGCGACGCAAACGCCAACCTCGCTGCCGGTACCGATCAGGATGATATCGGGCCGCGTGCCGGGCCGGGCATCGGCCAGGACGTATCCGCCCCGCAGCACGCCCTCGGCCGAGGCGTACTTCGCGCGGTCGAGCGTGGGCAGGTTTTGCCGCGTGAGCACGAGCGCCACGGGGGTCTTCTTGAGCGGCATGATCGCCCGCCAGGCCGCGGCCACCTCGTTGGCGTCGCCGGGGCGGACAACGTACAAATTGGGGATCGATCGCGCGGCGGCCAGGTGCTCGACCGGTTCGTGCGTCGGGCCGTCCTCGCCCACGCCGATCGAATCGTGCGTGAAGATATAGATCACGGGCAACTGCATCAGCGCGCTGAGCCGCATCGACGGTCGCAGGTAATCGCTGAATACGAAGAACGTCGCGCCGTACGCCCGCACGTTGGAGAGGGCCATGCCGTTGAGCGCCGCGGCCATGCCGTGTTCGCGGATGCCGAAATGAAAGTTGCGCCCGCCGGGCGAATCGCTTTGAAACGAGTCGCTGCCCTTGATCGTGGTGAGCGTCGAGGGGGCGAGATCGGCCGAACCGCCGATCAGCCAGGGAACGTTCTGGGCCACGTCGTTGAGCACCTCGCCCGACGACTTGCGGCTGGCCACGCCCTTGGCGTCGGCCGGATAGTCGCGGATAGCTTTGTCCCAGCCCGCGGGCAGCGCGCGTTCGGCCATCAACCGCCACTCGGCGGCTAGTTCGGGATACTGCTTGGCGTAGACCTCGAACTTCTGCTGCCAGTCGGCATGGAGCTTCGCGCCGCGAGCGACTAGCCCCTCTGCAAAGTTCTTCCGCACTTCGTCGGGCACGAGGAATTTCTCGTCCTCGGGCCAGCCGTAGAACGCCTTGGCCTTGCGGATCTCGTCGTCGCCCAGCGGAGAGCCGTGCGCGTGTTCGGTGTTTTGCTTGTCGGGCGCGCCGTAACCGATGATCGAGTGGACGATGATCAGTGTGGGCTTGTCGGCGGTTTCTTGGAACGACTGGTAGGCTTTGCGTAGCGCGGCCAGATCGTTGATGTCGGCCACTTCGACGACGTGCCATCCGAGGCCGCGGAACCGCGTGGCCTTGTCCTCGCTGAAGGCGAGGTTCGTGTGCCCTTCGATCGTGATCGTGTTGTCGTCGTAGATCCAACAGAGATTCGAGAGCTTCAGATGGCCGGCGAGCGAGGCGGCTTCATTGGCCACGCCCTCCATCAGGTCGCCGTCGCTGCATACGGCGTAGACGTTGTAGTCGAACAGCTCGAAG
>CAZRCI010000001.1:0-25800 GCA_964598535.1 uncultured Planctomycetaceae bacterium | reverse complement strand
GAAATGGGTCGCCAGCCAGCGCTGCGCAATCGCCATGCCGACGCTGTTACCGCAGCCCTGTCCGAGCGGGCCGGTCGTGGTCTCGACACCCGTCGTTTCA
Source organism: uncultured Planctomycetaceae bacterium (assembly GCA_964598535.1). Taxonomy (GTDB): domain Bacteria; phylum Planctomycetota; class Planctomycetia; order Pirellulales; family PALSA-1355; genus JALHMI01. The sequence continues at coordinate 25,700 of CAZRCI010000001.1, read as the reverse complement.
AAATGTTCGGGATGGCCCGGGCAACGGCTATGCAGTTGACGAAACTGTTTGAGCTGGTCGAGCGTGACGGCCAGCTCGCCGGTCGGGCGGCCGTCCTGATACTGCTCGATCCCGGCCAGGTGCAGGACGCTGTACAGCAGCATCGAGGCGTGGCCGCAGGAGAGCACGAACCGGTCGCGACCGGGCCACAGGGGATGCTTCGGGTCGTAACGTAGCACCTCGTTCCAAAGCGTATAGGCCAACGGCGCCAGGGCCATGGGCGTGCCGGGATGGCCGCTATTGGCCTTCTGCACCGCGTCCATCGAGAGGGTGCGAATCGTATTGATGGCAAGCTGCTCGACGGTTCCCTGCGGCTTGCTGGTAGTCGTTTGTCTGGACATGCAGATAATTCGGGTGGAGTAGAGAAAGGTCTTGGTTTGGCGACAAACCGGTGTGCCGCCAGCCACACCCCATGTGCGGCTCTTGTGCTTCAAGTAAACCGCTGAGTTTAGGGGCGGGTAAGCCCAGCGTCAACGAGCCGGCGGCGCGGACCAGGGGCCGAAAAAGCCACGGTTATTGTGAGTCTTTCGTGAGGAGCGGCAGGCACGCCGCCCGGGGGTGGCAAGCCGGCTTTCCGGTGTCCTAGCCAGCAGGGCTAGCAGCCTGTTTTTCGGAGAACGGCTCAAGCGTGGGCCGCACGGCGGCCGATCTATGGCTCGCAAAGCTTCGACTCTTCTTTCGTTCGGCTAGGATTCACCCGCATGCGCCACGAACAAATCGCCCGAACCGTGTTCATCGCGCTGGGCGTGTTGATTCTGAGCCTGTAAGGGCGCACACGCAAGCGTTGTGCACCTGGGCCGATGGCACGTCCCGCGGCGATGCGGCCCGTCGCGCGATTTCAACGGGCCGCTAAACGAAGGCGCCCCTCGGCCGTCAGCCTTTCGGCTTTTCGATGACCGTGGCCTTGGTGATGGTGACGGGCTTCACCGGGCGATCTTGTGGCCCGGTCTTCACGGCGCCGATCTTGCGCACCGTGGCCAGGCTCTCGGCATCGGCCGTCTTGCCGAAGGCGGTGTACTGATTGTCGAGGTGCGGCACGCGCTCCAAGCAGATAAAGAACTGCGAACCGGCCGAGTTGGGGTCGTTGGTGCGGGCCATCGACAACACGCCGGGCTCGTGCGACGTGGGATTGAACTCGGCCCGGATCGTGTAACCGGGCCCGCCGGTGCCGGTTCCCTCGGGACAGCCGCCCTGGATCATGAAGCCGCTGATCACGCGATGAAACGTCAGCCCGTCGTAGTAGCCGATCTTGGCCAGCGCGAGGATGTTCTTCACATGGCCGGGCGCCACCTGCGGCAACAGATCGAGCAGGATTTTGCCTTCGCTCGTGTCCAGCTCGAGCTGGTAGGCGTGGTTGGCGAAATCGATGGTCGGCAGGACGGCGTCCACTTCGGCTTTGCGGTTTTTGGCCATGATGCTTGGCACCTTCTGGTCGGCAATGGGTGGTCAGTATTCGCGGTGGGCTGTAGCCAGTAGACTATCAGCCTGCGGCGGCCGGGAATAGCACAAAACGCCGTCGCCGCACGCGCTCTCACCAAACCGCCAGGCGGACGGCATGGATCGGGTACACATGGACTGGGTGCAACTGTACGACCCGCTGGGAAACGCGTGGCTGAGCACGCTGCTCGCCGCCGCGCCGATCGTGGTGCTCTTGGGACTGCTGGTTGTCGGGCAGTCGGCGCCGCGGGCGGCGATTGCGGGCTTGGCCGTGGCGCTGGCCGTGGCTGTGTTCGGCTTTGGTATGCCGGGTGAGGCCGCCGCCGCGTCGGCTTTGTACGGCGCGCTGTTCGGCCTGCTGCCGATCGGCTGGATCGTGCTCTCGGCCGTGTTCTTGTTTCATCTGACGGTGCGCACCGGGCAGTTCGAAGTCGTGAAGCACTCGGTGGCCGCGATCTCGCCCGACCGGCGGATGCAGGCGCTGCTGATCGCGTTTTCGTTCGGCACGTTTGTGGAAGGCGCCGCAGGCTTCGGCACGCCGGTGGCCATCTCGGCGGCGCTGATGATCGGGCTCGGCTTTTCGCCGCTGTATGCCGCGGGGCTGGCGCTGATTGCGAACACTTCGCCCGTGGCCTTCGGCGCGCTGGGGACGCCGATCACCACGCTGGCAAAAATCTCGGGCATCGATGAAATGGCGCTCAGCCAGATGGCCGGACGCCAGTTACCGTTCTTTTCGCTGATCGTGCCGGCCTGGCTCGTGGCCACGATGGCCGGCTGGCGCGGCGTGATCGGCTGCTGGCCGGCGATTCTGGTGTGCGGCGGAAGCTTTGCCGGCATTCAATTTCTAACGGCGAATTTTCACGGGCCGACGCTCGTGGATGTCGTGGGCGGATTAGGATCGCTGATGGCGCTCGCCGTGTTCCTCAGGTTTTGGCAGCCGCGCGAGGTATGGCGCTTTCCGGACGAAGCCGAGAGTGAAGCGAACGCCGCCGGGCTCGACCTGACGCGCAGGCAGGTTGCTTACGCCTGGATGCCGTGGGTGCTGCTGTCGGTGCTGGTGTTCTTGTGGGGAGCGCCACAGGCGCGAACCGTGCTCAACGGCGGAACGCCGGAGCAGCCAAACGTGCTGGCTGGGATCAGCCGCGTGGCGTGGGATGTTCCACGGCTGGACCAGCACGTCTATCGCACGGCCCCTGTCGTCGAGGTGCCCGAGGGCGGCGATCGCGCGGCCGTCCCGGAGCGGGCCGTGTACGAGTTCAACTGGCTGTCGACGACCGGCAGCGGGATTTTCATCGCCGCGATTCTGACGGCGTTCTGGCTGCGCGTTTCGCCGCGCGACTTTGCCGTCGAGTTTGTCAGTACATTCTATAAGATGCGTTGGGCGCTGCTGACGATCGCCTGCATGTTGGCGCTGGCGTTCGTCACCAAGTACAGCGGCAGCGACGCGACGCTGGGCTTGGCGTTCACGCGCACCGGATGGCTGTATCCGTTCTTTGCCCCGATGCTCGGTTGGCTGGGGGTTGCGCTCACGGGCTCGGACACGTCGTCGAACGCGCTGTTCGGCAGCTTGCAGCGGATCACGGCTGAGCAACTTGGCCTGAACCCGGTGCTGATCGTGGCTTCGAACAGCACGGGCGGCGTGATGGGCAAGATGATCGACGCCCAGAGCATCGTCGTCGCGGCCGTGGCCACGGGACAGAACGGCGGCGAAGGGCGCATCCTGCGGTTCGTGTTTTTGCACAGCATTGCGCTGGCCTGCCTGGTGGGGCTGCTCACGCTGGCGCAGGCCTACTGGCTGCCGTGGATGATCCCCGCGACGGGGGAGTGACCGGATGGGCGTTAGACGGCCAGTGGGAACGTTGGGTCTTCGACCCCGGCGCGCAGCACGCGCAACCGCGAGCCCGCGGTGAGCCGATCGATGGCCGTGGGCGTGCAGGCGAAGTAATTCGTCGAGTCGGCCGGCGCCGTGGTCTCGCGGAGCGTGTTCTTGTGCGGATCGTAAGCGTACGTGCGATAACCGTACTCGGCCAATAGCGCCACGGCGTCGGGCGTGTGCTCGCTGCATTCGATCATCAGGATCGGTTCGGCCGCGGCTAGGGTTTCGCGCATGCCGTCGAGCACGTCGAGCTCCAGCCCCTCGACGTCGATTTTCACGGCCGTGGGCCTGAGCCCCAGGTCGTCGAACCGGCGAATCTCGATGGGGACCGTCGTCACGCTGACCTGGATTCCGACCTCGCGCTCGATCGCCGGGCGATTGTGTTCGAGCGAGGCGCGATCGGCCGTGGCCCAAGGAGACAGCGGCGTGCCGCTGGCCACCGGACAATAGAGCGTGAGCATCTGTTGCCGGCGACCGAGGCCGACCATCCGATAGTCGAAGCCGGGACCTAATAGCGAGCGCGTGGCGGCGAGCTCGGGCTCGAGCAGACGGTTCGGCTCGAACGAGAGGATTTCCAGCGAGCGGTTGAAAATGCGAATCGAGCGAGCCGATTGGCCGGTGTTCGCGCCGATGTCGACGACGAGCCCTTCGCGGCCCTCAAAGTTGCGAAAGAACGTGAAGTCGCGATCGTGCGGCACGCCGAGCCAGTAGGTCGAGGTTCCAAACCAGCGCTTGGCGGTCAAGTAGGCGCGGGGCCAGCGGCGCAAGGTGCGTTTGCCGAAGTTGCGGAGCTTTTCGATCATCGCGGAGAGACCCTCGAATTCACGTGGCTGGTGATTGGTATTCGGTCAGTTTCCGGCTTGGCCGGGAGCGTGATGAAGGAGTCGATGGCGCCACCACCACGGCACGAGCGCGCCACGCACGCCGGCGGTCGCGCCGGCGGCGCGTTCCTTGAGCGCGAGCCCCACGACCGTTCCGCCCAGGAAGAACAAGAATGGATTGACCATCGGCACAAGCGAGACATCGTGAAACATGGCGTTAGGCAAATAGATGGCGAGCGTGGCGAGCAGGAGCAGGCCGAGTTGCTGTTCCCAGACCGGCAGTCCGTCGGCGCGCCACAGTGTGAAGGCCTGCCAGGCCCAGGCCGCGAGTACGGCCGTCCAGAGCCCGGCGCCGACCAATCCCGTCTCGGTGAGCAGCGCGAGCAACGCGTTGTGCTGCACGTAAGGCCGGACTTTCGCGAGCGGCAGCTCGGTCGAGCGGTCGGCCAGGTATTCGGGCATCACCTCGCGATACTGGGCAAAGCCGCAGCCCAACAGTGGGCGGTCGAGGAACATATGCCAGGCGACGGTGGCCAGGATCGGACGCAGCTTGGCACTTTCGGCGGTCAGCTCGGCGTCGAGATCTTTGTCACGCTTGAACGTGAGCAGGCTTTCCCAAAACACGGCCGCGCCGAGCACGGTGGCGAACACCGCGCCGCCGACGACCACGCCGCGCCACGCGCGGGGCGTGGAAAGTCCGACCACGACCAGCAGCCCGCAAAAAGCGCCCATCCAAACGCTGCGCGTGAGCGTGCTGTAGATCCCCCAGGCATAGATCGGCACGGTCGCCAGCAGCACGAGCTGCCAGCGGCGCGAAAGACGCGGCCACCACAACAGCGCGGAGCAAAGGCCGATGCACTGCACGATGCCGTTGGCCACGGGATTCAAAAACGGCCCGCGGCCGCGTCCGAAGAACTCGAAGTGCTCGGGCGCGCCAATATAACGGGGAAATACGAACTTAAAGCGGCCGTGCGTTTCGGCAACCGCCGTGACGCACAAGTACAAACCAAATACGGCGAAGCAGCCGAGAATCCACCACGCGGCGTTTTCCTTGAACCGCGTTTCGCGCGCGATCCAGTACACTGCCGCCGGCATCAGCCAGGAGATGATCAGCATGGCCAGGGGCCACCAGCGGTCGATGCGGAAGTCGTGCGTGAAGGTGCTCAGCGTCAGCATCAGCAAGAATGCCGCAAGCAGCAGGTCGACTTTGGCCAGCGGCTTGCTGTCGGTGAGCCCCCAGCGGCGATAGACCAGGTATTGCCCGACTAGGAGGATGAGTAGGATGCGGTCGCTGGTGAGCGGGAGAGCGCCCGTGGCGATGTGGAAGAACGGATGGCCAAAGCAGCTTCCGGCCAGAAGCAGGAGCAGCATCGTGGCCACGAGCCCGCCACGAATCATGATCGGCGCCGTCCAAGCGGCGACAACGATAAGACCGACGGCAAGCAGGACAATATCCACGAGAGTGACACCACCGCATATGGTTGAGCGAACGCAACGCCCCCCGGAGTGCGAGAACGAGGCATTTGCCGGGGACTACCGCTTCAACCTTACGCCACGGGGTTGAATTTCCCGGAAACTTTGCCGGCCAGCCCAGGCGGGCATGGGTCGGGGCCGGAGGGGTTGTGGCGGTTGTGATGGCCCGCGGCCCGCTGGGCCAGGCAAGGCCCCCGGCGCCATTGCCGCAACCATCTAGCAGAGGCATGCCGTTGTGGGAGTTTTCAGGCGATTCATCCGGCGGGCCTTTCGGGCGGCGCTTGCTCCGTGGCCTGCGGGCGGCGCACAATTGACGAGCGCCGGAAAGTTCACGGGACGGCGTTACCTCCTTGGAGATTGCAGCATGGGACGAATCGTATCGAGTTTAGCGTGGGCCGTGGCCGGGATTGTTGTGTGCGGGGGGCTGTCGTCCGGATGGGCGGGCGAGAAGCCGCATCCGAACTTCAAACCGACAGCCCAGGCGCGCCTCGTGCCGCCGGCTACGAAGCTCGTGCCGCTGTGGATGGAAGGCGAGTTTACCGAGGGGCCCGCGCCCGCGGCGGACGGTACCCTGCTCTTCTCGGACATCGGCAACCGGATCATGAAATACGATCCGGCGACGAAGGCGGTCAGCGTGTTTCGCGACCCCAGCGGCAAGGCGAACGGCCTGATGTTCGACCCCCGCGGGCGGCTCGTGGCTTGCGAAGGCGCCGGCCCAGGCGGCAAGCGGCGGATCTCGATCACCGAGCCCAACGGCACGGTTCGCTCACTGGCCGAAGGCTATCAGGGAAAGAAATTCAACAGCCCGAACGATCTGGCGATCACCGAACGGGGCGACGTGTACTTTACCGATCCACGGTACGTGGGCGGCGAATCGCGAGATTTGGATTTTGAAGGCGTGTTTCTGGTGCATCCGGGCGGCAAGGTGTCGATCGCCACGCGCGAGGTCGAAAAGCCGAACGGTATTCTTGTAGCACCGGATCAAAAGACCGTGTACGTGGCCGATCACAATAGCGACCCCCTGGGCGCGCATACGTTGCTGGCGTTCGACATGGCGGCTGACGGCACGCTCGTGGGCAAACGGCTGCTATTCGACTTTGGACCGCGCAAGCGCGGGATCGATGGGATGACGCTCGATCGCGAGGGGAACATTTATGCCACGGCCGGCAGCGACGACGAGGCGGGCATTTACGTGTTCGGCCCGACGGGCGAGCAGCTGGCCTTTCTGCCCACGCCGGGAGATCCGACGAACTGCGTGTTCGGTGTTGGCGAGCATGCGCACAGGCTGTACGTTACCGCGGCCGCGCCGCGCGGGCCGGGGAGCGAAGCCGACAAGTTTGGGTTGTACGCGTGCGAGCTGGCGACGCCCGGTTATCACGTGTTTTCAAAACCGTAAACCGGCAAGAGGGAACGCCTGTTGGCGGCGTTCCTCTTTCGCGAAACTCCGGACGGCTTTCGTCAAACGGTTGACGCGCCGTAGAACGGCGCGGCGGCGAGGCCCGTGCGCGCGGTGACGAGCCGGACGATCGCGTCGACTTCGTTGTCCAAGAGCGGCTGGACGTACGACTCGGCCGGGCGGCGCGCCACGGTGTAAATCTGCACGAGCTTGATCCGTCCACTCGCGGCGAGAATCTCATTCAGCCGCTCGCAGTACGCTTCGAGCTCGGCAGTGGGGGGCGGGGCTCCGTTGACGCGCATGAAGAGCGATTGAATTACGAGCGGTCGCACGCGCGCGGCCGCCGCGATGTTGTCCAGTATCTGACGAAACGGGATTGGCGTGCGATCGACGAGCTTGAAGTAGGCCTCGGTGCCGGCTTCGAGCTTGGCCCAGATCTCGCCGTTGTGGGCATCGAGAATCGCCAGCCCGCGGGCGACGTGCTCGCGGTGGAACATGCTGGCGTTGGTGATGAGCACCATCTTGACGGCGTCGAGCCCGAGCCGGGCTTTGATTTCGGCGCAGCGGGCGATGATCTCGTCGAAGTTCTTGTAGGTGGTCGGCTCGCCGTCGCCGCTGAAAGCGATGTCGTTCAAACGCCGCAGCGCCGGCGGCGTGCCGGCGAACTCGGGCGATTCGAACAGCTTGCCAGAGCTAACCAGCCGCAGCATCGCTTCGAGCTCGGCGAGCAACTGGTCCAGGGCCACGAACCGCGTCTCGCTCTGCCGGGTGCGATCGACTTGGCAGTAGATGCAGTCGAAGTTACAGACCTTGTCGGGATTCAGATTCACACCGACCGAGATCCCGCCCGAGCGCCGGCTGAGCACCGGATACACGAAGCGGTTCGTATGGAACGACCGTTCGTGACGCGTGTGCAGCTCGTGAGTGAGGGGCGTGTCGGACATAGCGAAATTATACGGCGCGCGGCGCGGAGAAAAGAAAAAACCCAGGGGGAATTCCCTGGGTTTTGGTGTGGTGGCGGTCGGAAAGATTGCTGTATGCGTTACGCGCTAGCTCAGTTTGCGGAGCGTGGTGAATTCGTCCATGGTGACGGTCGTCTGCTCGCCATCGTCGCGCCGCAGGATGATCATGTCGGCGAACACCTTGTCGTCGCGATTACGGCGATGGTGGAGCCCTTGCCGGCGGCGCTCGGTATGCTCCACGGTGCCCACGGTGCGCGTGGTCCAGGACTTCGACGAGCCGATCTTCACTTCGTGCTCGACCTCGATACGGTCGCCGGCCTTGAGCTCGGCGAACAACTGGCGAGATTCAGCTTCCGTGGTCATGTCACCGTTTCCCGTGAAATATACACACGCACCTTCGAGGCACCGCTTTAGCAGCCCGTTGAAAAATGCCATCGTGACATTTTTCAACCTCGCCAAGTGCGGAGCCAAGCTCCGCACGGCTCGCAAAATAACGACCCCGCGTCGCTATTTTGCCATCGCATCCCTGCGATGTCGCAGCCCGTTGAATTCTTCAATGGCTGTTAGACTTCCTTGGAGTTGATCCAGGGCATCAGCCGACGCAGCTTGCGGCCGACCTCTTCGATCGGGTGCTGGCGCTCGCGGCGGCGGGTGGCCTTGAACGACGGGGCGTTGGCCTTGTTCTCGAGCATCCAATCGCGAGCGAACTGGCCGCTTTGGATCTCTTCGAGAATCCGCTTCATTTCCTTGCGGGTTTCGTCGGTGACGATCCGCGGGCCGCGGGTGTAGTCGCCATATTCGGCCGTATTCGAGACGCTGTACCGCATGTAGTTCAGACCGCCCTGGTAGAACAGGTCGACGATCAGCTTCAGTTCGTGCATGCACTCGAAGTAGGCCATCTCGGGCTGATAGCCGGCCTCGACGAGGGTGTCGAAGCCCGCCTTGACCAGGGCGCTGACACCGCCGCAAAGCACGGCCTGCTCGCCGAACAGGTCGGTTTCAGTCTCTTCGGCGAAGGTAGTTTCGATGATGCCTGCCCGGGCGCCGCCGATGCCCTTGGCATAGGCCAGACCCAGCGCTCGCGAGGTTTCGCTGGCCCCCGGGTTCAAGGCGATGAGGCAGGGGACGCCGCCGCCCTTTTCGAACTCGCTGCGGACGAGGTGGCCCGGGCCCTTGGGAGCGACGAGGACGGTGTCGACGCCTTCGGGGGCTTCGACCTGGCCGAAATGGACGTTGAAGCCGTGCGAACACATGAGGATGTTGCCCGGCTTGAGATGCTGCTTGATGTATTGGCGATAGACGTCGCCCTGGACTTCATCGGGAAGCAGGATGTTGACGAGGTCGCCTTGCTTGGCCGCTTCTTCGGCCGAGACCGGCTCAAAGCCGTGGCTCTTGGCGAGGTCGTAGTTGGCGCCGCCGGGGCGCTGGCCGACGACGACGTTGCAGCCGCTGTCGCGCAGGTTCTGGGCATGTGCGTGTCCCTGGGAGCCGTAGCCGATGATGGCGATCGTCTTTCCTTTGAGCAGTGAAAGGTCGGCATCCTTTTCGTAATACATCTTCGTCATGTTCAACTCCCAAAGTTGGCTAGCCGCGTTGGGCGCGATTGATTTTCGCGCGCCGTATGCGAGATGGATGGTGCTATGTTTGTTTCAAAGTCGCCGTGACGCTCGACACCGTTACTTCGCGACTGCCGAAGACTCCAGGCCGCCGCGCTTGCCGCGGACCATGGCAATGCGTCCCGTGCGCACCAGCTCGACAATGCCGAACGGGCGCATCAAGTCGATGAACGATTCGACCTTTCGTTCCTGGCCCGAGATTTCGACGATGACTTCCTCGTCGGCGACGTCGACGATCCTGCCGCGAAAGATCTCGGCGAGCTCGCGAATCTCGCTGCGACGACCCAGCGGCGCACGCACCTTGATCAGCATCAAGTCGCGCTCGACGTAGTCCTGGGCACTGACGTCGACCACCTTGACCACGGTGACGACCTTCTCGAGCTGCTTGCGCACCTGCTCGAGGACCGTGTCATCGCCGACGACGACGAACGTCATCCGCGAAAGGTCGGGATTCTCCGTCTCGCCGACGGCCAGGCTGTCGATGTTGTACCCGCGCGAGGCGAGCATGCCGGAAATGTGTGCCAGCACGCCGGGCACGTTTTGGACTAATGCAGAAAGGACATGACGCATAACGGGATTTTCTCCAGCTCGCTCGGGGGACCAAGACGGCCGGCGGATCGAGGGAAACTGTCTATCGGGCAATAACTTAAACCGATGATGATAGTCCCCCGGAGAAGCCCCCACAAGGGACCGTACCCCCGGTCGCCTGCGCGACGTCGCGGGCCGCCTGTTTTTTTCGCATCCACCGGATCCGAAAGGGGGATTTCGCCGGACCGCGAGCCCGCCTTCCGCCGACCGTTGCTGCTGCAAATGGAGGGGTGTTTTCGTTCGCGGGTTCGCGCGGTTTTCAGGTCGCGGGGCGAGGTCCACGCTTGCGCCGCCGCGAAATGCCCCCAGACGGGCGGCTCGCTAGCCGATGGCCGAATCCGCGGCGTTCGGCTCGTCGTGATGCTCGTCGAAGATCTCGCCGTCGTGCTCGTGCTCTTCGTGCTTGGAGTTGATCGCGTCGTGTTCGTCGGTATCGACGTCGGCCCGGCGATCGCCGGCCGCGCGTTTACGCAGGTAGAGCTTAATGGGCACTTCGGCGAAAGGCATGTGCTCGCGCAGGGCGCCAAGCAGGTAGCGGCGATACGGATCGCTAAACGCCTTGGGCTCATTGCAGAAGAGCACGATCGTGGGCGGCTCGGTGCTGACCTGCGTGGCGTAGTAGATCTTCGGTCGGCGGTTCTGGTAGAGCGGCGCGGGGTTGGCTTCGATGGCGGCCCGCAGCACTTTGTTCAGGGCCGCCGTGGTTACCCGCTCGCCAGCCTGTTTGTAGAGCATCTGGGCATGGTTGAGCAGCGCCTTGACGTTGCGGCCGGTCTTGCCCGTGACAAACGCCATCGGCACATACCACATCGTGCGGAAGGTATCGTGCAGGTAGCTGACCCATTTTTCGGTGGGCATCGTGTCGGCCACGAGATCCCACTTGTTCACGACGAAGATGCAGGGCTTGTAGTTCTCGGAGATGTACTCACAGAGCTGCTTGTCGACCTTGCCGATGCGTTGCGTGGGATCGAAAAACATCAGCACGACGTCTGCCCGGCGAATACTCCGCTGGGCACGATGCGAGCTGTAAAACTCGACGTCGCTGGCGAGGCTCTTGGCGCGCTTGAGGCCCGGCGTGTCGATGGCGATGAACGTTTTGCCGTCAAGCTCGAACCGCACGTCGACCGAGTCGCGCGTGGTGCCGGCCACTTCACTGACGATCATCCGCTCGGCCTGGGCCAGCGTGTTGACGAGCGTGCTCTTGCCCACGTTGCGACGGCCGACGATCGCCACTTTCATCACCGAGTCGACCGCCGGCGGCGGCAGCTCGCCGGGGATTTGCTTGGGGAGCCGTTCGGCGATCATGTCCAGAAGCTGTTGCCGGCCGCGGTTTTGCAACGTGCTGACACGAATCAGCTTGCCGCGGCCCAGTTTGTAAAACTCATCGGCTTGGGTGTCGAACGAATGGTCGTCGGTCTTGTTGGCCACGCAGATGACGGGCGTGTCGACGTAACGCAGCCGGCGGGCCACTTCTAAATCGGGATGGGTGAGCCCGGTTCGCGTGTCCACCACGAACAGGATTACATCGGCCGATTCAATGGCGGCGGAAATCTGCTCGTCGATCTTATTCGTGAGCTTGTCGGGGTCGTCGAAGCCGATGCCGCCCGTATCGACCAACTCGAAGTAGCGGTCTCGTTCGAACATCAGGTAGTTCACCCGATCGCGCGTCACGCCTTCGACATTGTCGACAATGGCCAGCCGTTTGCGAGCGAGCCAGTTGAAGAGGCTCGATTTGCCGACGTTGGGGCGTCCGACGATAACGACCTGTGGAACGCCCATGACCGGATGCCGCTCAGAATGCCTAAAAACGAAGGAGCAGAGAAAAGTTCGGGGCCGGCTGCCAGCGGCCCCCCGCGAAGACGCGTTTCAATCATAGTTGAATTCGGGCCGCCGGGCCAATCGCTGGCGCGCTTTTGTGCCGTCGAGCCGCGCCGGGCGCAAGGGGCGTATCCTGCAATCTTTACGATTCGTATACTTGGTGCGGCAGCAATTCAGGAAGGATGGACCCGCATGGCCCCGCGACAGCCCGATCGACCCGCCCGCGCCACGATTCAAAAGCTGGAGAGTCTCCGCCGCGCGGGGGTTGGGCAGCTTCCCCGCGCAAAGCCAAAACCCGCGGGCGAACGCGCGCAGGCAGCCGCCGCGCGGTCCGCAAAGGCTGCGCCGGCCGTTTTTCGTCCGACCGAGCCGGTGGCGGTTAACGCGCCGCTGGCCGACACGCTCGAAGCGATTCGCCGCGAAGTGGCCGCTTGCACGGCCTGCACGGAACTGGCCTGCACGCGCAAACAGACCGTCTTTGGCGTGGGGAATCCGCATGCCCGACTGTGCTTCCTGGGAGAAGCGCCCGGGGCAGATGAAGATGCCCAGGGAGAACCGTTCGTCGGCCGGGCGGGCCAGTTGTTGACGAAGATCATCGAGGCCTGCACGTTGCGGCGCGAGGACGTTTATATTCTGAACGTGCTCAAGTGCCGTCCGCCGGGGAATCGGAATCCCCTGCCCCACGAGGTGGCGAATTGCCGTGGCTTTCTCGACCGGCAGCTCGCGCTGATCAAGCCCGAGTACATCTGTTGTCTGGGGACGATTGCGGCCCAGACGCTGTTGGAAACCGAGACGCCGATCGGCCGGCTGCGGGGTAAGTTCGTCGACTACAACGGCATTCCGGTGATGTGTACGTATCATCCGGCGTATCTGCTCCGGAATCCCTCGGCGAAGAAAGACGTCTGGGAGGATATGAAGACGCTGTTGCGTCGGATGGGCATCGAGCTGGATAAGAAGTAGCGCGGGTTGCGCTGGCAAGCCGGTCCTAGGCGGTCTTGGTGGCCGCGTTGAGCGGCACGAGCCTGGCCAGCACCTCGCGCATCTGGCGAAGCTTGATCGGCATGGCGAGCACGGCGCGATGATCGGCCAGCTTGGCTTGCCGCTTCCAGTCGAGCTGGCTTTCGCCCAACAACAGCACGGCCGGAATCTCGCGCGTGGCTTCCCCTTCGGCGAAGCGGTTGAAGGCTTCGAGGGCGGGCTCGCCCAATTCGCCGGTGCTGAAGATCACGCAGTCGGCCGCTTTGGTCTCGCCGTTGAAGCGGCTGAGCGCGCGCTCGGGATCGGCCGTGACAAGCACGCGATAGCCGTTGCTCTTGAGCCGTTCGCGAAGGATGTCTTGCAGCGAGACGTTCGATTCGACGAACATCAGCGTGCGCTGCGGAGGCGCGGTCGCGACGGTGCCCGTGCTCTTTTCGTCATCGCCGCCACCGGCCGCGTCCAAGCTATTGAGGCGGTTGATCGCGCCTTTGAGCTCGGCCAGCATCTCGGCGGGCGACTGGTAGCGCTGCTCGGGGCGCAGCTCCATCGCCCGATTGACCACGTTGACCAGCGGCTTGGGCAGCGTGGAATCGTGCTGCAAGATCGGCACGACGTCGGTATAGCGAGAACGGCTGATCCGCTGGGCCGGGTCGCGCGTTTCCAACAGCGGGGGCTCGCCGGAGAGCATGTGATAGAAGATGCACCCGAGGAAATAAATGTCGCTACGGGGATCGTCCTTGCGGACGCCGGTCGCGCGTTCGAGCCCGGCGTAGTCGACCGTGCGGGGGTTCTGCTGCGATTCGTCGGTGATGTTTTTGTTATCCGCGCCGGCGAGGCCGAAGTCGAGCAGCATGGCGGTGCCGGTGCTCGATACGATGACGTTCGACATCTTCAGGTCGCGGTGGCAGATATTTCGGGCGAAGGCATAACTCAATCCGGCCGCAATATCGGCCACCAGCTTGGCCGCCTGGAGCGGCTCGAATTTCTTGCGGATCTTGATGAACTCGCGAAGATTCCGGCCCTCGACAAACTTCATCACGAGGAAGTGCGTCGTCCCTTTGGAGTGGACTTCCATGATCGGGACGATGTTCGGGTGTTTGAGCGTGGCGCCCATGCGGCCTTCGCGGATGAAGCGGTCGGATTCCTTGGGGTTGTCCGAGTGACGCTGGCGGAGGACTTTAACGGCCACGATCTCGCCGGTCGTGCGGTGGCAGGCGCGATACACACGCGCGAAGGTTCCGGTGCCAATCAGGTACAGGACTTTGTAGTCGCCATAGAAGTAGCCGACGGTTTCGCCGCGTTCGAGCAGTTTGGTCTGATAGTTGGTAAGCAACTCGCGGCGCAGCAGGATCTGCTGCATTTCATCAGCAGTAATCTGCCGCGTTCCGACTTCGCTCCAAACCTCTGCCAGTTGACGATCGTCAACGAGGTTCAGGTCGAAGACGCGCTGAGCGAACTGTTCAGCAGTCTGCTCGACCATGACGAGCCACTCTCCGTCGTCTGCCCCGGGTGGACCGCGGTGCCCGTGCCGCGGCCTTTGGAAGGTATTCGTACTGCTCCACCCCATGCTATTCCACGGGGGCGAGAGCCGCAACGACGCGGCGAGGGTTTAGAACTCCTCGGGGCCGCGCCGTAGTTCGTCTCGCTCGCGCCGCGTGGCCTCGAGATCGAACATCAAGTATTTCATGTCGAGCCTCAATTGCGAGAGGGCGTCTTGCACCAGGCCGAGGATTCGCCGGCGGCGTTTCGTGCTTTCGAGCACCCGGGCGAGCAACGGTTCGATGCGGCCGCGGTGTTCGGCGGGGAGTTTTTCGAGGGCGGCCACCAGATCCAGGATGTCGGCCGGAAGTTCGTCGCTTTGCGATTTCACGGGATGTGTAGCTGGGTTCATCGTTGGTCCTGGCAGTAGGGATGTGGGGCCGAAGCCGGCGGAACAAGGCTGGTCATCAAAACAGTGCTGGCCCATCAAAGCAGACGCTATGCCAGAATTCTCACGGAGGGTATTCGAATACGCCTAAGATCTTTGAGTATAACAGGTTCTGTCCAGTGATCGCTAGCAGCGGCAGGAACCGCTACGTCGATAAATCACAACGGTTGATCTGGCGTCGACTCACAAAGGCTGATACAAGCCCGACTTACGTTCGGTGCACCCAGTTTCTGCCCATGTTGCGTTTCGGCGTCATGGCCCACCCGCTTTTCCCATTGTCCGGCCGTCGCGGTCGCTTTGTCGTCGTTTGCCAACGGATTGCGAGTCTCTGCCTGGTGCTCGTACCGGTCGTGGTCAACGCGCAGGGAGTGCTGCGCGATGATTTCGAGTCGCCCGAGACGATTTTGCGGGCGGCCGGCGGCGACGTGCGTTATCAAGTAACCACCCACAGCCGCGTGGAACTGAGCCCGCACTCGGGACGCCGATCCGAGCAGCTTAGCATCAACTGCGGCGGCGGCACGGCCGTTTATTACAGCTATCCGATCCGTCCCGCGCGGGTCATTGGCGAGTTATCCGCGGGGCTTTGGGTGCGGGCCGATCGGCCGGGCTTGCAGATTGCCTTGCGCGTGGTGCTACCGCGCAGCCTGCATCCTGAGACCGGGCAACCGCTGACGACCTTGCTGCGCGGCGGCGACTATCGCCAGGTCGGCTCGTGGCAGCTTCTGCGCGTGGAGAACTTGCCGCGCGCGCTCGAGTGGCAGGTGCGCGTGCTGCGCTCGCAGTTTGGTCCCCAAGTGGACGGTCGCGAGGCGTACGTCGATCTGGTGCTGGTCAACGTGTTTGCCGGCGCCGGCGCGACGAATGTCTGGTTCGATGATTTGGAGATCATCGGCGCGATCGAGCCGGACGCGGTGGCCGCGAATCAGTCGCGGCAGCCGACGCTGGCCGCCGGCCCAAAGGGCGGCTCGGAGAGCCACTATTTGCCGGCCACGTCCGACACGTACGGCTCGATGCCGGAGATCGAGTATCGCAGCCGGCTGAGCGTCGACGGGCAACCGCTCTTTCCGCGCGTGATCGACCATCGCGGCGAAGCGCTCGAGCGGCTGCAATCGCTGGGCTTCAATTGCGTGCGCTTGCCGCAGCAGCCCGCGCCCGAGTTGTTGGCAGACGCCGCACGGCTCAGGCTCTGGCTGGTGAGCCCGCCGCCCACGGTCGACCAGCTTCGTTCCGGCGAGATCGGCCGCGAGTACGATCCCGTGCTGGCGTGGGACTTGGGCAGCCGGCTCACAGGGCGCGAGTTTGACGTGACGCACGCCTGGGCCGACGCGGTGCAGAAGGCCGACAGCCGGTCGCGGCCGATCGTCTGCGGGCCGACGAGCGACTTGCAGAACTTCACGCGGCCGCCGTTCAAGATCTATCTCGACCAGCGCGAGATCCTGGGAACCACCTGCGGCATCGACGGGTACACGCGCTGGCTGCTCGATCGCTCGCAGCTCGCCCGAGCGGGCGCGCCGATGTGGGCCACCATCTCCACGCAAGTTTCGCCGGCGCTCGCCGAGCAGATGCGGCTGGTGGCCGGCGCGCAGGTCAGCCCGCCGAACTGGCAGTTCGCACAGTTGCGGGCAAACGTGCATGCCGCCTTGGCATCGCGGGCGCGCGGGCTGTGCTTCACCTCGTACTCGCGGCTGGATACCGACGATGTCGCCACGCGCACGCGCGCCGCGGCATTGGAACTGCTGAATCTCGAGCTAGGGTTAATCGATCGCTGGCCGGCCGCGGGTAACTTTGCGCCGCTGGCGAACACCAGCAATCCGAATACCACCGGCGCCGTGCTCGAGACCGATCACAGCCGGCTGCTGCTGCCGATCTTTCAACCGCCGCGCGGACAGTTCGTCACGGGCACGCAGGCCGGCGCAATGATCGCGTTCACGGTTCCGGGGGTGCCCGAAGGCGATGACGCCTATGAACTGTCGCCCACGGGCTTACGCGTCCTTCGCAGTACGCGGGTCGCCGGTGGCATGGCCGTGGTACTGGACGGCAACTCGCGCGATTCGGTGGTCGTGTTTACCCACGATCCGTTGATCATTCGCACGCTTCGGGCGCGTGTTGCCCGCGTACAGCAACGCGCCGTGCAACTCATGCGCGAATTGGCGGCGTTTGAACACGCGCGGGTGAACGATGGCTTAGCGCGTATCAGTCCGGCGGCGAGCGCCCGGATTCCGCAGGAGACCCGGGCGACCGTGGAGGCCGATTTGCGGCAGGCCGAGAGCCTGGCTGCGAGCGATATGCCGCGGGCGTATGGCGCTGCGCGACATGCGATGGAGGTTTTGCGTCAGGTGGAACGCGTGGCATGGGATCAGGCCACAAGCGGCGTGGATGAGCTGGCCGATCCGCTGATGGTCTCGTTCTCGACCTTGGCGGTGCGCGAGGCGTTCGTGCAGCAAATTTCCGCGGCCGAGCGTTCACCCAATCGATTGGCCGAAGGAGGCTGCGAGAATCTGGCCGCGATGCTCGCCGCCGGTTGGAAACACTTCCAACATCCACAGGCGGGCATTCGCACCAGTGTCGACTTGAGCCCGGCGGCGGCACACACGGGCGCGGCAGGGCTGTTGTTGCAGGCCACGACGACGGACAACAACGCGCCGGGTGCCGTCGAAACTCCGCCGCTGTGGATTACTTCCGCGCCGGTCGATGTCGAGGCGGGCGATCTGCTGCAGATCGAGGCCTGGATTCGCATCGATGCGCCGATCCAAGCGAGCAGCGACGGCCTTGTGGTGCTCGATTCGCACAGCGGCGAGCCGTTGGCGACGCGGATCACGCAGACCCAAGGATGGCGCAAGATCGCGCTCTATCGGGCCGCGACGCAGCGAGCGCCGTTCGTGCTTACGTTTGCGCTTTCGGGTGTGGGGCAGGTGGCGATCGATGACGTGACCGTGCAGATCGTTCATCGCAGGCCGCCCGGCTGGCAGCAGGCGCAACGCTAGCAGGGTTCGCCGCACCTCCCCAAAGAGACGAGGCACGGCGCTCGCGTCGAATGCCGTTCCCCCGGTTCGAGGAACGCTCTCGATCAAGCAATTATTTGGCGAGCACCTGCCACAGGCTGCCGTAGTCGTCGGTCCATAGAACCGGCGTACGATCGCCGGGCCATTTGGTGTCGATGGCTTCGCGGACGGCTTCGTCCTGGAGAAAGGCTTCGTTCTTGGTCAGCAGTACCCAGGTCGCTTTATTCGTGCCCTGGCTGGCGATACTGTCGGAATCGATCAGCACGGCTGGCCAGGCGAGTTGTTGGGCAATGGCGAGGCACACGCTGTCCAAATCGAGAAAGCGGTTCGAAATGTGAATGCACAGGATGCCGTCGGGCTTGAGCCGATCCAGGTATAGCCGCACGGCCTCCTCGGTAAGCAAGTGCATGGGGATCGAATCGCTCGAAAAAGCATCGATGGCCAGCACGTCGTACTTGAGCGGATCGTTGTCGTCCCGCTGCCGCTCGAGGTTGAGCCGCGCGTCGCCCATGATGATTTCGATCTTGGCGAGCGAGTCCTTGCGAAAGGTGAAGTACTCGTCGGAGAGCCGCACGACCTCGGGATTGATCTCGAAGAACTGGATCACGTCGCCGGGCAGTCCGTAGGTGGCCAGCGTTCCGGTGCCGAGGCCGACGACGCCGATGCGCAGCGTGCGGTCGTTGGCGTCCTCGGCGCGGCGGCGCGGATGCCGTTCGATGGCCAGTCCGACGCCGCTGTCGCGG
Organism: uncultured Planctomycetaceae bacterium; assembly: GCA_964598535.1. GTDB lineage: Bacteria > Planctomycetota > Planctomycetia > Pirellulales > PALSA-1355 > JALHMI01. The sequence goes on along the minus strand of CAZRCI010000001.1, from coordinate 7,024 downwards.
CCATAGTAGCTGGTGGGCAGGCCGCGCCGATCTTCTTCGAGATACTGGAAGCCGTGCTGGATCGTGCCGTGAATCAGTTCGTGGTACTCGCCGTTGTCGTCTAGTACATTGCCTTCGCGAGTGACGCGCAAGATGCCATAGAAGTTGCGCGTCGATTCGAGTGTCGCTTGGAGAGAAACTCCCTCGCGGGCCAGCACCACGCCGATGGCCAGGGAGAGCGCGACGACCACGACTCCGCCGACGATCCACACCGGCCGCGGCAGCTCGATTCGCCCCACCTGGTCGAGCTGGCCGGCGATGAATGCCAGGACGATCGTGGCGATGAGCGCGAGCGGATATTCCCAATAGCCAGTGAAAATCAATGGCGCCACGAGGGCCACGAAGATGCCGCCCATCGCACCGCCAGCCGACACCATGAGGTAGAACAGCGTCGCATATTCGGGCGCCGGTTTTGAATGCGCAAGCTCTCCGTGGCAGACCATGCAGCAGATGAACATCGCGCCGCAGTAGGCCGCGAGCTGTTGCCACACGGCGATATGATGTCCCTGGAACAGGCCATAGCATCCGGCGAGCACCGCGACGGCCAACAGCACGACCATCGCGCGGCGCGGATACCACCGTTCATGGTCGAAGCAGATGATGAACGTCAGCAGATACAGCGACAAGGGCACCACCCACAGGAACGGCACGGAGGTCACTTCCATGCACAACTGGTTGGTCGTGGCCAACAGCATCACCGAGCCGCAAGCGGCCAGCGCGAGCCACAGCAGGATGGTTTGGAATCCGGGACGCGGCGCCGTCGCGATCGCTGGTGCGGTTTTGGTTTGCGGTTCGGCGCGCCACAGGCGGCTAAATTCAAACGCCGACCATAAGCACAGCAGAACAAAGCCCGCGTAGCTTGCCGACCAGGCCAGCGTTTGTACGCGCAGCGTGAATTGCGGTTCGAAGACGAAGGGATAGCTCAACAGTGCGAGCAGCGAGCCGGCGTTCGACAGCGAGTAAAGTCGATACGGCGTGCGGCCGGTCTCGCGGCGAAAGCTTTCTTGCAGCAGCGGACCGGTGGTCGACAACAGAAAATACGGAAGCCCTACCGTAAAGGTCAGGAGCCCGACAATCCGCAGGACCGGCAGCGAGCTTCCCTCGGGCTTCCAGGCAACCGAGGGCGCGATGGGCAGGAACACCAGCGACAACAGCAGCAGGCCGCCATGAAGGCCAGCCAGTGCTTTGGCTGGCAACCGCGTGCTAACCGCGTGGGCATAGGCGTAGCCGCCCAGGAGGAGCACCTGGAAGAACAGCATGCAGGCAGTCCACACGGCCGGACTGCCACCGAACCACGGCAGAATCATTTTGCCCACCAGCGGTTGCACTTGAAACAGCAGGAAGGCGCTCAAAAAGATTGTCAGCGGATAACGAATCATGTTTGGGTACGAGTCCTGGATTGTCCGACTGCACAACGGATTTTTATAGCCTACCACATGCCGCGGCCCGACCGGGAGCGTTATGGTAGTCGTGAATTTTCGGAATTCACGGTATCTTGAACCATTCCATGATCGACCTCTCGGCTAGCCAACTCCGTTCCGACGCCCTTTCCATCTGGCAGGCTGCCGTCCAGGCGGTGCGCTCGGATCTCCTGGTGCGCGAGCACGTGCGCGTGGCGGAGAACGCGCTGCATATTGCCGGAGAAGCGATTCCGCTGGTCGCCGGTAGTCGAATCATCGTCGTCGGCGCGGGCAAGGCTGGCGCCGGGATGGCGGCGGGCATTGAAGAAGCCTTGGGGCCCGCGCTCGCCCGCCGCGCCGGCTTGACCGGCTGGGTCAACGTGCCGGCCGATTGCGTCCAGCGGCGCACGTTCATCCATTTGCACCCGGCCCGGCCCGCCGGCGCCAACGAGCCGACGACCGAAGGGGAAGCCGGCGCGCGAAAAATCCTGGAACTGATTTGCGGCGCCACGGAGAACGACCTGGTGATCGCCCTCATCTCGGGCGGCGGCAGCGCGCTGTTGCCGTTGACTGTCGAGGGTATCACGCTCGAAGATAAACTTGCCGTTACCAGGTTCTTGAGCGCCGCGGGCGCGCCGATCGACGATCTGAACACGGTGCGTAAACAGCTCAGCCGGATCAAAGGGGGCGGGCTGGCCAGGGCCTGTCGCGCCGGCCGGCTGGTGACGCTGATCATCTCGGATGTGCTCGGCGATCCGCTCGATGTCATCGCCTCGGGGCCGACGGTTCAGGACACGACGCGGCCGGCGGACGCACGACGCATCTTGGAGCGGTACGGCGCGCGCGAGGCCGGTATTTCTGAACGCGTCTTCACGGCGTTGAGTGCCCGGGATGAGGAGCGGTTGGACGCACCGCGGTGCCGGGTGTCGAATCACATCATCGGCAACAATGCGACGGCGGTTGCCGCCGCGGCCGAAGCCGCTCGTGGCCTGGGCTACGTTGTCGAAAGCGAGTCGGCTGCGGCCTCGGAAGGAGCGGCCGAGCCGATCGGCGTCCAGCTCGCCGAACGCGCGATCGCCATGCACGAGGACGAGCGCGAGACGTGCTTCATCAGCGGCGGCGAGCCGACGGTAACGTTGGTAGACGCGGCCCAGCGCGGCCGCGGCGGGCGCAACCAGCAGCTTGTGCTGGCGGCCGTCGAGCGGCTCTGGTTGGAGCCGCGGCGCACGCTGGCGATTCTCTCGGGCGGCACCGATGGCGAGGATGGTCCCACGGACGCGGCCGGCGCGGTTGCAGATGAGCGGCTGATGCAGGCGGCGCGCGAGCGCGGGCTCGACCCAGGCTCGTTTCTGCGGCGAAACGACGCTTATCGCTTCTTCGAGCCGCTTGGCGGATTGATCAAAACCGGCCCCACGCACACGAACGTGTGCGATGTGCGCGTCGTGCTCGTGAAGCGAGCGACGTAGGCGGCCCATCACCTAACAGCCGTTGAAAAATGCCATCGTGGCTTTTTTCAACCTCGCCAAGTGCGAAGCAAAGCTTCGCACGGCTCGCAAAATAACGACTTAAGTCGCAATTTTGTCATCGCATCCTAGCGATGTAGCAGCCCGTTAAGTTTTTCAACGGGCTGCTAAAGCCGCCGAGCAACGAGCCTGCTAGTCCCACCACCAGCGGTCGGCGGCGAGGTCTTTCAGGTCGATGCTGTCGCGGAGCTCGGTGATCTTGCCGTCTTCGTCGGCGAGCGCGTTGTCGGCCGTGAGAGCCTGGCGAGGCTGAATCGTGACGCCGCCGCCGACGGGCGTAAACAGTCGATTGCCCTTCCATACCGCGGTGCAGACGGTCTCTACATGCTGCGGCGTGTTGTAGGTTTCGACCGCTAGCCGGTTCTCATCGTGGAACAAGTCGGCCGTCCAGCCGCTTTGGGAGTAGAAGTCTTCCTGGTTGATGAAGGCCGCCGCGATCGACAGGTCGATCATGTTTCGCATCTCGGCGAATACGGGCAGCTTCTGGCCGAGCTGGGCGAACTTGGCCGTGAAGGCCGTGGTGAACAGCTCGCTGGCCTTGTTCTTGCCGCCGGTGACCTTGCGGCTGCCGTCGTTGCCGACCACCTGGTTTTCGGATACCAGCTTCACGGTATCGCCGACCAGCTCCAACCCCTTGCTATCGGCGGCCACGCGGGCCGAGTTGTAATCGGGAATGAAGTACCAACGCTCGAGCGAGTTGCTGGCGCTGGCCGTCGCGCGATCGACGTAGTTGGCGATCTTCACGGGCGGCACTTCCATGCCCAGGCCGATCAGCTTCATGCGGTAATCGCACTCCAGCAGCACCTGGGCAAAGTGCGTGTTCGGGCGAACGCCGCCGACGCGGACGTTTTGCATGCCGAGGTTCGTGCGCAGACCGTTGACGATCATTTCCGTATCGTTCGGCGTAGCCCGCGAGCCGATGTTGTTCAAGAAGTCCTGCATTTTTTGCAAGCCTTCGGCCGTGGGATCGATCGAAACCGAGATGACGGTCGATTTGCGGCTGGCCGGCGGAAAGGCCCGCAGGGCGACGATCAGATCTTGCAGTTGCAGCACGGGGCGCCCCGAGTCGATGCCCAGCACATGGTTGGCGGTGTTGAGCACCCAGCCTTCGGCCGGACCCGCAATGACGATGTCCTTGGTCTCGGGGTAATAGAAGACGTAGCGGACGCGAGTCAGTCCGGCGAGGAACTGCATCTCTTCGGTGAGCGGCTGGTTCTTGGCGAGTTTGTCTTGGATGACCGCTTCGAGGCGATTCAGCGAGACCTTGCGCAGAGCGCTGGTCTTGGCCACGTCAGGATTCAGCGAAGCGCGGGCCTGGGCAATGCGCTGCTTGACGATTTTTCCGCCCGGGTCTGGAAAGTTTTGCAAACGCAGTACGCCGTCGGCATCGATGATGACACCGTTTGCGCCGCTGGTAAACGGCGGGATGTTATTGTCGTTCTGAGCCAGAGCTCGCGGACTGCTGAGCGCGAACGTGACAAGGCTCATCAACAAACAAAAGGCAAAACGAAGCCGCATGTTTCGCACTCTCCCGAAGGCGACAGACGTGTGTGTTCCGAAGGCGCTTCCACTCCGTCGGCATTGCCCGATAGGCAGCGCGGAGTGGAAGCGCTGTAGTTAGTAGCGTTGGGAGGCGTCCCTGCACCCCCATTGATCTTAATTGGGTAATTTGGGTAAAGCAACTAAACTTACCAGTCGCATGTCCCCCGTTTCCCGCCGGATTACCCGCATAAACCGCAGGAAACGCCGGGAATTTGAGGGGTGGCGTGGTAGCGATTTAACGCCGCGCTCAGGTCCGGGCCATTTGCCGGTCGCGGTTGAAGTTGCCGCGACCGTTTTGGGGGGCTCGCGCGGGAGTGGGCGGTGCCGCGATGAGTTTCACGTTGCCCGGGCCCAGCAGGCCGTCGAGGCGCGAACGCATCTCGGCGTTGAGCTCGACGCGAACCTTGTCGCTCTTCATGAACACCCGGGCGCCGTCGGCCAGGCAGAGCACGAGCTGCAACTCGCAACCGCCGGGATATCCGCGCAGGATTTCGAACAGCTCGGGCAGCGTTTGCTCGCCGTGCTGCGACTCGAAGACCCGGACCATCATGCCTTTGGTGAAGCGCGATTGCAGGTCGTCGAGCGGGATCAGCTCGTTGACGACGAGGTTCGCCTCTTCGCTACCTGGCCGGCGATCGACCACGCCGCGCACGACCAGGATGGCGTCGGCCTCGGCCAGTTGGCCGTGGACGGCGAATTCCTCGGGCCAGAGGATGCAGCGCAGCGCGCCGTGCATGTCCTCCAGGTCGAACATCACGTACTTGGTATGCGTGCTTCCGGGACGCGGGTTCTTGGTTTGCGAGAACTTGAGCGAGGAGAGCATGCCGCCGAGGATCACTTCAGAGCGATGCGGGAGCGCCGCGATGTCGGTCGTCGTGTGGGTGCAGAACGTGGCGAGCGTTTTCTCATGCTCGGCCAGCGGGTGGCTGGAAAGGTAAAAGCCCAGCACTTCTTTCTCGGCGGCGAGCCGCTCGCGATCTTCCCACTCGGGAATATCCGGCAGCGCGACCGGCGCGGCCGGTCCGGATTCTTCTTCGATCTCGTCGAAGAGGCCCTTCTGCCCGCTCTTGCGATCGGCGTGCTTCGAAGCGCCCGACTGGATGGCCCGTTCGAGCACGGCCATGAGTTGCGCGCGGCGCGCGCCGAGCGAATCGAACGCACCGGCCTTGATCAGGGTTTCGATCGTCGACTTGTTGATCATGCTTGGGTCGACGCGTTCGCAGAAATCGAACAGATCGCGGAAGGGGCCACCCTCTTCACGCGCGGCGACCAGCGACTTCATGGCCACTTCGCCGCAGCCTTTGATGCAGTTCAGGCCGATGATGATCTTGCCGTCGGCCACGGCGAAGTCGGCGTGCGAACGATTCACGTCCGGAGCGAGCGCCTCGATGTTCATCCGCCGGCAATCTTCGAGATGCTCGACGAGCGAGTCTTTCTTCTTGAAGTTGCGGCCGTCCAGGTCGCCCGAAAGGAGCGCGGCCATGAACTCGACCGAGTAATGGGCCTTGAGATAGGCCGTCATGTAGGCGATCAGAGCATAGGCCGTGGAGTGGCTCTTGTTGAAGCCGTAGCCGGCGAATTTTTCGATCATCTCGAACAGTTCGGCCGCGGCGTTTTTGGCCAGGCCCTTGGCGTGCGCGCCGTCGATGAACTCTTCTTTGTACTTGGCGATGAGCGGCAGCTTCTTCTTGCTGATCGCCTTGATGCAGGTATACGCGTTGGGCAGCGCGATGCCGCCCAGGCGGTTGAGGATCCGCATCACCTGCTCCTGGTAGACCATCACGCCGTGGGTCTCTTCCAGGACATCTTTCATGACGGGGTGTGGATAGACGGCCTCTTTGCGGCCGTGCTTCACTTGCACGTAGTCGTCGACCATGCCGCCTTCGAGCGGCCCGGGACGATACAGCGCGTTGGTGGCGATGATGTCGCGGAAGTGGTCGGGCTTCATCTTTTGCAGCAGGTCGCGAATGCCGCCGCTTTCGAGCTGGAAGATACCCTTGGTCTCGCCGCGGCACAGCAGGGCGAAGGTTTCCTTGTCCTCGAGCGGAAACTTGTAGGGGTCGACCCGTTTGCCCGTCGTTTGTTCGATGAGATCGACGGCCTTGGAGAGGATCGTCAGATTGCGCAGGCCGAGAAAGTCCATCTTCAACAGGCCGGCCGCCTCGACATCGCCCATTGCCCACTGGGTGATGATTTCTTCCTTGCCCGCCACCCGACCCAGCGGAACGTATTCGTCGAGCGGTTTGTCGGCGATCACCACCGCCGCGGCGTGCGTGCCCACGTTGCGTGCGAGACCTTCGATCTTGCGCGCAAGATCCAGCAGCTCACGCACTTCCGGGTCGCTCTCGTAGGCTTTTTTCAGATCGGCGCTTTCCTCGAGCGCCTTGTTGAGCGTGATGTGCAGCTCTTCGGGTACCATCGCCACGACCTGGTCGACGCGGAAGATCGGCATCCCGAGCGCGCGGCCGACGTCGCGAATCGCCGCCCGCGCGGCCAGCGTGCCGAACGTGCCGATTTGCG